>NZ_RWJX01000007.1 GCF_004123805.1 Cellulomonas endophytica | reverse complement strand
CCGGCGGTCGCCCGCCCCGCGCGCCCGGCCGGGTCGCCGGGCCGCCGGGGTGGCCCGCACGCGCTCGGCGGCGCGCAGCCGGACGGACTGCGCGCGGGGGTTGCGGGCGAGCTCGGCCGCGTCCGCCTCCTCCGCGCCGCGGGTGAGCAGGCGCAGGTACGGCGCGTCGTCGGGGTGCTCGACCGGCAGGCCGGGGGGCGTGCTCGAGGTCGCGCCGGTGGCGAGAGCGCGCTTGACGATGCGGTCCTCGAGCGACTGGTACGCCTCGACGACGATGCGGCCGCCGACGGCGAGCACGTCCACCGCGACGGGCACGGCCCGCTCGAGCACCTCGAGCTCGCCGTTCACCTCGATGCGCAGGGCCTGGAAGGTGCGCTTGGCGGGGTGCCCTCCCGTCGCCCGGGCCGCCGCGGGGATGCTCGCCCGGACGAGGTCGACGAGCTCGGCCGTGCGCTCGAGCGGGCGCTCCTGGCGGGCCCGCACCACCGCGCGGGCGATGCGCGGTGCGAAGCGCTCCTCGCCGTACTCCCGCAGGACCCGCACGAGCTCCCGCTCGTCGTAGGCGTTGAGGACGTCCGCGGCGGTCGCGCCCCCGGAGGTGTCCATGCGCATGTCGAGGGGGGCGTCCCGGGCGTAGGAGAAGCCCCGCTCCACCTCGTCGAGCTGGAGGGAGGAGACGCCGAGGTCCATGAGCACGCCCTGGACGGCGGGCAGGCCGAGGTCGTCGAGGACGTCGCGCATCTCGTCGTACACCGCGTGCACGCCGGTGAACCGGTCGCCGAACGGCGCCAGGCGTGCGCCGGCGAGGGCCAGCGCCTCCCGGTCGCGGTCGAGGCCGACGACGCGCACGTCCGGCAGCGCGCGCAGCACGCCCTCCGCGTGCCCGCCCATCCCGAGGGTCGCGTCGACGAGCACGGCGCCGGGCCCCGCGAGGGCGGGGGCGAGCAGCTCGACGCAGCGGTCGAGGAGGACGGGCAGGTGCCGCTCGGCCGGGCTCTGCTCGCCCATCGACCCCTCCGTCCCGCGCTGCGGCGTGGTCCCGCGTCCTGGTCCTGCGCCCTGGTCCTGCCGGCGTCCTGCGTGCCCTGCTGCTGGTGCTCGTGCTGGTGGTCCTGCTGGTGGTGCCTGTGCGGGGGGTGCTGCCCCCGGTCCCCGTCGACGGGGGGCCGGGGCCGTGTGGCAGGCCGGGCGGCCCCTCCGCCGCCCGGCCAGATCCCCCTCCGACCCCCTGGCGCCGGGGAAGTGGCGTCACGGGGTCGGCGGGAGGTCTCGTCGGGCGGCCGGTGCCGGGTCCTGCGCGGCCGGGTGGTGCTGAGTCGGTGGGGCGGGGTGGAGCGGGGTGGGGGCCGGTCAGAAGGCGCCCTGGGGGAAGCCCTCCTCCGCGGCCTCGGCGTAGCCCGCCTCCTTCTCGGCGAGGTAGGTCTCCCACGAGGGGAGGTCCCAGATCTCGACGCGGTTGCCCGTGCCGATGACGGCGACGTCCCGCTCGAGGCCCGCGTACCGGCGCAGGACCGGCGGGATCGACAGGCGCCCCTGCTTGTCGGGGAGCTCGTCGCTCGCGCCGGAGAGGAAGACGCGCAGGTAGTCGCGGCTCTGGCGGTTGAGGAGCGGGTTGCTGCTGAGCGCCCCGTGGATGCGGCCGAACTCCTCCGGCGGCAGGAGGTACAGGCAGCGCTCCTGCCCGCGGGTCATGACGAGACCCCCGGCCAGACGGGCGCGGAACTTGGCCGGGAGGACGACGCGGCCCTTCTCGTCCAGGCGCGGGGTGTAGGTGCCGAGGAACGGCGCGCCGAGGCCGAGGACGCCACCGACCACCGGCTCATCGCTCACCCCCGCCTCCCTGCTCCCCGGTCCTCCCGATGCCCCCACGGTACTCCACATCCCTCCACCTGTCCCCCCTTCCCGCCCCCCGCTCCCCCGGCGCGTCCCCCTGCCCGGTCCGGAGGTCGAGGTCAGCGGCGGTGGGGCGATGTGGAGGGGCGCCGAGCCGTCCTCGCGGCGTCACGGGTCGCGGCGCGCGTGCACGGCAGGGCGCCGGGTGGTGGCGGAGCAGGACGGCCGCCCGTCCGGGGACGCGCCGGTGGTGGCCGCGGGCGTCCGCCCCGGTGCACGGGGTCGCGGTGGAGGGAGGTGGGAGGGGCGGCCCGTCACGTCGGAGCGGCCGGCCGCCGACGGGTGGGGGGAGGTGGGGGGTCGGGACGGGGGTGGGAGCGGGGTGCGGGGCGGGGAGGGCCGCTGGGCGGGCACGGCCCCGCTGAGCTCTCACCCGGTCGCCGTGGCGCAGGTCACGATCCGGCCACGTACGATTCCGCCAACCGCCGAGGAGCGCCCATGACGATCGCACCGACCGCACCGCCCGCCCCGCCCGAGATCGAGCAGCTCGCCACCGTGGCGGCGCGCATGGCCGCGGCGGTCGAGACCGTCGTCGTGGGGCGCCCGGAGCTCGTCCGCACGAGCCTGGCCGTGCTGCTCGCGGGGGGCCACCTCCTCCTCGAGGACGTGCCCGGCCTGGGCAAGACGACGCTGGCGAAGGCGCTCGCGCGCTCCATCGACTGCTCCGTCGGCCGCGTGCAGTTCACCCCGGACCTGCTGCCCAGCGACCTCACGGGCGTGACGATCTTCCGGCCGCAGACGCAGGAGTTCGAGTTCCGGCCCGGTCCCGTGTTCGCGCACGTCGTGATCGGCGACGAGATCAACCGCGCCTCCCCCAAGACGCAGGCCGCCCTCCTCGAGTGCATGCAGGAGGCGCAGGCGACCGTCGACGGCACCACGTACCCCCTGCCGCGGCCCTTCTTCGTCGTGGCGACGCAGAACCCCGTCGAGATGGAGGGCACGTACCCCCTCCCCGAGGCGCAGCGGGACCGCTTCATGGCGCGGCTGTCCGTGGGCTACCCGGACGCCCTCACGGAGGTCGAGCTGCTCGACCGCAACGAGGACGGCGACCCGCTCGACACGCTCCAGCCGGTGACGCACGCCGACGAGGTGCAGCGCCTCGTCGGGGTCGCGCGTCGCCTCCACGCGTCCCCCGCGGTGAAGCGGTACGTCGTCGACCTCGTGTCCGCCACGCGCGACGATCCGGGCCTGCGCCTGGGCGCCTCGCCCCGCGCCTCGGTCCAGCTGCTGCGGGCCGCGAAGGCGCTCGCCGCGATCGCCGGCCGCGACCACGTCCTCCCCGACGACGTGCAGGAGCTCGCGGAGCCCGTCCTCGCGCACCGCCTGCTCCCCAGCACGCAGGCGCGCCTGTCGGGGCGCGACACGAGCGACGTCGTGCGCTCGCTCCTCGCGTCGGTGCCCGTGCCGTCGGCGACCCCGCTGGCCGGGGCGCGCGGGCGGCGGGCCGCCCCCTGATGCACCTGCGGCCGACGGCGCGGGGGGTCGCCCTCCTGCTCGCCGGGGTCGTCCTGCTCGTGGTCGGCGCGCTGCTCGGCGCCGACGACGTGGTGCAGGTGGGCACCGTCGCCCTGCTCGTCGTCGCGGCGGCGGTCGTCGTGTCCGCCCTGCGCGACCCCGGTCGCGGCCGGGCCCGGATCGAGGTGGCCCGCAGCACGCGCCCGGCCACGCCGACCGCCGGCGAGCCCGCCACCGTCCGCACCCTCGTGCGCACGCCGTACGACGCCACGGGGAGCGTGCTCGTCGGGGCCCGCCTGCACGAGGGCGCCGACGAGGAGCTCAAGGGCGGGCGCCCGCTCGCCATCCGGGCCGCCCGGGTGCCCTTCGGCGCCGCGCTGACGAGCACTGTGCACCCCGTGCGCCGTGGCGTCTGGGAGCTGGGCCCCCTCACCGTCACGCGCACCGACGTGTTCGGGGTGGTGCGCGTGCGCCGCGCGGTGGGCGGGGTGACGGCCGTCCGCGTCTGGCCGCGCACCGTGCCGCTGGCCGCGCCGCGCGACACGCTGCCCGCCGAGCCCGAGCGGGCGGCCCTCGGCGCCCTGTCCCCCGCCGCCGACGACGCCGCGCTGCGCGACTACCGCGAGGGCGACGACCTGCGCCGCGTGCACTGGCGCACGAGCGCCCGCCTCGGCGAGCTCGTGGTCCGCACCGACGAGCGCTCCGGCACGCGGCCCGCGACGGTCCTGCTGGACGTGCCCGTCGACGACGACGCGCTCGAGTGGGCGATCGTGCTCGGCTGCTCCATGGGCCTGGCCCTCCTCGACGCGGGGCACCCGGTCCGGCTCGTCGTGGCCGAGCCCGACGACGGCTCCGCGCCGGGCGCCGCCGGGCGGCGGGACCGTCGGGACGCGCACGGCGGCCGGGAGCGCGCCGGTGCGCACGGCCCCGCCGGGTCCGGTGCCGTGCGGGCGGCGTACGCGCACCCCGCCACCGGCCCCGAGGCCCGCGCGGCCGTGCTCGACGCCTGCGTGGACGTGGCGCCGGCGGTGGCGGAGGCCACCGCGCGCGACGCCCTCGGCCGGGCGCTGCGGGCCCTCGCGGTCGTCGCCCCCGAGCGCGAGCTCGTCCTGGCGGTGCTCGGCCCCCTGCCCGAGCGCCACCGCAGCGCACCGGACGAGGACGCCGGCCTGGGCCTGGACCTGGCGCGCCTGGCGGCGTCGGCGGAGGGCTGGGCCGTCGTGCGGCACGCGCCGACGCCCGAGGACTCCGCGCGCGCCGACCTCACGGTGGAGTCCCTGGGCCGCGCCGGGTGGCGGGCCGTCGCGGCCCGGGTCGGCGAGCCCGTCGAACGCACGTGGGACCGGCTCCTGACGGAGGCACGATGAGCACGAGCACCGCGGCCCGCCCCGGCGGCGGGGGCGGACCACGTCCGTCCGCCGCGGCCGCCACGGGCACGGGGCCGACCCGCGGCACCGCACCCCCGCGGGCAGGCGCCGGCCGCTCCGGCCCCGTGGCGGGAGCCGCCTGGCCCGCCCTGGGGACGGCGCTGTCGGTCGCGGCCGCGGGCGGCGCCGTGCTGGCGCTGGGCAACCTCCTCGAGCCCGGCGGCTGGCGCGGTGGCGCCTGGGTCGCGCTCGTGCTGCTGGGCGCGCTGGTGGCCGGCGTCCGCGCCGTCCTCGGCGCGCGCTCCCCCTGGGTGCCGGACCTCGTCGGGCTCGGGGCGCTGGTCCTCGCGGTCGTCGTCGCCCGCGGCGGGGTCGACGGCGGGGCCGGCCTGCCCACCCCGGCGGCCGTGGGGCGCGCCGTGGACGTCGCCCTCGAGGGCGTCCGCGCCATCCAGGTCGGGGTGGTGCCGCTGCGGGGCACCACGGGCAGCGACCTGCTCGTCGTCGGCGGCGCGTGCCTCGTGCTGCTCCTCGTCGACGCCCTCGCCGTCGCGGCGCGGACTCCGGCGCTGGCGGGCGTGCCGCTCCTGCTCCTGTGGGTGCCCACCGTGACGCTCGGCGTCGCCGCGCCGGGCAGCGCCCTGTGGGCGGCGGGGCTGCCCTGGCTCCTGCTCCTGGCGTGGGACCGCGGTCGGGAGGACCGGCGCGTGCCCGGCGGGGCCCGCGCGGCCGCCCGCCGACGGGCCGGGCCGGCGACCGTGAGCGCGCTGGTCGTCGTCGCGCTCGCCGCGATCGCCACCCCGCTCGCGGCCGGCGGTCTCGCCACGCTGCCCGCGTGGTCCCGCCTCGAGCTGCCCGACCTCGGGCTCGAGCCCGTCGGGCCCCTCACCCTCAGCGACGAGCTCGACCTGCGCGAGAGCCTCGGCTCGCGCTCGGCCCAGGAGGTGATGCGGTACTCCCTCAGCGTGCTCGACGCCGGCGACGACCCGCCGCCGACCGACCTCGCGGCGGCCGTCGGCCCGCTGCGCGCGTTCACCCTGGCCGAGTTCGACGGCCGCTCCTGGCGCCGGACGGAGGCGTCCGGCCTCGAGGACGTGCCCGACTCCGTCTTCGGGGGCGACCGCGGCACCACCGTGCCGACGGACGCGGTCGTCCGCGTGGCGGTCGAGGTCCGGCAGCTCGACGAGACGCGCCTGCCCATCGCCACCACCCAGCGGGCCCTCCAGGCACCCGAGCAGTGGCGGTACGACGTCGCGCGCGACGAGGTCATCGGCGGGCGGCCCACCCGCGACGGCCTGCGCTACGAGATGACGGTCCGGGTGCCGGAGCTGCGGGCCGAGGACCTCGCGCAGGTCGCCGTCGCGCCGCCGCCCGGGGCCACGGAGGACTACCTCCAGCTTCCGGCGACGGCACGCCTGGAGGACGTCCGCGCCCTCGCCGCCGAGATCACCCGCGACGCCGCGTCGCCGTTCGAGCAGGCCGCCGCCCTCCAGACCTGGTTCCGGTCCGCGGCGAACTTCACCTACGACACCCGCGTCTCCACCGCGACCAGCGACGACGCCGTGTGGGACTTCCTGCAGTCCCAGCGCGGCTACTGCGTCCAGTTCGCCACCGCCATGGCCGTGATGTCCCGCACGCTCGGCATCCCCGCGCGCGTCGGCGTCGGCTTCCTGCCCGGGGCGGAGGTCGGCACCTCGACGCGGTCGGTGACGGGCCAGCAGGCGCACGCCTGGCCCGAGCTGTACTTCCCCGGGTACGGGTGGGTCCGCTTCGAGCCCACCCCGGCGGTCCAGACGGGCACCGCGCCGGTGTGGACCACGCCGCCGGCAGCCGGCGCCGACGGACCCCCCCCCGAGGACGAGGTCCCCGCCACGGCCGCACCGGGCGCGGGCGCGTCGGCGAGCGCCGCCCCGACGACGGGCCCGAGCGCGAGCGCCTCGGCCGGGCCGGGCACCGGGCGCGCCGCCGGGGGCACGTCCTGGGTGCCGCCCCTCGTGGTGCTGCTCACCCTGCTCGTCGGTGCGGGAGCGGCGGCGCTGGTCCGGCGGGCGCGGGTGCCCGTCCCGCGCGACCCCGACGAGAGCTGGGAGCGTCTGCGGTCCGACCTCGCGCGACGGTCCATCGCGTGGCCGGGGTCCGCGACGCCCCGTGCCGCCCCCGCCGAGGTGGAGCGCACGGTGCTCGGCCGTGCGGGCCGGCCGCTCCCGGAGGCGGCCGGGGCTGCGCTGCGCACCCTGGCGGCCGGCGTCGAGCGCCACCGCTACTCCCCCGGCCTCGCCACCGCCGCCGACCCCGACGAGCTCGCGCGGCTGCGGGACGTCGTCCTCGCCGGCGTCGACGAGGCGGTCCGCCGGCGCGGCGGGACGACGGACGGCGGGACGACGGGCGACGGGACGACCGGCGCGACGCCGACGTCGGTGCCCGCGGGCTCCGCCTCTTCCTGAGTCGAGGCGGGGCGCCCAGGGCGCCGCCCCCGCCGGGGGCGGGGCCGCCCGTGCCTCGTCGGGCGGGCGGGGCACGACGCACCGGCGGTGTCCGACGGCCGTCGGCCCTCCCCCCGCGGCGACGCGGGGCGGTCACCAGCCCCCGTCACCGCTCTCGCCGCGGACGACGGAGGGCGGTGGCCGTCGGCCACCGCCCTCTCGGGTCGTGCTGCGCGGGTCGGTCAGCGACCGCCCTGGTCCCGGCGCCGGTCCCAGCGCTCCTCGAACTTCGACATGAAGCCCCGCTTCGGGGCCGTGCGCGCGGGCGCCGGTGCCGGCCGCGTGCCCTTGACGGCGGCCGGGGCAGCGGTGCCACGACCCCGACGGGGCTCGGAGAAGGCGAAGGCGACCGAGGCGAACATGAGGACGAAGCCGATCACGCCCAGCCAGACCGCGCCGTCGCTCGCTGCTCCGAGCACGAGCAGGAGGAGGCCGACGGCGGTGCCGACCCCCGCGACGACCCAACGTCCCACCGACCGGTGGGAGCGCTGCGTGAGCGTGTTCGCGAGCCGAGGGTCGTCAGAGGTCAGCTGGCGTTCCATCTGCTCGAGCACGCGCTGCTCGTACTCAGAGAGGGGCATGGCGACTCCCGTGTGCGTGCCGACGTCGGTGTGTCGGTCGGGTTCAGGATAGATCGGCGGGAACGAACGTGGTAGTCGAACGATCGGGCGCATGCTCAGGTTCCAGGCCCGGTCGGATGGCCGCGGCGCCGAAGCGGGCACGCACCCGGTCCATCGCCCGCTCCGCCTCGCGGCGCGCGCCGACGGGGCTCCCCGACGGCTCGCGGCCGGCCCCGGCGGCGGCGTCCGGACGGCCGCCGCCGGGCCCCTCGACGGTGTGGGTGGACTCCTCGAGCGTGGGCTGCCAGGCGACCTCGGCGACCGGCACGAGGCCCTCCGCGCGCACCCCGACGAGCCGCACGGGCAGCCCGCCGAGGTCCGCCGCCGCGAGCAGGGCCCGGGCGGCGAGGAAGATCTCGCGCCCCACGTCCGTCGGCGTCGCCAGCGTGCGCGACCGCGTGAGCGTGCGGAAGTCCGACGTGCGCACCTTCACGCTGACCGTCCGCGTGGCGAACCCCTGCCGGCGCAGCCGCGAGGCGCACCGGTCGGCCAGCTCGAGCGCCTTCGCCTCGACCACGGCCAGGTCGTGGACGTCCTCGACGAAGGTCTCCTCCGCCCCGACCGACTTCTCCGTCCGCTGCGGCTGCACCGGGCGCGGGTCGCGGCCCCACGACAGGTCGTGCAGGTGGGCACCGGCCGAGCGGCCGACCGCGCGCTGCACCGTGGCGACGTCGGAGTCGGCGAGCTCGGCGACCGTCCGGATGCCCCACCGCGCCAGCGCCGCCTCCGTCCGCTCCCCGACGCCCCACAGGGCCCCGACGGGCAGGGTCCGCAGGAAGTCGACCGTCGCGGCGCGGGGCACCAGCAGCACGCCGTCGGGCTTCGCGTGGCCGGAGCCGAGCTTGGCGACGAACTTCGTCGCGGCGATCCCGACGGAGCAGGTGATGCCGTACCGCTCCCGGACGGCCTGCCGGATGGCGGCGGCGATGACGGTCGGCGGCCCCATCCGGCGGCGGGCGCCGGACACGTCGAGGAAGGCCTCGTCGACGCTGACCTGCTCGACGATCGCGGTCACGTCGCCCAGCAGGGCCATGACGCCGCGGGACACCTCCGTGTACGCCGCGTGGTCGGGCGGCACGACGACCGCCTGCGGGCACAGGCGCAGGGCGGCGCCCATGGGCATGGCGGAGTGCACGCCGAAGGCCCGCGCCTCGTACGTCGCCGCGAGGACCACGCCCCGCTGCGCACCGCCCACGACGACCGGCAGCCCGCGCAGCTGCGGCCGACGCGCCAGCTCGACGGAGGCGAAGAAGGCGTCCATGTCCACGTGCAGGACGTGGCAGCCCTCCTCGTCGTCCCCCCAGTCGCGCTTCGCCGCGGCCGAGCGCGGGCCCCGGCTCACGAGACGCGCCGGTCGGGCAGCGCGACGGGGCCGGCGGCGGGTCCGGACTCCAGGAGCTCGCGCGCGAGGTCGACGAAGTCCTCCGCGGCGGCACGCGCGTCCCCGGCCCGTGTCGCGTCGACCGCCCCGAGGTGGCCCGCGTCGACCGCGGCCCGCAGGGATGCCGCCGCCGCGAAGTGGTGCGCCCACGCGGCGAGCTCGGGTGCCGCGTGCTCCAGCAGCTCCCACACGGTCCGCACCCCGCGGCGCCCGCCCATCGCCCCCCGCGCCTCGACGACCGCGCCCGCGGCCCGCAGGGCGGCGAGGTGCGCGTGGGTGAAGACCTCCCAGGGCTCCGCCGACAGCCGTGCGGCGACGAGCTCGCCGTCCGCCCGGGCCAGCAGCGTCAGCACGCGGTGGCCCAGCGGCGCGGGCGCGACGGGCTCTCCCGCGGCCGCCACGCCCACCGGGCCCGCCGACCCGGGGACGGGCCTGTGCAACGCCGTCACCGTCCGTGCCATCACAGCCACCTCCGTCTCTCCATCATCGAACACCTGTTCGATGCCGTCAACACCCGGCGCCGTCCCACGACCCCGCGGCGGCTGCCGTACCCTCGCCCCGGTGAGCCGCCGCGACCGCACCGACCGCGCGGCCGGGCGGTCGTCACCGACCCGGACACCACCCTCGCACCGACCACCGACACGCCCCTGGCCCGAGGGACCCGTCGACGTCCCGACGGGCACCGCCCAGGTCCTCGTGGACCCCGAGCGGCCGGCGCTGGTGACCCTGCTCGTCAACGGGGTGCCCAGCTCGGCCCTCGACCTCGACGACCCGTCGTGGCTCGACTTCGAGTACATGCAGCAGATGGCGCTCCTCGTCGCCGCGTGGGCCCCCGACGGCGCGCCCGTCCGGGCCGTGCACCTCGGCGCCGGCGGCTGCGCCCTCGCCCGCGCCCTCGACGCCCGGCACCCCGGCTCCCGCCAGGTGGCCGTCGAGCTCGACGCGGCCCTGCCCGAGCTGGCCCGGCGCTGGTTCGACCTGCCGCGTGCGCCCCGGCTGCGCATCCGCACCGGGGACGCGCGGGAGGTGCTCGCCGCGCTCCCGACGGCCTCGGCCGACGTCGTCGTGCGCGACGTCTTCGCCGGCGACCGGACCCCGGCCCACCTCACCACCCGCGAGGTGGCGGCGGAGGTCGCGCGGGTGCTGCGGCCGGGCGGCGTGCTGCTCGCCAACTGCGCCGACCGCGCGCCCCTCGCGCTCGCCCGCAGCGAGCTCGCCACCCTGCGCACGGCGTTCGGGCACGTGGCCGCCGTGGCCGAGCCGGGGCTCCTGCGCGGGCGGGGCCACGGCAACGTCGTGCTCGTCGCCTCCGACGACCCCGCCCCCCTCCTGCGGCCCGACCTCGCGCGGGGCGTGCGGTCCCTGCCGGCACCGGCGCGGCTGCTCGTCGGCGAGGAGGTGGCGCGGTTCGTCGGCACCGCTCCGCCCCTCGTCGACCCGGCCCCGCCCCTCGTCGACCCGGGCCCGTCCCGCGTCGACGCCGGCCCGGTCCCGGCCGACCCCGCCGAGCGACCCTGACGACCGGTCGCGCACCGACGCCGGGCACGGCGCCGGCCGAGCACGGCGACGGGCCGCCACCCCGAGGGGTGGCGACCCGTCACGTGGCGGCCGCACCGGCGGCCACCGGCCCTAGAGGGGGCGGACCCCCTCGGCCTGCGGGCCCTTCGGACCCTGCGTGATCTCGAACTCGACGCGCTGGCCCTCGTCGAGCGAGCGGTAGCCGGAGCTGTCGATGGCGGAGTAGTGGACGAAGACGTCGGCTCCGCCGCCGTCCTGGGCGATGAACCCGAAGCCCTTCTCCGCGTTGAACCACTTGACCGCGCCCTGTGCCATGTGCCTGTCCTCTTCGTCCTGCCGGTGGCGACCGGGCGGACCGCCCGGCCGTGCCGCAATGCCCCACGTCCAGCCTCGTGGCGGCAGCCGCCACGAACCGTGGTGAGGGGTCCGTCGGACCCCTCACCGTCGAGCGTCGGTACGTCACTGCAACGCCGGTCATCCTGGCACCTGGGCCGCGCGGGCGCCATGGTCCCCGCCCAGGTCGTCGCCGGTCCGGACCGCGGCACCCGTCCGCCGTGGGGCGGGACCCGCGAGGTCAGCGCGCCTGGCCGTCGTCCTGCTGGGCGAGGAACCGCTCGAACTCCGCGCCGAGCTCGTCGGCGGTCGGCAGCTCCGTCGTCGTCCCGAGGAGGTTCGAGCGGCCGAGGTTGCGGGTGAAGGCGTCGTACTGCTCCTCCAGCGCGTGCACGACCTGCGCGACCTCGTCGGAGCCCTGCACCTGCCGCTCGACCTCGAGCATCGTCTCCTCCGCCGCGGGGGCGAGCCGGTCCACGCCGAGCTCGAGGCCGGTCCTGCGCTCGACGCACCCGAGCGCCGCGATCGCGGCCTGCGGGAACGGCGACTGCGCGAGGTAGTGGGGCACGTGCACCGCGTAGCCCATGGCGTCGTGGCCGGCCTGGCCCAGCCGCAGCTCGAGCAGGGCACCCGCCGCCGCCGGCACCTGCACGGTGCCGAACCACGGCGTGCGGTCCGCCACGAGCTCGGGCCGCGTCCCGTGCGCGGTCACGGTGAGCGGCCGCGTGTGCGGGATGCCCATGGGGATGCCGTGGACGCCGACCGTCAGGGGGACGGCGAAGCGCTCCACGAGCTCCTGCACGGCCGCGACCCAGCGCTCCCACTGCACGTCGGGCTCCACGCCGTGCAGCAGCAGGAAGGGCACGCCCTCCGCGTCCTGCACGACGTCCACGACGAGCTCGGGCGCGTCGTAGCTCGTCCACGTCGTGGCGTCGAAGGTCATGAGGGGACGCCGCGACCGGTAGTCCACCAGTGCGTCCGCGTCGAAGGTCGCCAGGCGCTTCGTCGGGAGCGTCGAGGTCAGGTGCTCCGCCGCCGTCGCACCTGCCTGCCCCGCGTCGACGAAGCCCCGCAGGGTGTGCACCAGCACGGGCCCGCGACCGTCGACCACCCGCGTGCGGACCTCCTCCGCCACGTCCTCGTCCACCGTGTACAGCTCGCTCGGGTCGAGCACGCTCCACCTCCTCGTCGTCCTGCCGTGCCCAACACCGGGGGCGCGGGGATGCTTCCCGGGCGGGCGGCCGTCACCGGCCCGGCAGCCGCACCACCTCGACGAAGAACTCGTCGATCTGCCGCACCACGTCGATGAAGCGGTCGAAGTCCACCGGCTTCGTCACGTACGCGTTGGCGTGCAGCGCGTAGGAGCTGCGCACGTCCTCGTCGGCCTCGGAGGTGGTGAGCACGACCACGGGGATGGACCGCAGGACGGGGTCGCCCTTCATCTCCTCGAGCACCTCCCGGCCGCTCATGCGCGGCAGGTTGAGGTCGAGGAGCACGAGGTCCGGCGTGACCGCGTCCGTGTGCTCCCCCTCGCGCCGCAGGTACTGCAGCGCCTCCACCCCGTCCGGCACCACGGTCAGCCGGTTGCGCAGCTTGTTGTCCTCGAACGCCTCCCGCGTCATGAGCACGTCCCCGGGGTCGTCCTCGACGAGGAGGACCTCGACCACCCGTCCCTCGCGCTCCTGCACGTGTGCTCCGTCCCGCCCCCGAAAAGGGGGCTACTGGTCCCCCACGGGCCGGTGCCCGTGGGGGTCGTGCGTCGTGCCGCCGCCGGGGGCGGCCGCCGGCACGGGGGACGCGGCCTCGTCGGCGCGGCCCTCCGGGGCGGCCGTCGGCCCGGCCACCGGGTCGGCGACGGGGTCGGCCACGGGGTCGGCCACGGGGTCGGCCAGGGGCTCGGGCACCGGGTGGGCCACGGGGTCGGCCACCGCACCGGTCACGGGGTCGGGCAGGGTCCAGCGGATCCGGGTGCCGACCTCGCCCTCGGGCGTGGGGGCGACGCGGATCTGCCCCCCGTGGTGCTCCACGATCTTCTTGCACAGGGCCAGCCCGATCCCCGTGCCGGCGTAGACGTCCTTGGGGTGCAGCCGCTGGAAGATGACGAAGACGCGCTCGGCGTACTGCGGGTCGATGCCGATCCCGTCGTCCCGGCACTCGAGCTCCCAGCCCTCCGGGGTGCGCCAGGCCTCCAGGTGGACGCGCGGCGGGCGGTCCGGGTGGGCGAACTTCACGGCGTTCCCGACGAGGTTCTGCAGGAGCTGCACGAGCAGCGCCCGCTCCCCGTGCACCACCGGCAGCGGGTCGTGCGTGACCGTGGCACCGGTCTCGACGAGCCGGTGCTCGAGGGCGTCGAGGGCGTCGGCGAGGGCCGCCTCGAGCGGGACGTCGCCCCCGGTGCCCGTCGTGCGTCCGACCCGCGAGAACTCCAGCAGGTCCGTGATGAGCTGCTGCATCCGGCGGGCGCCGTCCGTGGCGAAGGCGATGTACTGGTCCGCCCGCTCGTCGAGCTGGCCGCCGTACCGCTTCTGGAGCAGCTGCGTGAACGAGGCGACCTTGCGCAGCGGCTCCTGCAGGTCGTGGGAGGCCACGTACGCGAACTGCTCGAGGTCCCGGTTCGAGCGCTGGAGCTCCGCGGCCTGCTCCTCCAGCCGCGCATGGGCCCGCGCGACCTCGGCGCCCGCCGCCTGCGCGGCCCGCATCTGCTCCACGAGCGTGGTCCGCATGCGCTCCACGTCCCGCGCGAGCGCGGCGATCTCCCCCGGCCCGGTCGAGGCGACCCGGTGACCCACGTCGCCCTCGCTGACGATCCGGGCGTCCGCCGCGAGCGCGTCCACGGGCTGGGTCACCCACCGGCGCAGCTGGGTCCACAGCGCCACGCCGACGACCACCGCGGCCACGACGAGGAGCACGACGATGAGCTGGGCGAGGGCCGTCCACGTGCCCAGCTCGCGCACCGCCGCGAGGCGCTCCGCGCGCAGGGCGCCCTCGAACGCGAGCGCGGCGGCCCGCACCTCGTCGAAGGACCGGCGGCCGGACTCGACCTCCCGGGCGCCGACGGCCTGCGGGCCGCCGGCGGCCACCTCGGCGACGAGCGGCTCGGCGAACCCGGTGCGCCAGGCGTCGGCACGCTCCTGCACCCCCTCCGCCGCGGCGACGACCCCGGGCGCGACCGACCCCTCGCGGGCCAGCGCCGCCGCCACCGCCGCGAAGGTGTCCGACGACGACGTCGCGTCGAGGTAGGGCGCGAGCGTGTCGACCCGTCCCGTGAGGGCGTAGCCCCGCACCGCCGCCTCGGCGTCGACCAGCGCGAGGTGGGCGGCGTCGGCGCGCGTGACCGCGGTGAAGAAGTCGTCCGTGACGACCCGCTGCTGCTCGGCGAGCTGCACGAAGACGAGCACCGTGGCGGCGATGACGAGGCCCAGCGCCAGGCCGGCCACGGCCAGGAGCGTCTCCACCCGGCGGCGCAGGGAGAAGGCGCGCGGCGGCCGGCGCCCCGGGCCGCTCACCGGCGCCGCCCGACGAGGACGAGTGCCGCGTCGTCGACGAGCGGCCCGCCGTGCAGCGCCTGCACGGCGTCCACGACCCGGTCGACGAGGTGTGCCCGGGACGGGGCGCCGTCGAGCCGGTCGAGCAGGCCGTGCCCGACGGACCCGACGGACCCGACGGACCCGGCGGACCCGACGTCGCCGACGGGCCCCGACGACGCCGACGACGCCGGGGACGGCCCCGCCACGCGGTCGACGACCTCGAGGAGCCGCTCCGTCCCGAGCCGCTCGCCGGTCCCCGCCAGGGTGGCCTCGAGGAGGCCGTCCGTGTGGAGCAGCACCCGCCACCCCGCCGCGAGGTCGACGTGCACCGGGTCCCACCCGCCCGCGCCGAGCGGCAGCCCGAGCGCGCGGCCGCGGGCCGCCACCGGCAGCGTCCGCGCCGGGGGCCCGACGAGCAGGGCGGCCGGGTGCCCGGCCAGGTAGAGGTCGGCGCCGGCCCGGTCGGGGGCGACGACGAGCATCGCCAGGGTGGTGAAGACCGCGTCGTCGGCACGCTCGCTGACGAGCACGCGTTCCAGCAGCGCCAGGAGACGGCCCGGGGCGTGGTCGGCGAGGACGAGGGTGCGCCACGCGGTGCGCAGGGTGGCGCCGAGGGCGGCCTCGTCGGGCCCGTGCCCGCAGACGTCGCCGACCACCGCGAGGACCGTGCCGTCCGGGCGCTCGACGACGTCGTAGAAGTCGCCGCCCAGGACGCCGTCGCGGCCCGCCCGGTAGGCGACCTCGACGACGAGGTCGGGGTCGTGCAGCACGGGCCGCGGCAGCAGCGCCCGCTCGAGGCGCAGCGTCTCGCGCGCGCGCACGTCGCTGCGGAACAGCTCGCGCTCCGCGGTCTCCCAGCGGCGGCGCTGCACGGCGTAGCGCACGGCGCGCCCGAGCGCCTCGGGCTCGACGTCCTGCTTGACGAGGTAGTCCTGGGCGCCGGCCGCGACCGCCTCCAGCCCCGCACCCGTCCCGGTGAGGCCGGTGAGCACCACGACCGGGGGCGACCCGGCCGCCAGGAGCCGCGCGACCGCGTCGATCCCCCGCGCGTCCGGCAGGCCGAGGTCGAGGAGCACGCAGTCGGCGTCGAGCCGCCCGAGGGCCTCGTCGAGGGTCCGTGCCCAGACGAGCGCGACGTCCAGGCCCGCGTCGGCCAGGTGCTCGCGCACCAGCACCGCGTCGCCCTCGTCGTCCTCGACGAGGAGCACGCGCAGCACGCCCTCCGGGGCGCCGACCGCGCGCGCGGTCGGCAGCGGCCCGGGCACGGGCTCGTGGACCGGTCCCACACCGCCTCCTGCCCGCTGGTGGGCGCCCGGCCGGGACCGGCCGCGCGGGGCCCCGGACGCCGGGCCGCCGTGAGCGGCGTGGACCGGTGTCCCGCGCGCGGGGACCCGCGTCGGATAATAGACGGCCCCCCGCGCCCGGACGGGCGAGCGCCGCGGTGTCGTCCCACGACCCGCGACGCCGCCGACGGGTCCCGCAGGGGGACGGACCGGTGGGCGGTCCGGGCCGGTCGAGGACGGGGAGCGCACGGCGTGACAGGTGGCGAGCACACGCTCGAGGGCCAGCTCCGGCAGGAGCAGGCCACCGTCGACGGCCTCTACGCCCGGCTCGACGACCTGCGGGCCCGCACCCGGGACCGGTTGCGCCGGGTGCGCGCCGAGGGCCCCTCCGGCTCCCCCCAGAACCGGTCGGAGCGGGACGCGTTCGCCACCCTCCACGAGGACCGGCTGCGCCAGCTCGAGGCCGTCGAGGACCGCCTCGCCTTCGGCCGCCTGGACCTCACCGGCGGTGGCCAGCGCCACATCGGTCGCATCGGCCTCACCGACGAGCAGCAGACCCCGCTGCTCATCGACTGGCGCGCGCCCGCGGCCCAGGCCTTCTACCGCGCGACGGCGGCCCACCCCGACGGCGTCGTCCGCCGCCGCCACCTCGTCCTGCGCGGCCGCACGGTCACGGGGCTGGAGGACGAGCTGCTCGACCTGGACGGGGTCCAGGAGGGCGGGGACCTGCCGGCCCTCGCCGGGGAGGGCGCCCTCGTCGCCGCGCTGGCGGCGGCGCGGACGGGGCGGATGCACGACATCGTCGCCACCATCCAGGCCGAGCAGGACGCGATCATCCGCTCGGAGCTGCAGGGCGCGCTCGTCGTGCAGGGCGGCCCCGGCACGGGCAAGACCGCCGTGGCCCTGCACCGGACCGCCTACCTGCTGTACGCCCACCGGCGCACGCTCGAGCGCTCGGGCGTGCTCCTCGTCGGGCCCTCGCGCACCTTCCTGCGGTACATCGACCAGGTCCTGCCCTCCCTCGGGGAGACGGGCGTGGTCACGACCACGGTCGCCGAGCTCGTGCCCGGCGTCGTCGCCGACGGCCGCGAGGACGACGCGGTGGCCGCGCTCAAGGGCCGTGCGGCGATGGCGGAGGTCGTGGCCCGGGCGGTCCGGCACCGCCAGCGGGTGCCCGACGCGCCGGTGACCGTGCGCCTCGACGGGCGGACGGTCGTCGTCCGGCCCGGGGACGTGGTCGCGGCGATGGGCCGCGCGCGCCGCAACGGCCGGCCGCACAACGAGGCGCGCGCGACCTTCGTGCGCGAGATGCTCTCGCGGCTCGCCGGGCAGTACGTCGCCCAGCTCGGCTACGAGGTGGCGCCCGAGGACCGGGCCGAGGTGGTCGAGGAGCTGCGCACGACCCGCGAGATCCGCGTCGCCCTCAACCTCGCCTGGATGCCCCTGACGCCCCAGAAGCTCCTGTCGGACCTGTGGTCGCGGCCCTGGCGGCTCGAGCACGCCGCGCCGATGCTCACCCCCGCCGAGCGCGAGCTCCTGCGCCGCGACCCGGACGCCCCGTGGACGCCGGCGGACGTGCCGCTGCTCGACGAGGCCGCGGAGCTGCTCGGCGAGGACGACGCCGCGGCCCGGGCCCAGGCGCGCGAGGACGCCCGGCGGCGCCAGGAGGAGGTGGCCTACGCCCGGCACGTGCTGGAGCAGACCGGCGCGGGCGGCATGGTGTCGGCCGAGCTGCTCGCCGACCGCTTCACCGCCGGGGGTCCCGCGCTGACGACGGCCGAGCGCGCCGCCGCGGACCGGAGCTGGACGTACGGGCACGTCGTCGTCGACGAGGCGCAGGAGCTGTCGGCCATGGCGTGGCGCGTCCTCGTGCGACGGGTGCCGACCCGGTCGCTGACGATCGTCGGCGACGTGGCGCAGACGAGCGCGCCCGCCGGTGCGCACCGGTGGTCGGAGGCGCTCGACCCCGTCCTGCGCGGGTCGTGGCGGCAGGCCGAGCTCACCGTGAACTACCGCACGCCGGCGGCGGTGGCGGAGGCGGCGCACCGGGTGGCCGTGGCCGCGGGCCTGCCCGTCTCGCCGCAGACCGCGGCCCGGGACGTGCCGGACGCGCTGCGGCTCGAGGCGGTCGCGGCGGGGCCGGTGCCGGACGGGGCGCCCACGGGCGGGCTGCCGCCCGCGCTCCTCGAGCGGGCCGCGGCCGTGGCGGCCGCCGGGCTGCGCGAGGTCCGCGACGCCTCCGGTGCCGGGCGGGTCGCCGTGCTCGCCCCGGCGGGCGCCGTCGTGGCGCTGCGGACGGTGGTCGCGGCTGCGCTCGAGGCCTCCGGCGCCGCGGCCGGCTCGGGACGGGCGACCGCCACCGCCGACCCCGACGCGGCGGTGGCCGTGCTCGACGCGCGCACCGCCAAGGGCCTGGAGTTCGACCTCGTCGTGCTCGTGGAGCCGGCGGCCGTCCTCGAGGAGGGCGCGGGCGACCTCTACGTCGCGCTCACCCGGCCGACGCGCGCGCTGCACGTGCTGCACGCGCGGCCGCTGCCCCCGGGCCTGGCCGACCCGGCCTGACCCCGCCACGTGCGCGGCCCGGCCGCCGGACGGCGGGCGTCCGCCTGTCGGACCGAGGGCGTCCCGCGCTCCGGGACGGGGGCACCATGAGGCCGTGCCCAAGGCCCTGCTGCTCGAGAACCTGCACCCCCAGGCCCGGACGATCCTGGAGTCGGCCGGCTACGAGGTGACCACCCGCACCGGCGCGCTCGACGAGGCCGAGCTCGTCGAGGCGCTCGACGGGGTGGAGCTGCTCGGCATCCGGTCCAAGACGCAGGTGACCGCGGCCGCGCTGGCGGCGGCGCCCGACCTCGTCGCGCTGGGGGCCTTCTGCATCGGCACGAACCAGATCGACCTGGCCGCCGCGGCCGCGCGGGGCGTCGCGGTCTTCAACGCGCCGTTCTCGAACACGCGCTCCGTCGTCGAGATCGCGATCGCCGACATCATCGCGCTCACCCGGCGGCTCACGGTGCTCGACCGCAAGATGCACGACGGGGTCTGGGACAAGACCGCCACCGGCGCGCACGAGGTCCGCGGGCGCACGCTCGGCATCGTCGGCTACGGCAACATCGGGACGCAGCTCAGCGTCCTCGCCGAGGCCCTGGGCATGTCCGTCGTCTACTACGACACCGTCGAGAAGCTGGCCCTGGGCAACGCCCGTCGGATGGAGTCCCTCGACGCGCTCCTCGAGGTGGCGGACGTCGTCACGCTCCACGTGGACGGCCGGTCCGGGAACGCCGGGCTGTTCGGCGCGGAGCAGTTCGCGGCCATGCGCCCGGGCTCGATCTTCCTCAACCTCTCGCGCGGGTTCGTCGTCGACTACGCCGCCCTGCGGGACGCGGTCGTGGCCGGACGGGTCGTCGGGGCGGCCGTCGACGTCTTCCCCGAGGAGCCCAAGCGCAAGGGCGACCCCTTCGAGTCCGAGCTGCGGGGCCTGCCGAACGTCATCCTCACCCCGCACACCGGCGGCTCCACCGAGGAGGCGCAGGAGGCCATCGGCCGGTTCGTGGCGCACAAGCTGCGCGACTTCATGGCCACGGGCTCCACGGCCCTGTCGGTGAACGTCCCCCACGTGGCGCTGGACCAGTCGCCGGAGGTCCACCGCATCGCCTACCTGCACCGCAACGTGCCGGGCGTGCTCGCCGCCGTGAACCAGACCCTCGCCGCGCACGGCGTCAACATCGTCGGCCAGCTCCTGGCCACCCGTGGCGACCACGGCTACGTGGTGACCGACGCGGGCACGCCCGTCGACCAGGCGGCGCTCGTCGAGCTCGCCGCCCGTCCCGAGAGCGTGCGGCTGCGCCTGCTGTCCTGACGCGCCCGGGGGCGGCACCGGTCGCCCGGCACCGCCCCCGCGGTCGTCCCGCCCCGCTCAGCCCGACTTGCGCTGGAAGCGCCGGCGGCCCGGGCCCGTCGTCTCGGGCCCGTGCACGGTGCTGCCGCGCGCGACGCCCTCGGCCGAGCGGTGCGCCTGGGCCTTCTTGCGCTCGAGCGCCTCGCGGAACCGCTCCCTGGCGTCGGCGGGCGGCGCCTCCGCCCCCGCGCTGCCCGCCGGCGCGGCCGTCGTGTCCTCCGGGACCGCGTCGGGCGTGCCGGCGGCGCCCGGCGTGCGGGCCTCCTGTGCGGCGTCGTCCATGGGACCTCCCTCTCCGGGCGCGCGGGGCGCCCCGTCCGGGCGCGCGGTGCGCCGGTGACCAGGCTGGACCACGTCGGCGACGCGGGCCAGGGCATTCTGCGGGCTCACCCGGCGGTGGCACCCGCCGGTCCGTGGCCCGGGGCGACGAGGTCGGCGCCGTCGGCGCCGCCGGCGCCGTCGGCCTCGCCGTCCACGTCGCGGTCGCCGTCCGTCGGCACCCGCACGGGCAGGTGCTCGTCCCACCACCGCAGGAGGTGGGCGAAGCGCGCGACGCGGTGCGAGGGCCGCCCGGACCGGGTCAGCTCGTGGCCCTCGCCGGGGAACAGCAGCAGCCGGGTCGGGACCCCGCGGCGCCTGAGCTCGACGAACCACCGCTGCCCCTGCTCGACGGGGCAGCGCCAGTCGTGCTCCGAGTGCACGACGAGGGTCGGCGTCCGCACGGCCCCGACGTGGGCCATCGGGGACTGCGCGGCGACCAGGGCGGCGCCCTCGGGGGTCGCGGCGTCGCCGACGTACTCGAGCCCGAAGAACCACCCGATGTCGCTGGAGCCGACGAAGCTGACGGGGTCGAGGAAGCCGCGCTCGACGACGGCCGCCGCGAAGCGCTGCGTGCGCGTCGTGAGCCACGCCGTCAGGTAGCCGCCGTAGGAGCCGCCGAGCGCGCCCGTCCGGGCCTCGTCGAGGTCGTCGGCGGTCAGGGCCGCGTCGAGCAGGGCGAGGACGTCGTCCGTGTCGACCGTGCCCATCGCCTGCCGGATGGCCAGCGCGTGGGCACGGCCGTAGCCCGCCGACCCGCGCGGGTTGCCCATGACGACCGCATAGCCGGCGTGCGCGAGCACCTGGGCCTCGTCGAACACCGCGCCCGTGTACTGGGCGTGCGGGCCGCCGTGGATCATCAGCAGGGTCGGGTACGGGCCCGGGCCGTGCAGCGCGGGGTCGGGCCGCACGGTCCAGCCGTGCACGGCCGTGCCGTCCGGGGCGTGGGCCGTCAGCTCCTCCGCCCGGCGCAGCCGGCCCGTCGCCCGCAACGGGCCGGACAGGTCGGTCACCGCACGCGCCTCGCCCCCCGCGGGGTCCACGACGAGCACGTCGCCGGCCGTGGCCGGGCCCGCGGCGCTGACGACGACCACGTCGCCGGCGGCGGCGGCGGCGGTGACGACGGCAGGACCGCCGCCGACCGACGGGTCGAGGCCGACGAGGACCTCCCGCCGCGTGCCGTCCGCCGCCACCTCGAGGAGGGGCTGCGCGCCGCGGTGCACGCGCGCGACGAGGACCGCGCCGCCGCGGGGCACGAGGACCTCCGGGTCGAGGTCGACGTCCTCGTCGGTCAGGCGCTCCGGCGGCCCGGCCGGGGCGCCGTCCGCGCCGAGCGGCAGGCGCAGCAGGCCCGTCGCGCGACCGACGAAGTCCCGGCCGGTCGGCCCCGTCTCCGACCCCAGCAGCCACAGGGAGAGGCCGTCGGGCGCCGGGCGCACGGCGTCGACGGCGAGGGTGCTGCCGGCGTCGGCGTCCGTGAGCCGTGCCCAGCCCGCGGTGCCGCCCGGTGCGGGCACCACGGTGCCGGCAGGGCCGTCGGCGGCGGCGGCGTCGGCCGCGTCGCGGTCCCCCGCCGTCGCCGGGGCCCGGGCACCGTCGCGGCCCGGGGCCGGGTCGCGCCGTCCGGCCGGGACGGGCACGGGGAGGACGGCCGGCACCGGGACGCGGACCACGTCCGTGCGCAGGTCCTCGTCGCGCGCCGTGTGCACGGCCGTCACGACGAGGAGCGCCGTGCCGGCGGCGTCCCATGCGAGGGAGCGCACCTCGTGGTCCCCGGGCGTCACGTCGAGGGCCGGGGCCGGCCGGGGGTCGACCGCGGCGAGGGTGGCGTCCGCGGCGACGCCGGGGAGGTCGACGACGAGCGCGTGCCGCGGCCGGTCGTGGAGGAAACCGAGCGCGTCCGCCCGGTAGCGGTACCGGTCCACGAGACGCGGCGGCTCCGCCCCGGGGTCGCCGTCCCGCTCGTACCGCCCCCGCTCGGGGATGCGGGCGAGCACCGCCAGCCGACGCCCGTCGGGCGAGACCGCCGGCGCCTGCACGCCCAGCGGCGCGTCCGTCAGCCGGACGGCGTCCCCCCCGGCCAGCGGCAGCAGGAACGCCTGCCCCGGCACGCCGGGGGACGCGCGCACGAACACGACCGCGCCGCCGTCCGGCGTCACGGCGGGCTCCGTGTCACGGTGGCCGGTCGTCAACCGGCGGGGGACGGCGTCGCCGTGCAGCGGCACGAGCCACAGGCCACCCGTGGCCTCGTCCGCCTCGAGGTCCGGCGCCGTGACCGCCACGACGGCGGCCGAGCCGTCGGGGAGGACCGCAGGACGCCCGGGCGTGCGGAGGAGGGCGATGTCGTCGGGGATCACGCCCCGACGCTAGTGCCCCGCCCGGCGGGGAGCGGGCTGGGCCCCGCCCCCACGCCCTCGCGCGACTCGTCGCCCCCGGGACCGGTGGGTGACGGGGTGGCCGCACCGTCCGGGGCGTCGACGCCGGCGACCCCCTCGCGCTCCGCACGCAGGACGTGGATGGCCGCCTCGAAGTCCTCGAGGGAGTCGAAGGCCTGGTACACGCTGGCGAAGCGCAGGTACGCGACCTCGTCGAGCTCGCGGAGCGGGCCGAGGATCGCCAGGCCCACCTCGTAGGCGTCGATCTCCGGCTGGCCCGACGAGCGCAGCGTCTCCTCGACCTTCTGCGCGAGCAGCGCCAGGTCGTCCTCGCTCACGGGCCGGCCCTGGCACGCCTTGCGGACGCCGTTGACCACCTTGTCGCGCCGGAAGGGCTCGCTCGCCCCCGACCGCTTGACGACCGACAGGCTCGTCGTCTCCACGGTGGTGAACCGGCGCTGGCACTGGGGGCACTGCCGCCGGCGCCGGATCGCCGAGCCGTCGTCCGACGTGCGGGAGTCCACGACGCGGGAGTCCGGGTTCCGGCAGAACGGGCAGTGCACGACGCCCCCTTCGGGCTGCGACCGGGGCGGGTGCCCGCCGGGCGCGTGGCGCGCCGCGCTCGACGCTAGGCGGCGGGCGCGGGCCCGTGCAAGCGACGGGCCGCAGGACCCGTCCGCCGGCACGGTCAGCCGCCGACCGGCACCACGATCGTCTGCCCGGCGGCGAGCGCCGACGAGGGCAGACCGTTGAGGGTCACCAGGTCGAGCACCACGTCGCGCACGTCCTGGCCCGGCTCCGCCACACCCTCAGCGATCCCCCACAGGGTCTCCCCCGGCAGGACGACGTGCTGCGCCACCGCGGCGGGGCCGGCGACCTCGGCGCGGGCGGCGTCCGCGCCCCACACCCCGAGCCCGGCGGCCGCGAGCGCGAGCCCGGCGGCCACGAGGCGACCCCGACCGGTCAGCCGCAGCCCCCCCGGCCGCCCACCGCCCACCGGCCCGGCGGGCGCCGGCTCGCCGGACGTGCGCCTGGAGCTCTCCGTCACCGCGGGCACCGGTGCGGTCGGCACCCCGGTCGCCCGGGTCCGCCCGGCCGTCGTGCGCGCCGTGCCGCTCGTCGTGCGCGCCGTGCCGGTCGTCGTACCGGTCGTCGTGCGCGCCGTGCTCCTGGTCGTGCCGGTCCGCGTCATGGTCGTCGTGCTCACCGCCGTCGCCTCCTCCATCGTCCGTGGGTCCAGCCCCGTGCCCTGCCCGGTCGTGCGTCCCGTCGCCCCCTGGGCGCGGCCACCGCCGCCCGTCACGCTCGCACCGACCACCGACACGCCGTCTCCGTGCTCGTACGCCTGTTCGACGAACGTGTGTACGGTTCTACCACGCGGTCCCGACACGCGTCGAGACACGCTCGAACAGGTGTTTGATGCGACGTCCCGCCGCTCCTAGGGTTCTGCACGAGGCACAGCGCACCACCGACCACCGACACGACCGTCCCCGGCCCCGCGGCCGGTGCCCGACGGGCACGCCAGAGGAGAGCGACGTGAGCGACAGGACGCCCGACCGCGAGGGGTCGACGGGCACCGATCCGGGGGGCGCCGCACCGCGGCGGGGCCGCCCGCGCACGGCCGACGTCGAGGCGCTCGCCGCGGTCCTGCAGCTCCCGGAGCCCGACGCCGGTCCCGACGGGCTGACGGCGCGGCAGCGCATGGTGCTCGAGACCGTCCGGGCCTCCGTCGAGCGCCGCGGCTACCCGCCGAGCATGCGGGAGATCGGGGAGGCGGTCGGCCTCACGAGCCCCTCGAGCGTGAAGCACCAGCTCACGGCGCTCGAGCGCAAGGGCCTGCTGCGGCGCGACCCCCACCGGCCGCGCGCCATGGAGGTCGTCCTGCCCGACGGCGCCCGGGCAGCCACCCGCACGGCGGCTCCGGCGCCGGTCCACGAGCTGACCGTGCCGGGCACGGGCGACGACGAGGCCTCGGCCCCGGCGCCGGCCTACGTGCCCCTGGTCGGCCGGATCGCCGCGGGCGGCCCGATCGTCGCCGAGCAGGTCGTCGAGGACGTCTTCCCGCTGCCGCGGCAGCTCGTCGGCGACGGGGAGCTCTTCCTCCTGGCCGTCCGCGGCGACTCGATGGTCGACGCCGCCATCTGCGACGGGGACTGGGTCGTGGTGCGGCGCCAGCCCGTCGCCGAGAACGGCCAGATCGTCGCCGCGATGATCGACGGCGAGGCGACGGTCAAGACCTTCCGCCGCGCGGACGGCCACGTCTGGCTCATGCCGCACAACCCGGCGTACGAGCCCATCCCGGGTGACGAGGCCACGGTGCTCGGACGCGTCGTGAGCGTGCTCCGCGCGCTCTGACCCCCGCGCCCGCCCCTCCCGACGCTCGGCCCCGGCGCACGATCCCGGCGCACGATCCCGGCGCACGATCCCGGCGCACCGCCCGGCCGCGGGCCGGGGTCGTGCGGCGGAGCGGCCGGCCGGCCGCGGCCGCCCGCCCCCGCCGTGCCTCAGAGCCTCAGGGCCTCAGAACCCGAAGCGACGCGCCACGGAGCGCACGGCCTCGGCCGACCGCCGCAGCCCCGCGAGCTCGTCGGCGGACATGGGGACCTCGAGACGGTCCCCCACGCCGCCACGGCCGACCAGCGCCGGCACCGACAGGCACACGTCGCTGATGCCGTGGTAGCCGTCGAGGAGCGAGGAGACGGGCAGGATGCGCTGCTCGTCCTTGACCACCGCCTCGATGATCCGCGAGCCGGCGAGGGCGACGGCGTAGTTCGTCGCGCCCTTGCCGGCGATGATCTTGTAGGCGGACTCCACGACCTCGCGCGCGATGTCCTCGCGCACCTCCGACGTCAGCGCGCCCCGTCCGCCGATGCCGTTCCAGTCGAGCAGCGGCACGGCGCCGATGCTCGCCGAGCTCCACAGGGGCAGCTCCGTGTCGCCGTGCTCGCCCGCCACGTAGGCGTGCACGTTCTGCACCGCCACCCCGGTGTGCCGGGCGATGAGGTAGCGCAGCCGCGAGGAGTCCAGGACGGTCCCGGAGCCGAACATCCGGGCCGGCGGGAGGCCCGACAGGCGCAGCGCGGCGTAGGTGACGACGTCGACGGGGTTGGTGACCATGACGTAGACGGCGTCCGGCGCCACCTCGACGAGCGGCGGCAGGATCTTCTTGATGAGGGACACCGTCGCCTCGGCCAGGTCGAGCCGCGTCTGCCCCGGCCGCTGCTTGGCGCCCGCCGTCACGACGACGACGTCGGAGTCGGCGCAGACGGCGATGTCGTCCGACCCGAGGATCTCGGCCATGGGCATGAACTGGATGCCGTGGCCGAGGTCGAGGGCCTCCGCCTCGACCTTGGCCTTGTCGATGTCGTAGAGCGCGACGGTGCGGGCGGCACCGCGCATGAGGGCGGCGTACGCCATCGTCGACCCGACCGCGCCGGCCCCGACGATCGAGAGCTTCGACGTCCGACGCGGCGGTGGGGCGGACGCCAGCCCGCCCTCGTCGCCGTCCAGACCGGGCTGCTCCGTCATCGGACCTCCTGCTCGACGCCGTGCCGGCCGGGCCGCCGGCACCGGGGCCCCGGGCCCCTGCGGCCGAGGCTATCGGCCCGGCGCCGACGCCGTCGCGCCGACCGGGCCCGCGAGCCGGCGCAGGGCCGCCCGCACCAGCGCGGGGTCGTCGGTCGGCCAGAGGTCGGGCAGGGACCGCCGCAGGAACTCCCCGTAGCGGGCGGTGGCGAGCCGCGGGTCGAGCACGGCGACGACCCCGCGGTCGTCGAGCGACCGGATGAGCCGGCCGGCCCCCTGCGCGAGCAGCAGCGCGGCGTGGGCGGCGGAGACGGTCATGAACCCGTTGCCCCCCGCGCGGTCCACGGACTCCGAGCGCGCGGCGCGCACGGGGTCGTCCGGGCGCGGGAAGGGGATCCGGTCGATGACGACGAGGCGGCACGTGGGCCCGGGCACGTCCACCCCCTGCCAGAGCGACAGGGTGCCGAACAGGCACGTCTCCTCGCTCTCGGCGAACCGGCGCACGAGGGTCGGCAGCACGTCGTCGCCCTGGAGGAGCACCGGCACGTCGAGCCGCTCCCGCAGCGCCAGCGCCGCGGCCTCGGCCGCGCGGCGGGAGGAGAAGAGCCCGAGGGTGCGCCCGCCGGCGGCCTCCACGAGTCCGGCGAGCTCGTCGAGCTGGGCGGGGGTCGCGGGCTCGCGCCCCGGGGCGGGCAGGTGCCGGGCCGTGTAGAGGATGCCCTGGCGGCGGTAGTCGAAGGGGCTGCCCACGTCCAGCGCCCGCCAGGGCAGCGCGACGTCGGGCGGCGGCACGGGTCCCCGCGGGCCGGCCGCGGCGTCGGGGGACGCCGGCGCCGGCGCGCCGGGCGAGGTCGCTGCCGGGGACGTCCCGCCCTCCCCCGGCACCCCGACGCCGGCGGCGCGGGGAGCGCTCGCCCCCGGGGCGCCGGAGGCGGCGACGGCCTCGCCCGTCGGTCGCGCCGCGGCCGCCGCGTCGCGGCCGGCGCGGGTCCCGGTCAGCCCCATGCTCCGCGCGACGGGGTCGAAGGACCCGCCGAGCGCGAGGGTCGCCGACGTCAGCACGCTCGCACGCCCGGCCAGCAGGTTCGTCCGGACGAGGCCCTGCACGGCCAGCGGCGCCGCGTGCAGCCGGGTCAGGGTGGAGCCGCGCCGGTCCTCGCCCCGCGCGCACCACAGCACCGTCCGCGGGCCCTCCGCCGGGTCGGCGACCATCCGCTCGGTGACCTCGAACAGCGCGAGGACGGCGCCCGTGGCCATCTTGCGGCCGCCGTCCGCCGGGCCCCGCGGGGTGCCGGCGTCGGGCCGCAGGGCGGTCAGCAGCGTGCGGGCGGCGTCGCGGACGGCCGTCACGGCGTCCCGTGCCGCGTCGGGCAGCCCCTGCGGGAAGCGGCCCTCGGGCAGCTCGACGAGCGCGACCGCCAGCGCCTGGCCCGCGGCGTCGAGGTCCGTCGTCGGGAGCCCGCCGTGACGCCGGGTCAGCCGGGCGGCGTGCTCCACCGTCGCGAGGGAGAGCTCGGCGGTGGCCTGCGCCGTCACCCGGTCGGTGAGCTCGTGCGCCTCGTCGACGACGAGCACCGCGTGCTCGGGCAGCACGTTGGGCGAGCCGGACGCCGCGATGCCGAGCATGGCGTGGTTCGTCACGACGACGTCGGCCTCGCGCGCGAGCGTGCGCGCCCGCTCGGGGAAGCAGTCGTCGACCAGGGGGCACGACGAGCCGAGGCACTCCAGCGCGGTGACCGAGACCTGGCGCCAGGCCCGGTCCGCGACGCCGGGCACGAGGTCGTCGCGGTCGCCGGTCCCCGTCTCCTCGGCCCAGGTCGCAGCCGCACGACCTGCTCGCCGAGGGACTCGCCGCCCCCACCGCCCCCGCGCCCCCGGCCGCCCCCGCCCGGGCCGCCGGTGCCACCCGTCCCGCCGCCGGACCCGGCCGGCTCCGGGTGCTCGGCCGCCCCGCCGCGATCGCCGAGGTCGAACAGGGCGCCGGGCTCCTCCTGCGGGTAGCCGCCGGCGACCTTGTGGGCGCAGAGGTAGTTGTGCCAGCCCTTGAGGAGGGCGATCCGCGGCGGGCGCGGCAGGGCGGGGGCCAGCGCGTCGGCGACGAGGGGCAGGTCGCGCGTGAGGACCTGCCGCTGGAGCGCGAGGGTCGCCGTCGAGACCACGACGCGCTCGTCCTCGAGCACGGCGTGCCGCACGGCGGGGACGAGGTAGCCCAGCGACTTGCCGGTCCCGGTGCCCGCCTGCACGAGGAGGTGCTCGCCGCGCTCGAGCGTCTCGGCGACCGCCCGCGCCATGGCGCGCTGCCCCTCGCGGGCCGCCCCGCCCAGCGCCGCGACGGCACGGTCGAGCAGGTCGTCGACGGGCGCGGTCACGTCGTCCGGGGCGTCACCGCCGTCGCTGGCCGCGGGGGCGGCGGGACGGGCGGGGGCGGGCACCGCGACAGCCTAGACGCGGCGCGCCCCGCCGCGTCGGGGTCCTCCACCGGCGGGGTGCGCCCCGCGGGCGTCCCCGGTCGGGACGCGGCGCGCACGGCGCCGGCGAGGACGACCGGGGCCGCGGCACGGGGGGTCGCACCCCCGTGCCGCGACCCGGGGCCGGGGGCTCCGTCAGACCGCGACGGCCTCGAGCTCGGCGGCCAGGGTGGCGTCGACCCGGGCGCGCAGGAGCGTGCCCTCGGGCCGGTGCTCCTCCGCGTCGACCTCGCCGTGCTCGTGCGCGCGGCTGACGAGGTCGCCGCGGCTGTAGGGCACCACGACCTCGACGCTCACGCGCGGGCGCGGCAGCTGGTCGGCGACGAGCGCCCGCAGCTCCTCGATGCCCTCGCCCGTGTGGGCGGAGACGACCACGGAGTGCACCTCGCGCGAGCGCAGCCGGGCGACGACCGCCGGGTCGGCGGCGTCCACCTTGTTGAGCACGATGATCTCGGGCACGTCCATCGCCCCGGGGATGTCCGCGAAGACGTGGCGCACGGCCGCGATCTGGCCCTCGGGGTCCGGGTGCGCCGCGTCGACGACGTGGAGGATGAGGTCGGCCTCGGCCACCTCCTCCAGCGACGAGCGGAACGCCTCGACGAGCTGGTGCGGCAGCGCCCGCACGAAGCCGACGGTGTCGGACAGCGTGTAGGTGCGGCCGTCGGGCGTCTGCGCGCGCCGGACGGTCGGGTCCAGCGTCGCGAACAGCGCGTTCTCGACGAGGACCCCCGCGCCCGTCAGCCGGTTGAGCAGCGAGGACTTGCCCGCGTTCGTGTACCCGGCGATGGCGACGGACGGCACCGCGTTGCGGCGGCGGCCGGCGCGCTTCGTCTGCCGCGCGGGAGCCATCGCGGCGATCTCGCGGCGCAGCTTGGCCATGCGGTCGCGGATGCGGCGGCGGTCGAGCTCGATCTTCGTCTCGCCCGGGCCGCGCGAGCCCATCCCGGCGCCCGCGCCGCCGACCTGGCCACCGGCCTGGCGGGACATGGACTCGCCCCAGCCGCGCAGGCGCGGGAGCAGGTACTCCAGCTGCGCCAGCTCGACCTGCGCCTTGCCCTCCCGGCTCTTCGCGTGCTGGGCGAAGATGTCGAGGATGAGGGCCGTGCGGTCGACGACCTTGACGCGGACGACGTCCTCGAGCGCGCGGCGCTGGGAGGGCGCGAGCTCGCCGTCGACGACCACGGTGTCGGCGCCGGCCGACGCGACGAGGGACGCCAGCTCGGCGGCCTTGCCCGAGCCGAGGTACGTGCTCGGGTCGGGCGTCGCCCGGCGCTGGAGCAGCCCGTCGAGCACCTCCGAGCCCGCCGTCTCGGCGAGGGCGGCGAGCTCGCGCAGCGAGATCTCGGCGTCGGTCGAGCTGCCGCCGGACCAGAGCCCGACGAGGACGACCTTCTCCAGGCGCAGCTGCCGGTACTCGACCTCGGTGACGTCCTCGAGCTCGGTGGACAGCCCTGCGACGCGCCGCAGGGAGCTGCGCTCCTCCAGGTCGAGCTGCTCGCCGTCGTAGGAGGAGTGGACGGTCTCCCCCGCCTGCAGCGCGGTGCCGGCGCGGGCGAGGACGCGGGCCACCACGTCGTCGGCCACCTCCTGCGGCGTGCGGTCAGCCGTGGTGCCAGGTGTGGTGCGGGGGTCGTTCACGCAGGTCCTCTCGACCGGGGGCGCCACCGGTGCGGCGGCCCGTCCAGGGTCGCACGGGGCCCTGCGCGGCACCACAGATTTCGCCGCAGGCCGACAGCCCGCGAGCCGCCCGCCCCCTGCCGCCCGCCACCCGCCCGCTAGCCTCGGCGTCCGTGAGCGAGCCCGACCACTACTTCACCGCCGCGCCGGCCTCCCCCGCCGAGCTGCGGACGCGGCAGGTGGTGCTCGCCGGCCGCGAGCTGTCCGTGCGCACCGCCGGCGGCGTCTTCTCGCCGGACCACGTCGACCACGCCACCGCCGTCCTGCTCGACCACGTCCCGCCGCCGCCCCCGGACGGCGACCTCCTCGACCTCGGCTGCGGTTGGGGGCCGGTCGCGCTGACGCTGGCGCTGCGCTCGCCCGGGGCCCGCGTGTGGGCCGTGGACGTCAACGAGCGCGCGCTCGACCTCGTCCGGCGCAACGCCGCGGACCTCGCCCTGACCGGCGTGGTCGCCGCCCGCCCGGACGACGTGCCGGACGACGTCCGGTTCGCCGCGCTGTGGTCCAACCCGCCCGTCCGGGTGGGCAAGCCGGCCCTGCACGCCCTCCTGCTGCGGTGGTTGCCGCGGCTGGCGCCGGGGGCGGCGGCGCACCTCGTCGTCGGGAAGAACCTGGGCGCCGACTCCCTGCACCGCTGGCTCGAGGGCGAGGGCTGGGCGGTGGAGCGCACCGCGTCCGCGCGCGGGTTCCGCGTGCTCGAGGTCCGGGCGGGCGACGAGGGGCCCGTGGCCGGCTGACGCCCCGGGCTCAGCGGTCGGCCGCCTCCAGGACGCCCAGGTCCACATCGGCCTCGGCGACGAGGACCGCCGGTCCCGCGAGCTCCACGTGGCCGTCCGGCCGCGCGGTGACCAGCACGGTGCCCCCGGGCACGTCGACGAGCCAGGTGCTCGGCGCCCCGGCGCCCGCCCAGGTCCGCACGGCCAGCGCCGCGGCGCACGCGCCCGTCCCGCACGACGGGGTCTCCCCGACGCCGCGCTCGTGCACGCGCATGCGGACCCGGCCGACCGTCCCGAGGACGGGGTCCTCGAGCTCGCCCAGCGGGACGACGAGCTCGGTGTTCGTGCCCGCCGGCGGCACCGGCACGACCTGGGGGGCCTCCCGCAGGTCCGCGGCGACGAGCTCGTCCTCGCCCGCGAGCGCGAGCACGGTGTGCGGGTTCCCCAGGTCGACGGACAGGGCGGGCCGCGCCACGGGCAGCCCGGCCACGAGGACCTCCGCGTCCCCGCCCGCACGGGCGGCCGCGTCGCCGCCCGGCAGCCGCCAGGCGCCCATGTCGACGGCGTACCAGGGGTCGCCGGACGGGCCGGCGGCGGCGGGCGGCGCCACGCGTCGGACCCGCTTGACGCCCGCGCGGGTGCCGAGGGCGAGGTCACCCAGGGCGGCGTCCCACAGGCCGTGCCGCTCGAGGAGCGCGGCGGTGACCCGCACGCCGTTCCCGCACATCTCCGCGACGGAGCCGTCCGCGTTGCGGTAGTCCATGAACAGCGTCGCCGCGGGGTCGTCCGCGAGCGCCGCGGCGCCCTCGGGCAGGTGCCCGCTGCCGACGACCCGGATGACGCCGTCCCCGCCCACGCCGCCGCGCCGGTCCGCCAGCGCGCGCACCGCGCCGGGCGTGAGGGCGACCTCGCCCGCGGGGTCGACGAGGAGCACGAAGTCGTTCCGGGTGCCGTGGCCCTTCGTCACCGCCAGGACCCTGCGGGGCCCGCCGGGGGCGGCCGGGGCGGCGGACGACGGCACGCCGGGCGCGACGGCCGGGGCTCCCGGGAGGCTCACGAGCCCAGCGTACGGTGCGTCGGCGCGGCGCCCTCGGCGCTGACCAGGGTGCCGGCGTCGGCGGCGCGGACCGCCGCGAGCGCGTGCTCCGCGAGGTCCGGGTCCTGCGCGTCGAGCCAGTGCACGCGCGGGTCCCGGCCGAACCAGCCCATCTGGCGGCGGGCCAGGCGGCGGGTCCCCGCGGTGACGGCCGAGCGGGCCGCGTCCTCGTCGAGACCGCCCGCGAGGAGCGCCAGGACCTCCGCGTAGCCCGTGGCCCGGGCGGCGGTGCGCCCCAGTCCGCCCGCCCGCAGCCGCCGCACCTCGTCGACGAGCCCCGTCTCCCACATCCGGGCGGTCCGGCGGGCGACGCGGTCGTCGAGGACGGCGCGGTCGCAGTCGAGGCCGAGCTGGAGCGCCGGGAGGGCGTAGGTGTGGTCCGGCAGGTGCGCCGAGTACGGCCGGCCGGTGAGGGCGATGACCTCCAGCGCCCGCACCACGCGACGCGCGTTGCGGGGCTCGATGCGGGCGGCCGCGGCCGGGTCGGCGCGGGAGAGCTCGGCGTGCAGGGCGCGGCTGCCCTCCGCCTCGACGCGCGCCTCCAGCCGGGCGCGCACCTCCGGGTCCGTCCCGGGGAACTCGAGGCGGTCGAGCAGCGCCCGCACGTAGAGCCCCGACCCGCCGACGACCACGGGACGGCGGCCGCGGGCGCGCACGTCCGCGACCGCGGCGCGCGCGAGCACCTGGTAGTCCGCGACGGACGCCTCCTGCGTCGGGTCGAGGACGTCTAGCACGTGGTGCGGGACGCCGCCGCGCTCCCCCGGCGGCACCTTGGCCGTGCCGACGTCCATGCCGCGGTAGAGCTGCAGCGCGTCCGCGTTGACGACCTCCCCGTCCAGGGCCTGCGCCAGCGCGATGCCCAGGTCCGACTTGCCGGTGGCCGTGGGCCCGACGACCGCCACGACGAGGGGGTGCCCGGCCTCGCCGGCGCCCGCGGCGGTCCCCCGGGCCACGCCCTCGTCGGGTGCGGGCCCGTCGGGTGCGGGCGCCCCCGACGCCGTCACGCCGCGTCCCCCGGCACGTCGGCGGGTGCCGCGACCGTCCAGGTCCCGACGAGGTGCAGGGCGCCCAGCGAGGTGTCGGCGGCCTCGACCGCCCCCGCCACGGCGGCCGCGCCCGCCGCGCCGACGAGGACCTGCCACGGCCCCCACCCGCTCACGGCCAGGGCGGCGTGCAGCGCCTCGTCGGCCGCGGCGAGGCGGGCGCGCGCGGCCGGCGACGCGTCCGCGAGGTCGGCGACGAGACCCGCGTCGACGTCCGGGGCGCGCGGGTCGTCGGCGAGCGGGGCCGCCGGCCCGTGCCGGGCGGAGCCGGACCCCACGACGAGGAGCACGACCGGCACGTCACCGGCGACGAGCCCCGCCCCCAGCGCGCGCAGGTCGGCGCCCCGGCGGTCGTCCGCGGGCCCGTCGCCGGACGCGACGCCACCGCCGCCCGCACCGGCCCCCGGACCGGCACCCGCAGCGGCGCCCGCACCGGCGGTCCCGTCGGGTGCGGACCGGGGCGGGCCGACCTCGACCGCGTGCGCCACGGGCAGGGGGTCGGGGGCGTCGTCGCCGAGGGCCGCGGCGAGCAGGTGCAGCCCCACGGCGGTGCCGGTGGCCGGCGCGGCGGGCCCCTCGTCGTGCGGCCCGCTCCCCCACGGCGCGCCCCGCCCGTCCTGCCCCGCGCCCCCCGCCGGCGCGGCCGAGGGCACCGGCACACCGAGCGCCCCGTCCGGGACGCCCGCCGACGCCAGCTCGGCCCGCAGCGGCCCGCTACGCACCCGGTCCCGCGGCCCCGCGGCGACGAGCACCACCCGGACGGCACCTCCGGCACCCGCGGCACCGGCGGCACCCGCGGCACCCGTCGTGCCACCGGCCCCCCCGGTGCGCCCCGCGTCCGCGGCGGCGTCGGCCAGCGCCCGCCGCAGGGCCGTCACGGCCGCGACCCGCAGCCCCGCGAGCGGGTCGGCGCGCCCCGCGACGCCGGGCACGAGCAGCGCGGTGTCGGGCAGGAGGACGGCGGAGCGGAGCACGCGCCCGACCGTAGCCGCCCCCGGTAGGGTCGCCCCCATGGGTCTGTTCGAACGCGGCCGACGGTGGTGGGCGCAGCGGCCCTCCCCGGTGCCGCCGCCCCTCGACCCCGAGGAGCTCAGCGACACGGAGCTCCAGGACCGGGTGGCCGCGCTGCTCGCGGCGGAGCTGGGCCCGGCCGCGCCCGGCGAGGAGCACCCCACGCCCGTGACGCCCGCCCGCATCGCGGCGTGGATGACGGACCACGACTTCAGCTACTTCGTCGACAACGACGGCGACCTCGGGGGCCTGTGGCGCGGCCGCCTCTTCTACTTCTTCCTCTTCGGGGAGCGCTCCGAGATCCTCCAGGTGCGCGGCCAGTGGCACCGCGAGGCGACGATCGAGCGCCTCGAGGAGGTCCTCGACCTGTGCAACGAGTGGAACGCCGACCGCATCTGGCCCAAGGCCTACGTGCGGGTGCGGGACAACGGGCGCGTGCACGTGGTGTCCGAGGTCGCGGTCGACCTCGAGCACGGCGCGACCGACGCCCAGCTCGGGCAGCTCCTGCACTGCGGGCTGTCGACCGGGTCGCTGCTCTTCGACGCGCTGGACGAGCGCTACCCGGACCCGGCGGTGGTGGCCCCGTGACGAGCCCCGAGTGGCTGCTGCGGGTGCTCGGCGGCCGCCCGAAGCCCGTCAAGCGGCCCGTGCGGCGGGACCCGCCGACGCCCCTGACCCGTGACCGCATCGGCGAGCACCTGTCGGCGCGCGGCTACCGGTTCGCGGTCGACGACGACGGCGACCTCACCGGCACCTGGGACGGCTCGCGCTTCTGGTTCCTCACCCTGGGCGACGCCGGCGAGATCCTCCAGGTCCGGGGCCGGTGGCACCGCCAGCTCCCGCTCGAGCAGCGCGGCGCCGTCGGCCTGGCGCTCAACGACTGGAACCGCGAGCGCATCTGGCCCAAGGCCTACGTCCGCGAGGAGGAGGGCCGCCTCGCGCTCTACAGCGAGGTGTCGGCGGACCTCGAGGCCGGGGTCACCGACCGCCAGCTCGCCCAGCTGCTCGCGTGCGGCCTCGGCACGGGCGTGCACATGTTCACGGCGCTGGACGCCCTGCTCCCGCGGGACGACGAGGACGTGCCCGGGCCGACGGACATCCCCGACAACTGAGCGACGTGCGGCCGCCCACGGAGCGGCGCCGCGGCCCGCCGCGGGTCCTAGGGACGCGTGGCCGGGCGCCCGACGAGGGGCAGGCCGAGCACGACGGGCCCGGCCGGTCCGGAGGTGCCGCAGCCGCCGTGGGCCTCGTCGGCGGCCGGGGCCGTCCCCTCCCCGGGGGTCCCCGCGGCGGCGCGGGCGGCCCACGCGTCCCCGGCCCGGGTGCGGCGGACGGCGAAGGTCCCCCCGTCCAGGGCGGAGTCGGCGACGAGGTGGTGGGGCGCGCCGTGCGTGACCGTGACGCGCACGAGGTCCCCCGGGCGCGGGGCGTCGACCGGGGCCAGGCCCGCGGGCAGCGCGAGGTGCACGAGGCGGTTGTCCCGGGCCCGGCCGGAGATGCGGCGGGAGGCGCCGTCCTTGCGGCCCTCCCCCTCGGCGACCAGCACCTCGACCGTCCGGCCGACCTGGGCGGCGTTCTCCTCGAGGGAGATCCGCTCCTGCAGCGCGGCGAGCCGCTCGTACCGCTCCTGCACCACCGCCTTGGGCAGCTGGTCCGGCAGGTCGGCGGCGGGCGTCCCCGGCCGCGGCGAGTACTGGAAGGTGAAGGCGGAGGCGAAGCGCGAGCGCTCCACCACGTCGAGCGTGGCGGCGAAGTCCTCCTCCGTCTCGCCCGGGAACCCGACGATGACGTCCGTCGTGATGGCGGCGTCGGGGATCGCGGCCCGGACCCGGTCGAGGATGCCGAGGAAGCGCTCCGCCCGGTAGGACCGGCGCATCGCGCGCAGGACGCGGTCGGAGCCCGACTGCAGCGGCATGTGCAGCTGCGGCATCACCGCCGGCGTGACCGCCATCGCCTCGATGACGTCGTCGGTGAAGGACGCGGGGTGCGGGCTCGTGAACCGCAGGCGCTCGAGGCCCTCGACGGCCCCCGCCGCGCGCAGCAGCGACGCGAAGGCGCCGCGGTCGCCGAACTCCACGCCGTAGGAGTTGACGTTCTGGCCGAGCAGCGTCACCTCCACCGCGCCCTGGGCGACGAGGGCCTCGACCTCGGCGAGCACGTCGCCCGGACGCCGGTCGCGCTCCTTGCCGCGCAGGTGCGGCACGATGCAGAAGGTGCAGGTGTTGTTGCACCCGACGCTGATGGACACCCACCCCGCGTAGACGGACTCGCGGCGGGTGGGCAGCGTCGAGGGGAAGACCTGCAGGCTCTCGGCGATCTCCACCTCGGCCCGCGCGTTGTGGCGCGCGCGCTCGAGGAGCACCGGCAGCACGTCCAGGTTGTGCGTGCCGAAGACGACGTCCACCCACGGCGCCCGCTCGACGATGCCGGACCGGTCCTTCTGCGCGAGGCAGCCGCCGACGGCGATCTGCAGGCCCGGCCGCTCACGCTTGAGGCCGGCGAGCCGCCCGAGGTTGCCGTAGAGCTTGTCCGCCGCGTTCTCGCGGACCGCGCACGTGTTGATGACGATGACGTCGGCGTCCTCCGCGGCGGCGCGGGCGGGGTCGGCCGCCACGTAGCCCGCCGCCTCGAGCATGCCGGCCATGTGCTCGGAGTCGTGGACGTTCATCTGGCAGCCCAGCGTCTTCACCAGGTACGTCCGCGCGGGCGCGGGACCGGCCGTCGCGGCGACGGCGGCGGGCCCCGCGCCGGGTCCGGTCGCGGTGCCGGCGGTCGGGGGCGGGCTGCTCGACGCGGTGCCGGGCAGGGGCGCGAGCAGGGGCGCGGGCAGGGTGGTGGACATCGCGGTCCAGGGTACGACGCGCGTCGGCGCCGCCCGCCGTCCCCGTGCGGCGGCCCTCCCGCCGCCGGCCACGGCCCCACCCGCCCGCTCGTGCCCGCGCGTGCCCGAGCCCGTCCGCCACGCCCGGCGCCGTCGGGCGCGTCCCCGCCGCGTGCCCGCCGCGTCCGCGGACGCGGCGGAGGTCGTCGGCGTACCCCGGCGTTGCACGACCGTGACCGGGGACGCACCCGTCGGTGCTGGCCCGCGCGCTGGCCAGCGCCTAGTTTCATCGCATGGTCGAGCCCGCACCTGCCGTCGGCACCCCCGTCGCGCCCCGTCCGGAGCCCGGGACCGCCGGCCGTGGCGGCGCCCACGAGCCCCTCGTCGTCATGAGCGGCGTGCAGAAGCACTTCGGGGCGCTGCACGTCCTGCGGGACATCGACCTCAGCATCGGGCGGGGCGAGGTCGTCGTGCTCATCGGGCCCTCCGGCTCGGGCAAGTCGACCCTGTGCCGCACGATCAACCGGCTGGAGACGATCGACTCCGGGACCATCACCATCGACGGCGTGCCCCTGCCCGCCGAGGGCCGCGCCCTCGCCCGCCTGCGGGCGGACGTCGGGATGGTCTTCCAGTCGTTCAACCTGTTCGCGCACAAGACGGTGCTCGACAACGTGACGCTCGGCCCCGTCAAGGCGAAGGGCGTCAAGCCGGCGGCCGCGAAGGCGCGGGCGCTGGAGCTGCTCGACCGCGTCGGTGTCGCCAACCAGGCGCAGAAGCTGCCCGCCCAGCTCTCGGGGGGGCAGCAGCAGCGCGTGGCGATCGCCCGGGCCCTGGCCATGGACCCCAAGGTCATGCTCTTCGACGAGCCGACCTCGGCGCTGGACCCGGAGATGATCAACGAGGTCCTCGACGTGATGACCTCCCTCGCCCGCGAGGGCATGACGATGCTCGTCGTCACGCACGAGATGGGCTTCGCCCGCCGTGCCGCCCACCGCGTCGTCTTCATGGACGGCGGCCAGGTCGTCGAGCAGGCCGAGCCGGAGGCGTTCTTCACCAGCCCCCGCAGCGACCGCGCCCGCGACTTCCTCTCCAAGATCCTCAGCCACTGACCCCGCCCCGGCGCGGTGCACCTCCGCCGCCCCGGACGCCACCCGTCCCGCCACCGCGGGCCGCACGACCCGACCGACGCCCGGTCGACCGACCGGTCCCCGGGCCCGACCCGGACCACCGCGCCGGAACCCCGGCACCCGACACCCGAAGGGCACCCACCATGCGCGCACGACTGGCCCTGGCCATGACCGCCGCGGCGACGCTCACGCTCGCCGCCTGCTCCAGCGGGGGCGGCAGCGACGCCGGCGCCGACGAGACCACCGGCGCCGGGAGCAGCGAGGGCTCCGGCGGCGGCGAGAGCATCCGCATCGGCATCAAGTTCGACCAGCCCGGCCTGGGCTACCAGGACGGCAGCGAGTACACGGGCTTCGACGTCGACGTCGCCCGCTACGTCGCGGAGCAGCTCGGCTACGCCGAGGACCAGATCGAGTGGGTCCAGGCCCCGTCCGCGCAGCGCGAGACGATGCTGCAGACGGGCCAGGTCGACATGATCTTCGCGACCTACTCCATCACCGACACCCGCAAGGAGGTCGTCTCCTTCGCCGGGCCGTACTTCGTCGCCGGCCAGGACCTCCTCGTCGCGGCGGACGACGACTCCATCTCCGGCCCCGAGGACCTCGAGGGCAAGAACCTGTGCTCCGTCACGGGCTCCACCTCCGCCCAGCGCATCAAGGACGAGTACGCCACGGGCACGAACCTGCTGGAGCAGCCGGGCTACGCCGAGTGCGTCACCGCCCTGACCGCCGGGCAGGTGGACGCCGTCACGACGGACGACATCATCCTCGCGGGCCTGGCCGCCCAGCCCGCCAACGAGGGCAAGGTCAAGGTCGTCGGCAACCCGTTCTCCGAGGAGAACTACGGCGTCGGCCTGCCGCTGGACAGCGACCAGTGCGAGGCCGTGAACGAGGCGATCACCACGATGATCGAGGACGGCAGCTGGGAGCAGATCCTCGAGGACAACGTCGGCGCCTCCGGCTACAGCGCCAACGAGGAGCTCAACCCGCCCACGCCGGCCGCCTGCGCCTGACCGTCCGGCCCCGCCCGCGGCACCCCCGCGGGCGGGGCCGTCCCCCGCGCCCGGCGACCCCGGGCGCCCGAGCCGACGACAGGAGGGCCGCGTGGACGACGGCTACCTCGCGCAGTTCTCGTCGCTGTTCTCGCAGTTCGACGTGCTGGGCGCCTTCGGGACCAACCTCGCGCTGACGTTCTTCGCCGCCATCGGCAGCCTCGCGATCGGCACCGTCCTGGCCGTCATGCGGATCAGCCCGGTGCCGAGCCTGCGCTGGGCCGGCGGCACCTACGTCACGTTCCTGCGCAACACGCCCCTGACGATCATCATCGTGTTCTGCGCCCTCGGGCTCTGGGGCCAGCTCGGCATCACGCTGAGCAGCGACTTCCAGACGAACTTCTTCCGGCTCGCCGTCCTCGGCCTCGCCGTCTATCACGCCGCCTTCGTCTGCGAGGCGCTGCGCTCCGGCGTCAACACCGTCCCGGTGGGCCAGGCCGAGGCGGCCCGGGCGATCGGCCTGGGCTTCGGGCAGTCCGCGCGCCTCGTCATCCTGCCCCAGGCCTTCCGCGGTGCCGTGGCGCCCCTGGGCAACGTGCTCATCGCCCTCATCAAGAACTCGACGGTCGCCGCCGCGGCGTCCGTCCCGGAGACCTCGGGGCTCATGCGCACCATGATCGAGAACCGCCCCGACGTGATCCTCGCGATCTTCGCCACCTTCGCCCTCGGGTACGTCGTCGTCGTCGTGCCCGTGGGCCTGGCCACGACCGCGCTGTCGCGCCGGCTGTCGGTGGCGCGGTGAGCGCCCGCAGCGTCCTCTTCGACGCCCCCGGACCCGCCGCCCGCCGGCGGATGCGCGTGTTCAACGTGGTGGCCACCGTCGTGGTGGCGGGCATCGCCGTCCTCGCCCTGTGGCGCCTGGCGGACAAGGGCCAGCTCGCCGCGAGCCTGTGGACGCCGTTCCTCGACCCGAGCACGTGGACGAACTTCCTCCTGCCCGGCCTGCTCGACACCCTGCGCGCCGCCGCCGTCGCGATCGTGACGTCCGGCCTCTTCGGCCTCGTCTTCGGCCTCGGGCGGCTGTCCCAGGTCGCTGCCGTGCGCTGGGTGTCCGGCCTGGTCGTGGAGTTCTTCCGCGCCGTCCCCGTGCTGCTCATGATGATCTTCTTCTGGCTGGCCCTGGGGTACTCCGACCTCGTCGAGGCGCCCGACGCCCCGTTCCTCGCGGTCGTGCTGGGCCTGACCCTCTACAACGGGTCCGTGTTCGCCGAGCTCGTGCGCTCCGGCGTGCACAACCTCCCTCGCGGCCAGCGCGAGGCGGCCCTGGCCATCGGGCTCCGCCCGCCGCAGTCGCTGCGCCTGGTGGAGGTGCCGCAGGCCCTCATCGCCATGCTGCCCGCGATCGCCAGCCAGCTCGTCGTCATCCTCAAGGACACGGCGCTCGGGCAGATCATCACCTACGGCGAGCTGCTCGACTCCGCCCGCCGCCTGGGGTCCGGCCAGGGCAACATCCTCCAGGCGCTGCTCGTCGCCGCACTGGTGTTCATCGCGCTCAACTACCTGCTGACGCGCTTCGCGGAGCGGCTGGCCACGTCCGTCGACCGCCGGACGGCGGGCGCCGCGCGGGCCGAGGCGCCGAGCCTCGTCGTCGACCCCGACTGACGCGCCGCGCCGAGGGCGCGCGGGCGGCGGGCGCCGACGGCCGGGGGCTCGCGCACCCGGCCGTCCCGCGTCAGCCGGCGGTCGCGCTCGCGCGCAGCTCCCGGACCACCGTCACCTTGATCTCCCCGGGGTAGGTGAGCTCCTCCTCGATGTGCCGCGCGACGGCCTCCGCCAGGGGGTGCATCGCGGCGTCGTCGACCTCGCTCGGCTCGACGAGGACCCGCACCTCGCGGCCCGCCGACATCGCCAGGACGCGGCGCACGCCGCTGTGCTCGGACACGAGCGCCTCCAGCCGGCCGAGCCGCTCCACAAGCTGGTCGAGCTCGTCGTGGCGCGCGCCGGGGCGGGCGGCCGAGATCGCGTCGGCCGCCTGCACGAGGACCGCCTCCACCGTGCGCGCCGGGACCTCGTCGTGGTGGGCCTCGACCGCGTTGGCGACGTCCTCGCCCTCGTCGCAGCGGCGCACCAGGGCCGCCCCCACGACGGCGTGCGTGCCCGGCACCTCGCCCGTGAGCGCCTTGCCGACGTCGTGCAGGAACGCCCCGCGCCGGGCGACGGTGACGTCCGCCCCCACCTCGCCCGCCATGGTGGCCGCGAGCAGCGCGCTCTCGACGAGGTGCTCCAGCACGTTCTGGCCGTACGAGGTCCGCAGGCGCAGCCGGCCCAGGGTGCGCACGAGCTCGGGGTGCAGGCCCGTGACGCCGGCGCGCTCGGCGGCGTCGTGGCCCGCGGCCTCCGCCCTCTCGTCCGCGCCGGCGAGCGCCTCCGCGTAGGCCGCCTCGATGCGCGGCGGGGTGATGCGGCCGTCGAGCAGGAGCGCCTCGAGCGCGATCTGGGCGACCTCCCGCCGCTCGGGGTCGAAGCACGAGAGCACCACGACGCCCGGGGTCTCGTCGACGAGCACGTTGACCCCCGTCAGCGCTTCGAACGTGCGGATGTTCCGCCCCTCCTTGCCGATGATGCGGCCCTTGAGCTCCGGCGCGGGCAGCGTCAGCGTCACGACGGACACCTCGCGGCTGGTCGGCACCGCCAGCCGCTGGACGGCCGTCGTGACGACGCGGAGCGCCCGCGCCTGGGCGGTGCGGCGCGCCGCCGCCTCCGCGCGACGGACCGACGCAGCTCCGGCCCGCTCGGCCTCCGTCGTGAGCCGCCGGACCAGCTCCTCCCGGGCGGACGTGGCGTCCAGGCCCGAGAGCTCCTCCAGCCGTCGGGCGACCTCCGCGTCCGCGCCCTCCCGGGTGCGCGTCGCATCGCGGTCGGCCGCGGCGCGCAGCTCGGCCGTCTCCCGGGCGGCCGCCTCCCGCACCCCCGCCGCGTCCCGCAGGGCGTCCTCCCGCAGGCCCGCCGCCTCGCGCAGCGCCGCGTCGCGCTCGGCGGCCGCCGACCGGAGCGCCTCCTCGCGCGTCGCCGCGGCCGCGAGCAGCGCCGCCTCCCGCACCTGTGCCGCCTCGCGCGCGGCGTCGTCGCGCGCGTCCCGCGCCACCGCCTCCCGGAGCTGCTCCACGGCGGCCGCGGCCTCGTCCCGCAGGCGCGCCGCCTCCGCCAGCGCCGCCGCGGTGACCTGCTCCGCCTTCGCGCGCAGGCCCTCGGCCTCCGACCGCGCCGCCGCGACGACCTGCTCCGCCTCGCTCCGGGCTCCGAGGAGGAGCCGGTCGCGCTCCTCGCTGCTGCCCACGCCCGCGCCGCTCGCGGGGCGTGGAGCCGCGACGGGGGCCGTGGCCGGGGCCGGGGGGCTGTGCACCTGCCCGCCCGAGCCGCCCTGGGCGGCCGGCACCGTGCCCGGTCGGGGGGAGCGCGAGGGCGCGCGACCCCCGGCACCGCCGCCGCGCACGACGACGACGAGCACCAGCAGCACGCCCACGACGGCGACGAGTGCCGCCACGACCGCCGTCACGAGCAGGACCCTGTCCTCCACCGCACCTCCCGAGCGCCACCACCCCCGCACGGGGCCACCGCCGGGACGGGTCCGCGACCGGCGCCGACCCGCGCTCATCCTCGCGCACACCGAGCCGGCCGCCGTCCAGCCGGCCCGTCCGCCGCGAGGTCACCGGACCCTCCTGCGCCGGCTCGTCCGGTGGACGGAGCGACGAGCCCGCGAGGTCGACACCCTCCTGCGCCGGATCGTCCGGTGGACGGAGCGACGAGCCCCGCGAGGCCGGCGCGGCTACGGACCGGGCACGAGGGGCGCACCGACGCCCGTCGTGCCCCCTCCGCCGCCGCTCAGTCCTCGGGCAGGGGCCAGGCGTCGTCGTCCGACTCCTCGCCCTCGAGCGCGAGCTCCTCCCGGACGAGGCCCAGCACGAGCCCCGGGGCGTATCCCTTGCGCCCGAGCGCGGCGAGCGTGCGACGGACGCGCACCTCGCGCTCGAGACCCCGGGTGCCCGCGAGCCGCTTGCGGACGAGCACCCGGGCGGCCCGCTCCTCGTCGTCCCCGTCGATGGTCGCCAGGGCCGCCTGGGCGGTCTCGTCGTCGACGCCCTTGCGGCGCAGCTCGACGCCGAGGGCGCGGCGCGAGAGCCCCCGCTCGCTGTGGCGCGACCGCACGAGCATGCGGGCGTACTCCTCGTCGTCGACGAGCCCGACCTCGGTGAAGCGGTCGAGGACGCGGCCGGCGACCTCCTCGGGCACCTCCCGCCGCGCGAGCGCCTCCTCGAGCTGGTGCCGGCTGCGGGGAGCCCCCGTGAGCATCCGCAGGGCCACCGCGCGCGCCACACCCTCCGGGTCGGGTTCCCGGTCCTCCGCCGCGGCACCCGTCGGGGGCGGCTCGTCCCCGCGCCGCCCCCGACGACCTCCGCCCGTCCGTGCGGTCACGGCTCGTCCGGTCAGAAGTCGACCGGGACGGCCTCGGCGGCGGGCGCCTCGACCCGCACCCCGACGCCGAGCTTCTCCTTGATCTTCTTGTCCAGCTCCTCCGCCAGGTCGGGGTTGTCCCGAAGGAAGGCGCGGGCGTTCTCCTTGCCCTGGCCGAGCTGGTCGCCCTCGTAGGTGAACCAGGAGCCGGACTTGCGCACGAACCCGTGCTCGACGCCCATGTCGATGAGGCTTCCCTCGCGGGAGATCCCCACGCCGTAGAGGATGTCGAACTCCGCCTGCTTGAAGGGCGGGGCCATCTTGTTCTTCACGACCTTGACCCGGGTCCGGTTGCCGACCGCCTCCGTGCCCTCCTTGAGGGTCTCGATGCGGCGGATGTCCATGCGCACGGAGGCGTAGAACTTCAGCGCCTTGCCACCGGTCGTCGTCTCGGGCGAGCCGAAGAACACGCCGATCTTCTCGCGCAGCTGGTTGATGAAGATCGCCGTGGTGCCCGAGGCGTTCAGCGCACCGGTGATCTTGCGGAGCGCCTGGGACATGAGGCGGGCCTGGAGACCGACGTGGCTGTCGCCCATCTCGCCCTCGATCTCCGCCTTCGGCACGAGCGCCGCGACGGAGTCGATGACCACGATGTCGATCGCGCCGGAGCGGATCAGCATGTCCATGATCTCGAGGGCCTGCTCCCCCGTGTCCGGCTGCGACACCAGGAGCGCGTCCGTGTCGACGCCGAGCTTCTTGGCGTACTCCGGGTCGAGGGCGTGCTCCGCGTCGATGAAGGCCGCGATGCCGCCGGCCCGCTGCGCGTTGGCGACGGCGTGGAGCGCGACCGTCGTCTTGCCGGAGGACTCGGGGCCGTAGATCTCGATGACGCGGCCGCGGGGCAGCCCGCCGATGCCGAGCGCGACGTCCAGCGCGATGGAGCCCGTCGGGATGACCTCGACGGGGGGACGGTTGTCCTCGCCGAGACGCATGATCGACCCCTTGCCGAACTGGCGGTCGATCTGGCTGAGGGCGACCTCGAGGGCCTTCTCGCGGTCCTTGGGTGCTACGGGCATGGTGTCCACCTGTCGGTCTCGAGCAGCGGGATCGCTGCGCCTGCGGGGGCTGGTCTGCGACGCGGCTGACGGTATGCCCGACCACCGACACGCGGTCCCGGCCCGGCCGCCACCCCCGGGAGGGCCCGTCTCGGGGACGGGCTGGGGGCGGCTCGGCGCAGGGATCGTCGTCAGCCGTGGCCCACGCTAGCCGAACAGGTGTTCGAGGTCGTCCGACACGCCGGGGGGTGCACGCGACGAGGGCGTCGGGCCCGGCGGGGGACGGGGACGCCGGCCGGGGCGCCCGGCCGGCGTCCGCCCTTCAGCGCCGACGCGGCGGCGCGGGGCGGTGCGAGGCGCCGAACCGGCGGGCGTCGGGGACCTCGAGGGCGTCGCACAGCGCGTGCCACACCTCGCGCGGCGGCACCCCGTCGTCGAGGGCGGCCTGCGCCGTGCGGTCGCCCACCGGTCCCAGGACGAGCTCGCGCACGAGCACCCGGCCCTGGGCGCGCCCGAGCACCTCGTCGACGAGGGCCCAGAACTCGCGGTAGGTCACGGCACCAGCCTGCCACCCCGCTGAGGGGCGGCGCGCACGTGTCGGCGGCCCCTGCGACGATGACCGGCGTGGTGACCGACCGCTTCTCCGAGCCCACCCGGGCGTGGTTCACGGGCGCGTTCGCCGCGCCCACGGCCGCGCAGACGGGGGCGTGGGAGGCGGTCGCCGGCGGCGAGCACGCGCTCGTCGTGGCGCCCACGGGCTCGGGCAAGACGCTCGCCGCGTTCCTCTGGGCCCTCGACGGCCTGCTCACGGGGCCGCCGGCGGAGGAGGCCGTGCGCCGGTGCCGCGTCGTGTACGTCTCCCCCCTGAAGGCCCTCGCCACGGACGTGGAGCGCAACCTGCGCTCGCCGCTCGTCGGGATCCGCCAGGCGGCGCAGCGGCTGGGGCGCACGCTGCCCGACGTGACGGTCGGGATCCGCACCGGGGACACGCCGCCGCAGGAGCGGCGGGCGTTCGCCACGACGCCCCCGGACGTCCTCATCACCACGCCGGAGTCCCTCTACCTCGTGCTCACCTCGGCGGCCCGGGCGGGCCTGTCCGGGGTGCGCACGGTGATCGTCGACGAGATCCACGCCGTCGCGGGGACGAAGCGCGGCGCGCACCTGGCCCTCTCGCTCGAGCGCCTCGACGCGCTGCTGGAGGTCCCGGGCGGGCCCGGGCCGGCCCAGCGCGTGGGGCTCTCGGCCACGGTGCGCCCGGTCGACGCGGTGGCCGCGTTCCTCGGGGGCGCCCGTCCTCCCGAGGAGGGGGGCCGCCGCGTGCGCGTCGTGCAGCCGCCCTCGACGAAGACCATCGAGGTCGACGTCGTCGTGCCCGTGCCGGACCTCGGCGACCTGGGGTCCGCCGGGCCGGCGCACGACCGGCCGCAGCCCGAGGGCTCCGTGCCGGCCGGCGAGCTCGACCTCACGGGGCAGGGCGGCGGGACGACGCCCCGGCCGTCCGTGTGGCCGCACGTGGAGGAGCGCGTCGTCGACCTCGTGGCCGAGCACCGCTCCACCCTCGTCTTCACGAACTCGCGCCGGGGCGCGGAGCGGCTGACCGCCCGGGTCAACGAGGTCTGGGCGGAGCGGCAGGGCGTGGACGTGCCCGACCCGGGCACCGTGCAGCCCGCCGCGGTGCCGGCGCAGTCCGGGGCGGCGGCCGGCGTCGACACGCGCGACGCCGCGACGGTCCTCGCGCGCGCCCACCACGGCTCCATGAGCCGGGCGGAGCGCACGCGGACGGAGTCGGAGCTCAAGGCCGGCCGGCTGCCGGCGGTCGTCGCGACGAGCTCGCTCGAGCTCGGCATCGACATGGGGGCCATCGACCTCGTGGTGCAGGTGGGGGCGCCCCCGTCGGTCGCGAGCGGCCTCCAGCGCGTCGGGCGTGCCGGGCACCAGGTGGGAGCCGTCTCGCACGGCGTCGTGTTCCCGACCTTCCGCGGCGAGCTCGTGCCGGCGGCCGTGACGGCCGAGCGGATGCGCCGGGGCGAGCTGGAGTCGCTCGCCGTCCCCGCCAACCCGCTCGACGTGCTCGCGCAGCAGGTCGTCGCGATGGTCGCGGTCGACGACTGGTCCGTGCCCGACCTCGCCCGCGTCGTGCGCCGGTCGGCGCCGTACGTGGGCCTGGGCGAGGCCACCCTGCGCGCGGTCCTCGACATGCTCGCCGGCCGCTACCCGAGCGAGGAGTTCGCGGAGCTGCGGCCCCGGCTCGTGTGGGACCGCGTCACGGACGTGCTCACCGCGCGGCCGGGGGCCCTGCGCCTGGCGGTCACCAGCGGCGGGACGATCCCCGACCGCGGCCTGTTCGGCGTCTTCCTCGCTGCGGGCTCGACGACCTCCGACGTCCCCGTCGACGCCGAGCGCGGCGGCGTGGGGCGCCAGCGCGGCGGGCGGCGCGTCGGGGAGCTCGACGAGGAGATGGTCTACGAGTCGCGCGTCGGCGACACCTTCACGCTCGGCTCCAGCACCTGGCGCATCGAGGACATCACCCCCGACCGGGTGCTCGTCGTCCCGGCCCCCGGGGTGCCCGGGCGCCTGCCCTTCTGGAAGGGCGACTCCCCCGGCCGCCCGGCGGAGCTCGGCCGCGCCATGGGCGGCTGGGTGCGCGAGCTCGTCGGCAAGCCGGACGCCGAGGCGCGCACGCAGGTGGAGGGGGCGGGCCTCGACGCGTGGGCCGCGGACAACCTCCTGACCTACGTGCGCGAGCAGGCGGAGGCGACCGGCCAGGTGCCGACGGACCGGACCCTCGTCCTCGAGCGGTTCCGCGACGAGCTGGGCGACTGGCGCGTGGTGCTGCACTCCCCCTACGGCGCCCGCGTCCACGCGCCCTGGGCGCTGGTGATCGGCGCGCGGCTGCGGGAGCGCTTCGGGGTCGACGCGGCCGCGCTGCACAGCGACGACGGCATCGTCCTGCGGCTGCCCGACGTGCTCGACACCGACGCCTGGGACCCCGACTCCGACGGCTCCGGCGGCGACGGGCCGGGCATCACGGTGGCGGACCTGCTGGTCGAGCCGGAGGAGGTGCTCGACCTCGTCCGCTCCGAGCTCGGAGGCTCGGCGATGTTCGGCGCGCGCTTCCGCGAGGCCGCCAGCCGTGCTCTGCTCCTGCCGCGGCGCCGGCCCGACCGCCGCCAGCCCCTGTGGCAGCAGCGCCAGCGCTCCGCCCAGCTGCTCCAGGTGGCGGCCCAGTACCCCGAGTTCCCGATCCTGCTCGAGGCCGTGCGCGAGTGCCTGCAGGACGACTTCGACACCGCCGCGCTGGCCGAGCTCATGCGGGACGTCGCGGCGCGCCGCATCCGGGTCGTCGAGGTCACCACCCCGCACCCGTCGCCGTTCGCGCAGTCCCTGCTGTTCGGCTACACCGCGCAGTTCCTCTACGACGGGGACGCCCCCCTGGCCGAGCGCCGGGCGGCCGCCCTCACCCTGGACCCGACCCTGCTCGCGGAGCTGCTCGGCCAGGGCGGGGAGTCGCAGCTCGCCGACCTGCTCGACCCCTCGGCGGTCGAGCGGACGGAGGCGGAGCTGGCGGGCACGGCGCCCGACCGGCGCGCGCGCTCGATGGAGGGCGTCGCGGACGTCCTGCGCCGCCACGGGCCCCTCACCCTCGCCGGCGTCCGGGCACGCACGGAGGCCGAGCACGCCGAGGCCGTCCCGGGCTGGCTCGCCGAGCTCGAGCGCTCCCGGCGTGCCCTGTCCGTCCGCCTCGGCGGCGTGCCCGCCGAGGACGCGGCCCAGTGGGCGGCCGTCGAGGACGCGGGCCGCCTGCGCGACGCGCTGGGGGTCGCCCTCCCCGTCGGGGTCCCGGAGGTGTTCACCGAGGTCCTGCCCGACCCCCTCGGCGACCTCGTCCGGCGGTACGCGCGCACCCACGGCCCTTTCCCGGCCCAGGCGGTCGCGTCCCGGTTCGGGCTGGGCGTCGCCGTCGTGACGGACGTGCTGCGCCGTCTGGAGTCCTCGCGCGTCCTCGTGCAGGGGCGTCTGCGCCCCGAGGTGCTGGGCGGCACGGGCGACGAGTACTGCGACGCCGAGGTGCTGCGCACGCTGCGCCGCCGCAGCCTCGCCGTGCTGCGCGCGCAGGTCGAGCCCGTCGAGCCCGCCGCGCTCGGCGTCTTCCTGCCCCGCTGGCACGGCGTGCGACCCACGGTGGGCCCGGGGCGCTCCGCGGGCGCCGCGACCCACCGCGGGGTCGACGGGGTGGCCCGCGTCGTCGAGCAGCTCGCCGGCGCGGTCGTGCCGGCCTCGGCCCTCGAGACGCACGTCCTGCCCGCCCGGGTCGCGGACTACGTCCCCGCGATGCTCGACGAGCTCATCGCGGCCGGCGAGGTCGTCTGGTCCGGGCACGGCACGCTGAGCGGGCACGACGGGCTCGTCGCCCTGCACCCTGCCGCCGTCGCCGACCTCACCCTGCCACCCGTCGACGAGGCCTTCGCACCCACCCCGCTGCACACCGCGGCGCTCGCGGCGCTCGAGGGCGGCGGCGCCTGGTTCCTGTCGGCGCTGGGCAGCCGGGTGGCCACCCTGCTCGAGGACGGCGGACCCGTGCCGTCGGGCCGGCTGGCGACCGCCCTCTGGGACCTCGTCTGGGCCGGCCGCGTGACGAACGACAGCCTCGCCCCGCTGCGCGCCTGGCTCGGCACGGGCTCCACCGCGCACCGCACCCGGCAGGCGCCGCCGCGCAGCCGCGCGCTGCGGCCCCGACTGGGCCTGCGCACCGTCGGACGGCTCGGCGGGATGCCGCTGCCCCGTGCGGCGGGGGCCGAGCCCCCGGGGCACGCGGCAGCGGCCGACGGTGCCGCCCGGGCGTCCGCGGAGGGCCCGGTCCACGACGACACGCCCGGAGGCACGGCCGCCCTCGCGGCCGCGCTGGCGGCCGGGGCGGCAGGGGGCCGCTGGTCCGTGCTCCCCGGGCGCGAGCCCGACCCGACCGTGCGCGCCCACGCGCTGGCGGCCCAGCTCCTCGACCGCCACGGCGTGCTCACCCGGGCGGTCGCCCCCGCCGAGGGCATCGGCGGCCGCTTCGCGGACGTGTACCGCGTGCTCGTCGCGCTCGAGGCGGGCGGGCAGGTGCGCCGTGGGTACTTCGTCGAGGGGCTCGGCGGCTCCCAGTTCGCGCTGCCCGGTGCCGTCGACCGGCTGCGGACGGATGCGGAGACCGTCACCCGCAGCCGGGAGCGGCTCACGCTCGCGGCGGAGCGGCGGTCGGAGGGGCCGGCGCTGCCCTGGCAGCTGCCACCCACGGGCGCGGAGGGCACGGGCGAGGAAGGCGGGACCTACCCCGTGGTGCTCGCCGCCACCGACCCGGCGAACCCCTACGGCGCCGCGCTGGCGTGGCCGGACCCGCCCGAGGGGCGCGAGGACCCCGCCGCGACCGGTCGGCACCGGCCCGGGCGCAAGGCGGGCGCGCTCGTCGTCCTCGTCGACGGCGCCCTGGTCCTGTACCTCGAGCGCGGCGGCAGGACGGTCCTGTCGTTCACGGACGAGGCCCCGGTCCTCCTGCTGGCCGCCCAGGCGCTCGTGGCGGCGATCCGGACGCGCGGCACCGGGCGGCTGACGGTGGCGCGGGCGGACGGAGCGGAGGTGCTGGCGGGCGAGGTGCTGCGGTCCGCGATCGGCGAGGCGTTCCTCGCCGCCGGGTTCCTGGCCACCCCGCGCGGCCTCTCGATCCGGGGGCAGTCGTGACCGCCGTGCGGGGGCGACGTGCCCGAGGGTGACGTCCTGCGACGGACGGGGCAGCGGCTCGACCTCGCCCTCGCGGGCCAGGGGGTGGTCCGCACGGACCTGCGGTGGCCGTCGGCGGCGACCGCGACGTTCACGGGCGCGACGGTCGTCGGCACCCGGCCCTACGGCAAGCACCTGCTCACCCGCTTCTCCGACGGCCGCACCCTCCACACGCACCTGCGCATGGACGGCTCGTGGCGGATCGTGCGCACCGGCTCGCCCGAGGCGGCGGGCCGCTCGCCCCGGGTCCGCGCCGTCGTGGCGGGCGCCGGCTGGACGGCGCTGGGCCTGCTCCTCGGCATGCTCGACGTCGTGCCCACGGCGGACGAGGGAGGCCTCGTCGGGCACCTCGGCCCCGACGTGCTGGACGACGACTTCCTGCCCGAGCCCGAGGAGCCCACCGCGGCGCTCCCCCGGGTCACCTGGCCAGGGCTCGGCATCGACGCCCCCGGGGCACGCCGCTGGGACGGCCCGGGCCTGGCGGAGGCCCTGCGACGGTGGGAGGCCCAGGGACGCCGGCCCGTCGCCGAGGTGCTCCTCGACCAGACGGTCGTCGCGGGGCTGGGCACCGTCTACATGGCCGAGTCGCTCTTCGCGCGCCGCGTGTGGCCGTGGACGCCGGCTCGCGACGTGCCGGAGCCGGAGGCGGTCCTGCGGGTCGCACGGCTGCAGATGCGCCGCTCCGTGGTCACCGGGGACGGGCCCGGACGGGTCCACGCCCGCGCCGGTGCGCCGTGCACCCGGTGCCGGACGCCGCTGCTGGAGGGTTCGGCGGGCGTCATGCCCACCGCGCGCCCCGTCACCTGGTGCCCGCGCTGCCAGGCCGACCCCGAGGGCCGGGCGGCTCCCCCGACGGTCCACCGCTGGGCTCGGACGACCCGCTGACCCGGCCGGCCCCGCCGCAGCAGGCAGGCGCCGCCGCGACCGGCCCCGCACCCGGCCGCCGCGCCGGCACCCTGGACAGCGACGAGCCCGCCACCCCCGGCGGGGTGACGGGCTCGTCCGGTGGTCCGCGGCGGCGCCGCCCGCGGACCGCAGGGTCCTGCCGTCCGTGCGGCTCTCAGCCGACGGGTGCGAGCTCCGACCGGGGACGGTCCCAGTCGTCGTCCGGCGTGCGCCCCACGCGGACCTCGAGGTCGGCGGGCACCGTGTCGGGCACGAACAGCCCCTCGGCCACCGCGATGCGGTCGCTGACCTCGCGGAGCACGATCGACATGGGCACCGACAGCGCCGCGCAGATGCTCTGCAGCAGCTCCGACGAGGCCTCCTTCTGGCCGCGCTCCACCTCGCTCAGGTAGCCCAGGGACACCCGGGCCGCCGACGACACCTCACGCAGGGTCCGCCCCTGCCGCTGCCGCGCATCGCGCAGCACGTCACCGATCTCTCGACGCAGTACGACCATCTGGGCTCCCCCTCTCGTGCCACGATCCTCGTCCGAGGTCCGACCGGGGTCGCGGGTCACGACCGACCGGTCGCCGACCGCCTGCCCTGCCCCACCACGCCCTGACCGACGTCCTGTCACCTGCACCGCTGCCGTGCGCACCACCGGTCCGCGTCCTGTCGGGCCCCGTCCGTCGGCCGGTCGGGCCGCCGGACCGCGGCCCGCGGCGACGGGAGCGGTGGAGGACCCACCGTACCCCGGTGCCCTGTGGTACGCGCCGGACCGTTCCATCGGCAGCTTCGTCACCATCACGAGCGGCCTAACGCCCCTCCCGACGACGGTGTTCCCCCGGCGGCCGCTCCGCAGCCGGTAGACGGCCGCACCTCAGCCCGGCCTCAGGCCGGACCGGGCAGGCCCCGGCCGCCGTCCGGCGCGACGAGCCGCACGGCGAGCTCCAGCACCGCCCCCACCGTCGCGTCCCGGACCTCCGGCCGCTCCCCGGCCAGACGGTGGGAGGCGACCTCCGTGCGCCCGGGGAGCGCCACCGCGACGTGCACCTCGCCCGCCGGGTGCCCGTCCTGCGGGCCGGGTCCGGCCACCCCGGTCGTCGCGAGGCCGACGTCGGCGCGGAGCCGGTCCCGGACGCCCTCGGCCATGGCGCGGGCGACGTCGGGGTCGACCGGGCCGCGCTCGTCGAGCAGGCGCGCGTCGACGCCGAGCAGGCGGGCCTTGAGGTCGGTCGCGTACGCGACGACGCCGCCGCGCAGGACCGTCGAGGCCCCGGGCACGGCGACGAGCGCCGCGACGACGAGCCCACCCGTGAGCGACTCGGCCGCGGCCACCGTCAGGCCCCGCTCCTCCAGCGCCTGCAGGAGGCGACGGGCGGTCGCGTCGGTCGCCGCGGGACCCGCCCCCGTCACCGCGGGGCGCCCGGCCCGGCGGCGCCGGGGACGGGACCGGCGGCCGGCCGGCCGTCCGCCCGCGCACGCCGGTCCTGCGCCCGCACGCGCAGGGCGGTCCGGACGTAGTCGAGCCCCGTGAGGACCGTGACCAGCAGGGCCGCCGCCATGACGACGGCCGCCACCACGCCCACGAGCGCGGGGAGCCGGTCCAGCGGCAGCAGGTACAGGCCGAGGGCGACGGTCTGCAGCACGGTCTTCGCCTTGCCGCCGCGGGACGCGGGCAGGACCACCATGCGCAGCAGCGCCAGCCGCAGGAGCGTGATGCCGAGCTCGCGGACGAGGACCACCGCCGTCACCCACCACCACAGCTCGCCCTGCCACGAGAGGAGCACGAGAGCGGCGCCCATGAGGAGCTTGTCCGCGATGGGGTCCAGGAGCTTGCCGAGGTCGGTGACCGAGTCCGAGCGCCGCGCGAGCCAGCCGTCCACGCGGTCCGTCGCGGCGGCGAGGACGAAGACGCCCAGCGCGGCCCAGCGCCACACCCCGTCCCGCCCGCCGTCGACGACGAGGGCGGCGGCGAAGGCCGGCACGAGCAGGATCCGCAGCATCGTGACGACGTTCGCGGCCGTCCACGGGGACGGGGCGGCGGGCACGGCCCCAGCCTAACGGCGACGCCCGGACCGGCCTCCCGGGCCCCGACGCGCTCGGCCGGGCGGTCGCGACGCGCTGGGGCCGCGCGGACCGGCGCAGCCGCCCGCCCCGGTACCGTCCCGCCATGGTCCCTCGTCCGCGCCGCGCCGGCGTGGTCGTCGGCCTGCTCGCCGTCCTCGTGGTCCTCGTCGTGGCGGTGGCGGTCCTCGCCCTCCGCACCGCCGGCGCCGCCGACGTGGCGACCCCGGGTGCACCGTCGGGCGGCGGCAGCGGCACCGTGGACGGCACCGGCTCCCCCGGTGCCACGCCCTCCGCGACGGCCCCGACCCCGGCCCCCGCCCCGGCGCCGGAGCCGGTCCCCGAGCCGGACGCCACCGTCACGATCGTGGCCGCCGGGGACGTGCTGCCGCACGAGCCCGTCCTCGCGTCGGCCACCGCCCCGGACGGCACCGTCGACTTCTCGCCCCTGCTGGCACCGCTCGACCCCTGGGTGCGCGGCGCGGACCTCGCGCTCTGCCACCTCGAGGTGCCGGTCGCACCGCCCGGGGTCGCCCCGACCGGGTACCCGCTCTTCGGTGCGCCGGCCGCGCTCGTCGGCGACCTCGCGCAGGCCGGGTGGGACGGGTGCTCGACCGCCTCGAACCACGCCGTCGACCGCGGCGCCGCCGGGGTCACCGCGACGCTCGACGCGCTGGACGCGGCGGGCCTGGGCCACGTCGGGACGGCCCGCTCCGCGGCGGAGGCGGCGCTGCCGCAGCTCTACCGGGTCGAGGACGCCGGGCGGACGATCACCGTGGCGCACCTGGCGGCCACGTACGGGACGAACGGGATGCCGGTGGCCGCCCCGTGGTCCGTCGACCGCATCGACGTGCCCGCGCTCGTCGCGGCGGCCGGTGCGGCCCGTGCCGGCGGGGCGGACCTCGTCGTGGTCAGCCTCCACTGCTGCGTCGAGTACCGGACGGAGCCGGCCCCCGAGCAGCGGGCCGCGGCCCGGGAGCTGGCGGGCTCGGGCGTCGTCGACCTCGTCCTGGGCCACCACGCGCACGTCCCGCAGCCCGTGGAGAGGCTCCCCGGCGGCGTCGACGGCACGGGCATGTGGGTGGCGTACGGCCTGGGCAACCTCGTGTCCAACCAGGACGCGGAGTGCTGCGTGCCCGAGACCTCGTCGGGCCTCCTGCTCACCGCGACGGTGCGCGCGACGGGCGCGGACCCGGCCACCGGGACGCCCGCGGGACCGCCCCGGGTCGTCGGGGTGACCTGGACGGGCGTCACCGTCGACCGGCACGGCGGCCACCGCGTCCACGCCCTCGCCGACCTCACCGCCGGGACGCCGACCCTGCCCGTGCCCGAGGTGCAGGACCGGCGCGCCCGCGTCGCGGCCGCCGTCGGCACGACCGCGCCGGAGGCGACGTCCCCGCCCGACCCCTTCGCCGACGGCACCCGTGCCCGCGTCGAGGCGGTCCCGCGCCCCGCGGCCCCCTGACCACCCGCGCGTGGCCACGGCCCCGCAGGCGGTCCCGGCCCACGAGATGCCTCTCCGGGCCGCACAGGCCCCTGCGACCCGACCGGGACCGGCATCTCGTCGAAGGTGGGACCGGCGGCCCGGATGGGTCCGGCGGCCCGGGTGGGTCGGGCGACCCGGATGGGTCCGGCCGCCCGCGTGGGTCCGGCCGCCCGTCCGCGGAGGCCCGCGGGTCCGGGCCGCCCGACGTCCGACGCCCGACGTCCGACGAGGCGCTACGCCTCGTCGTCGTAGTAGTCCCGCGCCACCGGCGGGTCGCCGGGGAAGCCCTCGTCCGCGTCGTCGCCGCCGGCGAGGTCGGCGCCGCGCAGCATGGCCAGGGCGGCGGGCAGGTCGTCGGGCTGCACGAGCACCTCGCGGGCCTTCGACCCCTCGGACGGGCCGACGATCTCCCGGGACTCGAGCAGGTCCATGAGGCGGCCCGCCTTGGCGAACCCGACGCGCAGCTTGCGCTGCAGCATGGAGGTCGACCCGAACTGCGAGGTCACGACGAGCTCCGCGGCCTGCAGCAGCAGGTCCAGGTCGTCGCCGATGTCGTCGTCGACCTGCTTCTTCGGCGCCGCCGCGATGACGTCGGGCCGGTAGGTCGGCTTGAGCTGCGTCTTCACGTGCTCGACGACGGCGTGGATCTCGGACTCGGCCACCCAGGCGCCCTGGGTGCGCATGGGCTTGGCGGCGCCCATGGGCAGGAACAGCGCGTCGCCCTGACCGATGAGCTTCTCGGCGCCGGGCTGGTCCAGCACGACGCGGGAGTCGGTGAGCGACGACGTGGCGAAGGCCAGGCGGGACGGCACGTTGGCCTTGATGAGGCCGGTGACCACGTCGACGGACGGCCGCTGCGTCGCGAGCACGAGGTGGATGCCGGCCGCGCGCGCGAGCTGCGTGATGCGCTGGATGGACGCCTCGACGTCGCGGGGGGCGACCATCATGAGGTCGGCGAGCTCGTCGACGATGACCAGCAGGTACGGGTACGTCGCGATCTTGCGCTCGGACCCCGGGAGCGGCTTGACCTTGCCGGCGCGGACGGCGGCGTTGAAGTCGTCGATGTGCTTGAACCCGAACATCGCGAGGTCGTCGTAGCGCGCCTCCATCTCCCGCACGACCCACTCGAGCGCCTCGGCGGCCTTCTTGGGGTTCGTGATGATCGGGGTGATGAGGTGCGGGATGCCCTCGTAGAGGGTCAGCTCGACGCGCTTGGGGTCGACGAGCACCATCCGCACCTGCTCGGGCGTGGCCCGCATGAGGATGGAGACGATCATCGAGTTGACGAAGCTCGACTTGCCCGCACCGGTGGCGCCGGCGACGAGCAGGTGGGGCATCTTGGCGAGGTTCGCGACGACGTAGCCGCCCTCGACGTCCTTGCCGACGCCGATCGCCATGGGGTGCTCGACGCGGCGGGCGGCGCCGGAGCGCAGCACGTCGCCGAGCGAGACCGTCTCGCGGTCCGTGTTGGGGATCTCGATGCCGATGGCCGACTTGCCGGGGATCGGCGAGAGGATCCGGACGTCCGCGCTCGCCACCGCGTAGGCGATGTTCCGCGACAGCGCCGTGACGCGCTCGACCTTCACGCCCGGGCCCAGCTCGACCTCGTAGCGCGTGACCGTCGGGCCGCGGGTGAAGCCGGTGACCTGCGCGTCGATCTCGAACTGCTCGAGGACGGAGGTGAGGGAGGCGACGACCCGGTCGTTCGCCGCCGAGCGCACCTTGTGCGGGGCGCCCGGGGCGAGGACGTCGTCGGAGGGCAGCGTGTAGAGGACGTCGCCCTCGAGCATGGGCTGGACGCCGGCGGGCACGCCGCTCGTGGGCGGGGCGACGAGGGGCTCGTCGACCTCCGGCTCGCGCCACACGTCCGTCACGGGGACGCCGTGGGGCACGGTGTCGGGCGCGCCGGCGGCCGCGGCCCCCGCACCGAGCACGGCGGTCGCCTCGGGGTCGGGCACCGGGGGGACGGCCGTCGCCCCGAGGCCGGCGGGCACGCCGCGTCCGCGACCCGTCCGGCCCCCGACCCCCCGCGCACCGGGACCACCCGGCCCGTCCGGCCCGTCGGCGGCCGGGGCCTCGCCGCCCTCGACGGCGACGGCCTGCGCGTATGCCTCGTCGCCCTCGTAGCGGTCCAGGGGGCCGTCGGCGTCGGCGGGGGGCTCCTGCGCACGCGACGTGCCGCCCCGGCGGAGCAGACGGTCGCGCAGGCTGCGGCTCGGCGTCGCCGGCTCGAGGGCCGTGGCGCCGGACGGCGTGCCGCGCAGGCTGCCGGGTGCGGGCAGCGGGACGTCGGGGGCGTCCTCGTCGTCGGGGTCCCCGCCCGCCCGGCCGGCGGTGCCGAGGACGCGGGTGCGGCCGCCGCGCGCGCGGCCGAGCACGGCGGTCGGCGCGTCGTCCTCCCCCGCCGCGTCCGTCCCGCCGGCGGCGTCCGCGTCCGCGGCGGCGCCCCGCCGGCCGCCGGTGAGCCAGTGGTAGGCCGCCCGCAGCCGGGGCACGACGAGGTGGACGGGCGTCGCCGTGACGACGAGCAGCCCGAAGAACGCCAGCAGGAGCAGGAGCAGCACCGTCGGGACGGCGGAGACGAGGTGCTCCAGCGGCGTCGCGACGAGGTAGCCGACGACGCCGCCGGCGGCGCGCACGGGCGCGAACCCGTCCGCCGGCGCGGGGAGCCCGCGCTCGAGGTGGACGAGGCCGCAGACCGCGACGACGAGCGCACCGACGCCGATGGAGCGCCGCGACGTGGTCTCGCCCTGCTCGGGGTGCCGCATGAGGCGGACGGCGAGGGCGAGCAGGCCGATCGGCACGGCGACGCCGACGACGCCGAACGTCCCGGCGACCACGGCGTGGATGACGTCCCCGGCGGTGCCCGACAGCGCCCACCACTCGCGTGCCGCGACCACGACCGCCAGCCCGAGCAGCGTGAAGGCGATCCCGTCGCGGCGGTGCGCCGGGTCGAGGTCGCGGGCGCCGCGCCCCACGCGCCGGGCCGTCCCGCCGACGACGTGCGCGACGCCCATGAACGCGCCGCGGAGCATCCGGACGGGCAGCGCGCTGCGGTGCGGCGCGCCGACCGGGTGCGCGCCGGACGGGCGCGCCGGCGGACGGGTGCTCCCGGCGCGCCCCGTCGTCGTGCGGGCGGACCGCACGGCGGTCGTGGACGGACGGGAGGCCATGGTGCTCACCGTAGCCACGACCCGGCGCCGCGCCCCCCAGCCCGGGTCGCGCGTGTCGGCGGTCGTCGGACGACCCGCCGGGGCACCCGCGGGGCCCTCAGCCGCGCAGCAGGCCGACGGCGAGCGTCACGACCCCTCCGGCGAGCACGACGGCCCCGACCGGGACGAGGGCGAACAGCCGGTTCGGTCGCGTGCGCCCCCGGCCGGCGGCGCCGAGGAAGAAACCCGCGGGCATGAGGACCGCGGCGACGAGCGCCCCCGTGGCCCCGTACCAGCGGGCGAGCCCGTCGAGCGTCGTCGCCTCCGCCAGCAGCACGCACAGCAGCCCCAGCAGGACGAGCACGCCGGCGTGGGCGTGCCCCGCCCGGTAGGCGCTGCGCTGGAAGTCCGTCGCCTCCTCGCGGCCCAGCAGCAGCCGGAGGAGGAACACCCCGCCGGACTCGATGGCGACCACCGTGAGCAGGACGACCCCCGCCGTGGTCCGCGCGTCCCCCGTGAGCTCCAGCACCGTGCACCTCCGTGCGCCCGCAGCGCCCGCCGATTCCGAACACCTTTCCAGAACAGTGTTACAGAACGACGTCACGGATCGCTAGACTCCCGCCGTGCCCCGACCCAAGAGCCACGACGAGGCCCTGCGCGCGCGCCTGCTCGCCGAGGCGACGGACGTCGTCGCCCAGGGGGGCAGCGCCGCCCTCACGGTCCGGGACGTCGCGGCGCGCGTGGGCACCTCCGCCTCGGCGGTGTACGCGCTGTTCGGCAGCCGGGAGGACCTCGTGCGGGCGGTGGGCCGCTCCGCCCAGGACGCCTTCGCCGCGCGGCTGGCGCAGGTCCCCGCCACGGGCGACGCCCGCGCCGACCTCCTCGCGCTGGGCCTGGCCTACCGCGCGCACGCCCTGGACGCGCCCCACGCCTACCGCGCGATGTTCGAGGCGGCCGTCCCCGCCGCCGACCGTCCCGAGCCCACCGGGACCGCGTCCTTCTCGCTGCTGCGCGCCGCGGTCGCCCGCACCCTCCCCGACGCCCCCAGCCCGGCCCACCTGCGGATCGCCCTCGACCTGTGGGCGCTCGTGCACGGGGCGGTCTCGCTCGAGCTGTCCGGTCTGCTCCCGGGCGAGGAGGCCGAGCGCGCCGACCGCTACGCCGACCTGCTGGCGGCCGCCGGCCCGGGCGTCGTGGCCCTCGGACTCGGCGGGGGGACCGGGACGGTCGCGACGGCCGACGGCACCGGCGGGACGGGCCGCACCGCCGCGACCGGCCGGACGGACGCGGTGGCCGACGACCCGGCCGGCGGGGTCGCCGGCAGCAGCCGCTGAGGGCCCCCGGGCGGTGGAGCAGGAGCACCGTGCACCGGCAGGGACCTCACCCGGACCCGCCCGCCGCGGACGACGACGCCCCGGCCGGGTCGGCGCGCAGGGCGCGGCGACCCGGCCGGGGCGGTCGTCGGTCCGGTCCCCCGCGGGACCGGCGGAGCGGTCAGGCCTCGACCACCACGGGGATGATCATCGGGCGGCGGCGCAGGCGACCCGACACCCAGCGGCCCACGACGCGGCGCATGACCTGCTGCAGCCCGTAGGAGTCCGTCCCGGTGCGCGCGGCCTCCTCGAGGGCGCGCGTGAGCTCGGGCAGCACGTCGTCGAAGACCGCGTCCGGCTCCGCGAACCCGCGGGCCGTGATCTGCGGGCCCGCGAGCACCTTGCCGTCCTGCGAGCTCACGACCGCGAAGATGGACACGAAGCCCTCGACGCCGAGCACCCGACGGTCCTTGAGCTGGGCCTCGGTGACGCCGCCGACGCTGGAGCCGTCGACGTAGACGTACCCGCAGGGCACCGCCCCGACGACGCGCGCCACCCCGTCGACGAGGTCGACGACCACGCCGTCCTCGGCGAGCACGACCCGGTCGGCCGGGACGCCGGTCTGCACCGCGATGGCGCCGTTGGCCACGAGGTGGCGCACCTCGCCGTGCACGGGCATGACGTTGCGCGGCTTGAGGATGTTGTAGCAGTACTGCAGCTCCCCGGCGCTGGCGTGGCCGGACACGTGCACCTTGGCGTTGCCGGAGTGCACGACGCGGGCGCCGAGCCGGGTGAGGCCGTTGATGACGCGGAAGACGGCGTTCTCGTTCCCCGGGATGAGCGAGGAGGCGAGGATGACGGTGTCGCCGCGTCCCACGGTGACGCGGTGGTCCCCGTTGGCCATGCGCGACAGCGCCGCCATGGGCTCGCCCTGGGAGCCGGTGCACATGAGGACGATCTCGTCGTCGCGCAGGGAGTCCACGCGCTTGATGTCGATGAGCACGCCGTCCGGCACCTTGAGGTAGCCCAGGTCGGCGGCGATCTGCATGTTGCGGACCATGGACCGCCCGACGAGCGCCACGCGGCGGCCGTGCGCGGCGGCCGCGTCGAGCACCTGCTGCACGCGGTGCACGTGCGAGGCGAACGACGCCACGATGATCCGGCGCGCGGAGTCCTGGAAGACGTTGTCGAGCACCGGCCCGATGCCGCGCTCCTGCGCGACGAAGCCCGGGACCTCGGCGTTGGTGGAGTCGACCATGAAGAGGTCGACGCCCTCCTCGCCGAGGCGGGCGAAGGCGCGCAGGTCCGTGATGCGCCCGTCGAGCGGCAGCTGGTCCATCTTGAAGTCGCCGGTGTGCAGCACGAGGCCGGCGGCGGTGCGCACGGCCACGGCGAGCGCGTCGGGGATGGAGTGGTTCACCGCGACGAACTCGCAGCCGAACGGGCCGAGCTGCTCGACCTGCCCCTCCTTCACCGCCAGGGTGAGGGGGGTGATGCCGTGCTCCTTGAGCTTGGCCTCGAGGAACGCGAGCGTGAGCTGCGACCCGACCACCGGGATGTCCCGGCGCAGACGGAGCAGGTACGGCACGGCGCCGATGTGGTCCTCGTGGCCGTGCGTGAGGACGATGGCCTCGATGTCGTCGAGGCGGTCCCGGATGTAGTCGAAGTCCGGGAGGATGAGGTCGACGCCGGGCTGGTGGTCCTCGGGGAAGAGGACGCCGCAGTCGATGATCAGCAGGCGTCCGGCGTGCTCGAGCACGGCCATGTTGCGCCCGACCTCGCCCAGCCCGCCGAGCGCGACGACGCGCAGGCCGCCCCGGGGCAGGGGCGGGGGAAGGGTCAGCTCGGGATGGGGGTGGCTCACAGGGCTCCTCGCAGGTCGGCGGGGCGGGGTCCGGGCGCGCCGCCGACGGGGCGCGCCGGCGCGGTGGTCAGGAGACGACCGGCTCCAGGAGCCCGGCGGCCCGCAGCCCGTCACGGACGGCGGCCACCTCCTCCTCGGTCGCCGGCAGGTACGGCAGGCGCAGCACGCGGTTCGGCAGGCGGCCGAGGACCTCGAGCGCGGCCTTGGAGGCGACGGCCTGGAAGCCGGCGCCGTTGAGCGCCACCACGGCGGGCATGACGGCCCGGAACGCGGCGAGGGCGCCCGCGGTGTCGCCCGCGTCCCAGCAGCGGGTCAGCTGCGCCAGCCCGCGGGAGGCGACGTGCCCCACGACGGAGACGATGCCGACGCCGCCGTGGGCGAGCAGGGAGAGGTAGAGCCCGTCGTCGCCGGAGTACCAGGCCAGGCCGGTGCGCTGGATGGCGGCGGCCGCGGCGAGCACGTCCCCGGTCGCGTCCTTGACGGCGACGACCGCGGGGTGGCCGGCCAGGTGGTCGACGGTCGCGGGCGCGAGCCGGACGCCGGTGCGCCCGGGGACGTCGTAGAGCATGACGGGCAGGCCACCCCCCGCGTCCGCGACCGCCTCCACGTGGGCGACGATCCCCGCCTGGGAGGGGCGGGAGTAGTACGGGGACACCACCAGCAGGCCGTGCGCCCCGGCGGCCGCCGCCTGTTCGGCCATGCGGGCGGCGTGCAGGGTGTCGTTCGAGCCCGCCCCGGCGACGACCCAGGCGCGGTCGCCGACCGCCTCGACGACGGCGGCGACGAGGTCGGCCTTCTCCGGCGCGTGCGTGGTGGGCGCCTCGCCGGTGGTGCCGTTGAGCACCAGCCCGTCGTTCCCCTCGTCGACGAGGTGCCGCGCGAGCGCGACCGCCGACGCCAGGTCGAGGGAGCCGTCGGCGTGCATCGGGGTCACCATGGCGGTGAGCACGGCCCCGAAGGGCCGCCCGGGGGTGGCGACGGGAGGCATGGGCGTCAGGCTACCGTCCCGCCGCCCGGCCCGGCCGCGCCGGCCGCCTCCGGGGTGCGACCTCGGAACCAGCCGTCGACGAGCACGGGCGCGACCCCGTCGGCGTCCAGGTCCGCCGCCGCCACGACGTCGTCCGCCCAGCCGCGCTCGGACAGCTCCCGCCCGGACGCCGACTCCCGCAGCGCCCCCACCGGGTCGTCCGCGACGGCCAGCCACGCCTGGCGCGCGGCCTCGGCCTCGACGGAGCGGTCGGTGACGCCGTGGCGGCGCAGCGCCTCGATGACGGCGCCCGCCCCCCACAGGTCCTCGACGCTCGGGCGGAAGGCGCCGTCCGGCCAGCCCTCCCCCGCCGGCACGACCCCGACGACGAGGTGCGGGTCCGTCGCCAGCCGGGCGGCGCACCACCGGGCGACGGCGTCGGCGTTGCGGATGCTCCCCGCCACGACCTCCGCGCCCGTGGCGGCGATGGTCAGCGCCGTGGTGGCGCCGTTCGGCGAGGGCAGGACGAGACGCGAGAGCCCCGACGCGCGCACGGACCCCGGGGACAGGCTGGGCCCGCCCGTCGAGCGCGACCCCGCGAGCACCGCGCTCTCCCGCTCGGCGTACCCGGCGGCGCGGGGGTCGTGCCAGCGGAAGGGCGCCACCTCGATGCCCGCGGCGCAGGCCGCGGCCACCGTCGTCGTGAACGTCAGCACGTCGACGACGACGGCGATCCGGTCGGACCCGGCCGCCACGGCGCGCGCGCCGGCCCGGCCCCAGTCGCAGCGCACCGCGTGCGGGGCCTGCAGGCGCGGGTCGACGGCCGGCTGCGACTGCGGCCGGTGGCCGTAGGTGATGAAGCGGTAGCGGGTGCCCTCCGTGACGGAGGAGTACCAGCCCTCGGCCGGCTCGTGGGCCGTCTGCACCCAGCGCCGCTCGTCGAGCACGGGGGCGAAGGTGTCCCCCACCGTGGCCCGGTCGACGATCGTCACCTCGACGGTGTCGGCGTGCGTCAGCGCGTCCGCGTAGAGCGTGCCGCCGCCGATGACCCAGGCGTCGCGGTCGCCGACGACCGCGAGCGCGTCGTCGAGGCTCGTCGCGACGACCGCCCCGGGGGCGTCGTAGCCGCGGTCGTGCGTGAGCACGACGTTGTCGCGTCCGGGCAGCGGCCGGTAGATCTCGGGCAGCGACTCCCAGGTGCGCCGGCCCATGACGACGGGGTGCCCGGAGGTGAGCCGCCGGAACCGGGCGAGGTCCTCGGGGATCCGCCACGGCAGGTCGTTGTCGAGGCCGATGACGCCGTCGGGCGTCTGGGCCCAGATGAGCTTGAGGCCCATGGTCAGACGGCCACGGGGGCCTTGATGCCCGGGTGGTGGAGGTAGTCGAGGACCTCGACGTCCTCGAACGCGTACTCGAGGATCGACGGGGCCGGCCGCAGCCGCAGGGCGGGGTACCGGAAGGGCTCGCGCGAGAGCTGCTCGCGCACCTGGTCCACGTGGTTGTCGTAGACGTGGCAGTCCCCGCCCGTCCAGACGAAGTCGCCGACCTCGAGCCCCGCCTGCTGCGCGACCATGTGCGTGAGGAGGGCGTACGAGGCGATGTTGAACGGCACGCCGAGGAACATGTCCGCCGAGCGCTGGTAGAGCTGGCAGGAGAGCCGGCCGTCGGCGACGTAGAACTGGAAGAGCGCGTGGCAGGGCGCCAGCGCCATCCGGGGCACGTCCGCGACGTTCCAGGCGGACACGACGAGCCGCCGGGAGTCGGGGTCGCGGCGCAGGTCCTCCACCACGCGCGTGATCTGGTCGACGTGGCCGCCGTCCGGGGTCGGCCACGACCGCCACTGCACGCCGTAGACCGGCCCGAGCTCGCCGTCGGCGTCCGCCCACTCGTCCCAGATGCTCACGCCGTGCTCCTGGAGCCAGCGGACGTTGGAGTCGCCGCGCAGGAACCACAGGAGCTCGTAGACGACCGAGCGCAGGTGGACCCGCTTCGTCGTGACGAGCGGGAAGCCCTGGGCGAGGTCGAAGCGGATCTGGTGGCCGAAGAGGCTGCGCGTCCCCGTCCCCGTCCGGTCCGCCTTCGGCGTCCCCGTCTCCAGCACGAGCCGGAGGAGGTCCTCGTACGGCGTCGGCACGCGGTCCGTCATGCCGCTCACTCTAGGGGTGGGCCCGGGGTCCGGCGGCGCACCGGCGGCCGCCTCGGGGGACGACGAGCCGCCCCCGGCCCCGGGTGGTCGTGGCGCCCGTCGGGCCGCAGGGCGAGGATGGCGCCATGAGCGCGACGAGGACCTCGACCCTGCCCCCGACGGTGGCGGCGCACCTGCCGACCGGCGTCCTCGTCGACGGACGCTGGCGGCCCGCCCACGGCGGCGGCACGTTCACGGTCTCCGACCCGGGCACGGAGGAGGTCCTGGCGGACGTCGCGGACGGGACGGAGAGGGACGCCCTCGACGCGCTGACGGCGGCGGCGGCCGCCGCGGAGCCCTGGCGGCGGACGGCCCCCCGGGTGCGCTCGGACCTGCTGCGGGCGGTGTTCGACGAGATGCGCGCCCGCGCCGACGACCTCGCCGCGATCATCACGGCCGAGGGCGGCAAGCCGCTGGCCGAGGCGCGCGCGGAGGTGCTCTACGCCGCGGAGTACGTGCGCTGGTACTCCGAGGAGGCGGTGCGCCTGGAGGGCCTGACGCGCCGCGCGCCCGCGGGCACGCACCACCAGCTCGTGCTGCGGCGCCCCGTCGGGCCGGCGCTGCTCATCACGCCGTGGAACTTCCCCATCGCGATGATCGCCCGCAAGCTCGCGCCCGCCCTCGCGGCCGGCTGCCCCGTCGTCGTGAAGCCCGCGCAGCTCACGCCGCTGACGACCGCGGCCGTCGCGGAGATCGTGCGCGCCGAGCTCGAGGCGCGGGACCTGCCCGCCGGCGTGGTCAACGTGGTGCCGTCCTCGTCGGCCCGCCGGATCTCCGGGGCCCTGCTGCCCGACCCGCGGCTGCGCAAGCTGTCGTTCACGGGGTCGACGGAGGTCGGGCGCACGCTGCTCAAGGCCGCGGCCGACGGGGTGCTGCGCACGTCGATGGAGCTCGGCGGCAACGCGCCGTTCCTCGTCTTCGACGACGCGGACCTCGACGCCGCGGTCGAGGGCGCCGTCGCGGCGAAGATGCGCAACGCGGGGCAGACGTGCGTCGCGGCGAACCGCTTCCTCGTGCAGAGGGGGGTCGCCGCGGAGTTCACCGCGCGCCTGACGGAGGCGTTCGACCGCCTCGTCGTCGGGCACGGCGCGCAGGACGGCGTCACGGTGGGGCCGCTCATCGAGGCGGACGCGGTCGACCACGTCGAGGCGCTCGTGACGGAGGCGGCCGACGGCGGTGCGACGATCCGCACCGGCGGCGAGCGCGTGGGCCGGCGCGGCTACTTCTACGCACCGACGGTGCTGTCCGACGTGCAGCCGGACCAGCGGGTCGTCACGGAGGAGATCTTCGGGCCGGTCGCGCCCGTCGTGACGTTCGGCTCGGAGGCCGAGGGCGTCGCGCTCGCGAACGGCACGGAGTACGGGCTCGTCGCCTACGCCTTCACGCGCGACGTCGGGCGGGTCATGCGCCTGGCCGAGGACCTGGAGACCGGCATGCTGGGGATCAACCGCGGGATGGTGTCGGACGCCTCGGCGCCGTTCGGCGGCGTGAAGTCCTCCGGCATGGGCCGCGAGGGCGGCGAGGCGGGCATCGAGGAGTACCTCGAGCCCGTGTACGTGGCGCTGTGAGCGACCCGACCGGCGGCCGGACCGGCTCCGGCGACGGGGCCGCCCCCGCACCCGACCCCCACGCGGGGCACGGCCACGACGCGCTGCCGTCCGGGCTCCTGTCCGGCCCCACGGCCGACGTCTCCGTGCGACCCGCGGTCCCCGGCGACGAGCGGGCGCTCGCCCGCGTCCAGGTGGCCGCGTGGCGCGGCACGCACACCGAGGTGCTCGGCCCCGACGTGCTCGACCGCCTCGACGAGACGGCGATGACGGAGCAGTGGGCAGCGGCCGTCACCGCGCCGCCCGCCGGCGGCTACCGGGTCCTCGTCGCCTGCGACGGGCCCCGCGTGGTCGGCCTCGTCTCGCTCGGCCTCGTCCCCGACGAGCCCGGCCCCGAGGGACCCCCGGGCCGCGGCGCGCCCGGCGGCGTCCTCCTGGCGCTCGAGGTCGACCCCGGGCACCGGCGCGCGGGCCACGGCTCCCGGCTGCTGGCGGCCGCCGTCGACACCCTGCGCACGGACGGCGCGGACCAGGTCCACACGTGGGTCCTCGACGGCGACGAGGGGCGCCGCGCCTTCCTGCGCGGTGCCGGCCTCGGGCCCCAGGGCGTCCGGCGCACCCTCGCCACCGGCACCGGGCCGGACGGGGCGCCGCGGACCGTCCGCGAGGAGCGGTGGGCCGCCACCATCTGAGGGCCTTCTCCCCCGGTCCCCGCGCCCCTAGCCTCGGCGCATGGCGACGTGGGAGGACGTGGCGCGCGCGGCGGAGGCGATGCCCGAGGTCGTCGCCGAGACGGTGCAGGGCGCGCGGCGGTGGAGCACGCACGGCCGGCTCGTCACGTGGGAGCGCCCGCTGCGGCGCGCCGACCTCGAGCACCTCGGCGACGCCGCACCCGACGGCCCCGTCCTCGCCGTGCGCGTCGCCGACGAGGAGGAGAAGGCGGCGCTGATCCAGGAGCGGCCCGAGGTCGCCTTCACCACCCCGCACTTCGTCGGCTACCCCGTGGTCCTCCTGCGCCTCGACGCGCTGCCGGTCGACCTGCTGGCCGAGCTCGTGACGGACGCCTGGCTCGACCGGGCCCAGGTCCGCGTCCGCAAGGCGTGGCTCCAGGAGCACCCCGCTCCGGAGGCCTGACGCCGGACGCGGGACGAGGGACGAGGGACGACCGTGCTGCTCGACCCTCTCGCAGACCCGCCTTCCCCGGTGCTGCTGCACCGCTCCTGACACCCACCCCTGCGGACGAGAGGCCCGGATGGACCAGCGACGACCCTTCGAGGAGCGCACGGCCGCGCTGAGGGCGGCGGTCCGCGCCCAGCCCGGCGTCGTGGCCCTCCTGCTGCTCGGGTCGGCGGCCGAGCCGAGCCGACGGGACGAGTGGTCCGACCACGACTTCTTCGTGCTCGCCGCGCCCGACGCGGTCGAGCGCCTGCGCGACGTGCACCGCTGGCTGCCCGACCCCGAGCACCTCGTCGGCGTCGCCCGCGAGGGTGCCGTGGGCTTCACCGCCCTCTACGACGACGGCCACGTCCTGGAGTTCGCCGCCGCCACGGAGACCGAGCTCGCCGGCGCCCCGGTCGGCGACGACCACCGCGTCGTGCTCGACGTGGACGGCACCGCGGCCCGGCTCGTGGCGGCGGGCGCCGCGCAGCCCGCGCCGGCGGTCGACGCCGCGAACGAGACGACGCTCGCGCTGGTGAAGCTCCTCATCGGGGTCGGCCGCGCCCGCCGCGGCGAGCGCGTCGCTGCGGGACTCATGGTCCGCGCGTGGGCGCTGGGCCACCTGCTGCGGGCGGTCCGCGCCCGTCTGGCCCCCGCCGGCGCCCACCCCGAGCCCCTCGACCCGTCGCGGCGGCTCGAGGCGGCGGTCCCGGACGTCGCCGCGGAGATCGACGACGCTTTGGCCTGGCCCGTCGAGGAGGCGGCGCTGGCGCTGTTCCGTCTCGCGCGCGCCCGGCTCGAGCCTGACTGGCCCGCCTTCCCGACGGCGGTCGCCGACGCGGTCGCGCTCCGGCTCGGCTGGGTCCGGCGGCCCTGACGGGGCCGCCGAGGTCGACGCGCCCCGTGGGGCGGGAACGGGACGTCATCCGTCGACGGCGGGACGCCCTGCTGAGGACCGTCAGGCCGCGGGCGGCGTCCACGGGCGCAGGACGACCCGCAGGTCGTCGTGCTGGGCCGGGTACGCGAGGAGGCGGGCGTCGCCCGTGGCGTCGGCGGAGCCGACCTCCGGCAGGCGGTCCCGCGGGACCGCGACGACGGACCGGTAGGGGACGTAGTCCTCGGTGCAGCCACCCGAGACCAGGTCCGCCTCGCGGAGCGTCACCCCGTCCGGGTCGCCCTCCACGGAGGCCAGCCAGGAGGGGCACGTGCCGGACTGCCCCGAGGACCACAGCGCCACGACGTGGCTGTCGAAGTCCACGTCGGCCAGGGAGCCGTACCGCCCGGGCTCGTCCGGGTCGCCGTCGGCCGCGGGCAGGTCGTCCGCCCGGGACAGGACCCAGAGCTGCAGGGCGGTGCTCTCGTCGTATGCGATCTCGAGGGCCGCGAAGGCGTCCGCGGGCAGCCTCAGCTCCGGTGCGTGCCCCTCGAGCTTCGCCAGCGTGGGGACGGCCCGGTCGGGTTCCGGCAGCCCCTGCGTCACGGGTGCGACGGTGCAGCCCGCCGCGAGCAGGACGGCCACGGCCCCGGCTCCCGCTGCTCGACGCACCACGGTTCCCCCGTCCGGTCGGGACGCGCGTCCCGGGTCCGATCATCCTGATCGAGCCGCGCGGTGTCCATCGCCTCCGGGCCCCCGAGGACCTCTGGCCGGCGACGGGTCGTTGCACGGCCGCGACCCGTCGCGACAGCATGCGGGTATGGGGAGCCGAACGGTCCGCGCCTGCCTCGTCGCGGGCGTGGTCGCGGCCGGGCTCGGGACGTTCGTCCCCGCCCCGGCGCGCGCGGGCTGCCCGGCGCCGGTGCTCGCGGTCGACGGCGCCGCTCCCCCCTCGGGCGAGGTCACCGACGTCGCCCCGGTCGAGCTCGCCCGCGACGGCCCTGTCGTCGTCGTCGGCGAGCCCTTCATGGACCGGTGCGCGGACACCTCCAGCACCGTCACCGGCCCGGGGTGCAGCGGTCCGGAGCCGCCCTCGAGACCTGACGTCGGCGAGCCGCAGCCGGAGACCGACATCCCCCTCGTCCTCGAGCAGGGGGACCGCTCGTGGGAGCTCGGCACCGCCGACGCCGACGCGGACTTCACCGTGTCGTGGCAGGTCCGGCTCCCGGGCGAGGTGACCCCTGGGCCCGCGACCCTGCGGGCCGGCACGGCGGAGCTGCCGGTCGTGGTCGCCGCGGGCTAGGCGCCGCGGGGGCGTGGAGGTCCGGAGGGGCGCGTCCCGCCGCCCGCCGTACGCTCGTCGCATGGCCTCCCGCCGCACACCGCTGGACGAGCTGCGCGAGACGGTCGGCCGCCTCGGGGACCGCCTGCCGCGGTCCGGCCTGCCGGGCGTGGACGACCTCTTCGGCGCCCGTCCCGGACCGGCCCGGCCGCTCGCCGCGGTGCAGGCGGAGCTCGACGCGCTCGTCGGGCTCGAGTCCGTGAAGGAGCAGGTGCGGGCGCTCGTCGCCCTCCTGCAGGTCCAGGCGCGCCGCAAGGCCCACGGGCTCCCCGAGGTCGCGACCTCCCAGCACCTCGTCTTCCTGGGCAACCCCGGCACGGGCAAGACCACGGTCGCGCGGCTGCTGGCGGAGATGTACCGGGCGGTCGGCCTGCTGCAGAAGGGCCACCTCGTCGAGGTGGACCGGGCCGCCCTCGTCGGGCAGTACGTGGGCGCCACCGCGATCAAGACCGACGCGGTGATCCGCCGGGCGCTGGACGGCGTGCTCTTCATCGACGAGGCGTACTCCCTGACCCCCGAGGGCGACGGCCGCGTCGACTTCGGGTCCGAGGCCATCGAGGTGCTGCTCAAGCGCATGGAGGACCACCGCCACCGGCTCGTGGTCATCGTCGCCGGCTACCCCCGGCTCATGGACGCCTTCCTGCTGTCCAACCCGGGGCTGCGCTCCCGGTTCGCGCGCGAGATCAGCTTCCCGGACTACTCGACGCAGGAGCTGCGGGAGATCTTCGCGCGCGTCCTGACCCAGCACGAGTACGTGCTCGAGCCCGACGCCGAGGAGACCCTCCGGGGCGTCCTCGCCGGGCTGCGCCACGGGGAGGAGTCCGGGAACGCGCGCTTCGTCCGTACCCTGTTCGAGCAGGCGCTCAACCGCCAGGCGCTGCGCCTCACCCGGGACGCGGGCGGGGGCGCCGACGGCCTCGAGGCGCTCGAGCGTCTCGACGTCATGACGCTCACCGCGGAGGACCTCGCCGGGGCCGCGCGGGCGCTCGGCGAGGAGGGCGACGAGGACGAGGCCGCCGACGCCGGTCCCGAGCCCTCGCGCTGGTGGCGCTGGCTCGGCTGACGACCGTGCGCGGCGCGCCCGCGCACGCCCCGCACCGCAGCCCGCTGAGAACCACCCGCGAGCGCCTCCGGACCCGGCCCTTCCGGCGCCGCCCGCCGGGCGCGACGATGCACCGGTGACCCGACGCGGAGCGGCACCGGCCCGGGTCGTCGTCGTGGGCGCCAGCGTCTCCGGGCTGCTCGTCGCCGCCGCGCTCGCGGAGCCGGGCCGGCAGGTGACGCTGCTCGAGAAGGACACGCTCCAGACGGCGCCGCGGTCCCGGCCGGGCACGCCGCAGGACCGGCACCCCCACGTCCTGCTCCACCGCGGGCTCCTGGCCGCCGAGAACCTGCTGCCGGGCCTGCAGGCGGACCTGCGGGCGGCCGGGGCGCTGCCCGTCGACACGGGGAGGCTCGCGTGGCTCGGGGAGCAGGGGTGGGCGCCGCCGAGCCGGCAGTACGAGGTCCTCTCGGCGACCCGGCCCCTGCTCGAGCACGTGCTGCGCACCCGGGTCCGCGCCCTGCCCGGGGTCGTGGTCCGCGACGGCGTCCGGGTCGACGGGCTCGTCCGCGGGGGGCCCGACGCCCTGTGGGAGGTGCACCTGGCGGACGGCGGCACGGTGCCGGCCGACCTCGTCGTCGACGCGTCCGGGCGGGCCTCCCGCCTGCCGGTGTGGCTCCGCGCGCTCGGCCTGCCCGTCCCGCCGACGGAGGAGGTCGACGCCGGCGTCGGGTACGCCAGCCGGGCCTACGCCCTGAGCCGGGACCGCGTCCTCACCGCCGGCGTGATCGTCCTCGCCTCCCCCGGGCGGCCGGTGGGCGGGATCGCGCTGCCGGTCGAGGACGGCCGGTGGCTCGTCGGCGCCGTCGGGATCGGGGACCGGCGGCCCGGGCGCGACCCGGAGGCGTTCCGGGCCGGGCTCGCGGCGCTGCCCGACCCGGTGCTGGCCGAGCTGGCCGCCGCCGGGGAGCCCGTGACGGAGGTGGTCGTCCACCGCCGGACCGCCAACCGACGCCACCGGCCGGGCCGCCGCACGGCGCTGCCCGACGGCGTCCTCATGCTCGGGGACGCCCTGTGCGCGTTCAACCCCATCTACGGGCAGGGCGTGGCGGTCGCCGCGCTCGAGGCGGTCGCGCTGCGCGACGAGGTGCGCCGCGGGTGGCGTCCCGGGCGCAGCACGCGCCGGCTGCAGCGCAGGTTCGGCCGCCTCACCGCCCTGCCGTGGGCGATGGCGACCGGCGAGGACCGCCGCTACGCCACGGTGCCCGGTCGCGAGGGCCGGGTGCCGGCGCTGCTGGGCCGCTGGACCCGCGAGCTGGGGCGGCTGGCGGCGCACGGCGACACCGCCACCCAGGAGCGGGTGGCCGGCGTCTTCCACCTCATGGCGCCGCCGCTGGTCCTGCTGCACCCGCGGCTGCTCGCGGCCGCCGCGCGCGCCCGGCTCCTCGGGTACGGCACGCCGGTCCCACGGCCCCGGGTCGTGGTCGGGGCCGCCGAGGAGGACGCGACCGCGACACCCTGAGCCGGACGCCCGGACGCCCGGACGCCCCTGCGCGAGCCGCCCAGGGTCCGCACGGTGGGTCAGCGGGCGTTCCCCACGCGGTAGCGCAGGTGGACCCAGCCGTTGGCGAAGCGCCCCTCGTCGAGCAGCTCCAGGTCGAGCCGGAGGCCCCGGGGGAGCGCCGGCTTCCCGCCGCCCACCACGACGGGGCACAGGACGAGCACGCACTCGTCGACGAGGCCGTGCCGGAACGCCTCGGCGGCGATCGTCGCGCCGCCGACGCTCAGCTCCCGGCTGGACCCCTGCTTCAGCGCCCGGACGGCGTCGGGGTCGAAGCGGCGCTCGAGGCGGGTGCGGGCGGTCGTGACCCTCTCGAGCGTCGTGGAGTAGACGACCTTGTCGGCGTCGCGCCAGATGCCGGCGTAGTCGCGCACCACCTGCGGCTCGTCGGCGAGCCAGTCGTGGGTCTCCCAGACGCGCATCGTCTCGTACATCCGGCGGCCGTAGAGCGAGGTGCCGACCCGCTCCTCGTGCCCGTTCCAGAACGCGTGCACGGCCTCGTCGGGCTCCGACCAGTCGAACCGGCCCTCCTCGTCCTCGAGGTAGCCGTCGAGCGAGGCGTTGGCCGCGTACACGAGCGTGCCCATGGGGTTCCTCCGACCGGACCGGGGGCCCCAGCCTGCCGTGGCCCGACCGGCACGGGCAAGGGTGGGTCCGCCCCGCCTACTGCGTCGCCGCGACGAGGGCCCGCCGCAGCGCGGCGACCTGGCCCCGGTCCCCCTGGACGTCCAGCCCCTCCTCACCGCCCCTGCCCCACAGCCACAGCAGCAGCGCCGCCGGGTCCCCCCGGACCTGCGCGGCACCCGCCGGTGCGCCGGCCGCGACCCGGGCCGTCGCCCCCGTGACCTCCACGCCCCAGGCCACGGCACCGGACCCGACGAGGACCGACGCCCGCAGGTCCGGGCCGATGCCGAGCCCCGGGCCGTCGGACGGCAGGGAGAGCGGGAGGAAGACCGTCAGCACCTCGTCGACGCCGTCCAGCGCGAGGTCGTCGGCGAGGTCGGACGGCTCGCCCGTCGCCTGCTCCAGGTCGACCCGGTGGATCAGCGTCTCCTGCGCCATCCGCCGCTGCCAGAACGCCAGCCGCCCGCGGGGCTCCGGCCACGTCCAGCAGGGGGTGCTCGCGGGCCGGTCGACGGCCGCGAGGATGCGGGCGGCGGCCCGGTCGAGGTGCGCGACGGTGCTCTCCTCGGGCGCCGCCGCCCCCGCCGGGTCGCCGGGCGGCACGCGTTGCCCCTCCGCGATCGCCGCCGCCTGCCGCAGGTGGACGTCGGCGACGTGGCGGAGGAGGTCGTCGACCGTCCACCCCGGGCAGGCGGGGACGGGCGAGGCGGGGTCCGCCCGGAGCGCCAGGGCGCGCAGCCGGGCCGCGTCCGCCCGCAGCGCGGCGAGGTACCGGGCGGCCTCGAGCCGGGCAGGCGGCGGGGCGGGAGGGATCACGGCCGCAGCCTGCCACCCGCGGGGCCCCGCCGTGCCGGGGACGTCCGCTGCGTCGGCCGCGTCAGCCGGACCCCGGCGAGGACCACGCCTGCGGCGAAGGAGCCGACCGCGACGAGGACCGCGGTCCTGACCGCCCCGGCGACCGGGCTCGGACCGCCCCGTCCCTGCCCCGTCCCGCTCGCGGGGCATCCTGCCGCACGGCGGCCCCCGGGAGGGCCCGGTCAGCCACGGCGCTCCCGTCGGGTGCGCAGCGCGGTGGCGCCCGCGAGCAGGGGCAGGGACGCGCGGGTCAGCGCCGAGCCGGCCGGGGTGCTGCTGGCGAGCACGCGGCGGACGGTGACCATGGACAGCGCGACCACGGCCGTGCCGCGGTGGCGCATGGCCTGCTCGAAGGCGCTGACCGCCAGGAGCGGCGTGGTGGTGCCGGCCCGGACGGCGAGCAGCCCCTCGAGCAGGGCGGCGGCGTCGACGAGGGCCGTGCCCGCCCCCTTGCCCGCGGTGGGCGGCGTGGCGTGGACGGCGTCGCCGAGCGCGGTGATCGGCCCGGCCGGCCAGGGCGCCATCTCGCGCACGTCGTCCGGCCCGGCGTGGAAGCGGTAGGCCGCGACCCCGTCCGTGCCCGTGCGGGCGACGACCTGCAGCGCGCGCTCGGACCACCCGACGCGGCGCAGCGCCCCCAGCGTCGCGTCCCGCAGCTCGGCACCGGACAGCCCGCGCCACGCCGCCGAGTCCGGGGTGTCGGGCACCATCACGCCCCAGATGTACGTGGGGCCGACCGTGACGGCCGCGCGCTGCGGTGCCGCGTCGAGCACGGCGAACCCCTCGGGGTCGAGGAAGCCGGCGTACAGCGCCGTGCCGGCCGGGCCGACGCCGAGGCTGGAGCGCGGGCCGAGGCGCTCGCGCTCGTCGGGGTCGAGGGCGGCGGCGGCCGTGCGGCCCGAGACCCCGAGGACGCCCGCCGGGCGCGACGTGGGGCCGCCGGCGAGGTGCCGCGCCACGAGGGAGCCCGTCCCGTCGGCGCCGACGAGCAGGTCCCCGTGCTCGACGGTGCCGTCGGCGAACCGGGCGCGCACGGGACCGCCCCCACCGGTCGCGCCGACCCCGGTGGCCGGGCCCGGCGCGAGCTCCCGCTCCACCCCGACGCAGGTCCGGCCCACGTGGAGCGCGTCGCCGGCGGCCTCCGCGAGCAGCAGCCGCAGGGTGATGCGGTCGACGTCGACGCTGTCGCGGTCGAGGCCCTTCACCTCGACCGGGCCGAGCGGGCGGGCGCGCCAGTCCCACCAGACGTCCGGCGGGCGGCGCCGGACCGCGGACGCCGAGGCCAGGAGCCGCTCGAGGTGCTCCGGACCGACGAGCGCGCGCAGCGCCGCCAGGGCCGCCGTGTCGAGCGTGATGTGGTACCCGCCGGTGGCGGCGAGGTCCGTGTCCCGTTCGTGCACGGTGACGTCGAGGCCGTGGCGCCGCAGGCCGGCCGCGAGCGCCAGGCCCCCGATGCCGCCGCCGATGATGATCGTCCGCATGGTCGTCCCTCCGTGCCGCCCGGCGCGGGTGCCGACGGCCTCGACGCGGCGGTCACCGGTCGCGGGGTCGACGGTGGCAGGCGGAGCGGACACCGGATGGCCGCAGGGCTCACGGACCTCGGCGGTCGTCGACGCGACCGGCGTCGTCGGCCGTGGCCGCCTCCGACCGGTCGACGCGCTCGCGGATCCCGCGCAGCGCCGCCCGCAGCTCGTCGGGCTCGACCGCACGCAGCTCCGCCGCGAACGTGAGGTAGAGGCCGGCCAGGCCGGTCCACGACCACGCGCCCATGCGCAGCCGGCACACGCCCTCCGTCACGTGCTCGACGACCGCTCCTCCGGGCGCGAACCGGGCCGCGAGCGGCGCGGGCACCGCCAGCTCCGCCGACCCCTGGCACGGCCAGGACGCGAGGACGTCGCCGCGGTCGGGCGTCTCCTGCACGAGCGTCGCAATCCCGCCGGGCGGGAGCGGGCGCGGCGCGAAGGGCGTCCCCGTCGGTGCACGCACGGTCAGGCGGTCGAGCCGCAGGACCCGCCACCGGCCGTCCGAGGACCCGGCGGGGTCGGCGGCCACGAGGTACCACCGCGCCGCCCACACGACGACGGCGTACGGCTCGAGCAGCACGGCCTCCCCCGCGCCGTCAGCCCCGCCGTCCCCGCCGTCGACCACGACGCGCAGGAGGTGGCGGCGCCGGACCGCCGCGCCGACCGCGCGCACGACGCCCGCGTCGATGAGGTCCGCCGGGAACTCCCACAGGTTGGGCAGCGCGGTGACGACGAGGGCGTCGGACTCCAGCCGCAGCCGCTCCGGCATGACCTGTCGCACGCTCGCCAGGGCGGACGCGGCGGCGCCGTCGAGCCCCGCGAGCACCCGCGGCGCCGCCTGCAGGGACACGGCGATCGCGACGACCTGCTCCTCGTCGAGGACCAGCGGCGGGAGCCGGGCGCCCCCGACGAGGCGGTAGCCGCCCCCGACGCCCTTGACGGGCTGGACCGTGTACCCGAGGCCGCGCAGCGTGTCGACGTCGCGCCGCAGCGTCCGTGCGGACACCTCCAGGCGCTGGGCGAGGTCCGCCGCCGGCCACACCCGCCCGCCGGCGAGCGTCGACAGCAGCCGCAGCGCGCGGGCCGAGGTGGTGGCCATGACCGCCATCATGCGGCGGCCGGGGCCGATGAGGACGGCACGCCCCGCCGGTCTGGACCCCGTGAGGGCACGCCGCCGGCGTGCGCCCCGTCGTCCCGGAGGTCCCCATGGCGCAGGTCCGTCGCTTCGACCACGTCGGCATCACCGTCGCCGACCTCGGCGCGGTCACGGCGTTCTTCGTCGGGATCGGGCTCGAGGTCGACGGCGGGCCGATGCCGATCGAGGGCGAGTTCCTCGACACCGTGATCGGCATGACCGGTGCGCGGACCCGGATCGTCATGCTGCGCCCGCCCGGGGGCGGCACGTGCCTGGAGCTGTCGACCTTCGAGCGCCCCGACCACGCCCCCAGCCAGCCGGGGGCCATGGCGAACGCGCTCGGCCTGCGCAACGTGGCCTTCGAGGTCGACGACCTCGACGGGCTCGTCGAGCGGCTCGCGGCCGACGGCTGGGGCCTCGTCGGCGGGGTGGGGCGGTATGAGGACGCGTGGCGCATGGCCTACGTGCGCGGCCCGGAGGGCCTCCTCGTCTCGCTGGCGCAGCGCCTCGGCTGACGCCCCTGCAGCGGTCGGGACCTAGAGCGGGTCGAGGCGCCGGCGAAGCAGGCAGAACTCGTTGCCCTCCGGGTCGGCCAGCACGTGCCAGGACTCCTCGCCCGTCTGCCCGACGTCCGCGCGCCGCGCCCCGAGGGCGAGCAGGCGCTCCAGCTCCGCGTCCTGGTCGCGGTCCGTCGGGTTCACGTCCAGGTGCAGCCGGAGCTTGCCCGTCCGCGGCTCCGACGAGGGCGACAGGATGATCGTCGGGGCCGGGCCGCCGAACCCGGCCGTCGGGCCGATCTCGAGGGCGCCGTCGTCCTCGTCGAGCACGACGTACCCCAGGACGGCGCACCAGAAGTCCGCCAGAGCCCGGGGGTCACGGCAGTCGAGGACGAGCTCGCTCAGTCGGCAGGCCATGCCGCCGACGCTAGCGCGGGGGTCGCACCCCGCCGGGCGCCGACGCGTCCAAGGTGCCGCCACGGGATGCGGGAACGGGAGGCACGACGGAGCAGGGCCCGGGCGGCTGCCCGGGGCCCTGCTCCGCTCCTTGTGCTCCGGTCAGGCGTGGGCCCGGCGGCGGCGCACGACCACCAGGGCACCGCCCAGGAGCACCATGCCCCAGGCGAGCGCGGTGACGGCACCCGTCTCGGCCCCGGTCGCGGCCAGCCGCGCCGCCGTCCGCGTCGTGGTCGCCGCGGGGCGCGTCCCCGCGCCGGCGGCGGTCGCCGGGACCGTCGCCTCCGTCACGGTCGCCGTCACCGGGCTGGTCCCGGTCGTGGGCGCCGTCGGGGTGCCCGGGGCCGGTGCGGACGCCACGGCGAGCTCGAGCTCGAGCGCGGCCCAGCGCCCCGACGTCCCACCGGTGGCGACCACCGTGTGCTCACCGGTCGGCGCGGTGTCGGGGACCGTGACGAGCAGTCGGGCCGTGCCGTCAGCACCCGCCACGGCGGTGCCGAGGAGGACCGGGTCGGAGTGCAGGTAGAAGGCGACCGTCTCGCCCTCGTCGAAGCCCTCGGCGACGAGCTCCATCGGCTGCCCCGGCGCGGTGGCCTTCTCGGGCGTCGCGAGCGCGGCGGTCGGGAGCAGCCCCTCGCGCTCCGGCTCGCCCTGGACGGAGACGCGCAGCGCCGACTCCGCCGCGAGCGTCGAGGCGCCCTCGGGGAAGCGCAGCACGAGCTCGTGCGTGCCCGGCGCGAGGACGGGCAGCGTCAGCTCCAGCACCCCGTCGACGGGCACGGTGCCCTCGAGGACCGGGGCACCGCCCTCCTCGAGGACGAAGGTCTCCGGGAGCCGGGCTCCGGCGACGCGGGCGACGACGATGCCCGCGGTGGCGACGGGGACGGAGACGCCTGTCGGCACGGTGACGGTCGGCGACGCCTTCGCGACCGACAGCGTCGCGGAGCCGGTCGCCGTCGTGTAGGGCGCGACCGCCGTCGTGCCGCCGTCGGGCAGCGCGCCGGCGTCCGGGGTGTAGACGGCGGTGACGGCGTGATCGCCCACGGCCGGCGCGGGGGCCGTCACGTCGGCCGCGCCACCGACGAGCGGGGCCGCGAGGACCGTGGTGGCCCCGTCGGGGGCGGTCAGCGTCACCTGGACCGTGCCGGTCGGGACCGGGCCGCCCTCGGGACCGGCGACCGTCACGTGCACGGGGGCGTCCTGCCCGACGACGACGCCGTCAGGCCGGACCGCGAGGGTGGGGGTGACCACGGCGGGCGCGGCGTCGAGCGTGCGGACCAGGTCCGTCATGCCGGGAGCCTGCGCGGTCACCGTGACGGCGACGGGTCGCCCGAGGTCCTGCGGCCGCGGCGTGTACGAGGGGCCGGTCGCGCCGGGGACGTCGGCGCCGCCCACGCTCCAGCGGTGGACGAAGCCGGTGCCGGCCGCCCAGCCGGAGGGGTCGACGACGAGCGGCGTGCCCAGCACGGCGGCCCCGTCCTGCGTGCCCTCCAGGGTCAGCGCGCCCGCGGCGAGCGTGCCCCGGCCGACGGCCTGCGGGCCGCCCGTCACCGTCGCCGAGGTCCCCGGGGCGAGCTCGGGGTGCGTCCCAGTGACGTCGACGGCGAGGTCGCGGCCCAGGTCGGCGGGGACCGGCGTGTAGGAGGCGCCGGTCCCGACGGTCTCGCCGCCGACGGTCCAGCGGTAGGTCAGCGCCGTGCCGTCGGCGACGGTCGGCGACCAGGTGCCGGTCGCGACGGTGACGGGGGTGCCGACGACGACGGGCGCCGAGAGGGTGGCCGGGGAGGGCGCGACGACGGTGGTCAGCGCCGTGACGGTGCGCGGCGCCGAGGTCGAGGGCAGGTAGCCGGAGGCGCCGACGTACCGCGCGGTCACGGCGGCGGTGGTCGGGAACGCGCGGGTGAGGGTCGCGGTGCGGCCCGTGCCGAGGGGCGCGGTGCCGACCGGGGCGCCGTCCACGAGGAACTCGACCTGGCCGCCGGCGGGGGCGCCGGGGACGGACGCCGTGAGGGTGCTGCTGCGACCGGCCACGACGGTCGTCGGGGACGCGGACAGGGACGTGGTCGTGGCGACCGACCCGGGCGCGACGGAGGCGTACGCGACCGCCGGGACGTAGCCGTAGCTCCGCGTCGGGTCCGTCCAGCACATGCCCTGGATGCGGTAGGTGCCCGCGGCCAGACCCGTGAAGGTGATCGAGAAGGTGCCCGAGCGGCTCGTCCCGGTGTTCACCGTGTAGTCCGTCGCGTCACCCCGCTGGTACTCGACGGTCGTCGCGGTGTTCATGAGGCGCCACGAGAAGGCGTTCCCGGTGCCGCTGTCCATGGTGCAGGAGAAGCCGTAGGTGGCGGTGCCGTCCACCTTCTCCTCGCCGGACACCTTGCTGACGGAGCCGCTGTTGGCCGCGGACGCGGCGCCCGCAGGCACCACGACCCCGAGCAGGGCGAGCACGCCCAGCGCGGCGAGGGGCCGCCGGGCGGACCTCGCCCTCGTGGCGGTCGGACGGGTCCGTGCGATCACTGGCATCTGCGGGTCCTCCGGGCAGGGGGGCTCGCGGACGCAGCCCCCGTCCTCCGTCCCATCGGCCGGACGGGTGTCGGGCTGAGCCGTCCGGGTGAACCCGTCACCCGACGGTGGTCAACGCCTGCCGGCGCCGCCCGGACCCGGCGCCCCCGCGGCCCGCCACAGCGTGCGGGCCAGCCGGAGGTTCTCGCGGGCGCGGCGGCGGTCGCCCGCGGCGTCGTAGGCGAAGGCCAGCCGGTACCGGACGGCCCAGCTGTCGGGGTCCGCCTCGGCCTCCGTGCGGGCCGTCTCGAACGCGGCCAGCGCCGCCGTGCGGTCCACGCGTCCGCCGGGCGAGCGCGGCAGGTCGTCGACGGGCAGCTCCCCCGCGGCGGCCAGCGCGTCGGCCATGCGTTGCACGTCGGCCGCGAGGCGCCACTCGCGTGCGATGAGCACGAGGACGACGAGCGGCAGCACGAGGAACGCGAGCCCGAGGGCGACGCCGACCGCCTGCCCGGAGGTGACGAGCGCCCAGGCGCGCGACACGACGAGCACGACGTACAGCCCCAGCAGCGCCGTCAGGGCCAGCGCGCCGAGCAGCGCGACCGGCACGCGGCGCCGGGCGGCGCTCACGCCCCGAGGTCCAGGAGGTGCTCCAGCCCGACGGTGAGCCCGGGCCGGCGCACGACCTCGCGGACGGCGAGCAGCACGCCCGGCATGAAGCTCGACCGGTCGAAGGAGTCCGTGCGGATCGTCAGCTGCTCGCCGGCGTTGCCGAGGAGGATCTCCTCGTGCGCGACGAGCCCGCGCAGCCGGACGGCATGGACGCGGACCCCGTCGACGTCGGCACCGCGGGCACCGTCGAGCGACGAGGCCGTGGCGTCGGGGACGGGCCCGAGGCCGGCCGCCGCGCGCGCCGCCGCGACCGCCCGTGCGGTGTGCAGCGCCGTGCCGGACGGGGCGTCGAGCTTGTCCGGGTGGTGGAGCTCGACGACCTCGACGGACTCGAAGAAGCGCGCCGCCCGTGCCGCGAAGGTCATGGCGAGCACGGCCGACAGCGCGAAGTTCGGGGCGACGACCACGCCGACCCCGGGCGCCGCGTCGAGCGCGCCCCGGACGCGGTCGAGGGCGTCGGCGTCCCAGCCCGTCGTGCCGACGACCGCGTGCACGCCCGCCCCGACCAGGGCCTGCACGTTGATCTCGGTCACGCCCGGCACGGTGAAGTCGACGGCGACGTCGGGGCGCTCGCCGGCCGGTGCGTCGAGGAGGGCGTCCAGACCGGCCGAGGAGGTCACCTCGGCGACGAGCTCCAGCCCCGGGGCGGCGCGGACGGCACGGACGACGTGGCCGCCCATGCGCCCGGACGCGCCGAGGACCGCGACCCGGAGGGCCGCGGTCCTCGGCGCCGGGGCGCCTGCGTGCTCAGTCACCGAGCGGGCCCACGCGCACGACCGTGCGGGGCCGGCCGAGCAGCTCGGCCGCGAGCTCCTGCACCTCGCGGCCGGTGACCTCGCGGACGCGGGTCAGCGACTCGTCGACGCTGAGCAGCTCCCCGTGCACGAGCTCGGCCTTGCCCAGCCGGCTCATGCGCGAGCCCGTGTCCTCCATGCCGAGCACGAGCCCGCCCGAGAGCTGGCCGATGCCGCGCTCGAGCTCGGCCTCGTCGACCCCGCCGTCCGCCAGGCGCTCCCACTCGGCGACGAGCAGCGCCGTCACCTCGTCGACCTTCGCGGGCGTGCAGCCGGCGTAGAGGCCGAAGACGCCGGTGTCGGCGTGGCCGGAGGAGAAGGAGTACGTGGAGTACGCCAGGCCACGCTTCTCGCGCACCTCCTGGAAGAGGCGCGAGGACATCCCGCCGCCGAGGACGGCGTTGAGGACCGAGAGCGTGAAGCGCCGCGGGTCCGTGGCCGTGAGGCCGGCGCACCCGACGACGACGTTCGCCTGCTCCGTCTGCCGCCGCACGGTGCGCTCGCGCGCGTCCGCCGGGAGGCCGCCGGTGCCCGGCGGCAGGTCGCGCCCCGCCACGCGCCGCGCCGCGGGGGCCGCCGCCGGGTCGAGGGTCCAGCCGCCGGCGGCCACCGCGGCCTCGATCTGGGCGCAGAGGGCGTCGTGGTCGACGTTGCCCGCCGCGCTCACGACGAGCCGCTCGGGCCGGTAGTGGTCGCGGTAGTGCTCCCACACGGCGTCGCGCGGCACGGCCCGGATGTGGTCGGGCGTGCCGCCGATGGGCCGGGCGAGCGGGTGCTCCCCCAGCGCCACGAGGGCGAACTGCTCGTGGACGACGTCGCTCGGGTCGTCGTCGTTCATCGCGAGCTCCTCGAGGATCACCCCGCGCTCGGTCTCCAGCTCGTCCGTGTCGAGCCTGGCCGAGGTGACCATGTCCGTGATGACGTCCACGGCCATGGGCAGGTCCTCGTCCAGCACCCGCGCGTAGTAGCAGGTGTGCTCCTTGCCGGTGGCGGCGTTGGCCTCGCCGCCGACGGCGTCGAACGCCTCGGCGATGTCCATCGCCGTGCGCCGCGCGGTCCCCTTGAAGAGCAGGTGCTCGAGGAAGTGCGTCGAGCCGAGGTGGCCCGACTCCTCGTCGCGCGAGCCGACGCCGATCCAGGCGCCCACGGTGGCCGAGCGGAGCCCGGGCATGTGCTCCGTGAGCACCCGGACCCCGCCGGGCAGGACGGAGCGACGGACGAGACCGTCACCCTCCTGCCCGGCGGACAGCTCCGCCCCGGTGACGCCCGGGGCGACGAGCGGCAGGTCCAGCGGCACCGTCAGGCGTCGACCGTCGAGGCGGCGGGGGCGGCCTCGCCGTCCGCGCCCTCCTCGACGACCGCGTGCAGGGAGAGCTTGCCGCGGGGGTCGATCTCGCCGATCTCGACCTGGACCTTCTGGCCGATGGCCAGCACGTCCTCGACGTTCTCGACGCGGCGGCCGCCCACCAGCTTGCGGATCTGCGAGATGTGCAGGAGCCCGTCCTTGCCCGGGGACAGGGAGACGAAGGCGCCGAAGGTCGTGGTCTTGACGACCGTCCCGACGAAGCGCTCGCCCACCTCGGGCATGTGCGGGTTGGCGATCGCGTTGATCGCCGCCCGCGCGGCCTCGGCGGACGGGCCGTCCACCGCGCCGATGTAGACCGTGCCGTCGTCCTCGATGGAGATGTCGGCGCCGGTCTCCTCCTGGATCTGGTTGATCATCTTGCCCTTCGGGCCGATGACCTCGCCGATCTTGTCCACCGGGACCTTGACCGAGATGACCCGCGGGGCGAAGGGGCTCATCTCGTCGGGCACGTCGATCGCCTCGGAGATGACGTCGAGGATCGCCAGGCGCGCCTCCTTGGCCTGCGTCAGCGCGCCGGCCAGGACGGAGGCGGGGATGCCGTCGAGCTTCGTGTCGAGCTGGATGGCCGTGACGAACTCGCGCGTGCCGGCGACCTTGAAGTCCATGTCGCCGAAGGCGTCCTCCGCACCGAGGATGTCGGTGAGCGCCGCGTAGCGGGTCTCACCGTTCACCGTGTCGGACACGAGGCCCATCGCGATGCCCGCGACGGGCGCCTTCAGCGGGACGCCCGCGTTGAGCAGCGACAGCGTCGCGGCGCAGACGGAGCCCATGGAGGTCGAGCCGTTGGAGCCGAGGGCCTCGGAGACCTGGCGGATCGCGTAGGGGAAGTCCTCGCGGCTGGGGAGCACCGGCACGATGGCGCGCTCGGCGAGCGCCCCGTGGCCGATCTCGCGGCGCTTCGGGGAGCCGACGCGGCCCGTCTCGCCCGTGGAGTAGGGCGGGAAGTTGTAGTGGTGCATGTACCGCTTGCGCGTCTCGGGCGAGAGCGAGTCGATCTGCTGCTCCATGCGGAGCATGTTCAGCGTGGTGACACCCATGATCTGGGTCTCGCCGCGCTCGAAGATCGCCGAGCCGTGCACGCGGGGCAGGACCTCGACCTCGGCCGAGAGCGTGCGGATGTCGCGCAGGCCGCGGCCGTCGATGCGGAAGCCGTCCGTGAGGATGCGCTGACGGATGAGCTTCTTCTGCACGGAGCGGTACGCCGCCGAGACCTCCTTCTCGCGGCCGGCGAACTCGTCCGCCAGCTCGTCGAGGATCTCGGACTTGATCTCGTCCAGGCGGCCCTCGCGCTCCTGCTTGTCCGCGATGGACAGCGCGGCGCCGAGGCGGGCCGAGGAGGCCTGCTCGACGGCGGCGAAGACGTCGTCCTGGTAGTCCGGGAACGTCGGGAAGGACTGCGTCTCCTTCGCGGACTTCGCCGCCAGCTCCTGCTGGGCGACGACGAGCGCGCGGATGAACGGCTTGGCGGCCTCGAGGCCCGCCGCGACGACGTCCTCGGTCGGGGCGGTGCCGCCGCCGCCGTGGATGAGGTCCCAGCTCTTGTCCGGCGCCTCGGCCTCGATCATCGCGATGGCGACGTCGTCGCCGACGACGCGGCCGGCCACGACCATGTCGAACGTGGCGCGGGCGCGCTCGGAGTAGCGGGGGAAGGCGACCCACTGGCCGTCGACGAGCGCGATGCGCGTGGCGCCGACCGGGCCGGAGAAGGGCAGGCCGGAGATCTGCGTGGAGATCGACGCGGCGTTGATGGCCAGCACGTCGTAGGAGTCGTCCGGGTGGATCGACAGGACGGTGACGACGACCTGGACCTCGTTGCGCAGGCCCTTGACGAACAGGGGGCGCAGGGGGCGGTCGATGAGGCGGCACGCGAGGATCGCGTCCGTGGACGGGCGGCCCTCGCGGCGGAAGAACGCGCCGGGGATCTTGCCCGCGGCGTACTGGCGCTCCTCGACGTCGACCGTCAGGGGGAAGAAGTCGAACTGCTCCTTGGGGTGCTTGCCGGCCGTCGTGGCCGACAGGAGCATCGTGTCGCCGTCGAGGTAGGCGACGGCCGCACCGGCGGCCTGCTTGGCGAGACGGCCCGTCTCGAAGCGGACGGTGCGCGTGCCGAAGGAGCCGTTGTCGATGACGGCCTCGGCGAACTGGATCTCGGGACCCTCCACGGGTGCCCTCCTTAAGGATCGGGGGGCGCCGGCCCGGTCCCGGGCGGTCTTCGATCGAGGCCGTCGCAGCGCCCGGCGTCGGGGCTGCTGGCGGCCACTACCGAGGACCGTGCGCAGGCGGGCCGGCGCGGTTCGCGTGGTGACGTGGTGCTGTCGTGCGGTGGTGCCGGTCGTGCTCTGGTGCTCGTCGTGCTCTGGTGCTCGTCGTGCTCTGGTGACTGTCGTGCTCTGGTGCTCAGCGGTGGTGCGGTGGGCCTGCGGCCCTCACGCGGGACCAGCCCGGACCCGCGGGGGGTCCGGGCTGGTCCGGTGGTTCAGCGGCGCAGGCCGAGCCGCTCGATGATCGAGCGGTAGCGGGCGATGTCGATCTTCTGCAGGTAGCCCAGCAGGCGACGACGCCGGCCGACCAGCAGCAGCAGCCCACGGCGGCTGTGGTGGTCGTGCTTGTGGGCCTTCAGGTGCTCGGTGAGGTCCTTGATGCGCTGCGTGAGCACCGCGATCTGCACCTCGGGGGAACCGGTGTCGCCCTCGTGCGTGGCGTACTCGGTCATGATGGTCTGCTTCGTGGCGTTGTCGAGCGGCACGTCTCTCCCTGGTGTCTCGTTGCGCGGTGCTCCGGGGCACGTCCACCCGGGCTCTCTCGTTCCGCGGCCGATCGAACGGCGTCGTCCAGAGTACCAGCACGGGCGCCCGGGCCGGTCGTGGCACAGTGGCGGGACGCACCTGACCCGTGGACGAGAGGCCTGAGAGCCCGTGCAGTACGTCGACCACGTCGCCGACCTCGTCGGCGGCACCCCGCTCGTCCGCCTCCACGCCGTGACGGCCGGCCTCTCCGCCACCGTGCTGGCGAAGGTGGAGTACGTCAACCCCGGCGGCTCCGTGAAGGACCGGATCGCGGCCCGCATCGTCGCGGAGGCGGAGCGCCGGGGCGACCTGCGCCCGGGCGGCACGATCGTCGAGCCCACCTCCGGCAACACGGGCGTCGGCCTGGCGCTCGTCGCGCAGCGCCGCGGCTACCGCTGCGTGTTCGTCTGCCCGGACAAGGTGAGCCCCGAGAAGCGGGACGTGCTGCGGGCCTACGGCGCGGACGTCGTCATCACCCCCACGTCGGTCCCGCCGGACAGCCCCGACTCGTACTACGGCGTCGCCTCCCGCATCGTCCGCGAGACGCCGGGCGCCTGGCAGCCGAACCAGTACGCCAACCCCGACGGGCCCGCGAGCCACTACGCGTCGACGGGTCCCGAGATCTGGGCGGCGACGGAGGGGCGCGTCACGCACTTCGTCACCGGCGTCGGCACGGGCGGCACCATCAGCGGCACGGGGCGCTACCTGCACGACGTGAGCCGGGACCGCCCGGAGGGGCCGGTCGTGGTCGTCGGCGCGGACCCCGAGGGCTCGGTCTACTCGGGCGGCACGGGCCGGCCGTACCTCGTGGAGGGCGTCGGCGAGGACTTCTGGCCGAGCGCCTACGACCCGGCCGTGCCCGACGAGGTCCTCGCCGTCGACGACGCGGAGTCCTTCGCCATGACCCGTCGCCTCGCGCGCGAGGAGGCGCTCCTCGTCGGGGGGTCCTCCGGCATGGCGGTCGTCGCGGCGCTGCGCGTGGCCGAGCGGCTCGAGCGCGAGGACCCGGAGGCCGCCGCCCGGGCGGTGGTCGTGGTGCTGCTGCCCGACAGCGGCCGCGGCTACCTGTCGAAGATCTTCTCCGACCCGTGGATGCGCTCGTACGGCTTCCTGCGCGAGGAGGGCACGGGCGCGACCGTCGGGGACGTGATGCGCGGCAAGAGCGGGGGCCTGCCCGCGCTCGTGCACACCCACCCGAACGAGACGGTCCGCGACGCCATCGAGATCCTGCGCGAGTACGGCGTGTCCCAGCTGCCCGTCGTCACGGAGGAGCCGCCCGTCACGCTCGGCGAGGTGCTGGGTGCCGTCACCGAGCGCGGGCTGCTCGACGCCCTGTGGAGCGGCTCCGCGCGCCTGTCCGACCCCGTCCGCAAGCACCTCGCGGACCCGCTCCCCCAGGTCGGCGCGGGCGAGCCCGTCGCCGCCGCCACGGCCGCGCTGCAGGACGCGGACGCGCTGCTCGTCGTCGACGAGGGGCGCCCCGCCGGCGTCCTCACGCGCGCCGACCTCCTCGAGCACGCCGCACGCTGACCGCCGTCCACCCCCGACCCCCGACGCCCCCGCCGACCTCTCGCAGGAGGACCCCGTGACCACCGACCCCGGCGCGACGGCGCCCCACCAGCCCCGCACGCCCTCCGAGGGCCGCGGCACGGACGCCGGCACGAGCACCGGCGGCACCCCGGACGCGAGCACCACCGCCCCCGACGGGCGCCCCTCGGGGTTCTCCACCCGCGCCGTGCACGCCGGGCTCGAGCCCGACCCGACGACGGGCGCGGTCGTGCCGCCGATCTACCAGGTGTCCACCTACGCCCAGGACGGCGTCGGCGGCCTGCGCAACGGCTACGAGTACTCGCGCTCGGGCAACCCGACCCGGGACGCCCTCCAGACGGCCCTGGCGGCCGTCGAGGGCGGCGAGCGCGCCTTCGCGTTCTCCTCGGGCCTGGCCGCCGAGGACGTCCTCCTGCGCGCCACGCTGACCCCGGGGCGGCACGTCGTCATCCCCGACGACGCCTACGGCGGCACCTACCGCCTCGTGGCGCGCGTCCTCGAGCCCTGGGGCGTCGCGCACACGCCGGCACGCCTCGGCGACCCCGACGCGGTGGCCGCCGCCGTGCGTCCCGGTGAGACCGGCGTCGTGTGGGTCGAGACGCCGACGAACCCGCTGCTCGGCGTCGCCGACATCCCGCGCCTGGCCGAGATCGCCCACGCCGCGGGCGCCCTCCTCGTCGTCGACAACACCTTCGCCTCGCCCTACCTGCAGCAGCCCCTCGCGCTCGGCGCGGACGTCGTCGTGCACTCCACGACGAAGTACATCGGCGGGCACTCGGACGTGGTCGGCGGGGCGCTCGTCGTCGGCGCGGGCGTGCGCCTGCCGCTCGGGCTCGTCGGGCCGACGGGCACGGACGCCGTCGCCGACGCCGTGGGCTTCCTCCAGAACGCCGCCGGGGCGGTGGCCGGGCCGTTCGACGCGTGGCTCACGCTGCGCGGGCTGCGCACCCTGGCCGTGCGCATGGAGCGGCACAGCGCCAACGCCGCCGAGCTCGCGGCGCACCTGCAGGCGCACCCCGCCGTCACCGCGGTGCACTACCCCGGGCTGCCCGACGACCCCGGGCACGCGGTCGCGTCGCGGCAGATGCGCGCCTTCGGCGGCATGGTGGCGTTCCGCCTGGGCAGCGAGGCGCGGGCGCGGGCCTTCTGCGCCGCCACGCGCCTCTTCACGCTGGCCGAGTCGCTCGGCGGCGTCGAGTCCCTCGTCGAGCTGCCCGCGGCGATGACGCACGCGTCCGTCGCCGGGTCGGCCCTGGAGGTGCCGGACGACCTCGTCCGGCTGTCCGTCGGCATCGAGGACGTCGCGGACCTCGTCGCGGACGTCGACGCGGCCCTCGAGGTCGCGGCGCGCGAGGGCTGACCCCGCCCGGCCCGCGGGAGGGGCCGCCGCCCGGGAGGACCCCGGCGCGGCGGCCCGGTCCTACGCGGGCTCGGGGGCGCCCAGCAGCGCCCGCGCGTCGGCCACGTCCCGGGCCATCTGCTCCAGGAGCGGCTCGACGCCGTCGAAGCGCAGCGTGGGCCGCAGCCGGACGAGCAGCTCCACGACGACCTCCTCGTCGTAGAGGTCGAGGTCCGTGCGGTCGAGCACGTAGGCCTCCACGCGGCGCTGCACGCCGTCGAAGGTGGGGTTCGTCCCGATGGAGACGGCGGCGGGCAGCACGACGTCCGCGTCGACCGGGGCGTAGGGCGTGCCGTCCGCGCGCCGCACGCGCCGCAGCCGGCCGGCGTAGACGCCGTCGGCGGGGACCATGCCCGCGGCGTCCTGCGCGAGGTTGGCCGTCGGGTAGCCCAGCTCGCGGCCGCGGGCGTCCCCGTGGACGACGAGGCCGCGCAGCCGGTGCGGCCGGCCCAGCAGGGCGGCGGCGCCGGCGACGTCCCCCGCCGCGAGCAGCTCGCGCACCCACGTCGACGACAGCCGGCGCCGCCCGTCCGCCGGGTCGGCGGGCGCCTCGTCGACGAGGTCGTCCACGACGTCCACCGTGAAGCCCAGCTCCGCGCCGAGCGCGCGCATCGTCGCCAGGTCGCCGCTGTTCTGCCAGCCGAAGCGCACGTCCCGCCCGACGACGACGACCCGGGCGCCCAGCGCCCCCACGAGGTACCGCTGCACGAACTCCCGCGGCGTCTGGCGGGCGAAGGCGAGCGTGTAGTGCTCGAGCAGCACGGCGTCGAGGCCGCAGTCGGCGAGCAGCTCGAGCCGGTCCGCGTCGCCCGTGAGCTGCGGCGGCGCCGTGTCGGGGCGGTGCACCTGCGCGGGGTGCGGGGAGAACGTCACCGCGACGGACCGCAGGTCGGCGGCACGGGCGTCCGCCGCCATCTCCGCCAGCACGCCCGCGTGGCCGCGGTGGACGCCGTCGAAGTTGCCCAGCGTCACCACGGACGGCCCCCAGCCGGCCGGCACCTGGGCCAGACCCCGCCAGACGTGCACGCGTGCCTCCCTCGCGGCCGCCCGGTGCGGCCCAGCGGACAAGGGTGCCACCCCGCAGGACCGTCCGGGTACGCGCCGCACGCCCGGCGGTGCCGGTGGGGCGGTGCGGGCGGCGGGCGGCGCCGTCCCGGCGGTCGGCGCGGCGCCGCCGTCCACCACCCGGCTCAGGAGCCCGCGGGGGTGAGGACCAGCAGAGGGCGGTCGCGGTCGTCTCGGGGCTCGAGCACGGCGACGAGGACGCCGTCCGGGCCGATGGCGGCGGCGGGGCCGGAGCGGCCCGGGCGCAGCTCGACGGGCTGCCCGTAGGAGAGGCTGCGGGCCTCGCGCTCGTCGAGGTCGCGCACGGGCAGGGTGGCCCGCGCCGCGGCGGCGGGGTCGAGGACGGCCAGCGGCGTGTCCTCCGGCACCTCGGCCAGCGCCTCGAGGGTCCGGGCCTGCGCCAGGTCGAAGCCGCCGACCCGCGTGCGCCGCAGCGCCGTGAGGTGGCCGCCGGTGCCCAGCGCGGCGCCGAGGTCGCGGGCGAGCGCGCGCACGTAGGTGCCCGAGGTGCACACGACCCGCACGTCGACGTCGAGCACGTCGGTGCCCTCGCCGTCGCCGTCACCGTCCTCGACCCGTCCGGGGCGCATCTCCCCCACCTCCAGCACGCTGACCGTGACGGGGCGGGCGGCCAGCTCGACGCTCTCCCCCGCCCGCACCCGGGCGTAGGCGCGCTGCCCGTCGACCTTGATCGCCGACACGGCGCTGGGCACCTGGAGGATCTGCCCCGTGAGCGGCAGGGCCGCCGCCTCGACCTCGGCGCGGGTGGTGCCGGCGGCGCCGGGGGTCGCGACGGTCTCGCCCTCGGCGTCGTCCGTCGTGGTGCTGACCCCCAGGCGGACGGTGGCCGTGTACTCCTTGTCGGCGCCCGAGACCCACGTGAGCAGGCGCGTGGCACGGCCGATGCCGACGACGAGCACGCCCGTCGCCATGGGGTCGAGCGTGCCGCCGTGCCCGACCTTGCGGGTGCCCGCCAGCCGGCGCATCCGCGCCACCACGTCGTGGCTCGTCCAGCCCGCCGGCTTGTCGACCACGACGACCCCGTCCGGTGCGGTCGGGCGGCGCGGACGTGCGGTTGGGCTGCTCACGCGCGCCATGCTCTCACCCGCCGCCCGGGGCACCGCCGGCGCTGCCGCCGCCACGGTCCGGTCCCCGGAGGGATGCTGCGCCGGCGGGCCGGCGCGCGGGGGTCCGCCCGTCCCGGCGCCGCGCGGCGGACGGCCGGTGCAGCACCCGTTCCCGCGGGCGACGCGGGCGCCCTCACGCCGGCGCGAGCACGTCGGGGACGACGCAGGGCCCGGGCCGTGGCGGCCCGGGCCCTGCGTCGGTCGTGCTGCGTCGTGCGGTCGGTCCGGTCGGACGCGCTCAGGCGCGGTCGGCCGTGCCCGCGTCGTCCTCGTCGTCCTCCACCGGGCGGCGGTAGGGGTCGGCCTCGCCGGCGTAGGACGCGCGGGCGGCCAGGGCCGCCACCTCGGCGTCCCGGCGCTGCGCCTCGGCGAGCGCCGACGCGAGCTGCGCGGCCGTCTCGGGCACGGCGTCGAGGTGGAAGTCGATCGTGGGCGTCAGGCGGATGCCCGTCGCCTTGCCGACCTCCGAGCGGATGAGGCCCTTCGCGCTGGCGAGGGCCGCGGCCGAGCCGGTGCGGGCCTCCTCGTCGCCCAGGACGGTGTAGAAGACGTCCGCGTGCTGGAGGTCCCCGGTGACCCGGACCTCCGTGACGGTGACGAAGCCGAGGCGCGGGTCCTTGATCCGGGTGTCGAGCATCTGCGCGACGACCTGCTGGATCCGTTCGGCGATCTTGCGTGCCCGTGGCGTGTCGGCCATGGGTCCTCCCCTCTGCCCCGGCCGGCGACGGCCCGGGGCTGCAGACGGCCGGTGTCAGCTGCGCGGCTTCTCGCGCATCTCCCACGTCTCGATGACGTCCCCGATCTCGAGGTCGTTGAACGACCCCAGGCCGATGCCGCACTCGAAGCCCTCGCGGACCTCGGTCGCGTCGTCCTTGAACCGCTTGAGCGACTCGATGGTGAGGTTGTCCCCCACGACCTTGCCGTTGCGGGTGACGCGCGCCTTCGAGTTCCGGACGATCGTGCCGGAGCGGACGATCGAGCCGGCGATGTTGCCGAACCGCGACGAGCGGAAGATCTCCCGGATCTCGGCGGAACCGAGCTGGGCCTCCTCGTACTCCGGCTTGAGCATCCCCTTGAGGGCCGCCTCGACGTCGTCGATCGCCTGGTAGATGACCGAGTAGAAGCGCACGTCGACGCCCTCGCGGTCCGCCAGGTCCTCGACGCGCTCCGCGAACTTCACGTTGAAGCCGATGATGATCGCGTTGTCGACCGTGGCGAGGTTGACGTCGTTCTGCGTGATGGCACCCACGCCGCGGTGGATGACGCGCAGGTCGACCTCCTCGCCCACGTCGATCTTGAGCAGCGCGTCCTCGAGCGCCTCGACGGCACCGGACACGTCGCCCTTGAGGACGAGGTTGAGCGTCTCGACCTTGCCCTGCTGCAGGGCCTGCGTGAAGTCCTCGAGGCTGATGCGCTTGCGGCGCTTGGCCAGGAGGGCGGCGCGCTCGGCGGCCTCGCGCTTCTCGGCGATCTGACGGGCGGTCCGGTCGTCGCGGGCGACGATGAACGTGTCGCCGGCGCTCGGGACGGACGTGAGCCCGAGGACCTGCACCGGACGGGCCGGGCCGGCCTCGACGACGGGGTCGCCGTGCTCGTCGAACATGGCGCGGACGCGGCCGTGGGCCGTGCCCGCGACCACCGCGTCGCCGACGCGCAGGGTGCCGGACTGGACCAGCACCGTGGCGACCGCACCGCGGCCCTTGTCGAGGTTCGCCTCGATGGCCACGCCGCGCGCGTCCTTGTCGGGGTTCGCCCGCAGGTCCAGCGCCGCGTCCGCCGTGAGGAGGACGGCCTCGATGAGGCTGTCGATGCCCTGACCCTGCTTGGCCGAGACGTCGACGAACATCGTCTCGCCGCCGTACTCCTCCGCGACCAGGTTGTACTCGGTGAGCTGCTGGCGGATCTTGGCGGGGTTGGCCCCCTCCTTGTCCACCTTGTTCACCGCGACCACGATCGGCACGTTCGCCGCCTGGGCGTGGTTGAGCGCCTCGATCGTCTGGGGCATCACGCCGTCGTCCGCCGCGACCACGAGGATCGCGATGTCGGTGACCTGCGCACCACGGGCACGCATGGCGGTGAACGCCTCGTGGCCCGGGGTGTCGATGAACGTGACGGCCCGGTCGAGGCCCTCGTGCTCGGCACGGACCTGGTAGGCACCGATGTGCTGGGTGATGCCGCCGGCCTCGCCCGCGACGACGTCCGTGGACCGGATGGCGTCGAGGAGCTTGGTCTTGCCGTGGTCGACGTGGCCCATGACGGTGACGACCGGCGGGCGCGCCTGCAGCTCGTCGTCGCCCTCGGCCTCGAGCTCGGCGTCGAGGTCCATGTCGAAGGACTCGAGCAGCTCGCGGTCCTCCTCCTCGGCCGACACCATCTCGATGACGTAGCCGAGCTCCTGCGCCAGCGTGCCGAACGTGTCCTCGTCGAGAGACTGCGTCGCGGTCGCCATCTCGCCCAGGTGGAACAGGACGGTGACCAGCGACGCCGGGTTCGCGTCGATCTTGTCCGCGAAGTCGTTCAGCGACGAGCCGTGCCGCAGGCGGACGACCGTGGAGCCGTTGCCGCGGGGGACGCTGACGCCGCCGAGCGACGGCGCCTGCATCTGCTCGAACTCCTGGCGCTTCGCCCGCTTGGACTTGCGCCCGCGGACCGGACGGCCGCCGGCGCGCCCGAAGGCGCCCTGCGTGGAGCCGCGACCGGCACCGCCGGGACGACCGCCGCCGCCACCGGGACGCGCGGGGCCGTAGCCACCGCCGCCGCCGGGGGCGCCGCCGGGACCACCCGGACGACCGCCGCCGCCGAAGCCGCCGCGACCGCCGCCGGCACCGCC
>NZ_RWJX01000069.1 GCF_004123805.1 Cellulomonas endophytica | reverse complement strand
GCCGCGGCCGCACCCGGCCCGGCGCCGGCCCGCCCGCCGGCGGGGGCGTCGGCCGCGCCGCTGCGGACGCGGGCCGGCGCGCACGTCCCCGACGTCCCCTCCCCCGTGGCGGGCACCTTCGACGACCTCGTCGACGTCCTGCGGGGCCTGCGCCTGGCGGTCCTCACGGGGGCCGGCGTGTCGACGGACTCGGGCATCCCCGACTACCGCGGCCCCGGCTCGCCGCCCCGCAACCCCATGACGTTCCAGCAGTTCGTCGGCGACCCGGCCTTCCGGCGGCACTACTGGGCCCGCAACCACGTCGGCTGGCGGCACGTGCACCGCACCCGCCCCAACGCCGGCCACCGCGCGCTGGCCCGGCTCGAGGAGCGCGGCGTCGTCACGGGCCTGGTCACGCAGAACGTCGACACCCTCCACGAGGCCGCCGGCTCGCGCCGCGTGGTCGACCTGCACGGCCGCTACGACCGCGTGCTGTGCCTGCGCTGCGGCGCCCGGTACACCCGGGACGTGGTCGCCGAGCGGCTCGAGGCGCTCAACCCCGGCTTCGCCGACACGGTGGGCGCCGTCGACGACCCGGAGATCGCGCCGGACGCCGACGCCGTCGTCGAGCGGACCGAGGGCTTCCGGGTGCAGGACTGCTGGGCGCCGGACCCCGACGGCGGCCCCGGCCCGTGCTGCGGCCTGCTCAAGCCCGACATCGTCTACTTCGGCGAGACCGTGCCCCGCGACCGGGTCGACGAGGCCTACGCGCTCGTCGACGCGGCGGACGGGCTCCTCGTCGCCGGCTCGTCCCTGGCGGTGCAGTCCGGCCTGCGGTTCGTCCGGCACGCCGTGGCGCAGGGCCGGCCCGTGGCCGTCGTCAACCGGGGGGCCACGCGCGGGGACCGCCTCGCCACGGTCACGCTGCACTCCGGCACGTCGGAGACGCTCACCGCGCTCGCGGCGGTCCTCCCCGCGCCCGCGACCACGCCCGCCTGACGGCGCCGGGTCCCGGCCCGGACCCGACGGGCCCGTCCCTACGGCAGGGGCACCGGCGGCGTCCGGGGGACCACCTGGGGGCCCGCCTCGGGGGGCCGGGGCACGTCCTCGCGGTGCAGCCGGACCGCGACGAGCGCGACGTCGTCCTCGGGGCGCTCGGGGACCATCCGGTGCAGCACGCCGTCGACGAGGGCCTCGAGCGTCACGGGGTGCTCGCCGTCGCCCGCCGCCACCTCCGTGACGGCGGCACGCAGCCGGGCCATGCCCTGCCGCAGGCTGTCCCCGCGCCGCTCGACGAGGCCGTCCGTGTAGAGCAGCACGGTCGAGCCGCCCTCGACGGTGATGACGGCGTCCGTCCGCTCCGTGGAGGGGTCGATGCCGAGCAGCAGCGTCGGGCGGTTGCCGGGCAGGTCCGCCACGGTGCCGTCGGGGTGGAGCACCATCGGGGGCAGGTGGCCGGCGTTCGACCAGCGCAGCCGGGTCACGTGCCGCTCCCGCTCGTCGGCGGTCTGCTCCAGGCGGGCGACGACGGCCGTCGCCAGCGTGCCGACGGACAGCCCCCGCATGGCCGCGTCCAGACCGGTGAGCACCGCGGCCGGGCCCTGCCCCGTGGCGTACGCGATCCCCCGCAGGAGCGTCCGGACCTGGCTCATCGCGGCGGCGGCGTCCGAGTCGTGGCCCATGACGTCGCCGATGACGAGCACGGTGGCGCCGTCGGGCTGCAGGAACGCGTCGTACCAGTCCCCGCCGACCTGCGCCGCCTCGGCCGCCGGGGTGTAGCGGACGACGACCTCGACGTGGTCGGGCTCGACGGGCGCCGACAGCAGGCTGCGCTGGAGGCTCTCGGCGATGCGGTGCTGCCCCTCGTACAGGCGGGCGTTGTCGATGGCGAGCCCGGCCCGGTCCGCGACCTCGGTGACGGTGAGGAAGTCGTCGTCGGCGAGCTCCCCCTCCTCCTCGCCGCGGAACAGGGAGACGAGCCCGACGACGCGCCCGCGGGCCTGCAGCGGGAGGAAGTACGCCGCCGCGGGCGCGAGCCCCTCGAGCAGGTCCCGCGCCTCGCCCTCCAGGAGCCCGGCGATGCGCGCCGTCGTGTCCCGGACGACCGCGACGGGGACCTTGTCCTGCAGGCTGCGGTGGAGGAACGAGCCCGGGTCGAGCGCCGACAGCCGCAGCCGCCGGTAGCGTTGCACGAGCTCCCGACGGTCGGGGTCGGCGTGCCAGGAGCCGATGTCGCGCAGGGCGCCGTGCTCGTCGACGAGCGTGACGATGCACCACTCCCCGAGCGCGGGCACGAGGTGCTGCCCCAGCCGCGCGACGGCCTCGTCGGTGTCGAGCGTGCCGGTGAGGTCCGCGCTCACGGTCGCCAGGAGGCTGAGCCGCTGCGCCGCCCGCTCCGCCCGCCGGGCCGCGAGCTCCGCGGCGCGCTGCGCGTCCAGGGCGTCGGACTCGGCCCGCCGGCGCACGGTGATGGCCTGGAAGAACACGGACAGGCCCTCGTCGGACGGCCAGGCGCGGACCTCGTACCACTCGTCGAGGGGCGGCGGGTAGTAGGCCTCGAAGGTGCGCGGGGTGCCGGTGAGCGCCGCGCCGCGGTAGTTCACCTCGAAGTCCGACCCGACCGCGGCGGGGTACAGCTCCCAGAGGTCCTCGCCGAGGAGCTCCTCGCGGCCGCGCCCGAGCAGGCGCTCGGCCTCCGCGTTGACGTAGCTGAACCGCCACTGCGGGTCGAGCGAGAAGAAGGCCGCGGACATGGTCTCGAGCAGCCGCCGCACCCGGACGTCGGAGTCGCGCGTCGCGCTCGTGTCGTACGCCGCGCCGACGAGCCGCACCGCCCCTCCGCCCGCGCCGGGCAGCGCGCGCCCCCGCGCCTGGATCCAGCGCACCGCGCCGTCGGGCAGCAGGACGCGGTACTCCGCCTCGTAGGACGTGACCTGGTCGAGCGCGCCGGAGTAGGCCGTGCGCACCCGCTCGCGGTCCTCCGGGTGCAGCCGGGCCTCGAACGCCTCGATGGTGCCGTCGAAGGTCTCGCGCGTGAAGCCGAACAGCGCGAGGAGCTGGTCGTCGAAGGCGAGGTGGCCGGAGACGAGGTCCCAGTCGAAGCTGCCCACCCCGCCGGCGGCGGTCGCGAGCTGCCAGCGGACCTCCTGCGTCGCCATGCGGTCGCCCAGCGCGCCGAGCGCGGCCTCCGCCGCGGCCACCTCCGCGAGCGCCGTGAGGTCCCGCACGTCGCCCTCCGTCCAGGCGCGCGGGGCCGGGTCCGCCACGGCGAGCGCGCCGAGCACGGGCCCCCCCGGCCTCCGGACGGGCACCGCCAGCACGGCGACGGCCGCGACGGCCCCGCCGTCGGCCGTGCCGCCGACGGCCGGCACGACGAGCGCCCCGCCCCCCGCGACGACGTGCGCGCACGCCGCCGTCAGGGCGTGGGTGGCGGCCGCCGCGGCGGCACCCACCGGGTCGGCGACCGCGGCGCCCGCGGCGGAGGTGCCGACGGGCCTGGCCGTCGCGCCGCCGGACCCCGGGACCGACGTCGGCGCCGAGACCGCCCGCGCCCCGTCGAGCACGGCGCGGCCGGCCGCGGCACCGAGGAGGCGGGCGGCGAGGCGTCCCAGCGCGGCGGCGTGCGGCTCTCCGGCCGGCCCCTCGTGCCGTGCGTCCGGGCGTGCGTCCGGCTCCCGGGGGTCGCCGGCGGCGGGCGCATCGGTCCGCCCCGTCGGCGCCATGCCTCGGTCCCCGTCCGTCCTGGGCCGTGCGGCCGTCGTCGTCGACGTCGTCGACCCCCCGGCGTCCGCCGGTGCGGCCTGAGGATAGGTCACGGGACGGACACGGGACCGACGCGGCCCCCGCCCCTGGCCGCCACCGGCCAGCACGTCCGCCGGCCCGGTCGGCCCGGTCGGCCCGGTCGGCCCCGTCGCCCCCGGGAGCCCGGCCCCCGCGCCGTCAGGCGACGACGGCGGCCCACACGTGCTTCTCCTCGCCCGTCCGGTACCAGCCCGAGCCGCACGCGATCCCCTGGGCGAGGTGGAGGCCGAAGCCGCCCTCCCCGGGGGCGCGGGGCCCGGCGACGAGGGGCACGCGGCCCGGCGCCCCGTCGGAGACGTCCACCACGTGCTGCCCGCGCGCGGCGACGAGGCGCACGACGACGGGCGGGCGGCCGTGGCGCAGGGCGTTCGTCGCGAGCTCGGAGGCCAGCAGGACCAGGGCGGCCCCGCACGGCAGGGTCCCGGCCCCGTCGTCCTCGGCGGCCGTGCGGGCGCTGCGGGCCGGACCGGCCTCCGCCGAGCGCACCGCCGCGAGCAGCCCGTGGCGCAGCCGGACGAGCTCGTCCGTGGCCCGCAGCGTCCAGGCGGCCAGCGCCCGGCCGACCGGCGGGACGGCCTGGCGCAGCGGTGCGTCCGCCCGGCCCACGACCGGCGCCGGCACCGCGACCCCACGACCCTCGACCACCACGACCGACCACCTCCCCCGCGCACGCTAGGGGCGGGGGAGGCGCCCGGCGACCGGGGCGGCGCGGTCGCCGGCGCCCGGGCGCGGGAATCACCCGACCGGTGGACCGGTTCGCCCGGTCATGGCCCTGCTCTTCGAACCCCTCACCCTGCGCGGGACGACGTTCCGCAACCGCGTCTGGCTGCCCCCGATGTGCCAGTACTCCGCGACGGACGGCGTCCCGGGCGACTGGCACCTCGTCCACCTCGGCGCGCGGGCCGCGGGCGGCTTCGGGCACGTGGTGGCGGAGGCCACGGCGGTCGTCCCCGAGGGGCGCATCACGCCCCAGGACACGGGCCTGTGGTCGGACGCGCAGACGGAGGCGTGGGCGCGCGTCGTGCGGTTCGTGCAGGAGCGCGGCGCCCGCGCCGGCGTCCAGCTCGCCCACGCCGGTCGCAAGGCCTCGACGCACCGACCGTTCCACGAGGGCGACGGAACGATCGCGCCGCCGGACGGCGGCTGGACCACCCTCGGCCCGTCGGCGGAGGCGTTCCCCGGCCTGGCCGCCCCGGCGGGGATGACCGCCGACGAGGTGCGCGCCGTGCCCGCCGCCTTCGCCGCGGCCGCCCGCCGCGCCCTCGACGCCGGCTTCGACACCGTCGAGGTGCACGCCGCGCACGGGTACCTGCTGCACGCCTTCCTGTCGCCGCTGTCGAACCACCGCACCGACGCCTGGGGCGGCACGCCGGAGAACCGTGCGCGCCTCCTCGTCGAGACGGTGGACGCCGTGCGCGCCGTGTGGCCGGACGACCGTCCCCTCCTCGTCCGCGTCTCCGCGACGGACTGGGTCGAGGGCGGCCTGACGGTGGAGGAGGTGGCGTCGGTCGCCGCGGACCTCGCCGGGCACGGCGTCGACCTCGTGGACGTCTCGACGGGCGGCAACGTCCCCGCGCGCATCCCCGTCGGGCCGGGCTACCAGGTCGAGGCCGCCCGCGTGGTGCGCGAGGTCTCCGGGCTGCCGACCTCGGCGGTGGGCCTGCTCACCGAGCCGGTGCAGGCGGAGAAGGTCCTCGCCGCGGGGGCCGCGGACGCCGTCATGGTCGGCCGTGCCGCGCTGCCCGACCCGTCCTGGGCCCTGCGGGCGGCACGCGAGCTCGGCGTCGACCTGGGCACGCTGCCGCACGCCGGCGACCGCGCCCGCGTCACGGACGCGACCCGCACGGGCTGGCCCGTCCAGTACGAGCGCGGCGCCTGGCGCTGACCCAGGAGCGGCCGGGACCCGCACCTCGTCGGGACCCTCCACCCCGACGAGATGCCGGTTCCGGCCGCCCACCCCGCACGACGAGGGGCCGGGACCGGCACCTCGTCGGAGCCCCCCACCCCACGAGGTGCCGGTTCCGGCCGCCCACCCCGCACGACGAGGGGCGGGACCGGCACCTCGTCGGGGGCGCGCCGGGGTCAGGGGAGGAGGTGCTGGACCGCGAGCTCCAGGCCGCGGAGCTCGGCGAGGCCCTTGAGGCGGCCGATGAGCGAGTAGCCGGGGTTCGTCGTGCGGCGCTGGTCGTCCAGGAGCCGGTGCCCGTGGTCGGGGCGCATCGGCAGACGGGGACCGCCCTCGGCGGCCCGACGGCGCTCCTCCGCGACGAGCGCCGAGACGACCGCGACCATGTCGGAGCCGCCCCCCACGTGGACGGCCTCGTGGAAGCTGCGCCCGTCGGCCTCGATCGTCACGTCCCGCAGGTGCGCGAACCAGATGCGGCGGGCGAAGCGGCGGGCCATGGCCGGCACGTCGTTGTCGGGGCGCGAGCCGTAGGAGCCGACGCACAGGGTGAGGCCGTTGGCCGGCAACGGCACGGCGTCGAGCAGCCAGGCGGCGTCGTCGACGGTCGAGACCACCCGCGGCAGGCCGAACAGCGGCCGCGGCGGGTCGTCGGGGTGCACGGCCAGCCGGACCCCGACCGTCTGCGCCACCGGCACGACGGCCTCGAGGAACGTGCGCAGGTGGCCCCGCAGCTCGTCCGGCCCGATGCCGTCGTAGGCCCCGAGCGCCGCGCGGAACCCGTCGAGGTCCCAGTGCTCCTCCGAGCCGGGCAGGCCGGCGAGGACCGTGCGCTCCAGGCGACGGACGCCCTCGGCGTCGAGCCCGTCGAGGTGCGCGCGCGCCCGGGCCACCTCCTCCGGCGTGCGCTCCGCCTCGGCACCGGGCCGCCGGAGCACGAACAGGTCGAACGCTGCGTAGGCGTCCTCGTCGAAGCGCAGCGCCCAGCCGCCGTCGGGCATCCGGTGCGCCAGGTCCGTGCGCGTCCAGTCGAGCACGGGCATGAAGTTCCAGCAGACGACGTCGAGGCCGCACTCGGCGAGGTTGCGGACCGTCTGCGCCCAGGCGGCCGTCGCCTCGGCCGCCCGCGGACCGCCCTGCTTGACGTCCTCGTGGACGGGGATCGACTCCACGACGCTCCACGTCAGCCCGGCCGCCTCGACCTCGCGCCGACGGGCCGCGATCGCCTCCACGGGCCAGACCTCGCCGTTGGGGATCTCGTGCAGCGCGGTGACGACGCCCGTGGCGCCCGTCTGCCGCACGTCGGCCAGGGTGATCGGGTCGGCCGGCCCGAACCAGCGCCAGGTGTGCTCCACCGTCGTCCTCCGCGTCCTCCGTGCGGCCGGTCCGCGGGGTCGCGGCCCGTACCGCCCCGATCCTGCCCCCCGGGCCGGCCGCCGGGGCGGCGTCGCGCCGCCGGACCGGGCCGCCCGTCAGCCGAGGCGGAGCATCACCTTGCTGCTGCCCGACGCGCGGTCGCCCGCCACGCGCAGCGCCTCGGGCGCCTGGTCGAGGTCGAACGTGTGGGTGAGCATCGGCTCCACGTCCAGGCCGCCGGCGAGGGCCGCGACGGCGTCGTCGACCTCCTCCGCGAACCGGAACGACCCCGCCCAGACGAGCTCGCGCGTGACGAGGTCGCCGAGGACGGCGGGCACCGCGGACCCGGGGAGGTTGCCCACCTGCACCACCGTGCCGCCCCGGGCGGCGGCGTGCAGCACGCCCCCGAGCGCCGCCGGGGCGCCGGAGGCCTCGAGGACCACCTCGACGTCCTCGGGCAGGGCCTGCCCGGCGGACAGGTCGACGACCCGGTCGGCGCCGAGCTTCGCGGCGACCTCGAGCGAGGCCGCCGACACGTCCGCGGCCACGACCTCCCCCGCGCCGGCGAGCCGCGCGGCGGCCACGACCAGGCACCCGATGGGGCCGCACCCGTTGACGAGCACCGTCCGCCCGGTGAGCTCGCCGGCCACCGCCCGGGCCCGTCCGACGGCGTGCAGCGCGACGGCGAGCGGCTCGGCGACGGCCCCGGCCCGCGTGCCGACGCCCTCGGGCAGGGCCCGCAGCTGCTCGACGCGGACGGCCCGCAGCTCGCTGAACCCGCCGTCGGTGTGGGGGTCCTGCCCGGCGGAGCCGAAGTAGCGGACGGGGAGCAGGTTCGTCCGCCCCGCGAGCCGGGCCGGCAGCGTGGCCCCCGGCAGCGGCACCGCCGGCTGGAACGTCACGGGCGTGCCCGGGGCGGCGGCACCGACGGGCTCGACCCCCGGCCCGGTGGCGACGACCCGCCCCGCGACCTCGTGGCCCAGCACCAGCGGGTGCTTCAGCACGGCCGTCCCCGACGACCCGTGCCGCGCGTAGGACAGGTCCGACCCGCAGATCCCGCCCCACTCCATCGCGACGAGGACCTCGCCCGCCCCGGCGACGGGGTCGGGCCTGTCCTCGACCCGGACGTCGCCGGCGCCGTGGACGACGACCGCCCTCACGCCGCGTCCTCGAGCCGGACGAGGTCGCGGCCGCGCGTCTCCGGCGCCAGCAGCGCGGTGACGAACGTGATGACGCAGTAGCCGACGAGCATCGCGGCGATGGGCCACCAGGAGCCCGTCGCGGCGGTGAGCGCGGCGGCGATGACGGGGCCGGCCGCGGTCGTGATGATTCCGCCGATCTCCTTCGCCAGGCCGAGCTGCGTGAAGCGGTTGCGGGCGCCGAACAGCTCGGCCATGGTCACGGACTCCAGCGAGAAGAGGCCGAGCACCGCGAGGTTGTGCAGCAGGATCATGGCGATCGTCAGGGCCACGGTGTCGCCGCCCTGGACCAGATTCATGAGCGGGAACGCCAGGACCGCGGACAGCGCCGTGAGCAGCATGTAGACGGGGCGGCGGCCGAAGCGGTCGCCCGCCAGCCCGACGAGCGGCACCGTGGCGAAGCCCACGACGGAGCTGATGAGCAGGGCGTTCGTCGGGATGCTGCGGTCCAGCAGCAGCGTGGCCGTGAGGTACCCGACGAGGAACGTCTGGATGAGGCCGGAGTTGCCGGCCTGGCCCAGGCGCAGGCCGAGCGCGAGGAAGAAGGCGCGGCCCTTGCGCTGGTGCAGCGCGGCCTCGAGCGTGCTCTCGCCCGCCGCCGCGGCGTCCGCCTTCGCCTGCTCCGCGAGCTTCTCCCGCGACAGCGCGACGCCGTCGGCGTCGAGGTCCGCGCGGCCCTCGAAGACCGGGCTCTCCTTGAGGTTCCGGCGGATCCAGATCGCGAAGACCATGAGCACGAAGCTGAGGAGGAACGGCAGGCGCCAGCCCCACGACTGCAGCTGCTCCTCGGACAGGACGGCCAGCAGGACCGCCCAGATGCCGGTGGCCGCCAGGGTGCCGGAGTTCGTGCCGAGGCTGACGAGCGAGGCGATGACGCCGCGCCGCTTCCGGGGCGCGTACTCGGCGAGCATCGTCGTGGCGCCCGCGATCTCGGCGCCGGCGCCGAAGCCCTGGACGAGCCGCAGGGCGACGAGGAGGGCAGGGGCCAGGAGGCCGACCTGGGCGTACGTGGGCAGGACGCCGATGAGCGTCGTCGAGGCGCCCATGAGCGCGATGGTGAGGAACAGGACCTTCTTGCGGCCGATCCGGTCGCCCATGCGGCCGAAGTAGACGGCGCCGGCGAGGCGGGCGACGTAGCCCACGCCGTAGGTGCCCATCGCGGCGATGAGGCCGACCGCGGGGTTGAGCTCGGGGAAGAAGATCTCGTTGAAGACGATGCCGGCCGCCAGCGAGTAGAGCTGGAAGTCCATGAACTCCATGGCGGTGCCGAGCCAGCCGGAGACCGCGGCCTTCTTGAGGTCGCTCGTGCTGCGCTCGACCGCGGTGGACGGGGCCACCGGGGGCGTGCTGTGGTCGTGCGTCGTCATCGTTCGCTCCTTCGCGTCCCGCGGGGCGGGGGTCCGACGAGGGCCCGGGCGGTGCCGCGGGCGGTGGGGGTGAGGTCCTGCGCGTGCGGGTCCTGCGGGGTGCGGCGCGTCGTCGCGTCGGGAGGGTCCGGCGGGGCGACGAGGGGCGGGGCCGGGGGCGGCCGGGCCGCCCCCGGGTCACCAGTCGTGCACGGAGCCGTCGAGGCGGCGGGCGACGGGCAGGTAGCGCGGCTCGTAGGGGTAGCGCGCGGCGAGCGTCTCGTCGTACTCCACGCCCAGCCCGGGTGCCTCCCCGACGAGGAGGTGGCCGTCCTCGAGGCGCACCTCGCTGCGGAAGACCGCGTCCGTGACCTCGGCGTGGGCCATGTACTCCTGGATGCCGAAGTTCGGCACGGCCGTGTCGAGGTGGACGGCGGCCGCGAGCGTCACGGGCGAGAGGTCCGTCGCCCCGTGGGACCCGGTGCGCACCTGGTACAGCGCGGCGAGGTCGAAGATGCGCCGCAGGTGGGTGATGCCGCCGGCGTGGACCACCGTGGTGCGCACGTAGTCGACGAGCTGCTCCGTGATGAGGTGCTGCACGTCCCAGATGGAGGACAGCGCCTCGCCGACGGCGATGGGCGTCGTGGTGTGCTGCCGGATGAGGCGGAAGGCCTCCTGGTTCTCGGCCGGCGTCGGGTCCTCCATCCAGAAGAGCCGTACGTCCTCGACCTCCTTGCCGAACCGCGCGGCCTCGAGCGGCGTGAGGCGGTGGTGCACGTCGTGCAGGAGGTGGAAGTCGAAGCCGAGCCGCTCGCGCACGGCCCGCAGGTAGCGCGGGGCGTGGTCGAGGTAGGCCTCCGTCGACCAGGGCTGCTCCTCCGGCCGGCTCGAGGACGCCGGCTCGTAGATGCCGTTCCCCTTCCGGATGCCGTAGGTGCCGCCGACGTCCGGGACGGCCGCCTGCGCCCGCACCGCCCGGTAGCCCAGGTCGCGGAAGCGCTGGACGTCGTCGATCAGCGCCTCCGTGTCCGTGCCGGAGGCGTGGGCGTAGACCATGACGCCCTCGCGCGACCGGCCGCCGAGCAGCTGGTACACCGGCAGTCCGGCGACCTTGCCCTTGATGTCCCACAGCGCCGTGTCGACCGCGCTGATCGCGGTCATCGTCACCGGGCCCCGGCGCCAGTACGCGCCGCGGTACAGGTACTGCCACATGTCCTCGATGCGCGCCGGGTCGCGACCGACCAGCAGCGGCACGAGGTGGTCGCGCAGGTAGGACGCCACCGCGAGCTCGCGGCCGTTGAGGGTGGCGTCGCCCAGACCGGTCACGCCGTCGGACGTCGTGATCCGCAGCGTGACGAAGTTGCGACCGGGGGAGGCGACGAAGACCTCGGCGCGCTCGATCGTGCTCATGGGCCTGCTCCTTCGGAGGACCGGGGGTGCCGACCGCGGGATCGCCGGGAGCGCGCGGGGTGGCGGACTGTGGTGCAGCGCTTGTATACAAGCGCGCGGACGCGTCCTCGTCAAGGCCCGGCCCTCCACGGGCCCGGCTCCCGGACCGCGCGGGTGCGACCGGAGGACGGCCCGGGGTGGCCACTCCGCTCCTACGATGGCGCGCATGACGACCGGGACCACGGCGGGGCCGGGCGCCGACGCGGCGTCCGCGTCGGCGCCCTCGGCCTCGGCGGCCCCGGCGGCCCCGGTGGCCGCTGCGCCGTCGGCCTCCCCGGTGGAGGCGGTCGACCGGGCGCTGCTCGTCCTGCAGGCGCTCGCGCCGGCCGGCCCCCGTGGCCTCACGCTCGCGGAGCTCGCGGGGGCCCTCGGCCTGAACAAGACGACCGTGCACCGCGTCCTCGCCGCCCTGCGCCACCGCGGGTTCGTGCAGCAGGACCCGGGCGGCGCGTACGTCCTCGGCGCCGCCGCGACGCGGCTGGCCGACGACTTCCTCGGCGAGGAGAACCTGCCCGTCCTGCTGCACCCCGCGCTCGTCGCGCTGAGCGGGGCCGCCGACGAGCTCGTCCACCTCGGGGTGCTGTCGGGCAGCCACGTCGTCTACCTCGACAAGGTCGAGCCCGAGCGCTCCGTGCGCGTGTGGTCGGCGGTCGGCCGGCGCAGCCCCGCCGTGACGACCGCGCTCGGCCGGGCCCTGCTCGCCTACCGCGGCACGGACCGGCGCGCCCTCGCGGGGTACGCCGCGGCGGTGCGCGGGGAGCACCCGGTCGACGAGGAGCGGGCCTGGGAGGCGCTCGAGCTCGCCCGTGCGCACGGGGTGGCCCGCGAGGTCGAGGAGAACGAGCGGGGCATCTCGTGCGTGGCGGTGCCGCTGCTGCGCTCGGGCACGGCGGTCGCCGCGGTGAGCGTCACCGCGCCCGCGGAGCGGATGACGGACGCGCGCGTCGCCGGCCTGCGCCGGACCATGGCGGAGGTCCTGCCCCCGCTCCTGCCGGCCGGTCTCGGCCTGCCGCCGCACCTCGACGCCTGACCCCGCCCGACCCCGCCCGCGCCGCTCCCGCGACGCACGGGGTTCCCCCTCCCCGCCCGCTGTGCCATCCTGGTTCCGCACAACGAACCGTGCATTTCGCTACGCGGAACGGACATCATGAGCGACCTCCTCTCCTCCCTCGCCGCGGCACGCCTCGTGCCCGTCGTCGTCCTCGACGACGCGGCGGACGCCGCCCCCCTCGCCCAGGCCCTCGTCGACGGCGGGCTGCCGGTCGCGGAGGTGACGTTCCGGACTGCCGCGGCGCCGGACGCCATCCGCGCGATGGCCGACCGCGGCGACATGCTCGTCGGCGCCGGCACCGTCCTCACGCCGGCGCAGGTCGACCAGGCCGTGGCCGCCGGCGCCTCCTACGTCGTGTCCCCCGGCACCAGCCGCGCGGTCGTCGAGCGCTGCGCGGAGCACGGCGTCCTCGCGCTGCCCGGCGCGGTCACGGCCACGGAGATCCAGGCGGCCCTCGAGCTCGGCCTGACCACCGTGAAGTTCTTCCCGGCCGGCACCTCGGGCGGCGCCCCCGCGATCGCGGCCCTGGCCGCGCCCTTCGGTGGCGTGCGCTTCGTGCCGACCGGCGGCATCGGGCCGAAGAACCTGCACGACTACCTCGGGCTGGCGTGCGTCTCCGCCGTCGGCGGCTCGTGGATGGTGCCGAAGGACCGCGTCGCCGCCGGGGACTTCGCCGGCATCCGCGACCTCACCGCCGAGGCCGTCGCCCTCGCCGCCCGCCCGGCCTGACGTCCCGGGCCACCCGGCTGACGCCCCTCGTCGCCCACCCGCACCACCCCCTGCCCCGCCCGCGGCCGCTGCGGCCCGCGGACCCTGCCCCGGAGGATCCCATGAGCGCCGACACCGGCCTGACCATCCGCCCCGCCGACGAGTGCCGCTACGACGTCGTCTCCCTCGGCGAGGTCATGCTCCGCCTCGACCCCGGCGAGGGGCGCATCCGCACGGCCCGCTCGTTCCGCGCCTGGGAGGGCGGCGGCGAGTACAACGTGGCCCGCGGCCTGCGGCGCGCCTTCGGCCTGCGCGGCGCCATCGTCACCGCCCTCGCCGACAACGAGGTCGGGCGCCTCGTCGAGGACCTCATGCTCACCGGGGGGCTCGACACGCAGTTCGTGCGCTGGGTGCCCTACGACGGCATCGGCCGCGGCGTCCGCAACGGCCTGAACTTCACCGAGCGCGGCTTCGGCGTCCGCGGGGCCGTGGGCGTCTCCGACCGCGGCCACACCGCCGCCTCCCAGCTGGCGCCCGGCGACGTCGACTGGGACCACCTCTTCGGCGAGCTCGGCGTGCGCTGGTTCCACACGGGCGGGATCTTCGCCGCCCTGAGCGGGACGGCGGCCGAGACCGTCGTCGCCGCCGTGACCGCGGCCAAGCGCCACGGCACCGTCGTCTCGTACGACCTCAACTACCGCCCGAGCCTGTGGAAGGCCATCGGCGGCCAGGCGAAGGCGCAGGAGGTCAACCGCGAGATCGCCCGCCACATCGACGTCATGATCGGCAACGAGGAGGACTTCACCGCCTCGCTGGGGTTCGAGGTCGAGGGCGTCGACGAGTACCTGTCGGCGCTCGAGGTCGACCAGTTCGGCGCCATGATCGAGAAGGCCGTCGCGGACTACCCCAACTTCCAGGTGGTGGCGACGACGATGCGGACCGTCCACACCGCGACGGTGAACGACTGGGGCGCCATCGCCTGGTCGCGCCCGACGGGCCTGGTCCAGGCGACCCACCGCCCGCGCCTGGAGATCCTCGACCGCGTCGGCGGCGGCGACTCGTTCGCCTCCGGCCTCGTGTACGGCCTGCTCGACGGGCAGGGCCTGCAGACGGCGGTGGAGTACGGCGCCGCCCACGGCGCCCTGGCGATGACGACGCCCGGCGACACCACGATGGTGACGAAGGCGGAGGTCCTCAAGCTGGCCGGCGGCGGCAGCGCCCGCGTCGACCGCTGACCCGCCGCGCGACCCGGCCCCCGCCCCGTGCGGGCGGCCGGGTCGTCAGGCGTCCGGGTCGTCAGGCGTCCGGGTCGTCAGGGCGGCGACGTCGGCGCCGCCCGGTGCTCCGCGAAGAAGGCCCGCAGCACGGCCGCCGACTCCTCCTCCCGCACCCCGCCGACCACCTCGACGCGGTGGTGCAGGCGCCGGTCCCGCACGACGTCCCACTGCGACCCGCAGGCACCCGCCTTCGGGTCCCACGCCCCGAGCACGAGCCGGGGCACCCGCGCCGCCACCACCGCCCCGGCGCACATGAGGCAGGGCTCGAGGGTCACGACGAGCGTGCAGCGCTCCAGCCGCCACTCCCCCACCGCGCGCGCCGCCTCGCGCAGGGCGACCACCTCCGCGTGCGCCGTCGGGTCCCCGTCCGCCTCGCGCCGGTTCCGCCCGCGGCCGAGGACCTCGCCGCCGGGCCCGACGACGACCGCGCCGACGGGCACGTCCCCCGTCAGGAGCGCGGCGCGGGCCTCGACGAGCGCCTCCGCCATCGCCGCCGCGTCGGCCGCCGTGGCGAAGGGCGCGCGGCTCGCACGCCCGGTGGACGGCCCGGCGGCACGGCCGGGTGCGGGCCCGGACGCGTCGGGGGCGGCGTCGGGGTCGGCGACGGGGTCGGCGTCGGGCTCGGCGTCGCGCTCGGCGTCGGGGTGGGGGCGCACGCCCGCCAGCATGCCCGAGGACCGGCGCGCCCTGGACCCGCACGACCCCCGTCGCCCGGCGGGTACCGCCGCACGGGGTCCGGCGCGCCCGCGGGGACCTAGGCTGACGCCCATGCGCCTGCACGTCGCCGACCACCCCCTCGTCGCCCACAAGCTCACGGTCCTGCGGGACGCCGCGACGCCGTCGCCGATCTTCCGCCAGCTCGTCGACGAGCTCGTGACGCTCCTCGCGTACGAGGCGACCCGTGACGTGCGGACCCAGCCCGTGCGGATCACCACGCCCGTCGCCGAGACGACGGGCGTGAAGATCGCCGACCCGAGCCCCATCGTCGTGCCGATCCTGCGCGCGGGGCTCGGGATGCTCGACGGCATGACGCGGCTGCTGCCGACCGCGGAGGTCGGGTTTCTCGGCCTGCGCCGCGACGAGGAGACCCTCGAGGCGATCACCTACGCGAACCGGCTGCCCGACGACCTCTCCGGCCGCCAGTGCTTCCTCCTGGACCCCATGCTCGCCACGGGCGGCACGCTCGTCGCCAGCATCGAGTACGTGCTCGCCCGCGGCGCCCGGGACGTCACCGTCGTCTGCCTGCTGGCCGCGCCGGAGGGCCTCGCCACGGTCGAGGCCGCCGTCGGTGACCGCGCCGAGGTCTCGGTCGTCGTCGCGGCGGTCGACGAGCGTCTCGACGAGCGGGCGTACATCGTCCCGGGGCTCGGTGACGCCGGCGACCGCCTCTACGGGGTGCTCTGACCCGAGCGGGGCCCTGACCTCCTCTCCTGCCCGCAGGGGTGGGAGAGGAGGAACCGCGGCAGCCCCCCGACGAGGAGCGGCGGCTACTCGACGGGGCGGGCGGTCACCGCGACGACCCCGACGAGGAACTGGTCGCCCGTCGTGGCCGCCCCGAGCGTCTGCACCCCGCCGGAGAGGGACGGGACGTCGAAGGGCTTGACGTCCACACCGAGGGAGTTCGCGCCGGCCCAGCCGGTCGCGACGGAGTCGAAGGTGTTCACGGCGCCGTCGGCGAGAGGCGCCGCGGGCGCCGGCCCGCCCCGGGGCGCGAGCGCCGGACCGGCGTCGAGCGCGACGAGGTCACCCCCGGTCGGGGCGTCGCCCTCCCAGGCCACGACGTCGAACCGCGCGGAGGACCCGGCCGGGCCGGCGAGCGCGACGAGCGGCACGGCGGCGTCCCCGCCGACCCACGTCGCCCCGTCCGCCACGGTGACGGAGGTGCCGGCACCGGGCTCGGCGACGACGACCACGAGGGCCCAGCCGCCGTAGGAGGACGGCGTGGGGCCGTCGGCGCCGGCCGGGAGCGCGACGTCGCCGACGGCCCACGTGCCGCCGCCGGCCTCCCGCACGAGCCCGGTGACGTCCGCGAAGGACTGGTAGTACCGCCGGCCGGAGGCGTCCGAGGCCGTCCGGACGTCGCCGGTCCGCGCCTTCACGGTCGTCCAGCCGCCGCCGGGCGCGAGCACGCGGGCGCGGGCGCGGTCGCCCGACCAGCGGTCGTCGGGCCCCAGGGAGGCGGACCAGTAGAGGCCCGCGAAGGCGATCTCGCGCCCCTCGGGCAGGGCCACGACGGCCGACGAGGAGCTCGAGCCGAGCCCCTGCTCGTCGAGCGGCGTCATGGCGACGTCGTCGTTCGCCGCGCGGCGCCCCGAGGCGTCGGCGGGGACCACGGCCAGGCACGCCGCGTCGTCCGGGTCGCAGCCCAGGAGCGGCGCGCCGGCGGACACCGCGCCCCAGCCGCCGGCCGCGTGGAACCGCACCGCGAGGGCGTCCGTGCCGGCGGCCGTCGCGGAGGTCGCGCGCACCGGGGCGGCGCCCGTCGCGGTGAGGGTCGCGGTCACGGGACGGTCGGCCCGGTCGTCGTCGCCGTCGGTCACGCGCACGGGGACGAGGACGCCCTCGGACGCCCCGGCCGCGACGGTGCCGAGGTCGCAGACCACCTGGCGGCCGTCCGCCCCGGCCGTGCAGCCCGGCGTGCCGGCGGTCGAGCCGCCGTCGTGCGCGAGCCCGGCCGGCAGGTCCACGACGACCCGGACGACGCCGGCCGCGGAGCGACCCGCGACCGTGGCGGTGACGCCGACGCCGCCCCGGCCCCGGCCGTCGAGGAGCAGCCGGGGGGTGGCCGCGTCCGCGGAGAGCACGGGGACCGCGACGGGCAGCGCCGCGTCGACCCGCGGCGCGGGGTCGGCGTCGGCCGCCGTGACGGCGACCGACAGGGGCGACGCGAGGCCGGTCGTGCCGACGGGGACGGCCAGGCCCAGCGGCAGGACCGTCGAGCTGCCCGGCACGAGGGGACCGGTCCGGCAGACCAGGGTGCGGCCGGCGGTGCCACCGGCGCCGTCGTCACAGGTCCAGCCCGCGGGGACCGCGCCCCACGTCGTCTCCTCGGGACGCGTCACCTCGACGCGGACGTCGTCGGCGACGAGCCCGCCCGTGTTCGAGACGACGACCCCCACCTCCGTCGTCGTGCCCGCGGCCAGCTCCGCGCCGGGGACGGACAGCGCGAGGCGCGCGGGCGCCGTGACCGACAGCGGCACCCGGGAGGTCACCGGGCCGCCGGGGCTCGTCATGACCGAGAGCTCGCGCACCACCCCGTCGGGCTCGGCGGTTCCGACGAGGGCGAGCGTGAGGACGGAGCGCTCGTCGGGGGCCAGCTCGTCCCGGGAGCATGCGAGGAGGCCGGAGCCGTCCGCCTGCACGACGGGCTCGGCGCAGACCCAGCCGCCGGCGTCCGCGACGGACGCCTGCACCCCGGCGGGGACGCCCACCGACACCGTGGCGGGCGCGCCGGCGGTCGTGGGGAAGCCGCCGGCGTTCTCCAGCGTGAGGGCGACGAGACGCGAGCGCCCGGTGACGACCTCACCGGGGGTCGTCCCCGCCAGGACGACGCGTGCCGGCTCCGGGGCGATCTGCAGCGCGACGGCGGGGCTGCGCGTGGTCAGGCCCTGGCCGCGCACCGTCAGCCCGAGGACCCCGCTCGTCCGGACGCCCTCGGCCACCGACACCCGCAGGGACAGCACCGCCGTCGCGCCGGCACCGAGCCGGGGCAACGAGCAGCGCGAGGACCCGTCGTCGGGGTCCGTGCACGCCCACGCCGTGGCCGAGCCCGCCGCGAAGGAGCCCTGCACCGTGTCGAAGGCCGCCCCCGACACGTCGACGAGCTCGACCCCGGCGGGCAGCGCGAGGTCGACGACGACGTCGTTGGCCGCGGTGTCGCCGATGTTGCGGACGGTGAGGTTGAGGCTCTGGTCCGCGACGCCGGACAGGAGCTGCCACCCGGCCGGGGGCCGGTCGATGACGAGCTGCGGGCCGGCGACGACCACCTCGGCCGGCTGCTGGGCCGGCACCCCGAGGGTCGGGTCCGTCGTCGGGATCGCCGAGGGCGAGACGTCCGCGACCGGGGGGGCGGGCGGGGGCTCGCTGGCGACGACCTCCGGCGACCCGGACGGCTCCACGGTGCCGACCGGCGGCGCATCCGAGCTGGGGTTCCTGTCCGGCTCGCCCATGGCGCCCAGCACGCCGGCCACCGCGACCGCCCCCACGACGACCGTCATCGCTCCCGCGGCGACCGCGCCCAGCGGCACGGCCGCGGCCGTCACGACGCCCGCGGCGGCGACGGCACCCGCCGCGGTCACCCCGGCCGCACCGGCGCCGACCGCGGCAGCACCCGCCGCACCCGCAGCACCCGCAGCACCCGCAGCACCCGCAGCACCGGCGGCACCGGCGGCACCGGCGGCACCGGCGGCACCGGCAGCACCGGCAGCACCCGCCCCGGCGGCCCCCGCCCCGACGGCCGCACCCGTCCCCGCGGTCGCCGCCGCCCCGGCGCCTGCCGT
>NZ_RWJX01000068.1 GCF_004123805.1 Cellulomonas endophytica | reverse complement strand
CCGCCGGACACTCTTCACGAAAGGCCACCCCAGCGATGGGGTGGCCTTTCGTCGTTCCACCGGTCGTTCGATCCGTGTCGCCCGCTCGTGTGCAGGCCCGACCGGCGCGGGAGTCAGGAGGCGAGGCGTCCGGCGTCGCGACCGGCGGGTTCGGCGCCGGACGCCTCGGCGGTCGTCGTGTCTGCGGCGCTCTCCGCGGCGTCGCGCGGCGTCGCCGGAGCGGTGACCGCCTCCCAGAGCGCGTCGAGCGACAGGTCGAGGACCGCGGCGACGGCGGCGATCGTCGGGAACGAGGGTGTCGCGATGCGGCCGGTCTCGATCTTGCGGAGCGTCTCCGGGGAGATGCCGGCGGCGAGCGCGGTGGTGAGCATCGGGCGGTCCCCACGGGCTTCGCGCAGCGCCGCGCCGAGGCGGCGGCCGCGCTCGAGCTCGTCGGGGGTCAGGGGCAGGCGAACCATGGGTCGATGCTAGCGGGATAGCATGGCCGGGATAGTTATCGAGCCTGAGCGGAGGTCGTCCATGATCGAGATCCTCAGCGCGGCGGAGCTGGACCGGGCACGTGCCACGGGAGCACTCGTCGCCGACATCCTGCAGGCGCTGGTCGCCCGCGCAGAGGTCGGCACGAACCTGCTGGAGCTGGACGGCTGGGCCCGGGAGATGATCGAGGGGGCCGGTGCGGTCTCCTGCTACGTCGACTACGCACCGTCCTTCGGGCGTGGGGCGTTCGGCCACCACGTCTGCACCTCCGTCAACGACGCGGTGCTGCACGGCCGCCCGCACGACCTCGTCCTCCGGGACGGGGACCTGCTGTCGCTCGACCTGGCGGTGTCCCTGCACGGGGTCGTCGCGGACTCGGCGGTGAGCGTGCTCGTCGGGACCGCGCGTCCCGCCGAGAGCGTCGCGCTGGTCGAGGTGACGCAGCGCGCCCTCGCGGCCGGCGTGGCCGCCGCCGGGCCGTGGGCGCGCGTCGGCGACCTCTCGCACGCCATCGGCACAGTGCTCGCCGGCGCGGGGTACGACGTGAACACGGAGTTCGGCGGGCACGGCGTGGGGTCCACGATGCACCAGGACCCGCACGTCGCGAACGCCGGGAGGCCCGGACGGGGCTACCGGCTCCGCCCGGGTCTCCTCCTGGCGCTCGAGCCCTGGGTGATGGCCGACACGGCGGCGCTGGTGACCGACCCGGACGGGTGGACGCTCCGCAGCTCCACGGGGTGCCGTACCGCGCACAGCGAGCACACGGTCGCCATCACCGAGCAGGGGGCGGAGATCCTCACCCTCCCGTCCCGTCCGACGGCGTAGCGGCGCCGCCGGACCGGCGACGCCCCGTGGGACGCGCGACTCAGAGGCAGAGGCCCTCGGCGGTGACCCCGCGGTCGCAGAGGAGGGTCTGCTCGACCGTGCGGACGGCGAGCCTGCCGTCGGCGGCCGCGGCGAACACGTGGAGCCTGAGCCCGAGCAGGGAGTCGTCCGGCAGGCCGACGACGTCGAGCACGACCTCCTCGAGGGAGCCGCGGCGCGGCCCGTCGACGACCACCCGTCGGGCATCGGTGGCCTCGGGCGCGAGGGCGTCGGCGACCTCCCGGGCGAGGGTGGTGACGTCCTGGGCGCGGGGGGTCGAGCGCAGCGTCGGGTCGAGGGCGCTCGTGACGTCGGTGACGGTGCCCAGGTACGCGAGGTAGGCGGCCCCGGCCCACCCGGCCCGGCCCGAGCGGTCGAGCTCGAACCAGGTGCTGCCGTCGTCCAGGGTCCGGGCGCGTCCCGTCGCGACCAGGCCGTCCGTCAACGGCGCGAGGCGGTCGACGCGGGCCGCGTCCGTGCCCGGCGCCGCGCGGACGTGGAGGACGTCGTCGCGGGGCACGCCGACGACCGCCAGCAGGGCCCCTGGTGCCGGTGCGACGGTCGCCGGCCGCCCGGGCAGGTCGGACTCGGGCAGGGCGTCGACGGGGCCGGCCGGAGGGGTGGCGGAGGAGGAGGTCGGGGGCGCCGACGCGGCGGGCGTGCCCGGGGCGGCCGCGGGCGTGCCGGCCTCGGTGCCGGTGGCCGTGGCGCCGGGTTCCTGCGACGACGACCCGGCCGCCTGGCCCGGGTCGTCGCCCCCCGTGCACCCCACGAGGGCGGCCAGTGCCAGGACGAGCGCCGCGGCGGTGGACCCGGCTCCGCGGGCTCGCCGGTGCACCGGCACGGCCGTCTCCCTCGCGCGCAGGGGCTCTTCCCGCCCGTGCCCGCCGTCGGTTCCGGGGAGGGTCGCCGGCCGCGGGGCGCCCACCCGTGCACGGCCGCCGGTGGCGGTCGGACGGGGGGCGCCCCGCGGCGGTCTCACGAGGAGCTCGGCGAGAGGAGCACGGCACCCAGGGGCGGGACGCGCAGGACGGCGGAGAAGGGGCGGCTGTGGTGCGGCACGGCCTCGGCCTCGACACCGCCGACGTTGAGCACGCCGGAGCCGCCGAACTCCTCGGCGTCGGAGTTGTAGACCTCCTGCCACCGGCCGCCGCTGGGCAGCGCGAGGCGGTAGCCCTCGTGCGGCACCCCGGCGAAGTTGACGACCACGGCCACCGGGGGCACGCCGTCCCGGCCCTTGCGCAGGTACGCCAGGACGTTGTGGTCGGCGTCGTCCGACGTGATCCACTCGAAGCCCTCGGGGGAGTGGTCGAGCTGCCAGAGCGCCGGGTGCGCCGTGTAGACGGCGTTCAGGGCGGCCGTGGCCTTCTGGACGCCCGCGTGACCACGGTCGTCGAGCAGGTACCAGTCCAGGCCGCGGGCCTCGCTCCACTCCTGCTGCTGGGCGAACTCCGACCCCATGAACACGAGCTGCTTGCCCGGGTGGGTCCACTGGTACGCCAGCAGGGCGCGGACGCCGGCGAGCCGCTGCCAGTGGTCGCCGGGCATCCGGGTGTAGAGCGAGCCCTTGCCGTGGACGACCTCGTCGTGGCTGATGGGCAGGACGTACTGCTCGGAGTAGGCGTAGACCATGGAGAAGGTGACCTCGCCGTGGTGCCAGCGCCGGTTGAACGGCTCCTCCGCCAGGTAGCGCAGGGTGTCGTTCATCCAGCCCATGTTCCACTTCAGGCCGAAGCCCAGGCCGTTGACGTTCGTCGGCGCCGTGACGCCCGGCCACGCCGTCGACTCCTCGGCGATCATGAGGATGCCGGGCGTGCGCCGGTACGCCGTGGCGTTCGCCTCCTGCATGAAGGAGATGGCCTCGAGGTTCTCGCGGCCGCCGTAGCGGTTCGGGCGCCACTGGCCCGCCTGGCGCGAGTAGTCCAGGTAGAGCATGGAGGCGACGGCGTCGACCCGCAGGCCGTCGATGTGGAACTCCTCCAGCCAGTAGGTGGCGTTGGCGACGAGGAAGTTGCGCACCTCGCTGCGGCCGAAGTTGAAGATGTACGTGCCCCAGTCCGGGTGCTCGCCGAGGAGCGGGTCCGGGTGCTCGTACAGCGGCGTCCCGTCGAAGCGGGCCAGCGCCCACTCGTCCTTGGGGAAGTGGCCGGGGACCCAGTCGAGGATGACGCCGATGCCGGCCTGGTGGAGGCGGTCGACGAGGTACCGGAAGTCGTCGGGGTGGCCGAAGCGCGAGGTCGGGGCGTAGTACGACGTGACCTGGTAGCCCCACGACGGCCCGTAGGGGTGCTCGGCGACCGGCATGAGCTCCACGTGCGTGAACCCCATGTCCTGCACGTACGCGGTGAGCTGCTCGGCCGCCTCGCGGTAGCTCTGCCCCGCGCGCCAGGAGCCCAGGTGCACCTCGTAGACCGACATGGGCCCGTCGTGCGGGTCCGTGCTCGTGCGGCGGTCGATCCAGCCCCCGTCCGCCCACGTGTACGACGACTCCACGACGACGGACGCCGTGGCGGGCGGGATCTCCGTGCCCTTCGCGAGCGGGTCGGCCTTCTGGCGCCAGCCGCCGTCGGGGCCCATGATCTCGAACTTGTACTTCGTCCCCGCGCCGACGCCCGGCACGAAGAGCTCCCACAGGCCCGAGTCGCCGAGCGAGCGCATGGCGTGGGTGCGGCCGTGCCAGTGGTTGAAGTCGGCGATGACCCGGACGGCGCGGGCGTTCGGCGCCCACACCGCGAACGCGGTGCCGGTGACCTCGCCCATGACGCTGGGGAACCGCCGGACGTTGGCGCCCAGCACGGTCCACAGGGTCTCGTGCCGCCCCTCGCGCAGGAGGTGGCGGTCGAGCTCGCCGATCGTCGGCAGGAAGCGGTAGGGGTCGTCGGTGCGGGTCGTGTGCCCGTCGTAGGTCACGTCGACCCGGTAGTCCGGCACGGCGGTGCCCGGCAGGACGGCACGCCACACGCCCTCGCTCTCGTGCTCCGCGGCGTGGTGGCCGCCGTCGTCCGTGACGACCACCACCGCCTCGGCGAAGGGCCGCAGCACGCGGATGGTGACGCCGTCCTCGCCGGGGTGGGCGCCGAGGGTGCCGTGCGGGTCGTAGTGCTCGCCGTACGCGACGGACCGGAGTGTCTCGGCGTCGACGGGGACGGGCGCGGGCGTCGCTGTGGCCATGGTGCCAGCCAACCATTCCGCCGCCTCGCACGCTCCCCGAGGCGGGCTTGCTCGGGGGCCCGGGCCAGCCGGGCCCGCAGGTGGTCAGGGGTGGAGCAACCGGTCCAGGCCGGCGAGCGGGATGGGGAGCCAGTCGGGGCGGTTGCGCCGCTCGTAGACCGCCTCGTACAGCGTCTTGTCGAGCTCCATCGCGGTGAGGAACAGCGTGTCGCCCGCCGGGTCCGCGCCGCCCGCGACGGTGCCGCCGGGCGCGGGCGCCGCGTGGGCACCGGGCGCCGCCGGGGCCGACGCGGCCCGGTACGCCTCGAGGAGACGGCCCCGGGACTCGTCGGCCCAGCGCTGCGCCCTCCCGCCCGTGAGCCCGCCGACGGCCGCGGCGTAGTCCAGGGAGCGCAGCATGCCGGCGACGTCGCGGACCGCCAGGTCGGGACGGGTGCGCTCCGACAGCGGGGCGAGCGGCTCGCCCTCGAAGTCCGTGATGAACCAGCGGTCCACCGACCGCAGGACCTGGCCGAGGTGGAGGTCGCCGTGGACGCGCTGGCGCGCCGGGGCGGCCGGCGCGCCGCGCAGCCGCGCGACGACGGCCTCGACGGCGGAGCGGTAGCCCTCGAGCTCGGGCACCGCGGCGGCGGCCCAGGCGAACCGGGTGACGAGCGCGTCGGCGACGACCCCCGGGTCCGACCCGCCCGCGACCGTCGCGTCGACCCCGTACGCGCGGGCGAGCGCCGTGTGCATGCCCGCGACCGCCGTGCCCAGGGCCGCGGCCTCGTCGCCGAAGGAGGCGCCGCGGCGCGCGTGGTCGCAGGCCAGCTCGAAGCCGTCCTCGGCGGACGGCACGAAGGCGGCCAGCGCCGCGAGGTACCCCTGCTGCGGCGGGCCCTGCGGGTCGCGGGGGTCCGGCCACGCGGCCTCGAGCCAGGCGAGGGGGCGCGGCACGCCCTCCCAGCCGACCCTGACGAGGTGGCGGGGCACGTCGACGTCGGGGTTCTCGCCCGCCTGCACCGCGCGCAGGACCTTGAGGATCGCGACGGGGGCGGCCGGGGCGAGGCCGGTGGTGTCGCCGGCCTCCGTGCCCGGGCCGGGGGCGGGCAGGACGACGGAGGTGTTCGACTGCTCGCCGCGCAGCACGCGGGCGGCCGCGACGTCGACCACCGCGCCCGGCCCGTCCGCGACGGCCAGCCAGGCCTGCAGGAACGCCGGGTCGCCCGCGCCGTCCCGCACGCGGACGCCATGGAGCGTGCCCACGTGCGACGGGTCCTCCGTCTCGGCACCCGGGGCGTCGCCGTCCTCCGGCGGCCGCCCGGAGGCGGTGAGCACGAGAGGTACCTGCAGCACGACGTCGACGGACGGGGCGAGCACGCGCAGGAGCAGGACGCGCACGCCCGTGCCGCCGGGGCCGACGAGCTCGTCGACGGAGGAGGCCGTGCCACCGGCCGGCGAGGTCGCGGCGACGGCGGGGTCGAGGGAGGTGGCGCCGAGGACGCTCACCTGCGCCTCGACGCCCTTGACGGGGAACCAGCGGCGCGCGGGCAGCCAGGGGCGCAGGAGCTCGCCGAGCGCGTGGTCGGCGGGGGAGGCGGTGCCGACGGCGATCACGGGCGCACCAGCTCCAGCCAGAAGAACTCGCGCGACCCGAGGGTCATCTGGAGGGTCCCGTCCGCGGCGACGCCCGGGAAGGGCGCGCCGCCGAAGACGTCGCGCAGGGACCAGCCGGCGTGGTCGGGCAGCCGGACGGTCGTCGCGCGGGCCGTCGCCGCCACGTTCACGACGACGAGCACCGTCTCGTCGGCCGTGCTGCGCAGGAACGGCATGATCGCCTCGTTGTCGCACCCGAGCACCGTGAAGTCGCCGCGGCCGAGCGCCGGGTGCTTGCGCCGGACCGCGAGCATGCCGTGCACCCAGTGCAGCAGCGACGTCGGCTGCACGAGCTGGGCCTCGACGTTCACGTGGTTGTAGTGGTGCGCGATGGACTGGATGAGCGGCAGGTTCAGCTTGCCCGGGTCGGCCACGGAGAAGCCGGCGTTGCGGTCCGGCGTCCACTGCATCGGCGTGCGGACGGCGTCGCGGTCCGGCAGCCAGATGTTGTCGCCCATGCCGATCTCGTCGCCGTAGTACAGGCAGGGGCTGCCCGGCAGGGAGAGCAGGAGCGCGTGCGCCAGCTCGATCTCCTTGCGCGAGTTCTCGAGCAGCGGGGCCAGGCGGCGACGGATGCCGATGTTGGCGCGCATGCGCGGGTCCGGCGCGTACCAGCCGTACATCGCCGCGCGCTCCTCCGTGCTCACCATCTCGAGCGTGAGCTCGTCGTGGTTGCGCAGGAAGGTGCTCCACTGGCCGCCCGAGGACGGGATGGGCGGGGTGTCGGCGAGGATGTCGATGATGGGCGTCGCCCGCTGGTCACGGATGGAGTAGAAGATCCGCGGCATGACGGGGAAGTGGAAGCACATGTGGCACTCGGGGCGCTCCTCGGTGCCGAAGTAGTGCACGACGTCCTCGGGCCACTGGTTCGCCTCGGCGAGCGTGATCCGCCCCGGGAACTCCGCGTCGATCATCGCGCGCACCTCGGCGAGGAACTCGTGGGTGCGGGGCAGGTTCTCGCAGTTCGTGCCCTCCTCCTCGAAGAGGTAGGGCACCGCGTCGAGGCGGAAGCCGTCCAGCCCCATGCGCAGCCAGAACCGGGCGACGTCGAGCATGGCCTCGCGCACGCGCGGGTTCTCGAAGTTGAGGTCGGGCTGGTGGCTGAAGAACCGGTGCCAGAAGTACTGCCGGCGGACGGGGTCGAACGTCCAGTTCGACGTCTCCGTGTCGACGAAGATGATGCGCGCGTCCTGGTAGCGGGTGTTGTCGTCGCTCCAGACGTAGAAGTCCCCGTAGGGGCCCTCGGGGTCCTGCCGCGAGGCCTGGAACCACGGGTGCTGGTCGCTCGTGTGGTTCATCACGAGGTCGATGACGACCCGGATGCCCCGCTCGTGGGCACGCTCGACGAGCTCGGCGAAGTCGGCCGTGGTGCCGTACTGCGAGGCGATGGCCGTGTAGTCGGAGATGTCGTAGCCGCCGTCGCGCATCGGCGAGGGGAAGAAGGGCGGCAGCCAGAGGCAGTCGATGCCGAGCCACTGGAGGTAGTCCAGGCGGTCGATGAGCCCGCGGATGTCACCGGTACCGGACCCGTTGGAGTCCGAGAACGAGCGCAGCATGACCTCGTAGAAGACCGCCGTGCGGTACCACTCCGGGTCGTCCGACAGCCCGCCGGCGGCCTCGGCGGGGTGCGGCACGACCGGCTGGCGGCGCGCCGGCAGGGCGGCGAGCGCCATCTGGCCCGTCAGCGGGGGCGGCTCGCTCGGGGCGCCCGGCACGGGTGCGCCGGCCGCGGGGCCGGTCGTCGCCGTCACCGGGGCTCCAGGTGCACCACGTGGGCGCAGCGGACCGACGGGTCGAGGCGCACCCACACCCGGGGGCCCCAGGTGAAGGTCTCGCGGGAGAGGGTGTCGTAGGCCGTGAGCTCCGCGTCGGCGGGCAGGCCCAGGGCGGGCAGGTCGAGCGTCACGAAGCCTTCCCTCGCGTTCCAGGGGTCGATGTTGACCACCACGACGACCGTGTCCGCCCGGCCCGTGGGCGAGTGCGCGGCGTCGAGGTGGCGCGAGAACGCGACGAGCGCCGGGTCGCTCGTCGGGTGGATCCGCACGTTCCGCAGCTGCTGGAGCGCGGGGTGCGTGCGGCGGATCTCGTTGAGGCGGCCGAGGAGCAGGGCGATGCCGTACCGGTCCGCCTGCGACCAGTCGCGCGGCCGGAACTCGTACTTCTCGTTGTCGACCTGCTCCTCCACGCCCGGGCGCGGGACGTTCTCGACGAGCTCGTAGCCCGAGTAGACCCCCCACGTCGGCGCGCCCGTCGCGGCGAGCACGGCGCGCACCGCGAAGCCGCCCGCACCGCCGTGCTGCAGGTAGGGCGGGAGGATGTCGTGCGTCGTGGGCCAGAAGCTGGGGCGCAGCCAGGGGGCCTCGTCGCCGCCGACGCGGGCGAGGTACTCCTCGATCTCGTCCTTCGTGTTCCGCCAGGTGAAGTACGTGTAGGACTGGTGGAACCCGACCTTGGCCAGGGTGAGCATCATCGCCGGCCGCGTGAAGGCCTCCGACAGGAAGACCACGTCGGGGTGGTCGCGGCGCACGTCCTCCAGCAGCCACTGCCAGAAGTCGAGCGGCTTCGTGTGCGGGTTGTCGACGCGGAAGGCCGTGACCCCGTGGTCGATCCACACCTGCAGGACGCGGCGGATCTCGGCCGCGATGCCCTTCGGGTCGTTGTCGAAGTTCAGGGGGTAGATGTCCTGGTACTTCTTCGGCGGGTTCTCCGCGTAGGCGATGGAGCCGTCGGCCCGGGTGGTGAACCACTCGGGGTGCTCCGTGACCCAGGGGTGGTCGGGGGAGCACTGCAGCGCGACGTCGAGGGCGACCTCGAGGCCGAGCTCGGTGGCGCGCGCGACGAAGTGGTCGAAGTCGTCGAAGGTGCCCAGCGCGGGCTCGATGGCGTCGTGGCCGCCGTCCGCGGAGCCGATGGCGTAGGGCGACCCCGGGTCCCCGGGCAGCGCCTCGAGGGAGTTGTTGCGGCCCTTGCGGTGCGTGGTGCCGATGGGGTGGACCGGCGTGAGGTAGACGACGTCGAAGCCCATGCCGGCGATGCGGGGCAGCTCCTCGGCGGCCGTGCGCAGCGTCCCGGAGCGCCAGGTGCCGCTCTCCTCGTCGTACGTCGCGCCGTGCGAGCGCGGGAACAGCTCGTACCAGGAGCCGAACAGCGAGAGCGGGCGGTCGACGCGCAGCGGGTAGGCCGGCGAGGCCGTCACGAGCTCGCGCAGCGGCGTCTCGGCGAGGGCGGCCTTCACCGCGTCGGAGAGCCCGGCCGCCAGCCGCTCGTCGGGCGTGCGCGTCAGGTCGCGCATCTCGGCGACCGCGCGCTTGAGCGTCGAGGCGCCGGCGGCGGGCATGGACTCGGGGCCGCGGCGGGCGGCGGCACGCCCGAGCAGCAGCGCGCCCTCCGTGAGCATGAGCTCGACGTCGACGCCGGCGGCGATCTTCAGGGTCGCGTCGTGGACCCACGTGGCGTAGGGGTCCGACCAGCCCTCGACGTGGAAGGTCCAGTCGCCCGTGCGGTCCGGCACGACCGTGGCCTCGTACCGGTCGAGGCCCGGCGCGACGTCCCGCATCCGCCCGCGGGAGTGCACGGAGCCGTCGGGCCGCGAGAGCACGACGGTCGCGGCGACCGCGTCGTGCCCCTCGCGGAAGACGGTGGCCCTCACGGCGAAGGCCTCGCCGACCGCGGCCTTGGCGGGGAACCGCCCGCCCTCGGCGACGGGCCAGACGTCCAGGACGGGGATCCGGCCCACACCCGCGGGCGCTGTCGTGGTCACACCCCGCAACCTAACGGGAGGGTGCGGGGGCGGGCATCCGCAACCGCCGTCGCGGACGCCCCGGCGACGGCGGGGGGCGGCTCAGCCGGCCGCGTAGAGGCGCAGGCTGAGCGGCTCCATCGCCTCGGGCGTGTCGTCCTCGGCGTCGTCGACGGAGAGTGCCCCGTCGGTCGTGGACCCGGCGCGCGCCTCGTCGGCCCGCTCCTCGTCGGGCCGCTCCCACACGGAGTCCCAGACGAGGCGCCACGTGCCCCGCGGCGCGGGCGGCAGGGTGAGGGGGACCGCGCGCAGGGCGCCGTTCACGACGAGGAGCGTGCTGTCGCCCCCGGGCGCGGCGTCGGGCGGCGGCGGGGCGGTGCGGAGCATCTGCAGGGTGCGCAGCTCCGCCGAGTGCCACCGCGCGTGGTCCATCGGCGCCCCGGCGGCGTCGAACCACGCGAGGTCCGGCGGGCCGCCCTCCGTGCGCGGCCGGCCCGTGTAGAAGCGGTCCGTGCGCAGCGAGGGGTGCCGGCGGCGCAGGGCGGCCAGCTCCCGCGCCGTGGCCAGGAGGTCCTCCCGCCAGGGCGAGCGGTCCCAGCGCACCCACGAGATCGCGTTGTCCTGGCAGTAGGCGTTGTTGTTGCCGCCCTGGCTGCGACCCATCTCGTCCCCCGCGGTGAGCATCGGGGTGCCGGCCGAGAGCAGCAGCGTGGCGAGCAGGTTGCGCACGGAGCGCCGGCGCAGCGGGGCGATGTCGGCGCCGGGGGAGTCCGCGCGGACCGGGCCCTCGAGGCCGTGGTTCCAGGAGCGGTTGTGGTCGCTGCCGTCCCGGTTGCCCTCGCCGTTGGCGAGGTTGTGCTTGTGGTCGTAGGCGACGAGGTCCGCCAGCGTGAAGCCGTCGTGCGCGGTGACGAAGTTCACGGAGGCGGCCGGCCCGCGGGTCAGCGGGGGGTCGCCGTGCCCGAAGAGGTCCACGGACCCGGACAGGCGCGTGGCCAGGTCCCGCACGCGGTGCCCGGGCAGGCCGTGGGCCGCGCGGCCCGGGTCGGCGAGCCAGAACGAGCGCACGGCGTTGCGGAAGCGGTCGTTCCACTCCGCGACGGGCTCGGGGAACTGGCCGGTCCGCCAGCCCCCGGAGCCGATGTCCCACGGCTCCGCGACGAGCTTGAGGCCGTGCAGCACGGGGTCCGTCGTGAGCGCGACGAGGAACGGGTGCTGCGGCGTGTAGCCGTTGGCGTCCCGCCCCAGCGCGACCGCGAGGTCGAACCGGAACCCGTCGACGCCGACCACCTCGGCCCAGTACCGCAGCGAGTCCAGGGCCATGCGCACGGCGGCGGGCCGGCGGAAGTCCAGCGTGCTGCCCGTGCCGGTGACGTCCGCGTACGTCGCGGGGACGCCGCCGTCGTGCAGGTACCAGCGGGTGTTGTCCAGGCCGCGCCAGGACAGGTGCTGCCCGCCCTGCCCGCCCTCGCAGGTGTGGTTGTAGACGACGTCGAGGAGGACCTCGAGGCCGGCCTCGTGCAGCGCGTGCACGGCGCCGCGCAGCTCGGCCAGGACGGCGGCGGGGCCGGCCTCGCGCGCCGCCGCCGTGGCGTAGGCGGCGTGCGGGGCGAAGAACCCGAGGGTGCTGTAGCCCCAGTAGTTCGTCAGGCCCTTGGCGACGAGGTGCGGCTCGTCCGCGAAGGCGTGCACGGGCAGCAGCTCGACGGCCGTCACGCCCAGGGCGCGCAGGTGCTCGACGACCGCCGGGTGCGCGAGGCCCGCGTAGGTGCCGCGCAGCTCGGGCGGGAGGTGCTCGGCCAGCCGGGTCAGGCCCCGGACGTGCGCCTCGTAGACCACGGTGCGGTCCCACGGCACCCAGGGGCGGTTCGCCGCGGGGTCCGGCCCCGGCAGCGCCGCGACGTCCACGACCACGCCGTGCGGCACGGACGCGGCGGAGTCCCGCGGGTCCGCGGGGCCGTACCAGTCCCCGCGCAGCGCGTCGTCGACGACGTGGCCGTACGTCTCCGGTCCCGCGCCCACGGCGCCGACGAGGCCCCGGGCGTACGGGTCGACGAGGAGCTTGGCCGGGTTGTGCCGCAGCCCGGCGGCGGGGTCCCAGGCGCCGTGCACGCGCAGGCCGTAGCGCTGCCCGGGCAGGACGCCGGGCACGAAGCCGGTGAACAGGCCGTGCTCCGGGCCCTGGAGCCGGACGCGCCGCTCCGCCCACGGCGACCCCGCCGGGCGCCGGCCGCGCCGCGGCGCGGGGTCGAGGAGGCACAGCTCGACCGCCGCGGCGTGGGACGCCAGCACCGCGACCTCGACCCCGCCGTCGACGACGTGCACGCCGGGGCGCGGCGGCCGGGAGGGGGGGAGCGCGTGCTGCACCCGGACAGTCTGGGGCAGACCGGGCGCGGCGGGCCCCCGCGGCCCCGCGCACCAGCCGAACGGCGTACCCGGGACCACCCGTACCGGGTAGCCGCCGGGGTGCTCGCGGGCGCCGGACCGCGCTGTGTCCAGGGCCCGGACGCCCCCGGTCGCCGGCGGGGCCGGGGGTAGCCTCGCCCCCGTGAGGATCGTGGTCTGCGTCAAGCACGTGCCCGACATCCAGGGCGAGCGCTCGCTCGGGGAGGACGGCCGCGTCGTCCGCGACGGGGGGGACGGCACGCTCAACGAGCTCGACGAGAACGCCGTCGAGGCGGCGCTCGCGCTCGTCGAGGCCCGGGCGCAGGAGGGCGACGAGGTCGTCGCGCTCACCGTGGGTCCCGACGACGCGGTCGAGGCCGTCCGGCGCGCGCTGCAGATGGGCGCCCACCGGGCCGTGCACGTCCTCGACGACGCCGTCGCGGGCGCGGACGCCGTCGGGACCGCCCAGGTCCTCGCCGCGGCCGTCCGTCGGCTCGGCGAGGAGGCGCCCGTCGACCTCGTCGTGACGGGGATGGCGGGCCTGGACGGCCTCACCTCCCTGCTCCCGACGCTGCTCGGCGAGCTGCTCGGCGTCGCCGCGCTGCCGCTGGCCTCCCACCTGGAGGTCGAGGGCGGCACGGTGACCGTGCGGCGGGACCTGGACCACGCCACGGAGACGCTCCGTGCCGCGCTGCCCGCCGTCGTGTCCGTGACGGACGCCGCCAACGACCCGCGCTACCCGGGCTTCAAGCAGATCATGGCGGCCCGCAAGGCCCCCGTGACCGTGCTGTCGCTGGACGACCTGGGCCTCGACCCGGCGCTGACGGGGGCCGCCGGGGCGCGGACGCAGGTGCTCCTCGCCCGGCCGCGGCCGCCGCGCCAGGACCGCGTCCTCGTCCAGGACACGGGCGACGGGGGTGCGCGGCTCGCCGCGTTCCTCGTCGAGCGCGGGCTCGTCTGAGCCGCCCCGCCCCCGCCGCGCCCGCCGCGACCGCCGTCCCCCGCACCCCGCCCGCCCCGCCGCCCGGAGGCCCCGCCGTGAGCACCCCCGCCACCGTCCTCGTCCTCGTCGACCACACGCCCGCCGGGGCCCTGCGCGCGCCGGCCGAGGAGCTGTGCACCGCCGCGCGCGCCGTGGCGGCCGCGGGGAGCGTGGAGGGCGTCTGGGTCGCCACGGACCCCGACGACCGGCCGGGCGACGCGGTGCTCGCGGCCCTCGGCGCGCTCGGCGTGGCGCGCGTCCACCGCGTCACCGCCGTGGGGGCCGACCCGCGCACCAGCGCCGTCGTGGCGCAGGCGCTCGCGGAGCTGCACGCGGAGCTGCACGCGGAGCGGCCGGCGCGCGCGGTGCTGCTCGCGTCCTCCTTCGAGAACAAGGAGGCCGCCGCGCGGCTGGCGGTCCGCACGGGGGCGGGGGTCGTCACGGACGCCGACGACCTCGCGCTCGAGGACGGCACGGTGGTGACGGGCAAGACCGTGTTAGCGGGCACGTGGACCACGCGCTGCGCCGTCCGGACCCCGCTGGCCGTCGTCACCCTCAAGGCCAACGCGGTGCCCGCCGCACCCGCCGACGTCGCCACGGAGCCGGAGGTGCTCGAGCGCGCCGTCGAGGCGGACGCGACGGCCCGGGCCGTCACCCTCGTCGACCGGGTGGAGCGCGACACGAGCGGGCGCCCCGACCTCGCGAGCGCGCACGTCGTCGTCGTGGGCGGGCGCGGCACCGAGGGCGACTTCTCGGCCGTCGAGGAGCTCGCGGACGTGCTCGGCGGCGCCGTCGGGGCGACGCGCGTCGCCACGGACGAGGGCTGGATCGGCCACGACGCGCAGATCGGGCAGACGGGCGTGACGATCTCCCCGCGCCTCTACATCGGCGCCGGCGTCTCCGGGGCCGTCCACCACCGCGGCGGGATGCAGGCCTCCGGCACCGTCATCGCGGTGAACAACGACCCCGACGCCCCCATCTTCGAGATCGCCGACCTCGGCATCGTCGGAGACCTGTTCACGGTGCTGCCGCAGGCGGCGGCCGAGCTGCGGGCCCGCCGGGAGGGCTGACCTCGGCGGCGTCGCCGCGCGCCGCCCCGTCGGGCGGGCCTCAGGTCAGGCCGCGGAGCCACTCGAGGGTGGCCATGCCCTGCGCGTGCTGGAAAGGACGCAGGTTGGGGATGCCGCGGGGCGCCGGCTGGCGCGCGCCCCACACGAAGTAGCCCGCCAGGCCGGCGAGCGCGGCCCGCAGGTCGTCGTCGCCGACGCCGTCCGCCACCGGGTGGTCACGGAAGATCGCGTGCGGCGCCCCGCCGCCCTGCAGCGCGACGCTGGGCAGCATGAAGGCCAGGTCGAGCCAGGGCGCGCCGACGCTCGCGTGGGGCCAGTCGATGAACCAGACCGTGCGGGACTCGTCGATCATGATGTTGTCCGCGCGCAGGTCCCCGTGCACGAGCGCGTCGCCGGCCAGCACGGGCAGCGCCGCCTGCTCCCACAGCACGAGCCGGTCCAGGTGCGTGCGGCACCAGTCGGCGAGGTCGCGGGGCCACGGCATGCGGGCGTCGTCGCCGGCGCGGTCGAGCTCGGCGGCCCCGCCGCGCGCCGCGAGCCGCCGCCAGCCCGTGAAGTCCTCCGCCAGCACGTCGTCGGCCCGCGGCAGGTCGTGGCCCGGCAGGGGCTCGGCGTCCGCGAGGGGGACGAGGGCGTCGAGCACCAGGCGCAGGTCCTGGGGCCGCCAGGGCAGCTCGGGGGCCAGGCCGGGCACGGCCTCGAAGCCGAGGACGACCCAGGTGCCGTCGTCGTGCGACCAGAGCAGGCGCGGGGCCGGCACGTGCAGCGGCAGGCTCGCGGAGACGCGGATCTCGGCGCGCGCGAGCGCGACGGACGCGGGGTTCTGCTCGGGGGACACCGCCTTGACGAACACGGCGTGCCCGTCGGACAGCTCCAGCACGGACGCGAAGCCGGGGGAGAAGCCCGTCGTGGCGCCGATCTCGACCGTCACCTGCGCGTGCGCGAGCTCCTCGATGCGCCCGCGCACGGGCCGGGGCAGGTCCCGCCAGTCCAGCCGCTGACCGCTGAACGCGATCGGCAGCTCGACGGCGGCGTCCCCGGTGCTCACGGCGGACATCCTGCCAGGTGGCCGCGCGTGCGCGGGCGGCGGACCCACGCCGCGTTCGTAGACTGGGCGGCGATGCGCGCCTACCTGGACCACGCGGCCACCACCCCCGTGCTCCCCGTCGCCCGCCAGGTGCTCGCGGAGCAGCTGGGCCGCACGGGCAACCCCTCGTCGCTGCACGCGTCGGGGCGGGCCGCGCGGCGGGTCGTCGAGGAGTCCCGCGAGCGGCTCGCGGCGCTGCTCGGCGCGCGGCCCAGCGAGGTCGTCTGGACCTCCGGGGGCACGGAGGCGGACAACCTCGCGGTGAAGGGCCTGTTCTGGGGGCGGCGCACCCAGGACCCCGCCCGGCGGCGCGTGCTCGTCGGGGCGACGGAGCACCACGCGGTGCTCGACCCGGCGTTCTGGCTGGCGGAGCACGCCGGTGCGGAGGTCGTGCTGCTGCCCGTCGACGCGGACGGCGTCCTCGACCTCGACGCCCTGCGCCGCGAGCTCGAGGCCCACGCCGCCACCACGGCCCTCGTGAGCGTGATGTGGGCGAACAACGAGGTCGGCACGCTGGCGCCGCTGGCCGAGGTGGTCGCGCTCGCGCACCGCCACGGCGTGCCGGTCCACTCGGACGCGGTGCAGGCCGTCGGTCAGGTGGCGGTGGACCTGGCGGCCTCCGGCCTGGACGCGCTCACGGTCACCTCGCACAAGATCGGCGGCCCGGGCGGGGTCGGGGCGTTGCTGGCCCGGCGCGACGCGCCCCTGGTGCCCGTGCTCCACGGCGGCGGCCAGGAGCGGGGCGTGCGCTCGGGCACGCTCGACGCCCCCCTCGTCGCCGCGTTCGCGGCCGCGGCGCAGGAGGCGGTGACGGCGCGGGAGGCGAGCGCCGGGCGGCTCGCCGCGCTGCGCGACGACCTCGTCGCCCGGGTGCTCGCCGCGGTGCCCGACGCCGTCCTGCGGGGCCCGGCCGACGGCACCCGGCGGCTGCCCGCGAACGCGCACCTCACGTTCCCCGGCTGCGAGGGCGACTCCCTGCTCTACCTGCTCGACTCCGCCGGCGTCGAGGCCTCGACGGGGTCCGCGTGCCAGGCGGGCGTGGCGCAGCCGAGCCACGTCCTGCTGGCGCTCGGCGTCGACGAGCGGGACGCGCGCGGCGCGCTGCGCTTCTCCCTCGGGCACACGTCCACCGCGGCCGACGTCGACGCCCTGCTCGCCGTCCTGCCCGGTGCGGTCGGGCGGGCGCGGGCCGCGGGCGCGGTCGGTCGGCCGCCGGCCGCTGCGCGCACCACCCCGCACGGCGGCGTCCCCGCCGCGGTCGGGGCGGCCGGGGCACGGGTCTGATGCGCGTCCTGGCGGCCCTGTCGGGCGGGGTGGACTCCGCCGTCGCGGCGGCGCGCGCGCTCGACGCCGGCCACGAGGTCGTCGGCGTCCACATGGCGCTGTCGCGCTCCCGGGACCGGTTCCGGACGGGCTCGCGCGGCTGCTGCTCGATCGAGGACGCGGGCGACGCGCGGCGCGCCGCGGACGTGCTCGGCATCCCCTTCTACGTGTGGGACCTGTCGGAGCGCTTCGAGGAGACGGTCGTCGCCGACTTCCTCGACGAGTACGCCGCCGGGCGCACGCCGAACCCCTGCGTGCGCTGCAACGAGCACGTGAAGTTCTCCACCCTGCTCGACCGGGCGCTCGCGCTGGGCTTCGACGCCGTGTGCACGGGGCACTACGCCCGGGTGGCGGCCGAGGACGACGGCGGGCGCTCGCTGCACCGGGCCCGGGACGCCGCGAAGGACCAGTCCTACGTGCTCGCGGTGATGGGCCCGGACCGGCTGGCGCACGCGCTCTTCCCGCTCGGCGACGTCGCCTCGAAGGCCGTCGTCCGGCAGGAGGCGGCGGCGCGCGGCCTCGCGGTCTCGGAGAAGCCCGACTCCTACGACATCTGCTTCGTGGCCGACGGCGACACCTCCGGCTTCCTGCGCGCACGCCTCGGGGAGCGGCCCGGCGACGTCGTCGACGCCTCCGGCGCGGTGCTCGGCCGTCACGACGGCGCGTACGCCTTCACCGTCGGGCAGCGCAAGGGGCTCCAGCTCGGCCGCCCGGCGCCGGACGGCCGGCCCCGGTACGTGCTCTCCGTCGAGCCCGTGCGCAACCGGGTGGTCGTCGGGCCCGTCGAGGAGCTGGCCGTCGGGGAGGTCGTCGCCGACCGCGCCGTGTGGTTCGACGCGCCCCCGCCCGGGGCGTGGACCGACGCGCTCGTCCAGGTGCGCGCCCACGGCACCCCCGTCCCGGCGCGGGTGCTCGTGCCCGACGAGGCGCGCCCCGCGGCGGAGGGGCCGGCGGTGCCGTCACCGGGGGGCGTCGTCGAGGTGGTCGTCGACGAGGCCGCCGGCCTGCGCGGCGTCGCCCCCGGCCAGTCCCTCGTCGTGTACGAGGGCACGCGGGTCCGGGGGCAGGCCACGGTTCTGCGGGCGACGCGGGCGGGGGCGCTCGCGGGCGGGCTGCCGTCGACGGTGGGCGGGGGCCGGCGATGACCGCGGTCACGGGGGCGGGGCCGTGGCCCGGCACGGACGTGCTCGAGGCGCAGACGCAGGTCGCCGGCGACCTGGCCGAGGTGCCGTCGGGCGTCGAGGGGCTGCCCTTCTCCGTCCTGCTGCCCGCGCGCGGGCCGCTCGGTGACGCGACGGGACGGGCGGCGGCGCTCCTCGTCGACCTGCCCGTCGAGCTGGGGCCGCACGGCCTGCGCCTGGCCGACCGCCCGGGTCACGACGCCACGCGCGCGGCGGCCCTCGTGCGCGAGGACGCGGACGCGCTCGCGGTCGCCGCGCACGGGTGGCAGGGGCCGTGGGTGGTGCCGCTGCTCGGGCCCGTGTCCCTCGCCGCGCGGCTCTGGCTCGCGCGGGGGGACCGCGTCGTCGGCGACGCCGGGGCGCTGCGGGAGCTGACGGAGTCCTTCGCCGCAGGCGTCGCCGAGCACCTGCGCGCGCTGGTGCGTGCCGTGCCCGGCGCGGTGCCGAGGCTCCTGCTGCACGAGCCGCTGCTCGCCGCCGTCACCGCCGGGGCCCTGCCGACGTTCTCGGGGTACGCCCGGTTGCGCGCGGTGCCGGGGCCGGACGCGGCCGAGCGGCTGGGCACGGTGGTCGCCGCGGCGCGGGCGGCCGGTGCGGCGTCGGTGGCGGTCCACGTCGGCGCGGCGCACGGGGGGCTGCCCGTCGCCCGGCGGGCCGGCGCCGACGGCCTCGGGCTGGCCGTCGCGGGTCTGGACCCGCGCGGGTGGGACGCCGTCGCCGAGTCGGTCGAGGGCGGCACCGCGCTCTGGGCGCAGCTGCCGCCGCAGGCGTCCTCGCAGTGCGCCGGCCCCGACGTCGCGGGGCAGGCGGCGGCGCTGCTCGACCCGTGGCGCCGCACAGGGCTCGAGGCCGTGCGCCTGCGGGACGTGGTGCTCGTCGACGCGGGACCGGGCGGTCCGTCGGCCGGCCGCGGGGCCGGCGCCTCGCCGGCCGAGGCGCGCGCCGCGCTCGCCGGGGTCGCCCGCGCCGCCCTGGTCGTGGCGGAACGCGCGGAGGGCTAGACG
>NZ_RWJX01000067.1 GCF_004123805.1 Cellulomonas endophytica | reverse complement strand
GGGCGCGGGGCGCCCTGCCGCTCCTCGCGGCGGCCCGCGCCGCGGAGGGTGCCCGTGCGGCCCTGCCCGCGGTCGCGGTCGCGGCCCTCACCGGGCTCGCGACGCTCGGGCTCGTGGTCGGCGCGACGGTGGCGGCGGGCCAGGAGGCCGGCGCCTGGGCGGCGCTGCCCGGCGACGCCCGGGTCCGGTCGGTCCCCGGCGGGACGGGTGGGTCCGGTGCGCCGCTGCCGGCCCGCCTGCTCGCCGGTCCGGAGGCCGCCGCCGACGCGCCGGGGGTCGTCGCGGCGGCCGCCGGACGTGTCGAGGACGGGGTGCAGCTGCGCGGCGAGGGCTGGGGGCGGCGCGGCCGGGTCGTCGCGGTGGACAGCGCGGCCTTCGCCGCCCTGACCCGGGCCACCGCCGCCCCCGACGTCGCGCTGCCCGTGCCCGGCCCCGGGGACGGCGCCGCCCTCCCGGCCCTCGTCACCGCGTCGGTCCGTGACCTGGGGACCACGGACCTGCGCCTGGGCACGGCCGGCGCCCGCGTGGCGCTGCGGGCGGTCGGCGACCTGCCCGTCCTCGTGGCCGACGCCCCGCTGGCGCTGCTCGTCGACGCCGCCGCCCTCGCGGAGGCGTCCGGCCAGGCCGTGGAGCCCACCACGGTCTGGCTCGCCGGGCCCGGGGCGGGGGCGGCGGCGCGGGCGGCCGCCGCCGGCGGGCCGGGGGAGGTCGAGGCGCTCGCGCGCGGCACGCTGCTCGCCGAGCGTCGGGCCGCCCCGCTGGTCCGGGGCACGGCGGTGCTCGTCCGGGGGTCGACGGCGGCCCTGGCGGTGCTGCTCGCGCTGGCGGTGGTGCTCGTCGTCGCCGCCGGGGCACCCGAGCGGCGCGCGACCCTCGCGCGGCTCGGCACGCTCGGCCTGCCCCGTGGCGCCCTCGTGCGCGTCGCGCTCGGCGAGCTCGTGCCCACGACGGCCCTCGCCGCGGCGGGCGGGCTCGCCGTGGGCCTGCTGACGGCCGCCCTCGTCGTCGGCCCGCTGTCCCTGCGCCTGCTCACCGGTCAGGCGGTCGACCCGTCCCCCGTGCTCCCGGTCGCGGCCCTGGTGCCCCTCACGGTGGCGGCGGCGGCCGCCGCCACGGCGGCGCTCGCCACCGTCGTGGGCACGCGCGACCCGGCCCGGCGCCCGATCCGTCCCGGATCGTCGGGGGGGACGTAGGGGGGAGTCCCCGATCCGCCGCCCCGCCCCCGGCCGCCACGCTCGGCACCATGCACACCAGCACCGCGCGCCGGGACCGTCCCGCGCCCCACCGCCGGACGGCCGCCCCGTCCCCCCTGCCCGCCTCGTCGGCCTCGGCCCGGACGCGCACCGCCGCGCTCCTCACCGCGACCCTCGCCCTCACCCTGGCGCCGCTCGGCGTCGGGACCGCCCACGCGGCGACGACCTGCCTCGGGAAGACCGTCACGGTCACGGGCACCGCCGCCTCCGAGACCCTCACCGGCACCGCCGGCGACGACGTCATCGACGCGGGCGCCGGGAACGACACGGTCTCCGGCGGCGGCGGGAACGACACGGTCTGCGGCGGCGACGGCGCGGACGTCGTCGACGGCGGGGTCGGGAACGACACCGTCGACGGCGGCGCGGGCACCGACACCCTCTCCTTCGCCAGCGCGACGGCCGGCGTCACCGCGAGCCTGGCGACGGGCACGCCACCTCCGGGTACGGCACCGCGACGGTGACCGACCCCACGGGCAAGGTCGTCCTCACGAAGTGGCTCGGCTACGACAGCGACCTGCCCACCCTCACCGCGAGCGGGACCTACACGGTGACGGTCAAGGCCGGCGACAACGACGCCGTCCACAGGGGCACGTACAGCTTCGCGATCGCGACCCGCTGAGCCGCAGGGACCCCGGCCCCCACCCCGGCCCCACCCCGGACGGGTGAGCCAAACCTAGGGGTGGGGATAGGGGGTCCCCCCGGTCCCGTCCGGGGGGACCAGGGGGCAGGCTGGTCACCGGCGGCCGATCCGGGGGGAGCCCGGCCGCCCGCCGGGCCCCGCAGGGGGCGCGGGCCCGGCCGACGGCGCCGCGCGATCCGCAGGGGGGATCGTGCGGCGCCGTCGTCGTACGCCGACCGGGTGGTCGGCCACGGCCGCCTCAGGGCCCGGCCCGCCCCGTCGATGAGGGGGTCGCACGCGCGTCGAGCCCGGGGTCGCGCGTCCGCCCGGACCTCAGGCAGGCAGGCATGACGACGATCGACGAGGTGCTGACCCACGGCACCGTCCGCACCGTGTTCCAGCCCATCGTGGAGCTCGACTCCGGGTCCGTGGTGGCCTACGAGGCCCTCAGCCGGGGCCCGGCCGGCGCCCTCGAGCGCCCCGACCTGCTGTTCGCCGCGGCGCGCGCGGAGGACCGGCTGCGCGAGCTCGACGAGCTGTGCCGCCGCACCGCGCTGCGCACGGCCATCACCGCCGGGGTGCTCGCGCCCCTCACGCTCTTCGTCAACGTCGAGCCCGAGGTGCTGGACACCGCGCCGCTGGAGGAGCTGCTCGCCATCGCGGCGTCCGCGCCCCGCGACCTGCAGGTCGTCCTCGAGATCACGGAGCGCGCCATCGCCGCCCGCCCGGCGGAGCTGCTCGCCACGGTGCAGCGCCTGCGCGGCGCCGGCTGGCGGATCGCGCTCGACGACGTCGGCGCCGACGACCTCTCGCTCGCCTTCATGCCGCTGCTGCGGCCCGACGTGGTCAAGCTCGACCTGCGGCTCGTCCAGCAGCGTCCCGGGCCCGCGCTCGCCGAGATCATGAACGCCGTCAACGCGGAGGCGGAGCGTTCGGGGACGGTCGTGCTGGCCGAGGGCATCGAGGACGAGCGCCACCTCGCCACCGCGCTCGCGCTCGGCGCCCGGCTCGGGCAGGGCTGGCTGTTCGGCCACCCCTCCGACGGGCTCGCCCCCGGCCTGCCGACCGCGCCCCTCGCGCTGCGCACCCCGCCGCAGGTGCGCGAGCACGCCTCCCCGTTCGCCTGCCTCCCGCCCGGCACCCCGCTGCGCCGCTCGTCGAAGGCGCTGCTCATCGAGGTGAGCAAGCACCTGGAGCGCGAGGCCGTGCGCCTGGGGTCCACCTGCACGGTGGCCGCCACCTTCCAGGAGGCACGGCACTTCACGCCCGCGACCGCGCACCGGTACCGCGAGCTCGTCGAGCGCGTCGGCTTCGTCGCGGCCCTCGGCGAGGGGCTGCCGGTCGAGCCCGTCGCCGGGGTGCGCGGGGCGCACCTGCACGACGACGACCCCGTCCGCGGCGAGTGGGACATCACCGTGCTCGCCCCCCACTTCTCCGCCGCCCTGCTCGCCCGGGACCTCGGCAGCATCGGCCCCGACCGCGAGCGCCTCTTCGAGTTCGCGCTCACCTACGACCGCGAGGTCGTCGCGGACGCGGCGCAGGCCCTGATGTCGCGGGTGCTGCCGCAGGACGCCGTGCGCCTCGTCGCGCCGGCCCTCCCCGCGGCCGCCGACGCCGGGCGGCCCGCCGCCGCACCCCGGGCCGACCGGGCCAGCGACCCCGAGCCCACGCTGCGGCGCGCCCTCTCCGCCACGGGCAACGGCGTGACCATCAGCGACGTGACGCGCCCCGACCAGCCGCTCGTCTACGTCAACACCGCCTTCGAGCGCCTCGCCGGGCTGCGGGCGGAGGAGGCGCTCGGCCGCAACTGCCGCTTCCTCCAGGGCCCCGACACCGACCCCGAGGCGATCGCCCGGCTGCGGGCCGCGATCGTCGAGGGGCGCGAGGCCCGCGAGACGCTGCTCAACCACCGCGGGCCGGAGCGGACCCCGTGGTGGAACGAGGTGTACGTCGCGCCCGTCTTCGACGAGAGCGGCCGCCTCGTGCAGTACATCGGCGTCCAGAACGACGTGACCGACCGGGTGCACGCGGAGCAGCGGCTGCGGGAGGAGCGCGAGCGCGCCCGGGCGTACCTCGGCGAGGTCGAGCGCCTGGCCTTCCACGACCCGCTCACGGGGCTGCTCAACCGGCGGAGGCTGGCGGAGGCCCTCGAGGCGGCCGTGCTGCAGGCCCAGGTCACCGGCACGGGGGCGGCGGTGCTGTACCTCGACCTCGACGGGTTCAAGGCGGTCAACGACGCGCACGGCCACGCCGTCGGCGACGAGCTGCTGCAGACGCTCGCCGCCCGGCTCCAGGGCCGGCTGCGCCGCGGCGACCTCGTCGCCCGGCTCGGCGGGGACGAGTTCCTCGTCGTCCTGCCCGCCCTGGACCGGGAGGGGGCGCGCGAGGAGGGCGAGCGGGTCGCGCGCGAGCTCGCCGACTTGCTGTCGGAGCCCGTGGTGACGTCCCGGGGTCCGGTCCGGGTCCGCTGCTCCATCGGCGTCGCCGCGTGCCCCGAGGACGGCACGGGCTTCGACGAGCTGCTGCACGCCGCCGACGAGCGGATGTACGCGACGAAGGGCGCCGCCCGGCGGGCCTGAACGGGCCCGACCGGGCCCGAGCGGCCTGGGCGGCCTGGGCGGCTCAGCCGGCGCGGGCGCGCTTGCGGCGGTAGAGGTCCGCGTCCGCGGCCTGCCACGCGAGCTCCAGCGTGCCGGCGGAGGTGCGCGACCCCAGGCCCACCGTCGCCGCGACCCCCGCGGCGTCGAGGGCCGCCCGCAGCCGCTCGACCTCGACGAGGCCGCCGGCCTCGTCCGTCTCGACCGCCAGGACGGCGAACTCGTCGCCCCCCAGGCGGGCGACGTGGTCCGTGGCGCGGACGGCGCCGGCGAGCACGGCGGCGCACCGGCGCAGGAGCGTGTCGCCCGCGAAGTGACCCTGCCCGTCGTTGACGGCCTTGAGCCGGTCGACGTCGACCGCGACGACGCAGGCCGGGTGCGCGTAGCGGCGGCACCGCGCCTCCTCGGCGGCCAGGACGCGGTCCCACCCGCGCCGGTTCCCCACGCCGGTGAGGGCGTCGGTCGTGGCCTCCTGCTCCGCCTGCTCGGCGCGGCGGCGCAGCACCTCGCGGTCCAGCTCGAGCGCCAGCACCGTGGACAGCAGGCGGGCCTGGAGGCGGACGAGGTCCTCGTGCTCGCGCAGGGTGTCCGGCTGCGGCTCCGGGTCGAAGGCGCACAGCGTGCCGAACAGGCCGCCGTCGGGCTCCACGAGGGGGACGCCGACGTACGCCTCGACGGCCGCGGAGCGCCGGACGGGGGCGCCCGCGAAGGCCGGCACGTCCGCGACGCGGGGCGCGATGCTCGGGCCGAGCTCGGCGACCATCGCCGCGCAGAGGGAGCCGCCCCAGTCGAGCACGGAGCCGTCGCCGATGCCGTAGCCGTCGGAGGACTCGCGCCAGGCGAGCACCACCTGGTCGCCGCCGACCTGCCGGGTCACCATCCACAGCCGCAGCCCGACACGCGCCTGCAGGTCGGCCAGCACCGCGCCCGCCGCGTCGGCGAACCGGGGGAAGCCGGGGTGCACGAGGGCGGCGGGCTCCGTGCTCATCGCGCCTCCACCCACCGTCGTCCCTCGGCCGGCGGACGTGGACGTCCGCCGGCGCGCGGACGCCCGGCGCCGGATCGTCGCCGACCACCATGCCAGGTCGGGGGCCGGAACGGGAGGTGGCCGGCGCCGCTCGTCCGGGTGGACCCTCCCGGGCGGCGGCGCCGGCGTCCGCTTCCGCGGCCCCCGCGCACGGGCGGCTCAGGCGCCCGAGGCGGTCACCGTGCCGAGCTCGGTCGCGCCGTCCGGGGAGCCGTCGGTGCCCCACCCGCCCACGGTCGCCGTGACCGTGCCGCCCTCGTACGCGGTGTAGGTCCGCCCCGCGACGAGGTCCGGCGAGGACACGACGAGGGTGGCCGCGTCCTTGCCGAGCTCGACGGACGCCACCACGGTGTCGTCGTCGGCGACGAGGTGCAGCACCGTGCCCGCCGGCAGCGTCCCGCCGAGGCCGAAGCCGACCCACGCCTGCGCCGAGGTGGCCTCGGGGCTCTCGGACATGGAGCCGCCGTCGGTCGCGACGAGCACGCCACCGGTGACCGTCAGCCCGCTGTTCGCGTCGAGCGCGCCGTTGCCCTGCGAGACGGGGCCGTCGACCACGGTCGTGCCGCCCGTGATCGTGAGGGTGCCGTTGGAGTCGAGGCCGTCGCCCTCGGCGTCGACGACGAGGGTCCCGCCCGAGATCGTCACGGAGGGGGTCGCGGTCGTGGTGGTCGTGGTGGTCGTGGCCGTCTGCTCGACGACCGCCGAGGTGCCGGTGGCCGTGCCGGTGGCGGTGTCCGTGGCCGTGCCGGAGGTGTCCGTCCCCGGGCGCGTGCCGCGCATGCCGCCGTCCCCCGCGCCGCCGGGGCCCCCGGTGCCGGAGCCGTCCGCGCCGCCGCCGGCGTTGACGCCGTCGTCGCTCGTGGTCAGGTCCACGTCCCCGCCGCTCAGCTCGACCGTCGTGCCCTCGAGGCCCTCGTAGGCCCGGGTGACGGTGAGGGTGCCGCCCGAGACGGCCAGCGTGGTGTCGGCGTGGACGCCGTCGTCGGAGGAGGCCAGCGTCAGCGTGCCGGCGGACACGGTCACCGCGCCGTTCGAGTGCAGGGCGTCGTCGGCGGAGTCCACGTCGAGCGTGCCGCCGGCGACGACGACGCTCACCGTGCCCTTGACGCCCTTCGTCGAGACGTCCTCCGTGACGGTCCCGCCGCTGCCGCCGCCCGCGACGACGGAGAGCTCGCCGCCGGTGACGACCGCGTCCGTGGCCGCGTCGATCCCGTCGCCCCCGGCCGTGACCGTGAGGCTGCCGGCGCTCAGCAGGACGTAGCCCTGCGTCGCGTCCTCCTCGTCGTCGGACTTCACGCCGTCCCCGCCGGCGGTCACGACGAGCGCGCCGCCCTCGACCACGACGTAGTCCTTGCCGCGGATGCCGTCGTCGACGGCGTCGACCGTGATCGCGCCGGCGGTGATGACGAGCCCGTCCTTCGAGGCGATGCCGTCGTTGCTGCTGCCGGTCACGGAGAGGGAGCCCTCGCCGGTGATCGTGAGGTCGGCGGCGCTGAACAGGGCCGCGTTCGGCTCGTCCGTCGTCGCGTCGGGGTCTGCGTACGTCGACGCGTCCTCGAGGACGTTGGTGCTGCCGTCGGCGAGGACGACCATCGCCTCCTCGGCGTTCATGACCGCGATCGCGCTCGTGGTCGCGCTGGTGATCTCCGCGTCGTCGAGGACGAGGCGCACGAGGCCGCCGTCCGCCGTGTCGACGACGACCTGCCCGGCGAGCGTGCCGCTGAGGCGGTAGGTGCCGGCCGCCGTGATCGTGACCGTGCTGCCGTCGACGGCGACCCCGTCGCCGCTGCTCGTCGCCGTGGTGCCCTCCAGGCTCACGGCGACCTCGGTCGCGGCGTCCCACTCGTGGTCGGCGGGGTCGTCGTGGTCGACGGCGTTGTCGGTCGTGGCGACCTCCGTCGTGGCGGCCGAGGCGTCGGTGGTCGAGCCGTCCATGGTCGTCGTGCTCGTCGACGGGGACGTCGCGGCGTCGGTCGTCGGGGAGCAGGCGGCCAGGACGGCGAGCGTGAGGGCCACGGGCAGGGCGAGGAGGCGGTGCGGGCGCTTCATGAGGTGCTCCAGGTCGGGTCGGTGGTGCGCGGGGTCGTGCAGGAGGGAGAGGGGGTGCCGGGCGGCGGGACCGCGAAGTGCCGCCGCAGGACGGGCCGCCAGCGGGTGGCGGGCAGCTCGGGGTGGAGGGCCGCGAGCCCGGTGGCGAACTTCGAGACGGCCACGGGGCGGTGGCCGAGCGCCCAGAGCAGGCGGTCTGCGGCGGAGGGACGGCCGAGGGTCTTCGTCTCGACGACGACCCCGTCGGGCAGGTGCAGGACGGGCCCGTCGCCGCGCCCCCCGTCGCCCCCGGCGCACACGAGGCCGGTGTCGACGGTCACGCGGCTGTCGTCGTCGGGCAGGAGGAGGGTGCTGCGGCCGTAGCGGGTCACGAGGGTGGGGACGAGCGCCGCGGTGGGCGGCTGCGGGACGCCGAGCCCGCCGAGCACCGCGTCGACGAAGCCGGCCCCCTCCCCGGTGAGCGCCGCGCCGTCCGCGGGGTCGTACCCGTGCCGGTGCTTGACGGTGCGGCCGCGGCGGTCGCGCGTCTTCACCTCGAGCCAGCACTGGCCGGCGTCGAGGTAGGTGCGGGTCCGCACCTTCCAGCGCACGGGGCGGCGGTGGGCGGCGAGGTGGTAGGACGTGAGGTCCGGGGTGTCGAAGTAGACGGAGGCGTAGCGGAAGAGGCGGGCGCCGTCGATCTCGAGGACGCGGGCCGCGCCGGTGGCGGCGAGGTCGGCGAGCAGGAGCCGGGCGTCGGCGAGCGGGAGCACGTACTTGCGGTCCACGCGGGTGAGCAGGGCCGCCCGCTCCGTCAGCTCGACGAGGTCGGCCGGCGCGAGCCCCGCGAGGGCGGCGGCGAGGGGGCCGGCGGTCACCGCAGCACCCGCACGGGCACGGAGGCGGTCGCGACGACGACCGACGGCACGGCCGATGGCGAGACCTGCGGGACGACGGTCTCCCCCGGCGGCGTCGTCGCCTCGCCCGGCGCCGCGGGGCGGACTCCGCCGTCGACGGCGCCCCGGGCGGGGCGCGCGGCACGGCCTCCCCGCCGCCGCGCCACCTCGTACCGCACCTCGACGAGGGTCGTCTCGAGCACGAGGTCGACCTTCACCACGCCGACGGCGTGCACCCGGGCGCCGAGGCGCCGCTCCAGGTCGGCGACGAGGGCCGTCTCGTCCGTGATCGCCACGTCGAGGTGCACGAGCAGGGTGCGGTGGCGGGCGAGCAGGCGGGGGTGGTCGCCGACCCACAGGACCGCGAGCACGAGCGCCATGAGCGCGGCCGTGACGGGTAGCGCCAGCACCGACAGGCCGCCGAGCAGCCCGAGCGCCAGCGCCGAGAAGTAGTAGGCGACCTCCCGCTGGCCCAGCTCCGTGGAGCGCAGCCGGATGATCGACAGCACCCCGAAGAGGCCGAGCCCGACGCCGGCGCCGACGGTGCTCGTCGCGAGCGTCGCGGCCACGACGAGCACGCCGACGTTCACGCCGAGGTACGCGACGACGAGGTCGCGGCGACGGTGGCGGGGGAAGTACACGCCGAAGGTCAGGAGGGTGATGGCGACGAGGTCGAGGGCGAAGGGGGCGAGGGCGGTCATCGGTGCTCCAGGGGTGTGCGGGTCGGTCGGGCGACGACCTGACCCTCGGCGCCGGCCCTGTGCCGCCCTCCGGCCCACCCTGTGCGCCGCATGTGAGCGCCTGCCGGCGCCCGCCGGCGACCCGCACGTAGACGGACGCTGCACCGGTCGTGGGGCACGCCGTGCGGCGGGGGGTCCGCACGGCGTGCCGCACCACCGGTGCAGCGTCTCTTCAGGGGTGTCGCGGGGGGCCTCGGGTCACGGGGGCACGACCCGCCCCTCAGCCCGCGGCGGGCAGGGTGACGGTGAAGACCGTCGCCCCGGGGGCGCTCGTCACGGCGATGCGCCCGCCGTGCGCCTGCACGACGGCGTCGACGATCGCCAGCCCGAGGCCGCTCGACCCCGTGCCACGGGTGCGGGAGTGGTCCCCGCGCGTGAAGCGCCCGAAGAGGTGCGGCAGGAGCGCGGGCGCGATGCCGGGGCCGTCGTCGGCGACGCGCAGCTCGACGGTGCCGTCCGGCCCGGGCCGCACGGACGTGGTCACGGTGGTGCCCGCGGGCGTGTGGACGCGGGCGTTGGCGAGCAGGTTGACCAGCACCTGGCGCAGGCGGTCCTCGTCGCCCCGCACGAGCGGCGGGCCGAGGTCGAGGTCGGCCTCCCCGTCGTCGGCCCCGGGCAGGTCGAGCCGCCAGACGTGGTCGCGACCGGCGACGTGCGCGTCGGACACCGCGTCGACGGCGAGCGCGGTGAGGTCCACCTCGTCGTCGGCGAGGGGCCGCCCCGCGTCGAGGCGGGCGAGCAGCAGCAGGTCCTCCACCAGTGTCGTCATGCGCCGGCCCTCGGACTCCACGCGCTCGAGGGCGCGCACGGCGTCGGCCGGCAGCTCCTCCTCCATGCGCCGGACGAGCTCGGCGTAGCCGCGGATGGAGGCCAGGGGCGTGCGCAGCTCGTGCGAGGCGTCGGCGACGAACTGCCGCACCTGCGTCTCGCTGCGCTGCCGGGCCGCGAGCGCGCCCTCGACGCTGCCCAGCAGCGTGTTGAGGGCCCGGCCGACCTGGCCGACCTCGGTCGCGGCGTCGGCGTCCTGCGGCGGCACGCGCACGGAGAGCGTCACCTCGCCCTGGTGCAGGGGCATCTCGGCGACGCGCGTGGCGGTGGCGGCGACGCGTTCCAGCGGCCGCATCTCGCGCCGCACGAGCACCTGCGCCCCGACGGCGGCCAGCGCCACCCCGACGAGGAGCACGAGCACCTCGACGAGCACGTACCGCTGCACGGTCTCGGACACGTCGGCGAGGGGGAGCCCGGTCACGACGAGGGCCCCGTCGGCCCCCTGCGCCGCGACGACCCGGTACGTCCCGAGCGCGTCGAGGTCCACCGTGCGGGGCCGCCCGTCGGCCGGCAGGTCCTCCAGGGCGGCGTTCTGGTCCTGGGTCAGCGGCACGTAGGCGTTGTCGACGATGACCTCCGCGTCGACCGCGCCGTCCCGCCTCTCGAGGAAGAGGGCGCCCTCCTCCCCCAGGCCGGGGACGCGGAACCCCTGAGGACGGTCCTCGGGGACGTCGCCGCCGCCGTCGGGGGGCTCCGGGCGCGGGCCCTGCCCGGCGTCGGTCGCGCGGGCGCTGGCCTCGTCGAGCTGGCGGTCGAGCTGCCCGACGAGCTGGCTCCGCAGCGCGACCGTGGAGGCCACCGCCATCCCCGCCGTCGTGAGCGCGAGGAGCGTGAGCACGAGGACGACGAGGCGACGCCGCAGGGTCCACCGCAGGCGCGGGGTCCACCGCAGGCGCGGGGTCCACCGCAGGCGCGGGGTCCACCGCAGCCGTCGGGTCCGGTCCGGCGCGTCGGCGGACGCCCCGGTCACGCCCCCTCGCCGTCGGCGGCCTTGAGCATGTAGCCGACGCCGCGCAGCGTGTGCAGCATCGGGGCGCGCCCCTTGTCGATCTTGCGCCGCAGGTACGACACGTACAGCTCCACGATGTTCGCCTGGCCGCCGAAGTCGTACTGCCAGACGCGGTCGAGGATCTGCGCCTTGGACAGCACGCGTCGCGGGTTGCGCATGAAGAAGCGCAGGAGCTCGAACTCCGTCGCGGTGAGGCGGATGTCGACACCGGCGCGGGACACCTCGTGCGAGTCCTCGTCCATCCGCAGGTCGCCCACGGCCAGCACGCTCTCCTCGGCGGCGGCGGTCGCCCCGCTGCGGCGCAGCAGGCCGCGCAGCCGGGCGACGACCTCCTCGAGGCTGAAGGGCTTCGTCACGTAGTCGTCACCGCCGGCGGTGAGCCCGGCGACGCGGTCCTCGACGGCGTCCTTGGCGGTGAGGAACAGCACGGGCACGTCCGGCTGCGTGGCGCGGATGCGGCGCAGCACCTCCAGGCCGGTGAGGTCGGGGAGCATGACGTCCAGGACGACGACGTCGGGCCGGGACGCCTTGGCCGCCCGCACCGCGGCGTGGCCGGTGAGCGCCGTCTCCACGGCCCAGCCCTCGTAGCGCAGCACGGTCGAGAGCAGGTCGCCCAGCGACGGCTCGTCGTCGACGACGAGGGCCCGGACCGGCGTCCCGTCAGGACGGGTGAGGGACTCGCGGCGGGCGGGGGACGTCGGCGGCACGGTGTCGGTGGTCATGCGCACGAGGATCGCGCCCCTCCTCCGGGACGACCTGAGCGGTGTCTGTGCCCGCGCTGTGCGTCCTGCCGAACACGCTACGCCGTTGGACCGCGTAGCTCGCGACGACGAGCAGCACCTCCGTGAGCACCTTCCCGACGAGGAGCGGCAGCCCGACGTCCGTCAGCACGACGAGGAGCGCGGAGCCGGCCGCGAGCAGCGCCACGGCCAGCGCCGCGTACCGCAGGAGCGCGGGCCCGAGGGGGCGCCGGACCCCGTCCGGCCGGACGAAGACCCGCTCGCGGTTCACGGCGAAGTTCAGCCCACCGCTCAGCAGGCGCGCCGCCACGACCGACGGCAGGAGCGCCCCCGTGAGGGCGTGCAGCACGAGCAGCGCGACGGTGTCGACCGCGAAGGCGAGCAGCGACGACGCCGCGAACCGCACCAGGGGCGTCCAGACGCGCAGCGAGTCGACGAGGGGGCGGAAGTGCGAGGACCGGTTGCCCTCGAGGTAGATCGTGCGGATCGGCACCTCGCGCAGGTCCTGGCCGGCGCGGCCCGCGGCGAGCAGCAGGTGCAGCTCGTACTCGAACCGGTCCCCGGGCACGGTGAGCAGCCACGGGAGGGTGCCCGCGGGGTAGCCCCGCAGCCCGGTCTGGGTGTCGGTGACCGCGCGCCCGGTGACGAGGCGGAACGCCGCCCGCGTCACGGCGTTCCCGGCGCGGCTGCGCAGGGGCACGTCGCCGGTGAAGCGGCGCACCCCGAGGACGGTGGCGCCCGTCGCCGCGACGGCGTCGCCCACCGCGAGGACGTCGGGGACCGCGTGCTGGCCGTCGGCGTCGGCGCACACGACGTCCTGCCCGGGGTGCGCGGCGAGCACGTGCGCGACGCCCGTGCGCAGCGCCCGGCCCTTGCCGAGGTTGCGGGGGTGGCGCACGATCGCGGCGCCGAGGGCCCGCGCGGCCTCGAACAGGGGCTGGTGCTCCGGCCCGCTGCCGTCGTCGACGACCACCACGCCGACGTCCGGCGCCCCCGCCCGCAGGTCCGCGACGAGCCGCACGAGGCGCTCGTCGGGCCCGTACGCCGGGACGAGGACGATCACGAGGTCGTCCCGGCGATGTAGAGGATGTCGGAGGTGCCGCGTTCCTCGCCCCTGCCCAGCGGGTCGTTCACCACGGCGCCGTCGAACACCATCGTCGACGAGCCGCCCCCGTCGATGTTGTAGGCCGTCGTGGCGCCGAGGTCGAGCATGATCTGCGCCGCCTCCGTGAGCGTGACGCCGGCGCTGTAGCCGGGGCTGCGCCCGTCGACGACGACCAGCAGCAGGTGGTCGTCGTCGACGACGCCGACGAGGGTGCGGGGCTGGTCGCCCTGGATCGAGTGGTTGCCGACGTTCGTGTCGACCTCGTAGTCCTCGAGGCCCTCGGCGACCGCGCCGTCCTCGACGACCGCCGGGCCGAACGACAGGGTGTTCCAGGCGCCGGCGGCGACGAGCTCGGCGGCGGTCGTCGTCGTCTCGTCGTAGACCTCCACGTGGCCGTCGAGGTAGAACGCGAGTCCCTGGCGTGCGCCCTCGTCGCGGTAGACGACGCCGTTGCGGATGACGATGCCCGTGTCGCGGAACCCGTAGTAGTCGCCGTTGATGGCGAGGACGGCGCCGTTCGCCGCCGCGATCTGCGAGGTCGTCTGCGTGATGTTCGTGCCGAACTGGTCGTTCGCGAAGGCCGACTGCAGCACGGTGGCGTCGGAGAGGACCACGTCGGCCACGTAGTACGTGACGGTCTCGTCGCCGGAGCCGGTGGTCACCGTGCCGATGTCGATCGTCGCCTCGTCGGAGGTGTAGGTCAGGCCCTCGACGGTGCCCGTCGTGGTGGTGCCGGAGGTCGTCGTCGTGCTCGTCGAGCCCGCCGCGGCCTGGGCGGCGGCGTAGGCGTCGACGTCCGCGACGACCACGTGGTCGACGACGAAGCGGTCCAGGGCCCACGCCGACCCCCCGCCCGTCGCGAGCAGGAGGGCCAGGCCCCCGGCGAGCCACCCGGCGCGGGCGCGGCGGCGACGGGCACGCGGCGGACCGGCGGAGGGCGGTGGGGAGGGCGGTGCGGGGGCGCCGGCGGGCGCGGGGGGGCCGTCGGGGCCGGGGGTCGGTGTCGTCATGGCGCGATGGTCGGCAGCGCAGGTGTCACCCCCGTGTGGCGCCGCTGTGCGCCGGCCGTGGACGAGGGCGAGGGGCGCGAGCAACGTCACGCCGCCCCTCGCTGAGACGCGCGTCCCACCCAGTGGTCACGCTGGTACCGTGCAGCCGTCCGCCACCGACAGGAGACCCCCGTGCGCAGCCCCGCCACCGCCGAGCACCGCGCCGTCGTGCGCCGTGCCCGTGCGGCCGCGACGGCGCCCGCCGGCCGCGTCGACCCCTGTCGCTGTCGCCGGATGCGCTGACCCGGCGCCGCACCCGTCCCCCCGGGGACGGGCCCGGTCCGGGTGCCCCCGCGGCCCGCTGGGCCGCCCCCGCGCGGCACGGCGTGGCCCGTGCCGGCCGTCGCACGGCCGCCGCACCCCCTCCCCGCACGACCCCTCCCTCGCCTGACCCCGTCCCGGCGCGCACCCGTGCCGGGCGGCCCCACGGACCGACCCCGGTCGCAGAACCCGAGAGGCACCACCACCATGACGCGCAGGCTCCTCGCCACGATCTCCGCCCTGGCGCTGACGGCCCTGGCCGCGTGCTCGAGCGGCACGCCCGCGGCGGCACCCACCTCCGCCGACGCCGAGAACCGCGTCACCGTGCGCGTCGGCGTCACCGACGAGTCGAAGGCCTACTGGGGCACGCTCGTCGAGAAGGCCGCCGCCGAGGGCATCGACCTCGAGCTCGAGAACTTCACGGACTACCAGCAGCCCAACCCGGCCCTCAGCCAGGGCGGCCTGGAGCTCAACCAGTTCCAGCACCTGCTCTTCCTCGCGAACTACAACGAGAGCACCGACGACGACCTGACGCCCATCGGCTCCACGGTCATCTACCAGCTCGGCCTCTACACGACGAAGGGCTACGCGACGCCCGACGACATCCCCGAGGGCGCCGAGATCGCGATCCCGAACGACGCGACGAACCAGGCGCGGGCACTGCTCGTGCTCCAGTCGGCCGGGCTCATCAGCCTCGTCGACGGCGGCAACGCCCTGTCGACGCCGGCCGAGATCGACGAGGCCGCCTCGCGCGTGACGGTGGTCCCGGTCGACGCGAACCAGACCGCCGTGCAGCTGCAGAGCCTCGACGGCGCGATCATCAACAACAACTTCGCGGCGGACGCGGACATCGACCCGACGACGGCGATCTACTCCGACCTCGAGGACACCGCGACGGCCCGCCCGTACGTGAACATCTGGGTGGCGCGCGCCGAGGACGCCGACAACCCCGTGTACGAGCGGATCATCGAGCTGTACCACGAGGAGGACGTCATCGGTCAGCTCCTCGAGGAGAACAAGGGCACCGCGGTGGAGCAGGAGCTCACGCCGGAGGAGCTGCAGGCCGAGCTCGACGAGCTGCAGGGCCTCGTCGCCGAGCAGGCCTGACCCGCCCGGGTCATCCTCTCCGACGGCGCCGGCGGTCCCCCGCCGGCGCCGTCCCCTCTCCCCCAGGACGGTGCGCATGACCTCGACGACCGCCACCGCGACGCCCATGGTGCGCCTGCGCGACGTGTCGAAGGTGTACGAGGGACGGTCCGGCACCGTCCGGGCCGTCGACGGCGTCAGCCTCGACATCGCCCGTGGCGAGGTGTTCGGCATCATCGGCTACTCCGGCGCCGGCAAGAGCACGCTCGTGCGGCTCATCAACGCGCTGGAGTCCCCCACGGGCGGCGAGGTCGTCGTCGACGGCACCACCCTGACGGGTCTGCCCGAGCGGGGGCTGCGCCCGGCGCGGGCCGGCATCGGCTTCATCTTCCAGCAGTTCAACCTCCTGCGGTCGCGCACGGTCGCGGGCAACGTCGCCTACCCGCTCAAGGTCGCCGGCTGGCCGAAGGCGAAGCGGCTGGCGCGGGTGGCCGAGCTGCTCGAGTTCGTGGGCCTGTCCGACAAGGCGCGGCAGTACCCGGACCAGCTCTCGGGCGGGCAGAAGCAGCGCGTGGGAATCGCGCGGGCGCTGGCCACCTCGCCGGCGCTGCTCCTGGCCGACGAGGCCACCAGCGCGCTCGACCCCGAGACCACCCGCGACGTGCTCGACCTGCTGCGGCGGATCAACCTCGAGCTCGGGGTGACCATCGTCGTCATCACGCACGAGATGTCGGTCGTCTCCTACCTGTGCCACCGGGTCGCGGTCATGGAGCACGGCAAGGTCGTCGAGGCCGGGGACGTGTACGACGTGTTCGCCCGGCCGCAGCGGGAGGTCACGCGGCGGTTCGTCGGCACGGCGCTGCACGACCGGCCGAGCCCGGACGTCGTCGCCCGCCTGCGCCGGCGCCACCCGGGGCGGATCGTCACGGTCGCGGTGCGCGAGGACGAGACCACCGGCGGCGTCCCGGTCACGGCGCTGCTGCGGCAGCACGGCGTGGACGGGACGGTCGTGTTCGGCGGCATCACGGAGGTCGGGTCGCGGCCGCTGGGGTCGCTGACGTACGAGCTCGTCGGCGCGGACGCCGACGTGGACGCGGTCGTCGCGGAGCTCGCGCGCCGCACCGAGGTGGTCCTGCACGACGAGGGGCCCACCGCCGGCACCGGCGGCGGCGCGCACGAGGGGGTGACCGCGTGAACAGCGGTGGCGTGAGCCTGTGGCCGGAGCTGCTGGAGTCGCTGGGGCAGACGCTCCAGATGGTGGTCGTGACGCTGCTCGTCGGCGGGTTCGCGGGGCTGCTCCTCGGCCTGGCGCTCTACACGACGCGGCAGGGCAACCTGTTCGCGAACCGGCCGGTCAACGCGGTGCTCAACGTGCTGGTGAACATCGTCCGGCCGATCCCGTTCATCATCTTCATCACCGGCATCCTGCCGCTGACCATCGCCGTCACCGGGGCGAGCTACGGCACGAACGCCGTCATCTTCCCCATGACGATCATGGCGACCTTCGGCACCTCACGGATCGTCGAGCAGAACCTCGTGGCCCTCGACCCGGGCGTCGTCGAGGCGGCGCGCGCCATGGGCGCGGGGCCGCTGCGCATCATCGCGACCGTCGTCGTGCCCGAGGCCCTGGGGCCGCTCATCCTCGGCTACACGTTCCTCTTCGTCGCGATCGTCGACATGTCCGCCATGGCCGGGGCCGTCGCGGGCGGCGGGCTCGGCGACTTCGCGATCGTCTACGGCTACCAGCGGTTCAACTACGTGGCGACGTGGACGGCCGTCGCCGTCATCGTCGTCGTCGTGCAGATCGCGCAGCTCGTCGGCAACCTGCTGGCCCGCCGCGTCCTGCGCCGCTGATCCACCGCCCCCTCCCCGCGCACCGCACCGGCCCGGCACCCCCTCGGGGGCGCCGGGCCGTTCGCGTCGCACTCCAGGTCCTAGGACGGGGCGCGGTCCGAGCCCGGCTCGACAGCACACGACGGGCCGGCGTCGGTCGCGGGCACCGGCGGCAGGGCCGCGGCGCCGTGGGGGTCGAGCACCGCGAGCAGCGCCGAGGCGATCTCCCCGAGGCGGTCCACCTGGTCCGGCGTGAGGGGGTCGAGCACCGACCGGCGGACCTGCTCCACGTGCCCGGGCGCGGCCCGGACGACGAGGTCCCAGCCCGCCTCGGTGAGCGTGGCGTCGACGGCGCGCCCGTCCCCCGGCGAGGGGGCGCGGGTGACGAGGTCCCGGTCCTCCAGGCGACGCACCACGTGCGAGAGCCGGGGCGGCGTCGCGTTCGTCCGGGCGGCGAGGGCGGTCATGCGCAGCGTCCGTCCGGGTGCCTCCGACAGCATGGCGAGGACCATGTACTCGACGTGGGTCAGCCCGGAGTCCTGCCGCAGCTGCCCGTCCAGGGTCCCCGGGAGCCGCTCGACCACCGCCTGGAACGGCAGCCAGGCCGCCATCTCGCGGTCGGAGAGCCAGCGGGTCACGCGCCGACCCTACGGTCACCGGCGGACGGGTTCTGCCCCGACCCACGACGCGTCGCGCGCCGGACCAGGCGACGAGCGCGAGCGTCGTGCCGGATCAGCGCTCGAGCGGGAGCGGTCCGTCGACGCGAGCACCCGGGCGGGGCCCAGCACGCTCCGTGGCGGAGAGCGACCGCCCGCCCGGCGCCACCCTGTGCCGCCGCTGACGGGGTCGCCGCCCGGCGTGGGGCCCCGCGACGAGGTCGTCGCGCGGACGTAGGGCTCACGACCAGGTCCTCACGCTGTCGCAGGGCCCACGACCGCGTCGTCCCGGAGGCGCAGGGCCCACGACCGCGTCGTCCCGGAGGCGCAGTCCCGACGACCAGGGCGTCGCGTCCGGCACGGGCCCGCGACCGCCCGGCGCGCCCACCCACGCCATCACCGACAGGCCCAGCGCGCCGATGCAGGCCGCCGACCATGTCCTCGCGCAGGTGCCGACCACGCACCAACCCCTCGCGCAGGTGCCGACCACGCACCAGCCCCTCGCGCAGGTGCCGACCACGCACCAACCCCTCGCGCAGGTGTACCTGCCGCCTCCCGGTTGCGTGCGCGGGTCGCGCCGCCGCCGAGGTGCCACCCGCAGGTGCTTGCGCCGCCTCGTCCCCACGGAGGCCGAGCCATCGGTCCGACCGTCGCGTGGGTGCAGCGCGTCGGACCCGTCGACGGCGTCAGAAGGGTGGTGGCCCGTCGTCGGGCGGCGCGGGCGCGGGCGCGGTGGCGTCCGGCGTGGGCCTCGGGGGCGGGTCGGGTGGGTAGGCGGGGTGGGAGTGGGGGGTGCGGCCGGTGGGGGAGGTCCATCGCAGGGTGCCGTCGGGGTGTTGGTGGGCGGTCCAGCGGCCGTGGTGCTTGAGGCGGTGGTGGTGGCGGCACAGGTGGGCGAGGTTGGTGGGGTCGGAGCAGCCGCCGTCGGCCCAGGCCCGGGTGTGGTCCAGGTCGCAGGTGGTGGCGGTGCGGCGGCAGCCGGGGAAGCGGCAGTGCTCGTCGCGGGTCTGCAGCCAGCGGCGGCGGGCGCCGGTGACGGCGTAGGTGGTGCGGTCGGCGTCGGTGACGGCGCCGGTGAGGGGGTCGGTCAGCAGTCGGGTGAAGCTGGCGGCCTGGGCGAGCAGGTGGCGGGCGGTGGCGGCGTCGATGGGTCCGTACCCGGCCAGGTGCGCCGGCCCGTCCCCGCCCAGCACGGTGCCCAGGGGCACGGTGATCATCACGGTCGGCCGCCAGGGCACGCACCCCAGGTCCGGGCGCAGGGCACCGCCCGCGGTCCCGGTCGCGGTGCCGGTCGGCGTGCCAGTCGCGGTGCCGGTCGCGGTGCCGGTCGCGGTGCCGGTCCCCTGCCCGGTGCCGGTCGCGGCGCCGGTCGCGGCGCCGGTCGCGGTGCCGGTCGCGGTGCCGGTCGCGTGTGCGGTGCCGGTCGCGGGTGCGGTGCCGGT
>NZ_RWJX01000066.1 GCF_004123805.1 Cellulomonas endophytica | reverse complement strand
GCCGACGACGAGCACGGACGAGAACGCCATGGCGGCGCCCGCGATCATCGGGTTGAGCAGCCCGAGCGCCGCGAGCGGGAGCGCCGCGACGTTGTAGGCGAACGCCCAGAACAGGTTCTGCCGGATCACCGCGAGCGTCCGGCGCGACAGGCGGACCGCCTGCCCCGCCGAGCGCAGGTCGCCCCGCACGAGCGTGAGGTCGGCCGCCTCGATGGCGACGTCCGTGCCCGTGCCCATGGCGAGCCCGAGGTCGGCGGCGGCCAGGGCGGCGGCGTCGTTCACGCCGTCGCCGACCATCGCGACGGTGCGGCCCTGCCCCTGGAGGCGGCGGACCGTCTCGAGCTTGTCGGCGGGCAGCACCTCGGCGACCACGTCCTCGGGGGCGATGCCCACCTCGGCCGCCACGGCCCGGGCGGCGCCGGCGTTGTCGCCGGTGAGCAGCACGGGCCGCAGGCCCAGGGCGCGCAGCTCGTCGACGGCCTCGCGCGCGCCGGGCTTCACCGGGTCGCGCAGCACGAGGACGCCGCGGGCGGCGCCGTCCCAGGCCACGACGACCGCGGTGGCACCGGTCGCCTCGGCCCGCTCGACGGCGCCCCGCACGGGGGCGTCGTCGACGCCCTCGCCCACGAGCCACGACCGGCGCCCGACGAGGACGCGGCGTCCGAGGCCGACCCCGGAGTGCGCCGCACGGACCACGCCGCCGACGCCGTGCCCCGCCTCGGCACGGAAGCCGTGCACCTGCAGCGAGCCGACGGCCACGCCGTCGGCGCCCGCGGGGGCGTCCGTCGCGGCCGGCTCGACCGCGGCGGCGACCGCCCGGGCGACCGGGTGCTCGGCGAGCGCCTCGACGGCGGCCGCGAGGCGCAGCACCTCGTCGCGGTCCTCGCCGGGGACGGGCAGCACGTCGACGAGAGCCATGCGGCCCTGCGTCACCGTGCCGGTCTTGTCGAGCACGACGGTGTCCGCGCGACGGGTGCGCTCGAGCACCTCCGGGCCCTTGATGAGGATGCCGAGCTGCGCGCCGCGGCCGGTGCCGGCGAGCAGGGCCGTCGGCGTGGCCAGGCCCAGGGCGCAGGGGCAGGCGATGATGAGGACGGCGACGGCCGCCGTGAAGGCGGTCTGCGCGTCGGCGCCCAGCAGCAGCCAGACGGCCAGGGTGGCGAGCGCGAGCACGATCACGACCGGCACGAAGACGGCCGAGACGCGGTCGGCGAGGCGCTGCACGGGGGCCTTCCCCGTCTGCGCCGCGGAGACGAGCCGGCCGATCTGCGCGAGGCGGGTCTCCTCGCCCACGCGGGTGGCGCGGACGACGAGGTGCCCGCCGCTGTTGACGGTCGCCCCCGTCACCTCGTCGCCGGGACCCACGTCCACGGGGACGGGCTCGCCGGTGAGCAGCGAGGTGTCGACGGCGCTGCTGCCCTCGACGACGACGCCGTCCGTGGCGACCTTCTCGCCCGGGCGGACGACGAACAGGTCGTCGACGTGCAGCCGGTCGACGGGCACGCGCCGCTCCTCGCGGCGGCCGTCGGGGCCCGCGACGAGCACGGCGACGTCCTTCGCGCCGAGGTCGAGCAGGGCGCGCAGCGCGTCCCCGGCCCGCCGGCGCGAGCGGTGCTCGAGGTACCGGCCGGCGAGCAGGAACGTGGTGACGACCGCCGCGACCTCGAAGTAGAGCTCGGGCATGCCCATGGCGGCGTGCCCGGGGTCGGCGGCCGGCCACAGGGTCGGCGTCATCGTCATGCCGAGGCGGCCCGCGCCGCCCAGGAGCAGCGCCCACAGCGACCACAGGGTCGCGGCGGCGATGCCGAGGGAGACGAGGGTGTCCATCGTCGAGGCGCCGTGCCGGCCGGCCCGGACGGCGGCCCGGTGGAACGGCCAGGCGGCCCAGGTCGCCACGGGCAGCGCGAGCGCGGCGACGACCCACTGCCAGCCCGTGAACTGCAGCGCGGGCACCATGGACAGCGCCACGACGGGCACGGTCAGCACGGCGGCGACGCGCAGGCGGCGGCGCAGCTCCGTGCCACGGGTGTCCGTGGGCGCGGAGGTGTCCTCGTCGGGGTCCATGTCGTGCCCCGGCGCCATGCTGTGGCCCGAGAGCGCGTGCTCGCGGGCGTCCATCCCGGCGTGGCCGCCGGGGTGACCCGCGTGCTCGGCGTGCTCGGCGTGCTCGGCGTGGCCCGTGGGGCGGTCGACCGCGGCGGGGGCGGCGGGCCCGCCCGTGACCCGCAGGACGCGGGCGTCGTAGCCGGCGGCCCGGACCGCGGCGACGAGCGCGTCGGTCGAGGCGGTGGTGGCGGGTGCGGCCGGGTCGTCCCCGGGCGCGGGCACGAGCGCGACGTGCGCCTGCTCGAGCGCGAGGTTGACGGTGGCGGTGGCGCCCGGGACGCGGCCGAGCCGCTTCTCGACGCGGCCGACGCAGGAGGCGCACGTCATGCCCTCGACCGCGAGGTCGACGGTGACGACGCCCGGGTCGGCGGTCGGGGGCCCGGCGGGCCCGGCGACCGACGGGGCGGCGTGCGGGGTGGGGGTGGTGCTCACAGGAGGGACCTCCGCGGGGTGACGGCGTAGCCGGCCTCCACGACGGCGGCCTGGACGGCCGCGTCGGCGAGGGGCGCGGCGGAGACGACGGTGACGGGCGAGGCGCCGCCCGCGACGAGCTCGACCTGGACGTCCTCGACGCCCGGGAGCGCGGACAGCTCCTCGGTGACGGAGCGGACGCAGTGGCCGCAGGTCATGCCGTCGACGGAGAAGGTGGTGGTGGTCATGGGTGCCTCCGGTGGGGTGGGGCCGCGGTGCGGCCGGTGGGTGGTGCGGACGGTCGGCTGCGGTCAGCTGCGGACGAGGCGCGCGATGGCGTCCGCCGCCTCCTTGACCTTCGCGGCGCCGGCCTCGGGCGACTGCCGCGCCGCGTCGACGACGCAGTGCGCGAGGTGGTCCTCGACGAGCCCGATGCTCACGGCCTGGAGGGCCTTGGTGACCGCCGAGACCTGGGTGAGGACGTCGATGCAGTACACGTCCTCGTCGACCATCCGCGCGATGCCGCGGACCTGGCCCTCGATGCGCCTGAGGCGCCGCAGGTACTCGGACTTCGCGTCCGTGTAGCCGTGCGGACCGGCGTGCGCGTCGACGGGCGTGCCGTCGGCGGGCGTGCTGCCGGCGGGGCCGTCGGGGGTGGTGCCCGGGGTCGAGGTCGCTGCGTCCATGCTCACCCCAACAGGATACCCCCCGGGGGTATTCCTCCCGACGCTGCGCCACGTCGTCGAAGGACGGGGTGGGGCGGACTCTGCAACGACGTGCAACGTGTGCACGCCCTTTGCAGACGGGGTGACCCGACGGTACGGTGCCGGTGCGCCCGGCCGCCGGCCGCGGCCCGAGTGACGAGGGAGTCACGTTGCGCTCATCGCCGAGCCTGCCCCTGCCCACCCGCCGAACCGCCCCTCGCGCCGCCGGCGCGAGCACCCGCCGTCCCCTGGCGGCGCTCTCCGCCCTCGCGGTCGCCCTCACCGGCGCCCTCGCGGGGGCCGTCCTGCCGGCGGCCGCCGCCGGTGCCGCCGCCCCCGGCGCCCCCGGCACCGCCGCGCGCACGGTCGCGCTCGTCGGCGACCTGCAGTCCGAGCTCGGGTGCGCGGCGGACTGGGACCCCACCTGCGTCGCCACGGGCCTCGCACCGACGGAGGCCGCCGGCGTGTACGCGGCCGAGCTCGTGGTGCCCGAGGGCGCCTGGCAGTACAAGGTCGCGCTCGACGGCGCCTGGGACGAGTCCTACGGGCTCGACGGCGTGCTCGACGGCGCGAACATCCCGCTCGTCGTCGGCGGCGGGACGCGGGTCCTCGTCACCTACGACGACGCCACGCACCGGGTGGCCCTGACGCCGCTCGGCCTGGCCGGGGCGTACGACGCCGCGGCCGACGCGGACCTCGTCGTGCCGCCCGCGCGCCAGCCCGGCAGCGACGAGCGGTTCTACTTCGTCATGACCGACCGCTTCGCCAACGGCGACCCGGCGAACGACACCGGCGGCCTGACGGGCGACCGCCTCGCCACGGGCTCCGACCCCACCGACCGCGGCTTCTACCAGGGCGGCGACCTCGCCGGCCTGCGCGCGAACCTCGACTACGTCGAGGGCCTGGGCACCACGGCGATCTGGCTGACGCCGTCCTTCCTCAACCGGCCGGTGCAGGGCGAGGGCGCGGACGCCTCCGCCGGGTACCACGGGTACTGGGTGACCGACTTCACGCAGATCGACCCGCACCTGGGGACGAACGCCGAGCTCGAGGCCCTCATCGCCGACGCCCACGCGCGCGGCATCAAGGTCTACTTCGACATCATCACGAACCACACCGCCGACGTCGTGGAGTACGAGGAGGGCACGTACGACTACGTGCCGATCGCCGACCGGCCGTGGACGGACGACGGGGGCGCCCCCGTCGACGTGGCGGCGCTCGCGGGCACGGACGCCTTCCCCGCCCTCGACCCGGCGACGTCCTTCCCGTACACGCCCGTCGTCGACGACGGCGCCGTGACGAAGGTGCCGGCCTGGCTGAACGACCCCACCGTGTACCACAACCGTGGCAACACGACGTGGTCGGGCGAGTCCGTGACCTACGGCGACTTCGACGGCCTCGACGACCTCATGACGGAGGACCCGCGCGTCGTCCAGGGCTTCGTCGACGTCTACACGGACTGGATCGACCTCGGCATCGACGGCTTCCGCATCGACACCGTCAAGCACGTGAACCGGGAGTTCTGGGACGCGTGGTCGGCGCAGGTCATGGACCACGCCCGGGCCGCCGGCAAGGACGAGTTCTTCATGTTCGGCGAGGTGTACGACGCCGACCCCGCCCTCCTGTCGCCCTACGTCCGCGAGACGGAGATGTCCTCCGTCCTCGACTTCACCTTCCAGTCGGCCGCGAGCGCGTACGCGGCGGGCGGCAACGCCTCGCTGCTCCAGCGCCTGTTCGCCGGCGACGACCGGTACACGACCCCGGACTCCTCGGCCACGGCGCTGCCGACGTTCCTCGGCAACCACGACATGGGCCGTGTCGGGTTCTTCGTGCGCCAGTCGCAGGACCCCCTGGCGCGCTCGGAGCTCGCGCACTCCCTCATGTACCTCTCCCGCGGCCAGCCCGTCGTCTACTACGGCGACGAGCAGGGCTTCGTCGGGTTCAACGGCACGGAGGGCAACGACAAGGCGGCGCGCCAGACGCTCTTCGCCACCCAGGTCCCGGAGTACGCCGACCAGCCGCTGCTCACCGGTGAGACGGCGGGGTCGGTGGACCGGTACGACACCGGGGCGCCGCTGTACACGCACATCGCCGAGCTGGCCGCGCTGCGCGAGAGCCACCCGGCGCTCGCCCAGGGCGCCCAGGTCGAGCTGCTCGCGGACGGCGCCCTCTACGCCTTCGCGCGCGTCGACCGCACGGAGCGGGTCGAGCACCTCGTCGTCACGAACTCCGGGGACGCCGCGGCGACCGCCACGGTCACGACGCTGACGCCGGGCGCCACCTACACGGGCCTGCTCGGCACGGACGGCACCGTCACGGCGGACGCCGACGGCGTCGTCGCGGTCGAGGTGCCGGCGCGGGGCGTCCTGCTCCTCGTCGCCGACCGGCCGGTGGCGGACGCCGCCGACGGGACCGTCGCGGTGGAGGTCCCCTCCGCGGGGGCCGCCGTCACCGGGACGGCCGAGGTCCTGGCCGACGTGGCCGACGACCGCTGGGCCGAGACGTCCTTCGCCTGGCGGGTCGTGGGCGCGGACGCCTGGACGCCGCTCGGCACCGCCGAGGACGACGAGCCACGGGTCTGGCACGACGTCGACGCGCTCGCCCCCGGCACGCTCGTCGAGTACCGCGCGGTCACGGTCGACGCGGCCGGCGACCGCGCGGCGGCCTCCACCTTCGCCTCCGTCGGGCACGCCGTGGACGGGGTGGTCGACGACGGCGGCCCCGGCCCGGTCCCGACCTACGGCGAGGTGTCCGTCCCCGGCACGCACAACTCCGAGATGGGCTGCGCGGCCGACTGGCAGCCCGCCTGCGCCCAGGCGCAGCTCACGGCGCGCGCCGACGGGGCCTGGGAGGGCACGTTCGACCTGCCCGCCGGCGACTACGAGTTCAAGGTCGCCGTCGAGAGCAGCTGGGACGTCAACTTCGGTGCCGGCGGCGTGCTCAACGGGCCGAACGTGCTCTACACGCACCCCGGTGGCACGGTGTCCGTGTACTTCGACCCCGCGACGCGGTACTTCTTCACCACGTCGCAGCACCCGGTCCTGACGCTGCCCGGCTCGTTCCAGAGCGAGCTCGGGTGCCCGGCGGACTGGTCGCCGGACTGCCTGCGGTCGCTGCTGACGGACCTCGACGGGGACGGGGTCTTCACGTTCACGACCGACGCGCTGCCGGCGGGGGGCTACGAGATGAAGGCCGCCCACGGCATGTCCTGGGACGAGAACTACGGCGCCGGCGGCGCCCCCGGCGGTGCGAACGTCACGTTCGACGTCGACGAGGACGGTGCGCCGGTGACGATCTCGTACGAGCTCGCGTCGCACCTGCTCACCGTCGGCGGGGACGTGTCCCCGGGCGTGCCCGGGGTCGGCGAGAGCTCCGCGCAGTGGCTCTCGCGCGACGTCCTCGTCGTGCCGGCGGCCTGGCCCGACGCGACGTACGCCCTGTGGGGCGCCGCCGCCGGCGGGATCACGCTGACGGACGGCGCGGTCGTCGTGCCGGACGGGGCCACCGAGCTCGCGCTCGGGCCCGACGCCGCAGGGCTGCCCGCGGAGCTGGCGGAGGCCTTCCCGCACCTGGCCGAGGGCTACCGCGTGCTGCGGGTCCGCACGGCGGCCGGGGACGCCCCCGACGAGGCGCTCGTCGCCGACCTGCTCCGGGGCCAGCTCGTCGTCGTCGGCACCGGGCCGGACGGCGTCGCCGCGTTCACCGGGGTGCAGATCCCCGGGGTCGTCGACGACCTCTACGCCGACGCGGTCGCCGACCGCACCTTCGGGGCGACCTGGCAGGGCAACCGGCCGACGCTCACCCTGTGGGCGCCGACCGCCACGGACGTCGACCTCCTCGTGTGGCCGGCGCGGCAGGGCGTGCCCGACCTCGCCGCGGAGCCGCAGCGCGTCGCGATGGCACGGGCGGACGACGGCACGTGGTCCGTGCGCGGCGAGAAGCGGTGGGCGGGTGCTGCCTACCGCTACGCGGTGACCGTGTTCGTGCCGTCGACCGGGGCCGTCGAGGTCAACGAGGTGACCGACCCCGCGTCGGTCGCGCTCACGACGAACTCGACGCACTCCGTCCTCGTCGACCTGGACGACCAGGCCTTCCGGCCGAAGCAGTGGGAGAAGGCCGCGCAGCCGGTCGTCGCCCCGGTCGACCAGACCATCTACGAGCTGCACGTGCGGGACTTCTCGATCGGGGACACGACCGTCCCCGAGGCCCTGCGCGGGACCTACGGCGCCTTCGCGCTCGAGGGCACCGCCGGGCGCGAGCACCTGCGGGCGCTCGCGGACGCCGGCCTGACGACCGTGCACCTGCTGCCGACGTTCGACATCGCGACCATCGAGGAGGACCGGGCCGCCCAGGCGGAGCCCGCGTGCGACCTGGCGTCGTCAGCGCCCGACTCCGAGGAGCAGCAGGCCTGCCTCTCGCCCGTGCGCGACGCCGACGGCTACAACTGGGGCTACGACCCGCTGCACTGGTCGGCGCCCGAGGGCTCCTACGCCGTCGACCCCACGGGCGGCGCGCGGGTGTCCGAGTTCCGCTCCATGGTCGGGGCGCTGCACGCCGACGGCCTGCAGGTGGTCCTCGACCAGGTGTTCAACCACACGAGCGCCAGCGGGCAGGACCCGCGCAGCGTGCTCGACCGCGTGGTGCCGGGGTACTACCACCGGCTCTCCGCCACCGGGGCCGTCGAGACCTCGACGTGCTGCCAGAACATCGCCACGGAGCACCGCGTCGCGGAGAAGCTCATGGTCGACTCCGTCGTGACCTGGGCGCGCGACCACAAGGTGGACGGCTTCCGGTTCGACCTCATGGGGCACCACTCCCGCGACTCGATGCTCGCCGTGCGGGAGGCGCTCGACGCGCTCACCGTCGCGGAGGACGGGGTGGACGGCTCGGCCGTCTACCTCTACGGCGAGGGCTGGAACTTCGGCGAGGTCGCCGACGACCGGCTCTTCGAGCAGGCCCGGCAGGGCAACCTCGGCGGCACCGGCATCGGGACGTTCTCCGACCGGCTCCGGGACGCCGTCCGCGGCGGCGGGCCCTTCGACGAGGACCCGCGCCGGCAGGGCTTCGGCAGCGGTCTGGGCACGGACGACAACGGCGCCGTGGGCGCGGACGGCGCTCCCGTGAACGGCACGCCCGAGGAGGTCGCCGCCCGGCTCGCCCACGAGACGGACCTCGTCCGCCTCGGCATGGCCGGCAACCTGCGCGACTACGCGTTCCTCACCAGCGACGGCGAGGTCCGCACCGGTGCGGAGATCGACTACAACGGCCAGCCGGCCGGGTACGCCGACTCCCCGGAGGAGGTGGTGACGTACGTCGACGCGCACGACAACGAGACGCTGTTCGACGCCCTGACGTACAAGCTGCCCGTGGCCACGACCATGGCCGACCGGGTCCGCATGAACACGCTGTCGCTCGCGACGACCGCGCTCGCGCAGACGCCGTCCTTCTGGCACGCCGGGACGGACCTGCTGCGCAGCAAGTCGCTCGACCGGGACAGCTACAACTCGGGCGACTGGTTCAACGTGCTCGACTGGACCGGCGCCGAGAACGGGTTCGGCCGGGGCCTGCCGCCGGCGGAGGCCAACGAGGCGAAGTGGGGCTTCATGCGGCCGCTCCTCGCCGACGGGTCGCTGGCCCCGACGGCGCAGGACGTCGCCGCGGCCACCGCCCAGGCGCAGGACCTGCTCCGCCTGCGCTCGTCGACCCCGCTCTTCCGGCTCGGCAGCGCGGACCTCATCACGTCCAAGCTGACGTTCCCGGGCAGCGGTCCCGACGCCCTGCCCGGCGTCGTGACGATGCACGTCGACGACCGGGTCGGTGAGGACGTCGACCCGGCGCTCGACGGGCTGCTCGTCGTGCTCAACGCCTCCGACGCGCCGGCGACCGTGCCGGTGGAGGCGCTGGCAGGGCGGACCTACCGGCTCTCCGACGTGCAGCGCGACGGGGCCGACGCCACGGTCCGCGGCACCACGTGGGACGCGGCGACCGGGACGGTGACGGTGCCCGCGCGGACCGTGGCCGTCCTCGTCGAGGACCAGGGCCCCGCCCTGCACTCGCTCGTCTACGTCTACCGCAAGCTCGACGCCGGACGGCCGGCGTCCTGGTCGAACAGCGGTCAGCAGCGGCTCGTCGCCGTGACGGACGGGCACGTGCGGCAGACCGTGACGGCGGCGCAGCTCCCGGCCGACGTCTGCGGCCGCGGCTGGGCCGTGCAGGAGGACTGGACCCGGGGGCTGGTGGGCGACCCGCCCGCCGTCGTCGACCGGGCCACCGGCGAGGGGGTGCTCGGGCGGCTCTCGGTCCGCTCGTGGCACCGGGACCTGGAGCGGGACCTCGTCGTGCCGCCCTGCCGGGCCGGCTGAGGCCGGGCCCGCCCCCGGACGGCCGCGGTGGGCCCGGGCGCACGTCCGGGCCCACGTCCGGGCCCACGTCCGGACCACCGCGCGCCCTCCTCCGAGGGCCGTCGTCCCCGCCGCCGCACGTCGGCACGGGGGCGACGGCCCTCCGCCGTGCGCGCCGCCCCGCGCGCCGACAGAGTGGGCGCCATGACCGCCGCGCTCGTCGTCCTCGGGGCCACCGGTGACCTCACCGCCCGCTACCTGCTGCCCGGGCTCGCCCAGGTGCAGCCGTCGGTCGAGGGCGGACTGCGCCTCGTCGGCGTCGCCCAGGACGACCTCGACACGGAGGGCTTCCGCGAGCACGTGCGGACGAAGCTCGAGCAGCACGCCACCGCGGCGTCCCCGGAGGTCCGGGCGGCGCTGGCCGACGGGGCGGAGTACGTGCACGGCGACGTGACCGACCCCGCGACCCTCGCCGCGGGCATCGCGGCCGCCGGTGTCGCCCCCGACGAGCCGACCGTCCTGTACCTCGCCCTGCCGCACGTGCTGTTCCTGCCCGTCGTCGAGGCGCTGGCCCGGGTGGACCTGCCGCCGGGGCTGCGCGTCGTCGTCGAGAAGCCGTTCGGCAAGGATCTGGCGGGGGCGGTCGAGCTCAACGCGGCGCTCGGCCGGCTGCTGCCGGAGGACCGCGTCTTCCGCGTGGACCACTTCCTCGCGAAGCAGACCGTGCTCAACGTGCTCGGCCTGCGCTTCGCCAACCGCGTGCTCGAGCCCCTGTGGAGCAGCCAGCACGTCGAGTCCGTCGACATCGTCTTCGACGAGACCGTCGACGCCCAGGCCCGCGCCTCCTACTACGACCGCTCCGGCGCCCTGCGCGACATGGTGCAGAACCACCTGCTCCAGCTGCTGACGTACGTGGCCATGGAGCCGCCCACGTCCATGGACCCCGCCGACCTCGCCGCGCGGAAGGCCGACGTGCTGCGCGCCGTGCGCACCCCCGACCGCGAGCACGTGGCGCGGTGGACCGTGCGGGGCCGCTACACCGCCGGCACCGTGACGGGGAAGGACGGCGAGCGGCCGGTGGGGTCCTACGTCGACGCGCCCGGTGTGGAGGCCGACCGGGGCACCGAGACCTACGCCGAGATCACCCTGTGGGTCGACACCTGGCGCTGGGGCGGGGTGCCGTTCCGCCTGCGCACCGGCAAGGCGCTGGGCGCGGACCGGCGCGAGATCGTCGTGCGGTTCCGTCCCGTCCCGCACCGGGTCTTCGCCGGCGCCGCGCCCGCCACGAACGAGCTGCGCCTCCAGCTCGACCCCGACCGGATGGCGCTGCGCCTCAACGTCAACGGGCTCGGCGACCCCTTCGACCTCGAGACCGTCGACCTCGACGCGCAGCTCGCCCGTCAGGACCCGACGCCGTACGGGCAGCTCCTCCTGGCCGTCATCGACGGCGACACCCGCCTCTCGGCCCGGGCGGCCGAGGCGGAGGAGGGATGGCGGATCGTCGAGCCCGTGCTCGCGGCCTGGGCGGCCGGCGCCTCGCCGCTGCGCGACTACGCCGCGGGCAGCGACGGCCCGGACGCCCCGACGACGAGCAGCGCCCCGGTCTGACGGCCACGGGGCGACCAGGGCCTGGCACCTCACCGGCTGCACGGCGACGAGGAGCGCGGCTCACCCCACTGGCCGCGGCGAGACGGCGGAGCGCCGCCGTCTCGTCGGCCTCGTCCCACGAGGACGCCCGTCAGAACGGCGGGGGGCCCATGGCGATCGGCTCCGTCGGGGCGCGCCCGGGGTCGACCGACTTCGACGGGCTCGGCGACGGCGCGCGGGCGCCCGAGGCGCCGCCGCCTGCCGCACCGAACCGGAGCGCCGGTTCCGTGCGGTACCGGCGGCCGCGGGGCGACACCCAGGACGCGACGCCGTCCGCCGCCACGGCCACGCGCCACCCGGCGAGGTGCTTGAGCCGGTGGTGGTGCCGGCACAGGTGCACGAGGTTCTCGGGGTCGGAGCAGCCGCCCGCGGCCCAGTCGTGCGCGTGGTCGACGTCGCAGCGGTGGACCGGGCGCGGGCAGCCCATGAAGCGGCAGGTGCCGTCCCGGGCCTGGAGGAGTCGCCGCAGCGCGCCGGTCATGCGGTAGGTGGTGCGGTCGACGGCACGGACCGCCCCGTCGACGGGGTCGACGAGGACGCGCGTGAGGGTCCGCGCGCCGGCGACGAGCTGCCGGGTCAGCGCCGGGTCGATCGGCCCGACGCCGGCCAGCTCGCCGGGAAGGTCCTCGCCCAACAGGGTGCCGATGGGCACGGTCACGTGGATCGTCGCGTGCAGGCCCGCGTCGGGGTTCTCCCGGTACCGACCACCGGCGATCGTGGGAGGAGGGGCCGGCGGGCTGGCGGGAGGGGCCTGCGCGGCGGGGCCCTCCTCGTCGGCTGACGCACCGACGTCAAGGAACACCCTGGCGCCGCCGCGCGAGGGTGCCGGGTCTCGAGGACTCGACCTGGGGTCGCGCGTCGCGTCGCCGGACCTGTCACCGGGGTCCGGAGAGGTCGGTCGAGCCGCCGTCGACGGGGCAGAACCAGTCGGAGGCGGGCCGGGAAGGGGCGGCAGCCCGGTCGTCACCCCCAGCAGCCGGTCGACGAGGACGTCCGCGCGGAGCCGGTCGAGGGTGGTGCCAGGCAGGCTTCCGTGGTCCGCGGACGCCGGCAGGCCGTCGAGGACCGCCCGGGCGGTGCGGGTCAGGCCGTCGTAGACCGCCTCCGCACCGGCGGTGGGCAGCAGCGCCCACAGCGACGTCATGCCGTCCCGCTCCGGCACGAGCCGCACGCAGCGCTCCTCGCGCGCCGTCGCATGCCGCTCCGCGGTGGGGACGGGGTGGCGCCGGTCGCACCACCGGCGGACGAGGACCGCGAAGCGTCGCACCGTCACGCCGACCCCCAGGGGCACGAGCTCGGCGTCGGCGGCGGCCCACGCGGGCTCGGGGAGCCGTCGCGTACCGTCGAGGAGCGCCTGCGCGTGACGCAGCGACAGCCGGCCGTCGGACACGGCGTCCAGCACCGCAGGGCGGTCGGCGGTCAGCTCGACGGCCTCGCGCGCCCGGACCGACATGGTCCCCTCGGGCACGGCGAGCAGGGTGGCCAGCTCGGCGACGGCCGTGCGGTGCTCGAGCTCCTCGGACGAGTGACGCGTCGCGTCCGGGTCCCGGTGCGCGAGGCCGGCGCCGAGCCGTCCCCAGCGGTACGCCTCCGCGAGCAGCTGCGTCTGCCAGGCGGCGACCGCGCGCGCGGCCTCCTCCGAGCGCTGCAGCGCGTGGAGGAGTGCGTCGAGCCGGGCCTCGGCGGCGTCGCGGACGCCCGGGATCGCCGCCAGGGCGGCGACGGGCAGGTCGTGCCCGACGAGGTGGTCGAAGCGGTCGTCCTCGACCGGTTCCCGTGCCCCGACGCCGTGCTCGAGGATCGCGACGACCAGCTCCGGGTCCAGCCCGGCGGCCGCAGGGTCGACCTCGACCGTCCTCGGGTCCGGCGCGACGGCGCGCGGGCGTCGGAACTCGGAGCGGATCCCGACGGGACCCGCCTCCGCTCGTTCCGCGACCGCTGACGTCATGGGTCCATCCCAGCACCCACCACCGACACGACCGCGGTGAGCCGCCCCCAGCCCCGGCGCAGCCGCCGTCCCGGAAGGACCGGCGCGCACGCCACCCATCGCGGTGCAGGCACGGTGGACTATGCCTGGTCGGGGGGCTGGTGACGGAGGAACTGAGGGAGTGGCAGGCAGGGGCGGAACCGGCGCGGGGAGCCCGTCCCGTTCCCGCCGGCGGTCAGGGAGTGGGGCGGCGGGCCTCGGCGGCGGCGCGGGCGGCGGCGGGGAGGGCCTCGACGACGCGCGCGACGGCGTCGTCGTCGTGGGCGGCCGAGACGAACCACGCCTCGAAGGCCGACGGGGGCGCGTAGACGCCGGCGTCGAGCAGCGCGTGGAAGAACGGGGCGTAGCGCCAGGACTCGCTCGCGAGCATCCCGGCGTAGTCCTGGACCTCGCCGCGGGCGGCGGCCTCGCCGAAGACCGTGCTGAAGAGGTTGCCGGCGGTGTGGACCCGGTGCGGCAGCCCCGCGGCGGCCAGCGCGGCGGAGACCTCGCGGCCGAGCACGGCGGCGACGTGGTCGACGCGCGCGTACACGGCGTCGTCCGCCAGGCGCAGCGTGGCCAGCCCCGCGGCGGTCGCCACAGGGTTCCCCGACAGCGTGCCCGCCTGGTAGACGGGCCCGAGGGGCGCGAGGAGGTCCATGACCTCCGCCCGCCCCGCGACCGCCGCGACGGGCAGCCCGCCCCCGACGACCTTGCCGAACGTCAGCAGGTCCGGCGCCCAGCCCTCGCGGGCGCCCTCGAGCCCCCACCAGCCGGCGGGGGAGACGCGGAAGCCGGTGAGGACCTCGTCCTGGATGAGCAGCGCCCCGTGCTCGGCGGTGATGCGGCGCAGGGCCGCGTTGAAGCCCGGCAGCGGGGGCACCACGCCCATGTTGGCCGGCGCCGCCTCGGTCATGACGGCGGCGATCCGCGGGCCGTGGGCGGCGAAGGCCTCCTCGACGGCGGCGACGTCGTTGTACGGCAGCACGAGCGTCTCGGCCGCGACGGCCGCCGTGACCCCCGCGGACCCCGGCAGCGCGAGCGTCGCCACCCCGGAGCCGGCGGCGGCGAGCAGGGCGTCGACGTGCCCGTGGTAGCAGCCGGCGAACTTCACGACGAGGTCCCGGCCCGTCGCGCCCCGCGCGAGGCGCAGCGCGGTCATCGTCGCCTCCGTCCCCGTGGAGACGAGCCGCACGCGCTCCGCGGCCGGCACGCGGCGGCGCACCTCGTCGGCCAGCTCGACCTCCGTGACGGTCGGGGCGCCGAAGCTCAGCCCGCGGGAGGCCGCCTCCTGCACGGCGGCGAGGACGGCGGGGTGCGCGTGCCCGAGCAGGGCGGGGCCCCAGGATCCGACGAGGTCGACGTAGGTGCGGCCGTCGACGTCCGTCACGGTGGGGCCGGAGGCGGAGGACAGGAACCGCGGGGTGCCGCCGACGGAGCCGTAGGCGCGCACGGGCGAGTTCACGCCGCCGGGGATGACGGCGCGGGCGCGCTCGAAGGCCTCCGCGTTCGTCGTCGTGCCGCTGCGCCCGGCCCGCCCGGCGCCGGTCGTGTCCAGCCGCTCGACCGTGCCGGTGCTGTCCGTCGTCGCGTGCCTCATCCGTCCTCCGTCCGCAGGTGCGACCGCCAGCCTAGGCGGCGGCGCCCTCGGGGCCCGCCGCGCCCTCCGCGGCCCCTCAGCGCGGGTGCCGTGCTGTCCCGGTGCGGCGGGGGGCGCCTCAGGGGCAGACGACGACGCGGAAGGTCGCGGTGGTCGCGGTCACGGAGGGCGACGTCGTCGAGGTGACCCGGACGCGGTAGCCCGTGCCGGCGGCGACGGTCGTCGGGACGGTGCCCGTCCAGGTGCCGGGCGCGGCGGCGACGCCGGCCGCCAGGGGGGTGGCGGTGCCGTCGGCGGCGACGAGCTCGAGCCGGACGGTGCTGCCGAGACCCGTGGCCGCGTTCCAGGTGACCGGCAGCCGCCGGCCCGTCCCGACGAGGGACCCCCCGGCCGGGGTGGACGCCGCGAGCGGCACCGGGGCCTGCAGGAACGCCGCCGTGCCCGCCGCGGTGCTGTTGAGCACGGCCCGGTTGTCCGCGGCCTGCGGGCTGCCGACCGGTGCCCCCGTCGGCGCGCCGTCGACGGTGAGGTCGGGGTTGGAGAAGCGCAGGAGGCGGGTGCACCCGGGGCACGCGTTGGCGTAGGCCATGACCGTGCGCCAGCCGTGGGCCGGGTCCACCCAGTCGTAGCCGTGCCCGAAGGCCGGCGTGCCGGACCAGGACCCGCGGTCGTGCGCGGCGCCGAGGCTGTGGCCGAGCTCGTGCGCGAAGCTGAAGTTGCCCGTGCTGCACGACTGGTCGACGACGCTGTACGCGTAGCTGCGGAAGGACGACCCGACGGGGTTCTGGATGTAGGCGATGCCGCACGCGGCGTTGGCCGAGTCGTCGACGACGAGCGCGACGAGGTCGGCGCCGTCGGCGGTGCGCATCGTCGTGAGGGAGTCGTTCCAGCCGTCCGTGGGGCTCGTCGCCTGCGCGAGGACCTGCGCGGTGACGTCGCCGTTCGTCGGCACCTCGACGGCGCGCGTCAGGCGCAGGTGCGCCGCGATCCCGGAGGTGACGAACGCCTGGTTGGCCTGGCCGACCGCCAGTCGGATGTCGGCCTCGATCGCCGTCCGCCCGCCGCGGGCGAGCATCGCGGCCGTCGTGTAGCCGACGAGGACGTCGACGACGGGCACCCCGTCGGGCTCGGCGGCCGGCACGGTCGCGGACGCGCTGGTCGCGGACGTGCTGGTCGCGGACGTGCTGGTCGCGGACGTGCTGGTCGCAGGCGTGCCGTCCGGCAGGGAGGGGCCGTCGGCGGCCGCCCCGACGACCGGGTCGGGGTGCGACGGGGGGTCGATGCCGTCGTCGCCCCCCTCGGGGAAGGCGGCCGTGTCGAGCTCCTCGACGACGGCCTCGCCGGCCGCGACCGCGGTGATCCGGTACGCCGGGCCGTGCGCGGGCACGACGGTGCCGGCGAGCGCCCCCTCGTGGCCGACGAGCACCACGGAGCTGCCCCCCTGCCCGTCGACCTCGCCCGTCCAGGTGACGGAGCCGTCCGCGGCGGCCCTCGGGGCGTCGAGCCGGACGGCCACGGTCCCGCCGACGAGGGGCAGGTCGACCGTCGCGGACGTGCCGGTCGCCCGCTCGAGCGCCGCCACGTCGACCGCCACGGGCTGCTGGCGGACCACCTCGGCGGCGGCGCCGGCGACGACCGCGCCCGCCGGGACGAGGACCGCCGTGCCGTCGTCGGGGGTCCCGGCGGCGAAGGGGCCGGCCGCGGGCGTGCCGAGGGGCGAGGGGGCGGGCGCCAGGGGCGTCGGGGCCGGGGCGAGGGACGCGTCGGGGACGGGTGCCGTCGTCGGGGCGGTGGCCGCCGTCCGGCCCGGCTCCGGGGCGGCCGCGGCGGGGGCGGGGGCGGCCGGGGTCCCGCCCGACGGACCGCCCGCCACCGCCGTCCACCCGACGCCCCCGGCGACGACCACGACCGCCGTCACGCCTGCGCACACCTGCGCGGCGCGACGGACGGCGTGGGGACGCGGTGCGACGGGGGCCATGCGCAGCCGATCGTCGCCCCGGCCCGGACCGGTGACCTCGAGCGGTCCCGGTCACCCGCCGGCACGAGCGGGTCACCCGGGGGACGGGTCCCGGGTCACCCGACCGGGGCACGTGCGGGGTGGGTGCGGGGCAGGTGCGGAGCACGAGCGGGTGCGGCCGGGGCACGAGCGGGGTGCGGCCGGGGTCCCCGCCCGGCCCTCAGCGCTCGCGCAGCCAGCCCGCCAGCTCGGTCGCCCAGTAGGTGAGGACGGTGTCCGCGCCCGCGCGGCGGATGCTCAGCACGGACTCCTCCACCGCCCGGCGCCGGTCGATCCACCCCTGCGCGGCGGCGGCCTCGACCATCGCGTACTCGCCCGACACCTGGTAGGCCCAGACGGGCACGGTCGAGGTGGCGGCCACGTCGGCCAGCACGTCCAGGTAGCTCATCGCGGGCTTCACCATGACGACGTCGGCGCCCTCCGCCATGTCCGCCGCGACCTCGCGCGCCGCCTCCCGCCGGTTGCCCGGGTCCATCTGGTACGCCCGCCGGTCGCCCTGCAGGGCCGACTCGACCGCCTCGCGGAAGGGCCCGTAGAACGCCGAGGCGTACTTGGCGGCGTAGGCCAGCAGCAGCACGTCCTCGTGGCCGGCGGCGTCCAGCGCGTCGCGGACCGCCGCGGTCTGGCCGTCCATCATCCCGGACAGGCCGAGCAGGTGGGCGCCCGCGTCGGCCTGCGCGAGGGCCATGTCGACGTACCGCGCGAGCGTGGCGTCGTTGTCGACGCGCCCGTCCGGCGCCAGGACCCCGCAGTGCCCGTGGTCCGTGAACTCGTCGAGGCAGAGGTCCGCCTGCACGACGAGCGCGTCCCCCACCTCCGCGACGAGGTCCGCCAGCGCCACGTTGAGGATCCCCGCGGGGTCGCTCGCGCCGCTGCCCGCCGCGTCGCGCACGGCCGGGATGCCGAAGAGCATGAGGCCGCCGATGCCGGCCTCGGCGGCCTCGACCGCCGCCCGCCGCAGGGAGTCGCGGGTGTGCTGCCGGACGCCGGGCATCGAGGCGATCGGGCGCGGCTCGTCGAGCCCCTCGCGGACGAAGACGGGCAGCACGAGGTTGGCCGGGTGCAGGCGCGTCTGCGCCACGAGGCGGCGGACGGCCGGCGTCGTGCGGGTGCGGCGCAGGCGGACGCGGCCGGGCGTGGTGAGCGGGGGACGGCCCGCGCCGGACGGGTGGGCGGCGGGCGCCGCGGGCGAGGGGGTTGCGCCGGTGCCCGTGCCGGTGGGCGCGGCGTGGCGGTCGTCGGTGAGGCTCATGGCTCCCTCTCGGCGGGGCGGGTGTCGGGGCGGGTGTGAAGGTGGTCGGCGCTGCCCTCGGCGGCGAGGTCGTCGGCGGGGCCGTCGACGGCGTCGGGGGTCGGGCGTCCGGCGGGGCGGGCGTGCTCGTCGACGGCCCGGACGAGCGCGGCGACGAGGGCGGCGGTCGTGGGGGCGGCGGCGACCGCGTGGACGGGGACGCCGCGCTCGCGGGCGGCGTCGGCGGTCGTCGCGCCGATGCACGCGACGAGGACGCCCGGCGGCGGCGGGCCGAGCCGGCGCACGAGCGCGTCGACCGCGGAGGGGGAGGCGAGCAGCACGGCGTCGACCCCGCCGCCGCGCCAGGCCGCCGCCACGTCGGATGGGGGGTCGGGGGCGTCGACGGTGCGGTAGACGACGAGCTCGCGCACGTCCCAGCCGCGGGCGCGCAGCCCGGTCGGCAGCGTGGGCAGCGCGCGGTCGCCGCGCGGCAGCAGCACCGTGCGCGGCGCCGGGCCGGCCGGCCGCTCCGGCCAGACGGCGAGCAGGCCCGCGGCGTTCCCCAGGCTCGCGGGGGGCACGAGGTCCGTCGCGACGCCCGCCGCGGCCAGCGCGCGGGCGGTCCCGGGGCCGACGGCCGCGACCCGGGTGCCGGACGCCGCGAGGGCCGCGCCGAGCCCGGCGTCCGCCGCGACGAGGGGCGGCACCGCCGCGGCGCTGGTCACGGCGAGCCAGGCGACCCGGCCGGCCGCCACGTCGGCGAGGGTGGCCCGCACGGGGCCCAGGTCGTCGACGTCGGCCGTGACGAGCAGCGGCACGACGAGGGCGCGGGCCCCGGCCGCCGCCAGCGCCACGCGCGCCGCCGGGCCGCCGCTCGCGGTCCCGGGCACGAGGACGGTCCGTCCGGCCAGCGGGGCCGCGGACGTGCCGCCCTGCCCGGACGTGCCGGCCAGCCCGGACGTGCCGGCCTGCGCGGACGTGCCGCCCTGCCCGGACGGGCCGGCCTGTGCGGACGTGCCGGCCCGGACGTCCCGGTCCGACGTCACCGGGCGCGCACCGCCGCGAGGTCGGCCGCGCCGAGCGCGACGAGCTCGTCGGCGAGCAGGACGCCGAGCCCGCGCGCGACGGACTCGGCGCCGTCGCCGTCACCGGCGCCCGCGTCGAGCAGGCCGCTGCCCGCGTCCGCGCCGGGCCCCGCGTCCGCGCCGGGCCCCGCGGCGACGTCGTCG
>NZ_RWJX01000065.1 GCF_004123805.1 Cellulomonas endophytica | reverse complement strand
CCGGCGCGGCGGTCGCCGCCGGCGCGGTCGTCGCCGCGGGGGCCGCGGTCGCCGCCGGCGCCCGCAGGGCCGGCACCGACACCCCCGGGTCGGGGACGGTCCCCCCGGCACCGGTGCCCGCCGCCGCGGCACAGGTCCGGCCCCCGATTGACCGTCCCCAGCTCGACCGGCCCCAGGTCGACCGGCCCCAGGTCGACCGGCCCCAGGTCGACCGGCCGCAGGTCGACCGGCCGCAGGACGGTCGACCGGACGGCGACCGGCGCCGGGTCGACCGGCCGCAGCCCGACCGGTCCCGCGAGGTCGACCCCACGCAGGAGGCCGTCGCCGCGGACCCGACGGTGCACGCCGCCGACGTCCACGCCGCCGTCCGCTCCGTCGTGGGGGACCGCCCGGCGGCCGACGTCGACCCCGACGACGAGCCCGCCCGTCCCGACTGGGCGCCCGTGACGGGGCCCGTGCCCGTCGTCGACGGCCCCGCCGGGACGCTCCTGCCGACCGACGTCCCGCCGGTGCCGACCTGGCCGACGCCCCCGCGCCGTCGTCGCGGCGCCGAGGAGGGCCCCGGCACGCCGGCGGACGGCACCCCCGTCGCGCCCGCCGGGGACGACGGCACCGGCGTGCCCGGCACGGCCCGTGCCGGGGACGGGGCGGGCGACGACCGGGGCCCGGACCCCGACCACCGGCGCAACGGCCCCGGCGGCCGGACGGTCGCCCTCGCCGTGCTCGTCGCGTTCGTCGTCGGCTTCCTCGCCTGGTTCGCGGTCGACCGCGCCCGGGCGTCGGACACCGGTGCGTCCGCCGCCGCGTCCGCCGCCGTGGCGCCGGCCGCCCCCGGGTCACCGGGCACCGCGTGGGGCCCCTCGTCGGGCCCCTCGTCCTCGGGCGGCCCCACCCCCTCCGACCTCCCCGCCGGGCCCCGCCCGGTCGAGGCCCGCACGACCGCCGGCCCCGCCGGCACGACCCCGGCCGCCGCCGAGCCCGGCGCGGCCGCCACCCCTGTCCGAGGAGCCCTGTGACCGCCACCGAACGAGCCGTCGAGCTGGCGGTGGCCGCCGCGCGCGCCGCCGCCGACCGCAAGGCCCACGAGATCCTGGCGCTCGACGTCAGCGAGCAGCTCGTGCTGACGGACGTCTTCGTCATCGCCTCCGGCACCAACGAGCGCCAGGTGGGCGCCATCGTCGACGCCGTCGAGGAGGCGCTCCACGGCCTGGGCGCCAAGCCCGTGCGCCGTGAGGGCAAGGCCCAGGGCCGCTGGGTGCTCATCGACTTCGGCGACGTCGTCGTCCACGTGCAGCACGCCGAGGACCGCGTCTACTACGCCCTCGAGCGGCTCTGGAAGGACTGCCCGCTCATCGAGCTGCCCCCGGACGTCCACGGCACGTCGGAGGACGAGGACGGGACCGGCGACGGCACCCGCCCGTGACGGCCGGGCGCGTCCTGCTCTGGCGGCACGGCCGCACGGCGTACAACGCGGGCGCCCGCCTGCAGGGGCAGGTCGACATCCCGCTCGACGAGGTCGGGCACTGGCAGGCCGCCACCGCCGCGACCGCGCTGCTGTCGCGGCGGACGCCGACGCGCGTCGTCTCCTCCGACCTCGGGCGCGCGCGGGACACCGCCGGCCATCTCGCGGCGCTGACGGGTCTGCCGGTCGCGCTCGACCCGCGGCTGCGCGAGCGCGGCTTCGGCCGGTGGGAGGGGTTGACCGGGGACGAGATCGGCGCGGGCTGGCCCGAGGAGTTCGCGCTGTGGCGTGCCGGCGGCGACCCGCCGGGCGTCGGCGCGGAGACCCGAGCCGCCGTGGGGGAGCGGGTGGCCGCCGCGGTGACGGAGCACGCGGCCGCGCTGGCCCACGACGAGACGCTCCTGTGCGTCGCGCACGGCGCGGCGATCAGCAGCGGCATCACGGCGCTGCTGGGCCTGCCGCCGGGGTGGCGGGGCCTGACGGGCATCGCGAACGCGCACTGGGTGGAGCTGCTCGGCGACGCGCCGCGGACCCCCGCATGGCGCCTGGCGGGCTACAACCTCGGCCCCATCGACCCCGGGACGGACTGGGACACGGGACCGGCCCCGGCGCCGACGGAGGCCGACGCGGAGACCCGCGACCCGGACTGACGGCCGCGGCGCCGGGCTGCGCCGGCGCCCGCGGCCCGCCGTGCCCGATTAGGAAACCGGCCGAGGTCTGTCCTAGAGTATCCGAGCGCCCCACGGGGCGCGGCGGTCCACCAGGACCGCAGGCACGGGGCTGTGGCGCAGCTGGTAGCGCACCTGCATGGCATGCAGGGGGTCAGGGGTTCGAATCCCCTCAGCTCCACCCGCAGGACAGCGGGGCACCCACCAGGGTGCCCCGCTGTTCGTCGTCCCGTCCGTCCGGTCGGACCCGGCCCGGCGGCGTCCGCCGGGACCGGCCCTCACCGGCGTCCTGCGACCAGGCGACGGAAGAGAGCCTCGTAGTCGTCCACCATGCGCGCGCTGGAGAAGCGCTCGAGCGCGTCCGCCCGGCACGCGGCGCGGTCGAGCACCGCCACCGCGTGCACCGCCGCGACCGCGGTGGCGACGTCGTGGACGAGGGCCCCGGAGAGCCCCGGCCGCACGATCTCCGGCATGGAGCCCCGCGCGTGCGCGACGACCGGGGTGCCGGTCGCCATCGACTCCACGACGGACAGTCCGAACGGCTCGTCGAACTCGACGAGGTGCAGCAGCGCGACGGCGCCACCCAGGAGCCGGTCGCGCTCGGCCGGACCGACGGCCCCGGCGTAGACGACGGCGCTGCCGTCGACGTGCGGCTCGACGGCGTCCCGGAAGTACGCCTCGTCCTGCACGATGCCGGCGATCACCAGGGGCAGGCCGGCGCGTGCCGCCACCTCGATCGCGGCGGCGGTGCCCTTGTCGGGGTGGATCCGCCCGAGGAACAGCAGGTACCCGCCCTGGCCGGTGCCGAGGGTGAACCGCTCGACCTCGATGCCGTGGTGGATCGTCGCGGCGTACGTGAGGTCGGGGTGGCGGTCGGCCGCGCTGATCGCGACGTAGTGGGCGACGTCGTCGTACGCGCGGTACACGGGCAGGATCCGCTCCGACGAGAACCCGTGCACCGTGGTCACGACGGGCGTGGCCACCAGCCGCGTGAACGCCAGGGGGAGGAAGTCGAACTGGTTGCTGATGACGTCGAAGGCGTCGGCCCGCTCGAACGCGGCGGCGATGTGGAGCGCCTCGTGCACCTTCGCGTCGAGCGAGCGGTCCTCCTCGTACCCGGTCGGCGCCTCGGCGTGCAGCCGGGCGGCGGTCCGCGAGTCGGCGGTCGCGAAGAGCGTCACGTCGTGGCCCCGGGCGACGAGGCCCTCGGTGAGCGTGGACGCGACCTGCTCCCACGGCCCGTAGCTGCGGGGCGGGACGCGGTGGGCGATGGAGGCGAGCACGGCGATCCTGACGGCGACCTCCCGGGGTCGGGCCGACCGTACCCCCTCCGCGCCGCCCCCCCGCCACCCGGCCCGCCCCGCCCCGGGGCGGGTCCTGCGCCGCCGGTCCGCCGGGAGCGCCCTGGTAGGCTCGCGACGACACCAGGACGGTCCCGCGACCCTCCGGCGGACGGCGCCCCCTGCGGCCCCTCTTCCTCCGTGCACGGCAGCACCCTCGCTGCGACCAGTCACCAGGGAAGCAGGCCTCCGTGGCCGTCCGTCTCGGACTCCTCTCGACGTACCCGTCGACGCAGTGCGGCATCGCGACGTTCTGCGAGGCGCTCGCCACCCAGCTCGTCGCCGACGGCGCGGACGTGGGCGTCGTGCGCGTCGTCGACGAGCCCCAGCCCGGCGGCGCCCCGGTGGTCCACCAGTGGGTGACGGGGGAGCGGGGCGGCGCAGCCGCGGTGGCGGCGGTCCTCGACGCCTACGACGTGGCCGTCGTGCAGCACGAGTACGGGATCTTCGGCGGCCCGGACGGCGAGGACGTGCTCGAGGTCGTCGCGCGGGTGCACGTGCCCGTGGTCACGGTCCTGCACACGGTGCTGACCCACCCCAGCCCGAACCAGCACCGGGTCCTCGCGGCGCTGGTCGCGCGGTCCGACGCCCTCGTCGTCATGACGCGGACCGCCGAGGAGCGGCTGCTGGCCGGGTGGGCGGTCGACCCGGCCCGGGTCTCGGTGATCCCGCACGGCGCCGCGGACAACCGGCCCCCGGCGCACCCCGCGGCGAGCACGGGGGCCCCACCGGCCCCACCGGCCCCGCGCACGACCCGGTCCCCGCGGGTCCCGGCCCGTCCCACGGTCCTCACCTGGGGGCTGCTGTCCCAGGGCAAGGGGATCGAGTGGGCCCTGCACGCGATGGCCGGGCTGCGCGGGCGCATCGCCGCGCCCACGTACCGCGTCGTCGGGCAGACCCACCCCCGGGTCCTCGAGCACGAGGGGGAGGTGTACCGGCAGCGTCTCCTGCAGCTCACCCGCGACCTGCGGCTCACGGGGTCGGTCGAGTTCGACGGCCGCTACCTGTCCGGCCCCGCCCTGCGCGAGGTGGTGCGCCGCGCGGACGTCGTCCTCCTGCCCTACGACTCGCTGGACCAGGTGACCTCGGGGGTGCTCACCGAGGCGGTGGTGGCCGGCAAGCCCGTCATCTCGACGAGCTTCCCCCACGCGGTCGAGCTCCTGTCCGGCGGTGCGGGCGTCCTCGTGCCGCGGCGCGACCCCGGCGCCCTCGCCGACGCCCTCGTCCACGTGCTCGCCGGTGAGGGCGTCGCGACGGCGATGGCGGCGGCCGCCTCCGGGCTGGCGGCGTCCCTCCTGTGGCCCGCGGTCTCCCGCCGCTACCTCCACCTGGCCGCCACCCTCGTCACGGCCACGTCCCCGGCCACGGCCACGGCCACGGCGCGGCCGCTCGTGGCCCCGCTCCCGGCCCTGCCCCTCGACGCGGTGGTCGACCTGCCCCCGACCCCTCGCCGCCGCGCCGTCCCGGCACCGCTGTGACCGGCGGCCCGCGCTACGCGCACCTGCGCCGCCTGAGCACCGGCACCGGTCTGTACGAGCACGCCCTCGGCACGTCCCCGCGCGTGGAGCACGGGATGTGCGTCGACGACGTGGCGCGCGCCCTCGTCGTCACCGTGCGGGCCGGCGATCCCGGGCTCGCCGACCTGTCGACGATCTACCTCTCCTTCCTGCTCGACGCCCTGCGTCCCGACGGACGCATGCACAACCGCCGCACCCCGGAGGGCGTCTGGGTCGACCGGCCCTCGACCGACGACCACTGGGGCCGGGCGGTGTGGGCGTTCGGCACGACGGTGGCCGCCGGCGGCGACCCCGGGCTCGTCGCGCGGGCGAGGGCCGGGGCGTCGACCGCGGTGCAGGCCCGCTCGCCCCACCCGCGCGCCACGGCCTACGCGGCGCTCGGTGCCGTGCAGCTGGTGCGCGCGCTCCCGGCCGACCTGCCGGCGCGGCGTCTCGTGCACGACGCGCGGGCGTCGCTGCCGCGCGTCCGGGGCGGCGCCTGGCCCTGGCCGGACGAGCGGCTCACCTACGCGAACGCCGTCCTGCCCGAGGCGATGATCGCCGTCGGGCACACCCTGCACGACGCCCGGCTGCGCGACGACGGGCTGGTGCTGCTCGGCTGGCTCGAGGACGAGCAGACGGTCGAGGACTACCTGTCCGTCGTCCCGGCCGGCGGACGGGTGCGGGGCGACGGGCGCCCGGCGTTCGACCAGCAGTCGATCGAGGTGGCGGCGCTGGCCGAGGCGGCGAGGACGGCGCACCGGGTCACGGGCGACCGACGCTGGGTGCGCCTCCTCGCGCGCTGCGAGGCCTGGTTCACGGGCGACAACGACTGCCGGCTCCCCATGCGCGACCCGCTCACCGGCGGCGGGTACGACGGGCTGCACGAGGGGTCCGTGAACCAGAACCAAGGAGCGGAGTCGACCCTCGCCTGGCTGTCCACGAGCCAGCTGCACGGGTCGGTGGCCGCGGCGGCCCGCGGGTGAGCGGCGACCCGGCCGCGCCCCCCGGACCCGACGCCGCGTCCGCGCCACGGGCCCGGTTCCCGGCGCCCCTGCGTCGCCCCAAGCCCTGGGGCGAGGAGGCCCTCTTCGCGGGCGGCGAGCACGGGTACGTCGGCAAGCTCCTCACCGTGCGTGCCGGGCAGGCCCTGAGCCTGCAGTACCACGTCGAGAAGGACGAGACGATCGTCGTCGTCACCGGCGAGGCGGTGCTCGAGCACGGTGGCCGCGACGAGCCCCTCGCGTCGCGCACGATCCGGCCGGGGGACGTGGTGCACCTGCCGCCCGGCGCGCGGCACCGGATCACGGCCACGACCGACCTGCTGCTCGTCGAGGCGTCCACGGCCGCCCCCGGCTGGCAGGACGACGTGGTGCGCCTGGAGGACCGGTACGGACGGGCGGGGACGTCGGCGCCGTGACCGCGGGGCCGGCCTCCCGCCGGCCCTGACCGGGGACGGGGCGCGGGCCGAGCCCTCCGGCCCGGCCCGCCGTCGTCGGCGCCGGACGGGGGCCACGACGGCGGCCGCCCGCACTACGCTCCGCGCATGCCCAGCGCGTCCCACCGGCGACCGACGATCGTCGACGTCGCCGCAGCGGCGGGCGTCTCGCGCGGCACCGTGTCCCGCGTCCTCAACGGCGGCCGGTGGGTCTCCCCGGAGGCGGCCGCGGCCGTGCGGGACGCGATCCGGACGACCGGCTACCGGGCGAACGAGCACGCGCGCAGCCTGGCGACGGGCCGGTCGAACTCCGTCGCCTTCCTGCTCACGGAGCCGCAGCACCTGCTCTTCGAGGACCCGACGTTCGCGATCCTGCTCCGGGGCGCGGCGGCGGCGCTGAGCCGGCGGGGGATGCCCCTGCTGCTCATGGTCGCCGGCACGGCGGAGGAGCGCCGCCAGGTGCTGGCCTACGTGTCCGGGGGCCACGTCGACGGCGTCCTGCTCATCTCGTCGCACGCCGGGGACCCGCTCCTGGAGGCGCTCGTGCGGGCCGGCGTGCCGACGGTCGCCTGCGGCACCCCGCTGGGGTTCGAGCAGCGGATCGGGTCCGTCGGGGTGGACGACCGGGGCGGCGCGCGGCGCATGACCCGGCACCTGCTCGACCTGGGCCGCACGCGCGTCGCGACGATCACCGGCCCGCTCGACACCCCGGGCGGCCGCTTCCGCTTCGAGGGCTACCGGGACGAGCTCGGCGGCGCCGTCGACCCGGCGCTCGTCGCGCACGGGGACTACACGCGCGACGGCGGCGCGCGGGCGATGGCGGAGCTCCTCGACCGGCGGCCGGACCTCGACGCGGTCGTCGTCGCCTCGGACCTCATGGCGGCGGGCGCGCTGGCGGCGCTGCGGGCGGCGGGCCGCTCGGTCCCGGGGGACGTGGCGGTGGGCGGCTTCGACGACTCCGGCCTGGCCGCGACCCTCGAGCCGCCGCTGACGACCCTGCGCCAGCCGTTCGAGCGCATCAGCGCGGAGCTCGTGCGCCTGCTGCTCGAGGTCGTCGAGGGCGCCGGGCCCGCCGCGGTCACGCTGCCGACGACCCTCGTCGTCCGGGGCAGCACGGTGGTCGGGACGGCCCCGCCCGTGGACGGGCCCGACGGAGGGCCCCCGCCCGGGACGACGGCGACCGGGGCACCTGCGGCCGACGACCCGCCCGCCGACGACGCGCCGGCCGACGGGGCGCCGGAGCGTGCAGCCGCCCGGTGACCCGACGCCCCGGGACGCGGCCTCGGCGGCCACGTCCCGGGGCGGGCGGGTCAGAGGTGGCGCCGCACCACGTCGACGACCGCCGTCACCGGGCCGTACGCGGTCGAGCCCGTGACGGTGGACGAGCCCGGGACGGACGTGCCGGTGCCGGCGGCGGCGTCCCACGTGACGGGCACCGCGGTGACGGTGCCGTCCGCCGTCGACAGCACGTCGACGGTGGCCGGCAGCGCGAGGGCGTCCTTCGCGCGCACGCTGACGTGCACGGTGTCCTCGAGCACGTGCTCGGCGTCGCTGTCGGCGAACACCTCGACCGTCTCGTGGAACTTGATGGTCGGCCAGGCGCTGGAGTCCCAGTCGACCATCTCCTGCCAGTTCGCCGGCTCCCACACCAGGACCCCGACGCCCCGGTTGTCCGGGAGGTCGTTCGCGATCTGGAACACGCGCTGGAGGAAGTCGCCGGCCCCCTGCGCCGTCTTGGGGTACGGCGAGTTCGGGACGGGCAGGCCGTCGTAGTCGTTCGACTGGTGCGAGGTCTCGGCGATCTCCATCGCGTAGCCCGGGTGGGCGGCGGCGATCGCGTGCAGGTTCGCCTCGTAGTGCTCCGGGCTGCCGTGCCAGTCGGGGTAGTAGGAGTGCGCGAGGACGTCGATGTCCTCGCCCTGCGCGTTCAGGCGCGTGAGGAACTGGTCCCAGAACTCCAGGGTCTTGTCGACGCGTCCCTGGTCGATGATGACGTGGGTCTCGAGCGGGATCTCGACCCCGTGCGCGGCCGCGGCCTCGCGCACGGCGCGGATGCCGGCCGACTGGAGGGTGACGAAGCGGTCCCACGACGCGTCGTACGCGGCCTTCTCCGCGGGGTCCTGCGAGCCCCACAGGTCCCACAGGATCGCGCCGCCGGGCTGCGACACGAACGAGGGGTCGTCGTTGAAGTAGCAGGCCCCGCACCACGCCGACTCCTCGAACCAGGGCTGCGCCTTCTCGCTGCCCCACATGAACCCGTTGATGAGCTCGTTGCCCACGGCCACCTTGGCCGGCACGGTGCCCTGCGCCAGGAGCGCGTCGACCGTGCCGTAGGTGTAGTCGTGGACGGCGTCCGTGAGCTCGTCGAACGGCAGCTCGCGCCAGGCGGTGGGCTTGGCCTGCTTGCTCGGGTCCGCCCAGGAGTCGGAGTAGTGCAGGTCGATGCCGAGGTCCATGCCCGTCGCGACGACCCGCTCGGCGACGTCCAGCGTCCGCTCCGGTCCCTGGAACGCCGGCTCGAGGTACTCGCCCGTGCGCTCGTCCCGCGGGTCGTTGAAGACGCGCAGCCGCACGTACTCCATGCCGGCCCCGGCGACCGTGCCGAGCAGGTCCCCGGCCCGCGCCGGGTCGTCCGTCCAGTACCGCAGGCCGTCGCGGGCGTCCTGGTCGGCGTAGGACAGGTCGGCGCCCAGCACGAGGTCGTCGCGCAGGTAGTTCCACACGCGCAGCTCGCTGATGCCCGGGGTGGCGCCGCGGGTCGCGTCGAGGAGCCGCACGCGCAGGAAGGCGGTGCCCGGACGGGTGAGGAGGTGCTCCTCGCCCCGGCCCGCGACGTCCGCGCGCGAGCGGTCGACGACCGTCTCCCACGTCGTGCCGTCCGACGAGGCCTCGACCACGTACCGGTACACCCCGTCGGGGTCGGGGAACACGAGCTCGACCTTGCGGACGTTGTCGTACGCCCCGCCCAGGTCGAGGGTGAGGGCCTGCCCGGGCTTCCGCGCGGCCTGCCAGGCGGTGGCCGGGTCGCCGTCGACCGCCAGCGCGGCGGACGCGGCCCCGCTCGTCGTGGACAGCTCCACCCACGGCTTGCGGGCGAGGTCGCTCGCGACGGGCGAGAAGCTCGCGTCGTCGGGGTCCGCCGAGGCGGCGGTGGCCGGTCCCAGCAGCAGCGCGCCGGACGTCAGCGCGACGGCGGCGGCGGTCAGAGGACGTCGTCGTCCTGCTCGTCTCATGGTCTCTCTCGTCTCGCGGGTCGAGGGTCGGCGACCGCCCGCGGGCCTCGTCGCCCGCCCGGCCCCCGCCGCACCGCGGGTCCGAGCGCACTGTGCGCGATCACAGCGCACCCACGGTACGACGGGGCGGTCCTCCGCGACAAGGACCCTGCTCACCGGCTGTGCGCGTGCACAGGGTCAGCCCAGGAGACCGGCCAGCCGCCCGACGAAGAACAGCGCGACGAGCACCACGACGAGTCCGATCCCCGCGTAGACGACCCAGCTGACGCCCCGGCCCGCGACGTCGGGCTGCCGGTCCGAGACCCCGGTCGTGCTGGACTCCCCGGGCGGCGTCTCGCCGGGAGGCACGCCGCCGCCGGGCTCGAGACCCGTCGTCGTCGCCGGGTCGGGGTCGGGGGTCACCCGGTCCCGCGCGGCCTGGGGCCGGGGGTCGATCTCGCCCTTGTCGGGCGTGCGGTCGTCAGGGCTGGTCATCGTGCTCCCGTCGGTCGGTGTCGGCCCCAGCCTCACCCGTGCCCGGGGGTGCGGCAACCGGCCGCCGGGCCCGTCACCGCCGCCGTGGGCCGCCGCTCAGTCGCACCAGCCCGTGCCGCCCGCGACGAAGAGCACGCGCGCGTCCGGCTCCGAGGTCTCCGTGAACCACCGGGCACCGGCCTCCCCGACGGTCCAGAGGTCGAACTCGGCCCAGAGGACCGCACGGTCGCCCGCCGCCCGCTCCACCTCGGCGAGCGTCGCGCCCGGCCCGAGGCCCAGCGGCACGGAGACGGGCAGGGGGACGTCCCGGCCCCGCAGACCCCAGCCGGCCAGCACGTCTCCCGCGAGCTGGACGGTGAGGTCGCCCCACGTCAGCGCGCGGTCGATGCCGCCGCCGCAGGTCGCGTCCTCCGTCGCGTCGGGTGGCCCGAGCAGCTCCCGCAGCGCCGCGGCGGCCCCGCCGCGCCCGAGGGGCAGGTCGCCGACGCCGCCCCCCGTGAGGGCGAGCGCCGTGGGCTCGGCGGGGGCCGGCGACGGGGTCGGCGTCGGCTCGGGCGTGGGGTCCGGCGGGGCCGGGGTCGGCGTCGCCGGCTCGGAGGCACCGGGCTCCGTCGGGGCGGGGGCCTCGGGGACCGCCGGGTCCGGCTCCGGCGCGGGCGGGACGGGCGGCACCGGCGCGGGGGCGGCGGTCGGCGAGGGGCGGGCCGGCACGGGGAGGGGCGTCGGCGTCGGCGTCGGGCGCCGCGTCGGGGCGGCCGTGGCGGTGGGCGCCGGTGCGGTCGCGGGGGCGGTGGGGCCGGGCGTGCCGGGCGTGGTCGTCGCGGCCGGAGCGGTCCCCTCCGCCGGGTCGCCGTCCGGGTCGCCGTCCGTGCTGCCGGTCGTGCCGCCGTCCGTGCCGCCGGTCGTGGTCGGGAGCGCCGCCGACGCGGTGGCGCCGGCACCGGCGACGGCGCCCCCCTCGTCGCCCGGCGTGCAGGCCACGAGCGTCAGCGCGACGAGCACCAGCGCGACCACGGGGGTCGCGCGCGCGGGCGCGGGTCGGCGCACGGGACCTCCTGGTCGGCTCGGGCGGTGGTGGGCGGTGCGACGGGCGGACGGGAGGGGCTGGGGCTCGGTGGCGCCGCGTCGGACTCCGGCGAGGCGCGCGCCGGGCGCGCGCGGTCGGCGGGCGCGCCCGCGGTCGTCCCAGCGTAGGCGAGCGGGGCCTCCGGCGGGAGGACCCCGCCCGCGTACGCTCCGCGGTGTGACGAACCTCGAGGCGCGCCCGACGGTCGAGCGGTGCGCGGCGGGCGGTCCCGGCGCGGCCGGCGTCGAGCTCGTCGAGCCACGGCTGGTGCCGCTCGGCGGCGTCCGCGCGATGACCGTCCGGCGCACGCTGCCCTCGCGGGCGAGGTCCCTCGTCGGCCCGTTCTGCTTCCTCGACCACTACGGCCCCGACGACGTCGCGGACTCGGGCGGCATGGACGTCCCGCCCCACCCCCACACGGGGCTGCAGACGGTGACGTGGCTGTTCGAGGGGCACGTGCGCCACCAGGACGCGACGGGCGCCGTCCGGACGGTGGCGCCCGGCGGGCTCAACCTCATGACGGCCGGCCACGGCGTGTGCCACTCCGAGGAGGGGACCACGGCCCTCTTCCCGGACCAGCGCCGGCTCCACGGGGTGCAGCTGTGGACGGCCCTGCCCGAGGCGGCCCGCCACGGGGCGCCGGCCTTCCAGCACGTCGCCGACCTGCCGGTCGTCGAGCACGACGGGGCCCGGGTGCGCGTGGTGCTGGGCACGCTGCTCGGCGCCTCGTCGGCGGGGCGCACCTTCTCCCCGTGCGTCGCGGCCCAGCTCGACGTGCCGGCGGGCGCGGTCGTCGACCTGCCCGTGGACGCGGGCTTCGAGCACGCCGTGCTGGTCGACGCCGGCGAGGTGCGGCTCGACGGCACCGTCGTGCCGCCGGCCTGGCTCGGCTACCGCGCCCCGGGGCCCGACCGGCTCCGGCTCGTCGTCGGGCCCGGCGGACCGGCACGGCTCGTCCTCGTCGGGGGCGCGCCCTTCACCGAGCCCGTGCTCATGTGGTGGAACTTCGTGGGGCGGACGCACGACGAGGTGGTGTCCGCGCGCGCCGCCTGGCAGGCCGCGATCGCCGGCGACGCCGACGGCCTGGCCCGCTTCGGCTCCGTGCCGGGCTACCCCGGCCCGGCCCTGCCCGCGCCGGACCTGCCGAACGTCCGCCTGCGGCCGCGGGACCGGCCGGTGCCCGCCGCGGGCGCGGAGCCGAACCCGCTGTCCTGACCGGCCGGACGGGGGACGGGGCCGCCGCCGCGGGCGGTGGCCCCGCCCGGGTCCCGGGCCGGTCCGCGGGCGGGTCCCGGGCGCCGGGCCCCCTGCCTTGCCGTCCCCGGGACCGCCCCGCACCATGCAGGGGACGTGCAGCGAGGACCGTGCAGCAGCCGCCGGACGGGGAGACGTGATGACGCGGGACGACGACCGCACGGAGGGGCCCGCGGCACCCGAGCAACCCGTCGCGGGCGACCGGGACGCCGCCTGGCGCCTCCTGGGCCGCACGGGCGCGGCGGTGGTCGTCGTCGACGAGGAGCACGTCGTCCGGTGGGCCAACCCCGCGGCGGCCGTGCTGCACGGGGAGGCCTCGCCCGAGGTCCTCGTCGGCCGCTCCGTCCTGGGGTGGGTGCCCGCCCAGGGCCGCGAGACGCTGCGCGAGGTGCACGGGCGCGTGCTGGTGACGGGCAGCTCGCGGTCGCGCTTCGGCGTGCTGCGCCGCCGGGGGCGTCCCGACGAGTCCGTGCGGACCGTCGACGGGGACGCGGTGGCCGTGGTGTGGGAGGGCCTGCCCGCGGTCGGCGTGGTCATGGTCGACGTCACGGACGTGCAGGCCGCCGAGGCCGCGCGCGAGGCCGCCCGCCGACCCGCCGCCGTGCTGGCGGAGGCCGAGCAGGGCTACCTCGAGGTGTGCGCCGAGGGCGTGGTGCTCGCGGCCAACGCCGCCGTCGCCCGGCTCGTGGGCCGTGCGGACCCCGTCGGCGCCCGCCTCGCCGAGCTCGTCGTGCCGGCGGACCGGCCCCGGGCCCAGGGGCTCGTCGACCTCGTCGGCCCCGGCGCGCCGGCGGCCGACGGCGGCCGCGTCCTCACCCTGCGGCTGCGCCGGCCGGACGGCACGGGCGTGCCCTGCCGGGTGGCGGCCGTCGCGGTGCGCGAGCGGGAGGGCCTGCTCGACCACGTCGCCCTGACCGTCCTGGACGACCGGGAGGCGCAGGACCGCCTCGAGGGCCTGGCCGGACGGGCGGACCGGGCCGACGCGCTCCTGCGCGCCCTGCCCGACGCCGTCATCGTCACGGGGCCCGAGGGGCGCGTCGTCGAGACGAACTCCCAGGCGGAGGCGCTGCTGGGGTACGGGCCGGGCGAGCTCGTCGGCCAGGGCATCGAGGTGCTCGTGCCCGCGCCCGCCCGGGACGACCACCGCCGCAAGCGGGAGCGCTACGGCGCGAGCGACCACTCGCGCTCCATGTTCACGGGGCCGGGGCTCGACGCGGTCCGTCGGGACGGCACGCACGTGCCCGTCGAGGTCAACCTCGCGGGCGCCACCCTCGACGGGCGCCGGGTCGTCGTGGCCGCGGTCCGCGACACGAGCGAGCAGCGGCGCCTGGCCGAGCGGCTGCAGGCCTCCCACGACCTCATGGCCGGGGTCCTCGCCGCCGCCACGGAGCAGGCGGTGCTCGCCGTCGACCTCGAGGGCCGCATCGAGCTGTTCAGCCGCGGCGCGGAGCGCCTGCTCGGCTACTCGGCCGACGAGGTGCTGGGCCGGTCGACGGCGCTCTTCGACGTCCCGGACGTCGACCGTCCCGGCGCCTGGGGCCCGCACGAGACGCTGGCGCGCCCCGAGGCCGTGCAGGCGCTGGTGGAGCGCGACGTGTCCGCCACCCGGCCCTGGGCCTGGCGCACGCGCACGGGGGAGCGCCACGACCTCCTGCTGTCGCTCACGGTCCGCCGGGGCGCGACGGGGCCGGACGGCCTCATCGTCGTCGCGACGGACCGCACCGCCCAGCTGGCCCAGGAGGCGGAGCTGGCCGCCAGCCGCGAGCGCTTCCGGGTCGCCTTCGAGCACGCGCCCGTGGGCGTCGCCATGGTGAGCACGCGCCCGGAGGACCGCGGCCGGTTCCTCCAGGTGAACGGCACGATGACGGGCATGCTCGGCTACGGCGCCCCCGAGCTCGTCGGGACCCCCGTCACCGCGCTCGTGCACCCGCAGGACGTCGCGCTCGTCGACGCGGGGCTGTCGACCCTGGCGGACGGGCGCACCACCACGGACGTCGTCGAGCACCGCTGCCTGCACGCCGACGGGCACGACGTCTGGGTGAGCACGTCGTTCGCGGGCGTGCAGGACGAGGCGGGGCGGCCCGACTACGCGGTCTGCATGATGACGGACGTCACGGACCGCCGACGGGTCGAGGCCGAGCTCGTCCACCACGCCCTCCACGACGCGCTGACGGGACTGCCCAACCGGGCGCTCGTGACGGAGCACCTCGGCCAGGCCCTCGGGCGCGCCCGCCGCCAGGGCTCGACGGCGGGCCTGCTCTACATCGACCTGGACAACTTCAAGGACGTCAACGACTCCCTCGGGCACGCGGCGGGCGACGAGCTGCTGGCCGCCGTGGCGGAGCGCCTCACGGCGGCCGTCCGGGACGCGGACGTGCCGGGACGGCTCGGCGGCGACGAGTTCGTCGTCGTGTGCGAGGACGTGGGGGACGCGGACGGGATCGCGGCGGTGGCGGACCGGGTGTCCCGGGCGCTGGCGGCGCAGCTGACCGTCGAGGGGCGGACCCTGCAGGTCTCCGCCAGCATCGGCGTGGCCTACGCCCGCAGCGAGGACGCGTCCCCGGCGGACCTCCTGCGCGAGGCCGACACCGCCATGTACCGGGCGAAGGCGAACGGCCGGGGCCGGTGGGAGTTCTCCGACCCGGGCCTGCAGGCGCGGGCGCTGCGCCAGATCGAGCTCGAGGCGGACCTGCGCGCGGCGCTGCTGCTGCCGGAGGCGCCCCCGGTGCCGTCCGTGCCGCGCGCCGACCCCACCCCCGACGCCGGGCCGGAGGGGCAGCTCTACCTCGACTACCAGCCCTGCTTCGACGCGCGCACGCAGCGGCTCGTCGCGTGCGAGGCCCTGCTGCGGTGGCGGCACCCGCAGCAGGGGCTGCTCGGCCCGGGGGCGTTCCTCGACGTGGCGGAGGAGCGGGCGCTCATGGTCCCGCTGGGGGAGTGGGTGCTGCGCGCGGCCCTGCGCCAGGCGGCCCGGTGGCGGAGGCGCTTCGGCGACGACGCCCCCGAGATGTGGGTGAACGTCTCGCCGGGCCAGATGGCGCGCGACCACTTCCCGCTCCTCGTCGGCGAGGTGCTCGACGAGGAGGGCCTGCCGGGCACGGCGCTCGTCGTCGAGCTCACGGAGAACCAGGCCCTGCGGTCCTCGCCGCAGGTGCTGGAGGACCTGCACGCGCTCGGGGAGCGCGGGGTGCGCCTGGCGATCGACGACTTCGGCACGGGCTACGCCGGCATGGAGTACCTGCGCCGCCTGCCCGTCTCCTCCCTCAAGCTCGACCGCAGCTACGTCGCGGGCCTCGGCAAGGACGTGACGGGGACGGCGCTCGCGGCGACCGTCGTGGCGCTCGGGCGGGCGCTCGGTCTCACGGTCGTGGCCGAGGGCATCGAGACGCCGGAGCAGCACGACGCGGTCCGCCGGCTCGGGGTGGACGTGCTGCAGGGGTTCCTCCTGGCGCGGCCGGGCCCGGCCGAGCAGGTGGAGCGCCTGCTCCTGGCCCCGGTCCCCACCGCGGCCGGGTAGCGTCCGGCGCGTCCGCACCCCCGATCGATCCCACCCACCGTCGACCGGCGCCCGCGGGCCCCGGGGACCAGGAGGACGCGTGCTCGCACGGGCCCTGCACGCCGCCGTCGCGACCGCCGCGCTCGCGGGCGTGGCGATCGAGCTCGTCACCGCCCTCGTCGAGGGCCCGGGAGCGGCCCCCTCGCACGCGGAGCGGATCGTCCGGCTCCTCTCCTACTTCACGATCCTGTCGAACCTGCTGGTCGGCGGGGTCTCCGCCCTGCTGGCGGCCCGCCCCGACCACGACGGCCGGCTCTTCCGGGTGCTGCACCTGGACGCCGTCCTGTGCATCACGGTCACCGGGATCGTCTACCACCGGGCTCTCACCGGGCTCGTCGAGCTGACGCCGGCGGGCGCCCTGACGAACTTCCTGCTGCACACGGTCTCGCCCGTGCTCGCGGTGGTCGCCTGGCTCCTCGCTGGGCCGCGGCCGCGGACGGACGGGCGGACGGTCGCGCTCGGGGTGGTGCCGCCGCTGCTGTGGATCGCGTACACCTTCGCCCGCGGCGCCGCGACGGGCTGGTACCCGTACCCCTTCCTCGACGTCGGCGAGGTGGGCGTCGGCGGGGCCGCGGCGGCGACGGCGGTCGTCGCGGTGGTGTTCCTCCTCCTCGCGGGCGGGGTGCGGCTGCTCGAGCGCGTCCTGCCCCGCGCCCCCCGCGCCTCGCGCGCCCCGGACCGCCCGGGGCACGCCCCCGGGCGCTGAGGGTGTGACGTCCACGACGTCCGGGCCCGAGGAGTGGGACGGCGGCGCCCGACCCCTGGGCGGGGTGGCTACGGTTCTCCCGTGACAGCGCCCCCCACGACCACCCCGGACCCGCGCGGGCTCGCCCGCTACGAGGTGCCCGAGCCCCTGCGCACGGACGTGCGCGTGCTGGGCGAGCACCTCGGCCGCGTGCTGCGCGAGGCGGGCGGCGAGGACCTGTACGACGACGTCGAGCGCCTGCGCGAGCTGTCGATCCGCGCGCACGACGGCCGCGAGCCCGAGGCGTTCGCCGAGGCCGAGGCGCTCGTCGCCGGGCTGTCGCTGCAGCGGGCGGAGCAGGTGGCGCGGGCCTTCACCTGCTACTTCCACCTCGTCAACGTGGCGGAGGAGAACCACCGCATCCGCATCCTGCAGCGGCGCGAGTCGCAGGCGGCCCCGGGCCAGCTCACGGCCGACGACACGCTGCCCGCGGCGCTCTCGACGCTCGCCTCGGAGGTGGGCGAGGAGGAGGCCCGGCGCCGGCTGCGGACGCTGGAGTTCCGGCCCGTCCTCACCGCGCACCCCACGGAGGCGCGGCGCCCGGCGGTGGCCCGCTCCATCCGGCGCATCGCGGAGCTCGTCGCCGAGCGCGACCGGCTGCAGATCGGCGGCACGTCGCTGGCGGAGAACGACCGCCGGCTGCTGTTCGAGATCGACATCCTCTGGCGCACCTCGCCCCTGCGGGCCGACAAGCCGACCGTGCTCGACGAGGTGCAGACGGTGCTCGGCGTCTTCAACACGACGCTCGTCGACGTCCTCACCACGGTGTACCGGCGCCTCGACGACTGGCTGCTGGGCGACGAGGCCGGCACCACCCCGCCCGTCGTGGCGCCGTTCGGGCGCCTCGGCACGTGGATCGGCGGCGACCGGGACGGCAACCCCAACGTCACCGCGCGCGTCACCCGCGAGGCCGCCGCGCTCGCCTCGCACGCCGTGCTCACCGCGCTCGAGGCCTCCGCCCGGCGCGTCGCCGAGCGGCTCACGCTCGAGGCCGCGATCACGCCGCCGTCGGCCGCGCTCGCCACCCTCTGGCGCCAGCAGCGCGGCCTGTCCGAGCAGCTCGCGGACGCCACGGCGGGGGAGGCGCCCGGCGAGGTGCACCGCCGCGTGCTCCTCGTCGTCGCCGGCCGCATCGCCGCGACGCGGGCCCGGGACGCCGACCTCGGCTACGCCGGCCCGCAGGAGCTCGTGGCGGACCTGCTCGTCATCCAGCGCTCGCTCGTGGACGCCGGCGCCCCGCGCGTCGCGTTCGGGGCGCTGCAGAAGCTCCTGTGGCAGGTCCAGACCTTCGGCTTCCACCTCGCCGAGCTCGAGGTGCGCCAGCACTCGCAGGTGCACGCCGCCGCGCTGGCCGACATCGCCGAGCACGGCGTCGACGGGCCGCTCGCCGAGCGCACCGTCGAGGTGCTCGACACGTTCCGCGCGCTCGGTGCGGTGCAGAAGCGGCACGGCGTGGAGGCGGCCCGCCGCTACATCGTCTCCTTCACGCAGTCCGCCGAGCACCTGGCCGCGGTGTACGAGCTCGCGGAGCACGCCTTCACGGGCGCCTCCGAGCGGCCCGTCATCGACGCCATCCCGCTCTTCGAGACGTTCGCGGACCTCGAGGCGAGCGTCGACATCCTCGAGGCGGCGCTGGAGCACCCCGCGGTGCAGCGCCGGCTGGCGGAGAACGGCCGGCGGGTCGAGGTCATGCTCGGCTACTCCGACTCCTCGAAGGACGTCGGGCCGCTGGCGGCCACGCTCGCCCTCGACGCCGCGCAGGCGCGCATCGCGGACTGGGCGAGGCGGCACGACATCGAGCTCACGCTGTTCCACGGCCGCGGCGGCGCCCTGGGCCGCGGCGGCGGCCCCGCCAACCGGGCCGTCCTGGCCCAGCCCCCGGGGTCCGTCGACGGGCGGTTCAAGCTCACGGAGCAGGGCGAGGTCATCTTCGCCCGGTACGGCGACCCCGTCATCGCCTCCCGCCACATCGAGCAGGTGGCGGCGGCAACCCTGCTCCAGGGCGCCCCGTCCGTCGAGCGGCGCAACGCGGAGGCGACGGTCCGCTTCGCCGACCTCGCCGAGCGCCTCGACGCGGTCTCCCGCCGGCGCTTCCACGAGCTCGTGCGCGCCGACGGCTTCCCGCAGTGGTTCGCCGAGGTGACGCCGTTGGAGGAGCTCGGCCTGCTGCCCATCGGCTCCCGGCCGGCGCGCCGCGGGCTGTCCGTGTCCTCGCTCGACGACCTGCGCGCCATCCCCTGGGTGTTCTCGTGGTCGCAGGCCCGCATCAACCTCGCCGGCTGGTACGGCCTGGGCAGCGCGCTGGAGGCCGTGGGCGACGAGGCGCTGCTGCAGGAGGCCTACCGCGACTGGCCGCTCATGACGACGTTCGTCGACAACGTCGAGATGTCGCTGGCCAAGACGGACGAGCGCATCGCCGAGGGCTACCTCGCCCTGGGCGACCGCGACGACCTCGCCGGGCTCGTCATGGGCGAGCTGCGCCTGACCCGCGAGTGGGTCGTGCGCATGACGGGGTCGGACGAGCTGCTCTCGCGCCGGCGGATCCTCGGCCGCGCCGTCGCGCTGCGCTCGCCCTACGTCGACGCGCTCTCGCTGCTCCAGCTGCGCGCCCTGCGCGGCCTGCGGACCGGGGACGCGCCCGAGCAGGCCGACGGCCTGCGCCACCTGCTGCTGCTCACCGTCAACGGCGTCTCCGCCGGCCTGCAGAACACGGGCTGACCGGCCGCGGCGCCGCCCGCCCGGCGGCGTCGCGCCCACGACGACGGCCGCCCGTCCCCGCGAGGGGAGGGGCGGCCGTCGTCGTGGTGGTCCGGGCCGTGCCCGGCCGTGCCCGGCCGTGCGGGCCTGGTGTCAGGCCCCGGCGGGACCCGCGCCGCGGCCGCGGCCGCCGCGACGGCGACGACGCGCGGGCGCGCCCTCGCCACCAC
>NZ_RWJX01000064.1 GCF_004123805.1 Cellulomonas endophytica | reverse complement strand
CGGGCGGACGCCCCCTCCTGCCGCTCGGCGCGGGCGACGCGCCCACCCGGGCCCGCGGGGCGTCGGCGCTGGGCTCCGGCGCCGGTGGCGGGGCGGCGTGGGCGCTGACGGCCGTGGGGGCCCGGCTGCGGCCCGGCGTCGAGGTGCTCGCGGCGCTGCTCGACCTCGACGCGCGCGTGGCGGCGGCGGACGTCGTGGTCCTCGTGACCGGTCCCGTCGGCCACGCGGCCCTCTCCGGCACGGTCCTGTCGGCGCTGGGCGAGCGCTGCGTGCCCCTGGCCGTCCCCCTCGTCGTCCTGGCGCCCGGCGTGGACGCGGGGTCGCGCGAGCTCGCGGTCGCCGGGGTCGCGGCCGCGTACCCCGGTGCGTCGGGCGCCGCGGCCACGGAGGCGCTGGCCGCCCGGGTCGCGCGCACCTGGTCGCCCCGGCCGGCGCCGGCCGCCCCGACCGTCCACGTCCCGCCGTCGGGCGCGGCCGCCCCGGGGGGCGCGACGCGCACGGCCCGAGGTCCCGTCCCGGTCCCCGATGCGGGTGCGTAGGGTGGGCCCGGTCGTCGCGGGAACAAACCCGCGCACCGCCGCGGTTGCGCCGGGGGACGGGTCCGCCGGGCGGGCCCCGAGCAGACCTGGTGCCGGTACCGGCTCACGAGGGAGAGACGCATGAGCGAGACCACCCAGACAGCGACCCACGGCGTGCTGCTGACGGACGTCGCGGCCGACAAGGTGCGCAGCCTGCTGGAGCAGGAGGGTCGCGACGACCTCCGCCTCCGGGTGGCGGTGCAGCCCGGCGGCTGCTCCGGCCTGATCTACCAGCTCTACTTCGACGAGCGCGTGCTCGACGGTGACGCCCTGAAGGACTACGGCGGCGTCGAGGTCGTCGTCGACCGCATGAGCGTCCCCTACCTCGAGGGCGCCACGATCGACTTCGCGGACACGATCGAGAAGCAGGGCTTCACGATCGACAACCCCAACGCGGGCAGCGCCTGCGCGTGCGGCGGCTCCTTCAGCTGACCGAGCCGGCCCCGCCGAGACGCACCGTCTGCGCGGTCGCACCCCCCGGCCACCCGTGCGTGGCCAGGAGGGTGTGACCGCGCAGCCGTGCCCAGGCGGGGACGTCGACGAGGGCGGCCGGGTCCGTCGACAAGACCGTGAGCCGGGCACCCGGCGGGGCGCCGGCGGCGGCCCGCGCCAGGTGGATCACCGGCAGCGGGCACGCGAGGCCGCGGGCGTCCACGGTCTCGCCGAGGTCCCCGGCGCCGGACGGCGCGTCGCCGGGCACCGTCGGCTCCCCGCCCGCCGGACCCCCGGCCGTCACAGGCCCGTCGCCCCCAGCGCCGACCGCACCTGGGCGACGAGCCCCGGCAGGACGTCGCAGAACCGCTCCACGTCCCCGGCGCGGGTGCCGACGGGCAGCGCCAGGCGCACGTTGCCGTGGGTGAGCACGCCCATGGCGGCCAGGACGTGGCTCGGCTCGAGGGCGGACGACGTGCACGCCGACCCGGACCCCACGGCGAACCCGGCGGCGTCCAGGGCCGTCACCAGCGCCTCCCCGTCCACGTAGAGGCACGAGAAGGTCAGCACGTGCGGCAGGCGGTCGACGGGGTCGCCGACCACCTCCACGTCCGCCACCTCGGCGGCCACCCGCGCGCGGAGCCGGTCGACGAGGGCACGGCGCGCCACGCCCTGCGCGGCCGCCGCGTCGAGGGCCTCCTCCAGGGCGACGGCGGCGGCGAGCGCGAGGGGGACGGAGACGCCGCCCGGGAACCAGCGGTCCTCGTCCTCGGGGGCCACCGGTGCACGGCGCACGCCGGGCCGGACGGCGAGCACGCCGAGCGGGCCGGGTGCGCCCCAGTCGGCGGCGTCCGCGGCGAGCAGGTCCCACCCGTCGGCGACCGCCTCGTGCCCGAGCGCCGCACCGGCGTCCACGAGCAGCGGCACACGGGCGGCCCGCGCCGCCGCCGCCGCGCGCGCCACCGGCTGGCGGGTCCCCACCTCGCCGTTGGCGTGCTGCAGCGCGACGAGCGCCACGCCCGGACGCCCGACGGCCTCCGCGAGGGCGCCGCCGTCCACGCGGCCCTGCCCGTCGACGGGGACGACGACACGGCCCGGCCCGCCGGGTCCCCCCTCGCGGGCGTGCACGGCGACGGCGTGCTCCGCGGCGTGGAGCACGGCGGCGCGCTCGACGGCGCCCACGACGACCCCGTCGCCCGTGCGGCGGCGGCCGCGCGCCACGGTGAGGACGCCGGCGTGCAGCGCGGCGGTGCCCGAGGGGGCGAGCGCGACGTCCTCCGTGCGGACGCCGAGGACCGCGGCGAACGACTCCCGCGCCCCGTCGAGCAGGGCGCGGGCCCGGCGGCCCTCCGCGTGGAGGCGTCGCGGGTCCGACCAGCCCTCGTCGAGCGCGGCGAGCAGGGCGGCGCGGGCGCGGGCGGAGGGCGGCGCGGCGCCGGCCGCGTCGAGCAGGACCCGGCCGGGGAGGGCCGGGGCCGGGCCCGCCGGGTCCGGTCCGCCCGCCGGCGCCGCGGCCGGCCGCGGCGCGCCCGGGGGTGCGGGCGTGGCGGGGATCACGGCCGCCACGCTACCGGCGCCGCACGACGGCCCGTCCGGCACGTGCCACGGCTGGCCGCAGGCTGAGGACAGATCTGACGCGGCGTCGCCATCCGGCGTGCTCGGGCACGTGAGCGGCCTGGGGGCGCGCTAGGCTGCCGCTGTCGAGGACAGAGGTCCTGCGCCGCCCTCCGACGGTCCCGCCTGCGCGGGACGGGAGAGGGGCGGGACCGTGAACGAGAGGTTCCCCGTGCACCCGCTTCCCCCCCGCCGGCGCCGCCGCGCGGCCGGCGTGGCCGCCGCCTCGGCGCTCGCCCTGCTGGCCCTCGCCGGCTGCTCCTCGGACCAGGTCGCCCGGGGCTACCTGCCCGGCGACTCGGCCAACGAGGTCACCGACGAGACGGGCCGCATCCTCAGCCTGTGGGTCGGCTCCTGGATCGCCGCGCTGCTCGTCGGCATCATCACCTGGGGCCTCATCCTGTGGTGCGTCGCGCGCTACCGGAAGCGCAAGGACGACGACGTCCTGCCCGTGCAGCTCCGGTACCACGTGCCGCTCGAGATCATGTACGTGATCCTGCCGATCCTCATGGTCGGCGTGCTCTTCTACTACACCGCGCGCGACAACCACGAGATCATGTCCGAGGACGACCCGGTCGACCTCAACGTGCAGGTCGTCGCGAAGCAGTGGAGCTGGGACTTCAACTACCTCGACGACGGCGTGTACGAGACGGGCCAGCAGGCCCAGGAGGTCGGCGCCGAGGGCTCCCTCGCCGAGCAGGTGACCCTGTACCTGCCCGTCGACGAGCGGGTGCAGTTCACGCTGAACTCCCGCGACGTCATCCACTCCTTCTGGATCCCGGCGTTCCTCTTCAAGATGGACGTCTTCCCGGGGGACACGACGAACAGCTTCCAGGTCACCCCCACCAAGGAGGGCGACTACGTCGGCAAGTGCGCCGAGCTGTGCGGGGAGTACCACGCGTCGATGCTCTTCAACGTCAAGGTCGTCTCCCGCGAGGAGTACGACGCGCACATGGAGGAGCTCCGCGACCTGGGCCAGACCGGTTCGCTCGGCGTCGACGTGAGCCGTGTCCAGAGCCTCGACAGCGTCCGCCGCAACGGCGAGGCCGTCGAGGGCACCGTGGGGGAGGAGGGCTGATGGCCGCGACGATCGAGCGGGTCCCGGGGCTGGCGCCCCGCAAGCAGTCGGCGGGTTCGCTCGCCGTGAAGTGGATCACGAGCACGGACCACAAGGTCATCGGGTACCTGTACCTGATCACGTCCTTCGTGTGGTTCTGCATCGGCGGGCTCCTGGCCCTGTTCATCCGGGCCGAGCTGTTCACGCCGGCGCTGGACGTGTTCCAGACGGCCGAGCAGTACAACCAGGCCTTCACGATGCACGGCACGATCATGCTGCTGCTGTTCGCGACGCCCCTCTTCGCCGGCTTCGCGAACGTCATCATGCCGCTGCAGATCGGCGCCCCCGACGTCGCGTTCCCGCGGCTCAACATGTTCGCCTACTGGCTCTACCTGTTCGGCGGCGTGATCGCGGCGTTCGGCTTCCTGCTCCCGCAGGGCGCCGCCTCCTTCGGCTGGACGGCCTACGCGCCGCTGTCCGACACGGTCTACAGCCCCGGGCTCGGCGGCGACCTGTGGGTGTTCGGCCTCGCGCTCGGCGGTTTCGGCACCATCCTCGGCGCCGTCAACTTCATCACCACCATCATCACGATGCGCGCCCCCGGCATGACGATGTTCCGGATGCCGATCTTCACCTGGAACATCCTCATCACGAGCGTCCTGGTGATCATGGCGTTCCCGCCGCTGGCCGCCGCGCTGTTCGCCCTCGGGGCGGACCGTCGCCTCGACGCGCAGATCTTCAACCCGGAGAACGGCGGGGCGCTGCTGTGGCAGCACCTGTTCTGGTTCTTCGGCCACCCCGAGGTCTACATCATCGCGCTGCCGTTCTTCGGCATCATCACCGAGGTCCTGCCGGTCTTCAGCCGCAAGCCCGTCTTCGGCTACAAGGGGCTCGTCTACGCCACCATCGCGATCGCGGCGCTGTCCGTGGCGGTCTGGGCGCACCACATGTACGCGACCGGCCAGGTCCTCCTGCCGTTCTTCGCGCTCATGACGATGCTCATCGCGGTGCCGACCGGTGTGAAGTTCTTCAACTGGATCGGCACGATGTGGCGCGGCAAGCTCACGTTCGAGACCCCGATGCTGTGGGCGATCGGCTTCCTCGTCACGTTCCTCTTCGGCGGCCTGACGGGCATCATCCTGTCCAGCCCTGCGCTCGACTTCCACCTGTCCGACTCGTACTTCGTGGTGGCGCACTTCCACTACGTCGTCTTCGGCACCGTCGTGTTCGCCATGTTCGCGGGCTTCTACTTCTGGTGGCCCAAGATGACGGGCAAGATGCTCGACGAGCGCCTGGGCAAGTGGCACTTCTGGCTGCTGTTCCTCAGCTTCCACACGACCTTCCTCGTGCAGCACTGGCTCGGCGTCGAGGGCATGCCCCGCCGGTACGCGGAGTACTCGCCCGACGACGGCTTCACGCTGCTGAACCAGGTGTCGACGGTCGGCGCCATGGTGCTCGGCATCTCGATCCTGCCGTTCCTGTGGAACGTGTACGTCACGTCCCGCAAGGCGCCGCTCGTCGTCGTCGACGACCCGTGGGGCTACGGCAACTCGCTCGAGTGGGCGACCAGCTGCCCGCCGCCGCGGCACAACTTCACGTCGCTGCCCCGGATCCGCTCCGAGCGCCCGGCGTTCGACCTGCACCACCCCGAGGTCGCCGCCATGGACCACGTGGAGCCCGACTCCGGTGGCATCTTCGACTGGGAGGCCGAGCGCGTCGGCCAGCCCGAGGTCGGCCAGGACCGTGTGCGCAAGGGCACGGGCCAGTCCGAGCAGTCGAGCACGACGGTCATCGACCAGCCCGACCTCGGTGACGGGGACGACCGCCGCGGGGGTGCCCGGTGAAGTTCGAGGCGAAGCTCTTCCTCTTCGGCGTGCTCTTCTTCGTCCCGGTCGGCGTGATCTACGCCGTCTGGAGCGGGGGCGAGCCGGTCGGCACCTACGGCATCCCCCTCGTGGGCGGCATGGCCGGCATGATCGGCGGCTACCTCTGGCTCGTCGGCAAGCGCATCGACGACCGTCCCGAGGACGACCCGTTCGGCGAGATCGAGCAGGGCGCCGGCGACCAGGGCGTGTTCTCCCCCTGGAGCTGGTGGCCGCTCGTGCTGGCCCTCGCGGCGTCCATCGTGTTCGCCGCCCTCGCGGTCGGCTGGTGGCTCCTCGTCCCCGGTCTGGCCCTGGGTGCGATCGCGCTCGTCGGCTGGGTCTTCGAGTTCTCCCGCGGGCAGCACGCGCACTGACCGCGCTGCCTGACTGCACGTCCACGGGCCCCGGCCCCTCCTCACGGAGGGCCGGGGCCCGTGCCGTTCCTGCTCGCCTGTCGCACCCGGGGGTGCCGGCAGCCGGTCACCGGCCGTGCCGGGCCGGCAGCCAGCCGGTCACCGGCCGTGCCGGGCCGGCAGCCTCCCCGGGCCGACCCGGAGCGGCGCGGGCGGGGGACGCCCCTGCCGGCACCGGGACCGTCCGGGTCGCTCGGCGGGCGAGCCGTCGTGCCTGTCGGAGCCGCCGGGAGACGGTCCAGCCCCGCCAGCGGGCCTCAGGTCTCCTCGGACGTAGAAAGGGCCCGCAGGCCGCCGTGGAGGCGTCCTGCGGGCCCTCGGGGCCGTGCGGGGGTCAGAGACCGGGGACGATGAGCCCCAGGGTCTGCGTCCGGGCGCGCGTGAAGCGCTCGCCGGCGTCGGCCCAGTTGACGATGTTCCACCACGCCTTGACGTAGTCGGCCTTCACGTTGACGTAGTCGAGGTAGAAGGCGTGCTCCCACATGTCGAGGACGACCACGGGCACGAGGCCGAGGGCGATGTTCGACTGCTGGTCGTACAGCTGCACGATGACGAGCTTCTGCCCGATGGAGTCCCAGGCGAGGATCGACCAGCCGGAGCCCTGGATGCCCAGAGCGTTGGCGGTGAAGTGCTTCTGGAACTTCTCGAACGAGCCGAAGAACTCGTCGATCGCGGCGGCGAGCTCGCCCCCGGGCTCGCCGCCCTCGGGCGAGAGGTTCTGCCAGAAGACGCTGTGGTTGACGTGCCCGCCGAGGTTGAACGCGAGGTTCTTCTCGTGCAGGTTCACGGCGGCGAGGTCGTCCGCGTCGCGGGCGGCGGCGAGCTTCTCGAGGGCGGTGTTGGCGCCCGCGACGTACAGGGCATGGTGCTTGTCGTGGTGCAGCTCCATGATGCGCCCGGAGATGTGCGGCTCGAGCGCCGCGTAGTCGTACGGGAGGTCCGGGAGCGTGTAGTCAGCCATGCGTGCGTGCCCTTCGGTCGTGACGTGGCGGCCGGGGTGCCCCGGCCGTGACCCATCGGTGGGCGCTCACCGGCGACGAGCCGCCGAGCTGGACCCACACGTCCCTACCGTAACGACGACGCGCGCGCCGTGCCGGATCTGACCGCCCCGAAAGGGACGGACGTTCCGGCACGACGCGCGCGTCGTGCGGTGCGGGTCAGGCGCGGCGGTCGCCCGCATCCGGGTCGGTCGGCTCGACGAGGTGCCGGCCGCCGCCCGTGAGCTGCGGCGCCTGCTCGACGGGCACTGCCTCGAGGGCGTCGTGCTCGCCGTGGCTGTGCGCGGCGACGAGCTCCGCGGGGGTGACGGGCTCGACGCGGTCCTCGTAGAACCAGCGCGAGACGCGCTGCTTGAGGGCGTCGGACCGGTAGCCCTTGCGGCGCACGCCGCGGGCGTCCTCGGCCGGCTCGATCTCGAGGGGCCGGATGGCCTCGTGCTGCACGCGCAGCCAGCGCTCGTGCTCGTCGAGGGGCTTGTGCACCTCGATGTACTCGCCGGAGGCGAACCGCACGATGCGGGCGCTCTCGTGACCGTGCAGGACGAGCTCGCGGTCCTTGCGCTGGAGGCTGAGGCAGATGCGCTTCGTCATCCAGAACGCCGCCACGGGGGCCACGAAGAACGCGATGCGCAGCACGCCGGTGATGTCGTTGAGCGACATGCGGAAGTGCGTCGCGATGAGGTCGTTCGACCCCGCCAGGACGAGCACGAAGAACGCGGTGAGGACGGCGACGCCGAACGCGGTGCGGAACGGCACGTTGCGCGGGCGGTCGAGCACGTGGTGCTCGCGCTTGTCACCGCTGACGGCGGCCTCGACGAACGGGTACAGGGCCAGGAGCGAGAAGAGCAGCCCCGGGACGACCACGGCCGGGATGAGGACGTTGAGCGACAACGTGTAGCCGGCGATGACCACCTCGGCCCCACCGGGCATGAGCCGCAGGCTCCCCTCGAGGAAGAGCATGTACCAGTCCGGCTGGGCTCCCGCGGACACCGGGGAGGGGTCGTAGGGCCCGTAGTTCCAGACGGGGTTGATGCTCATCGTCGCGCCCATGAGGGCGAGGACGCCGAAGACGACGAAGAAGAAGCCGCCGGCCTTGGCCACGTACACGGGGAAGAGCGGGTACCCGACGACGTTCTTGTCCGTGCGGCCCGAGCCCGGGAACTGCGTGTGCTTGTGCAGCACGACGAAGAGCAGGTGCAGGCCGATGAGCGCCAGGATCAGCGCCGGCACGAGCAGGATGTGGATCGTGTACAGGCGCGGGATGAGGTCCGTGCCCGGGAACTCGCCGCCGAAGATCATGTACGACAGGTAGGAGCCGACGATCGGGATGGAGCGGACCACGCCGTCCGTGATGCGCAGGCCGTTGCCCGACAGCACGTCGTCGGGGAGGGAGTAGCCGGTGAAGCCGGCGGCCAGCCCGAGGATGAGCAGCGTGAAGCCGACGACCCAGTTGAGCTCGCGCGGCTTGCGGAACGCGCCGGTGAAGAACACGCGCATCATGTGCACGACGATCGAGGCCATGAAGATGAGCGCGGCCCAGTGGTGGATCTGCCGCATGAGCAGGCCGCCGCGGACCTCGAAGGACAGGCGCAGCGTGGAGGCGTACGCCTCCGTCATGTGCAGGCCCTCCTGCGTGGCGAACGGCCCCGTGTACTCCGTCTCCGCCATGGACGGCACGAAGAACATCGTGAGGAAGGCGCCCGAGATCAGCAGGGTGACGAAGCTGTAGAGCGCCACCTCGCCGAGCAGGAACGACCAGTGGTCGGGGAAGACCTTGCGGGCGAACTCCTTGACCGCACCACCGACGGAGGTGCGCTGGTCGAGGTAGTCCGCCGTCGCCGCGGCCGCACGTCCGGTGCGGGTGGGCGTCGTCGTCGTGGTGGTCACTTCAGCCTCTCCCAGAAGCTCGGTCCCACAGGTTCGGTGAAGTCGCTCTGGGCGACGAGGTAACCCTCGCTGTCGACCTCGATCGGCAGCTGCGGGAGGGGACGCTTGGCGGGACCGAAGACGACCTTGGCGCCCTCGGACACGTCGAACGTGGACTGGTGGCACGGGCAGAGCAGGTGGTGCGTCTGCTGCTCGTACAGGGCGACGGGGCACCCGACGTGGGTGCAGACCTTGGAGTAGGCCACGATGCCCTGGTAGGCCCAGCCCTCGCGGCCGGGGAGCGGCTTGAGGTCGCGCTCGTCGAGGCGGATGAGCAGGACGATGGCCTTGGCCTTCTCGTCCAGCACGTGCTCCGCCTCCTCGAGGTCCTCGGGGATGACGTGGACGACGGACCCGATGGTGACGTCCGAGGCCTTGATCGGCCGGGCGTCGGGGTCCGTGGCCAGCCGCGTGCCGGCCTTCCACCACGTGTGCTTGAACTTCGAGACGTCCCAGTCCTCGCCCAGCTCGCCGATGAGCGGCACGGCGATGGTGAGCGGGAAGAGCGCCAGGGAGCCGGCGAGGGCGCCCTTGAGGACCCCGCGACGGCCGACGTTCGCGTCCGCGACGCCGTCCTGGAGAGCCTTCACGGCGATCTCGCGGACCTCGGGGGAGGACTGCACGGGGTGGCGCTCGTCGACGACCTCGTGGTCGCTCATGAGCGACTTGGCCCAGTGCACGGCGGCCGTGCCGATGCCCAGGAGGGCGAAGGCGAGGCCGAGGCCGAGGGCCAGGTTCGAGCGGAGGATGGCCTCGCTCGAGCCGAGCGGCAGGAGGAAGTAGCCCGCGAGGAAGACGATCGTGCCGAGGATGGAGACGCCGAAGAGGACGACGGTCTGGCGCTCGGCGCGCTTGGCCGCCTTGGGGTCCAGGTCGGACCGGCGGGGCCGGTGGGGCTCGAGGCCCGGGTCCTCGAAGCGCGCGGGGACGCCCGCGGCGCCGACGGTGCCGCCGGCACCGCGCAGCGCGACGTCGCCCTGGGGGCGGTCGTGGCCGTGGTCGTGGGTGCTCACGAGGACTTCGCTCCGATCCAGACAGAGAACGCGATCAGCAGGCCGATGCCGACGACCCACGCCCAGACGCCCTCGCTGACGGGGCCCAGGCTGCCGAGCTCGAGGCCGCCCGGGGAGGGCTCCTTCTGCGCCTCGATGTAGGCGATGATGTCCTGCTTCTCCTGAGAGGTGAGCGTTGCCTCGTTGAAGACGGGCATGGACTGCGGGCCGGTGAGCATGGCCTCGTAGATGTGCTCGGGGCTCGTCTCGAGGAGCGCCGGGGCGAACTTGCCCTCGGAGAGGGCACCACCGGCACCGACGGCGTTGTGGCACATGGCGCAGTTCGTGCGGAAGAGCGAGAGGCCGTTGGCCGGGTCGCCGCCCGCCGGGTCCACCTGCTCCTCCGTCGGGATGGCGGGCCCGGCGCCGAGGCTGGCGACGTAGGCCGCGAGCTGGGTGATCTGCTCGTCGGTGAACTGCACGTCCTTGGCGAGGACCTGGGGGCCGCTGTTCTGCATGGGCATGCGGCCCGTGCCGACCTGGAAGTCCACCGCGGCCGCGCCGACGCCCACGAGCGAGGGGGCCCACTCCGTGCCCTCGGCGTTGGGGCCGTGGCAGGTGGAGCAGTTGGCCTGGAAGATCTGCCGTCCGGTCTCCACGTCGTCACCCGTCGCGGCCGGCGCCGAGGCGTCGGCCGAGGGGGGGGCGACGACGGCGTAGACCGCGCCGGTCAGCAGCAGGGCCAGCAGGAGCAGCACGAGCGGTGCGCGCCGGTCCTGCCTGCGGGCTGCGAGTGCCTTCACAGAACGTTCCTCGTCTCGCTGTCGGTGGTGGTGGTGCGGGGGGCGGGCGCGGGCGTCACTGGATGAGGTAGACGACCGCGAAGAGGGCGATCCACACGACGTCGACGAAGTGCCAGTAGTACGACACGACGATCGCGGTGGTGGCCTCGTGGTGCCCGAAGCGCTTGGCCGAGAACGACCGGCCGAGCAGGAAGAGGAAGGCGAGCAGACCGCCGACGACGTGCAGGCCGTGGAAGCCGGTGGCGAGGTAGAACACGGAGCCGTGCGGGCTCGAGGAGATGGTGAGCCCCTCGTGCACCAGCTCGGCGTACTCGAAGACCTGGCCCGCGACGAAGACCGACCCCATGAGGAAGGTCAGGGTGATCCACTCGTGCATGCCCCACCGGGACACCTGCAGCAGCCCGCCGGTGCGCTCCGGCTGGAACCGCTCGGCGGCCATGACGCCGAGCTGGCAGGTGATGGAGGACAGCACGAGGATCAGCGTGTTGACCGAGGAGAACGGGATGTTGAACTTCTCCGTCTGCAGCGCCCACTCCTCCGGGACCGCGTTGCGGACCGTGAAGTACATGGCGAACAGGGCCGCGAAGAACATGAGCTCGCTGGCCAGCCACACGATGGTGCCCACCGACACCGGGTTCGGACGGTTGACGGTCACATGGGGGACCGTGCGCGGGGGAGCCATGGCAGTCACCCGCACATCATGCCCGATGGCGGCCGTGGCCGGGTGCCCGGACCCGCCGTCCGGGGCGGCTGATCTGTCAGATCGTCACCATCTCCCTCAGGGCTGCCACAGCGGTCCCGCCGGGGGCGTGACGCGTGCCACGATGACGCCATGAGCAGCCCCGAGGCCGCGCCCACCGGTCCCCGCATCCTCCTCCACAGCGACAGCGCGGACGTCCGCGCCCAGGTGCGGCTCGGTGTCGGCCGCCGCCTGGCCCGCGGGGCGGCGGAGGTCGACTGGGTGGAGGTCGCCACGGCCGGCGCGGTCGTCGCGACGGTCGAGCGCGGCGGCGTGGACCTCGTGGTCCTCGACGGCGAGGCCGACAAGGAGGGCGGGCTCGGGCTCTGCCGGCGGCTCAAGGACGAGGTGTTCGGCTGCCCGCCCGTCCTCGTCCTCACCGGCCGGCCGCAGGACGCCTGGCTCGCCTCCTGGTCCGAGGCGGACGCCGCCGTGAGCCGCCCGCTCGACCCGCAGGTGCTCCGCGAGGCCGTCGTCGGCCTGCTCGCGCCGGCCCGCACCGCGTGAGCGCCGCCGCGCCCGCGCCCGCCGGCCCTCCGGCCGACCGCCGCTGGCCCGACCTGCTGTCCGGCCTCGTCGCCGGGTCCGACCTCACCGCGGGGGAGACCGCGTGGGCGATGGACGAGATCATGTCCGGCGCCGTGCCGCCCGCCCGGGTCGCCGGGTTCCTCGTCGCCCTGCGCGCGAAGGGGGAGACCGTCGCCGAGCTCACGGGCCTGGCGGACGCGATGCTCGCCCACGCCCGGCCCATCGACGTGCCGGGGCCGAGCGTGGACATCGTCGGCACGGGGGGCGACCGCGCCCACACCGTCAACGTCTCGACGATGGCGTCCCTCGTCGTCGCGGGTGCCGGGGTGCGGGTCGTCAAGCACGGCAACCGGGCCTCCTCGTCGTCGTCCGGCTCGGCCGACGTCCTCGAGGCCCTCGGGATCCGGCTCGACCTCGACGTGGAGCGCGTCGCGGAGGTCGGGCGCGCCGTCGGCATCACCTTCTGCTTCGCGCAGACCTTCCACCCCTCGTTCCGGCACGCCGCCGTGGCGCGGCGCGACCTCGCGATCCCGACGGCCTTCAACTTCCTGGGGCCGCTGACGAACCCCGCCCGGCCGCGGGCCGCGGCCATCGGCGTCGCGGACCTGCGGATGGCCCCGCTCGTCGCCGGGGTGCTCGCCGCCCGGGGGACCACCGCCCTCGTGTTCCGCGGGGAGGACGGGCTCGACGAGGTCGCCCCCACGGCCCCGACACGGGTGTGGGAGGTCCGCGGCGGGCGCGTGGAGGAGAGCGTCGTCGACACCGTGGCCGACCTCGGCACGCCGCCCGCGACCGTGGCGGACCTGCGCGGGGCCGACGCGGCCCACAACGCGGGCGTCGCGCGGCGCGTCCTGGCCGGCGAGACCGGCCCGGTGCGCGACACCGTGCTGCTCAACGCCGCGGCCGCGCTCGTCGCCGACGGCTCGCGGCCCGGGACCTCCGAGGGCAGCCTGGTCGACCGGCTCGCGGCGGCGCGCGAGGTCGCGGCCCGGGCCGTGGACTCCGGGGACGCCGCGGCCGTGCTCGAGCGCTGGCGCGCCGCGGGCGCCTGACGCAAACGCCGGGGGCGCCCGGCGCGCAGCGGTCCGGCACCCCGGCCCCGTCGTGCCCGGGCGCACCGGCACGACGGGGACGGGACGCGGGTCAGTCCAGGCCGAGCGCGAACGCCTGGTCGAGGTCGTGCCGGGAGTAGGTGCGGAAGGCGATGTACGTCTGCGTCCGCAGCACACCCTCCACCTTGGAGATGCGGTCGGCGATGACGTCGGCGAGGACGTCGTGCTCGCGGACCCGCACGACGGCGATGAGGTCGACCTCGCCCGTCACGGAGTAGACCTCGCTGACCCCGGCCAGGTCGGCCACGGCGGCCGCGACCTCGGGGATGCGGGCGGCGTCGGTGTCGATGTGCACGATCGCGGTGAGCATGCGGCCATCATGCCGACCGGCGGCCCGCGGCACCCGCGGGCGGGGCCACGACCGGCACGGGGGTCGTGGGCGTCCCGGCGGTGCGGGGGCCGGGCGCGACGCGCTCCTCCGTGCCGAGCGGCGCGCGTCGCCCGCCCGCCACGAGCGCCGCCGTGGTGACGGCCGCGGCGACGTCCGAGACGGACTGCGCCCCGCCGACGGGGCAGGCCCAGCCCTCGGGGGCCCGCACCACCCGCACGCCCGGCCCCTCGAGCCACGCGAGGACGAGGTCCGTCTCCTCCGGGTGCGCCGCCGACGCGGGCCAGGGCGGGCGGTCCACGTGCTCGGCCGAGGCGCAGAGCGCGTCCACGACCGGCATGGGGTCGCTGCGGCGGTCCACGCGCGCGGTGGCCGCCAGCCGGCCGTGGCGCACGACCGCGAGCTCCCAGCCGCCCTCCGGCAGCGGGGCCGCGGCCACGAGCTCGGGCAGCGCCGCCAGGGGCCCCACCCGCTGGGCCCGGGTCGCGCCCCGCAGGAAGGCCTGGAGCCGGTCGCGCACCGTCGTCGCCTCCTCGAACCGCTCCTGGGCGACGAGGTGTCCGATGCGCGTGGCGTGGGCGCTCACGACGGGCCAGGGGTCGCCCGTCATCGCCGACCGCACCGCGGCCACCACCTCGGCGTAGGCGGCGACGTCCTGCCCGCCCGTGCAGGGCGCGCCGCACCGCCCGACCTCGGCGAGCACGCAGGCGCTCGCGCCCGCCGGCGCCACGACGGGCAGCCGCCGCGTGCACTGCCGCACCGGGAACGCGCCGTGCAGCGCCTCGACGGCCAGCGCCGCGGCGCCCCGGGACGCGAAGGGCCCGAGGTGCACCGCGCCGGGCTCCTCGCGCACCTCGCGGACGACGGACAGCCGCGGGTAGGGCTCGGCGGTGAGGCGGACCCACGGCATGCGCTCGGGGAAGCGGGAGCGGCGGTTGTAGCGGGGGGAGTGCTCGGCGATGAGCCGCAGCTCCCGCACCCGGGCCTCCAGCGGCGTCGCGCAGACGACGGTGTCGACCCGGGTGGCGAGCCGCACCATCTCCGTCATCCGGCCCCGCTTCTCGCCCGCCGTGAAGTAGGTGCGCACCCGCGTGCGCAGGGAGGTCGTCGAGGTGCCGACGTAGAGCACCTCGTCCTTCGGCCCGCGGAAGAGGTAGACGCCGGGGGCGTGGGGGAGCCCGTCGGCGAGGGTCCGCTTGCGCCGCACGTCCGCCGGCACGGGGTCGCCGGCCCCCGCGAGGTCCTCCAGGTGCGTGACGCCGAGGGGGGCGAGCCGGTCGAGCAGGCCGTGCAGCACGTCGACCGTGGCCCGGGCGTCGGCGAGCGCGCGGTGCTCGGGCGTCGTCGAGGAGCGGAAGAGGGCGGCGAGGCTGGCCAGCCGGTGGTTCGGCACCTCGTCGCGCGTCACGACCCGCCGCGCCAGCCGGACCGTGTCGACCACGGGGAAGCCCGGCCACGCGTGACCCGTCCGCCGCGCCGCCGCCTTGAGGAACCCGATGTCGAACGGGGCGTTGTGGGCCACGAGGACCGCGCCCCGGGCGAACTCGAGGAAGCTCGGCAGCACCTCGGGCAGCCGCGGCGCGCCCACGAGCATGGACGTGGTGATGCCCGTGAGCACCTGGATGTGCGCCGGCACGGGCCCCTCGGGGTCGACGAGGGTCGCGAGCTCCCCGAGCACCTCGCCCCCGCGGACCTTCACGGCGCCGATCTCCGTGATCGCGCAGGCCTCCGCCGAGCCACCGGTGGTCTCGAGGTCGACGACGACGAAGGTCACCTCGCGCAGCGGCGTGCCGAGCTCGTCGAACCCGACCTGCAGCGGCGCCGCGCCGGCCGTCGCGGGACGGCCGGCGCCGGGGCGGGGCAGCGGCTGGGGCACGGCCCGGACCGTAGCCCGCGGGTCCGACACGGCTCGTGCGACGTGCCGGGATCGCGCCGGACCGCCCCCGCGCCCCCGCCGGGGAGGCGCGGGAGCCGCGGGAGCCGCCCGGGGTCAGTGGGCCGCGTCGGACCCGTCGTAGAGCGCCTCGACGTCCTCGGCGAAGTCCTTGAGGACCTCGGCGCGCCGCACGCTGAGCTTCGGCGTGAGGTGCCCGCCCGCGATGGTGAGGTCGCGGTCGAGCACCCGCCACCGGCGGATGGACTCGGCCCGGGACACGGCGGCGTTCGTCCGCTCGACGGCCGCCTCGAGGGCCGCGACGACGTCGGGGTCCTGCGCAGCCTCCACCACCGACATCGCCGGCTTGCCGTGGGCCGCGAGCCAGCCGGGCACGCCCTCGGGGTCGAGGGTGAGCAGCGCCCCGACGTAGGGACGGGAGTCGCCGACGACGACGACCTGGCTGACGAGCGGGTGGGCGCGCAGCCGGTCCTCGAGCACCGCCGGGGCGACGTTCTTGCCGCCCGCGGTGACGATGATGTCCTTCTTGCGGCCCGTGATGCGCAGGTACCCGTCCTCGTCGATGGAGCCGAGGTCCCCCGTGCGGAACCACCCGTCGCCGAAGGCCTCCGCGGTGGCGGCGTCGTTGCCGTGGTAGCCGCGGAAGACGCCGACCCCGCGGATCTCGACCTCCCCGTCGGCGGCCACGCGCAGGCCGGTGCCGGGCAGCGCGGGGCCGACCGTCCCGATCTTCGTGCGCTCGGGCAGGTTGACGGTCGCCGGGGCGGTCGTCTCCGTCAGGCCGTAGCCCTCGAGGACGTGCAGGCCGAGGCCGCGGTAGAAGTGGCCCAGCCGCTCCCCGAGCGGCGCGCCGCCCGAGATCGCCCACTCGGCGCGACCGCCGAGCGCCCGCCGGAGCTTCGACAGCACGAGGGCGTCCGCCACCCGGTGCTGCAGGCGCAGGGACAGCCCGGGGCCCCGGGGCGTGTCCTGGGCGCGCGAGTAGGCGATGGCCACCGCGACCGCGCGGCGGAACACGCCGCCGCGACCCGCGGCCGTCGCCTTCTGCTCCGAGGAGTTGTAGACCTTCTCGAAGACGCGCGGCACGGACAGGATGAACGTCGGCTGGAAGGTCCCGAGGTCCGCCAGCAGGTCCTTCGTGTCGGGCGTGTGGCCGAGGACGGCCCCGTGGGCCGCGACGACGAGCACCTCGACGAACCGCGCGAACACGTGCGCGAGCGGCATGAACAGCAGGGTGCGCGCCCCCGGCGCGGACACGACGACGCCGAGCCTGTCCACGGCGTTGACCGTGAGCACGACGAAGTTGCCGTGCGTGAGCTCGGCACCCTTGGGGCGGCCCGTGGTGCCCGAGGTGTAGATGATCGTCGCGAGGTCGTCGAGGCCGGCCAGCCCGCGCCGCCGCTCGACCTCGGCGCGCTCGACCGACGCGCCCGCCGCGGTGAGCGTGGCGACGGCGCCCTCGTCGAGCACGAGCACCTCGCGCAGCGACGGCGCGTCCGGGCGGACGCCCTCGACGACCGCGGCGTGCGCGGCCGTCTCCACGACGAGCAGGCTGACGTCGGCGTCCTGGAGGATCCAGAGCACCTGCTCGGCGGACGACGTCTCGTAGAGGGGGACCGGCACGGCGCCGGCGGCCCACACGGCGAAGTCCACGAGCGTCCACTCGTAGCGCGTGCGCGACAGGATGCCGACGCGGTCGCCGGGCCGGACGCCGTGCGCGACGAGGCCGCGCGCGAGGGCGACGACGTCCTCGTCGAACGCCCGGGCGGTCACCGCCTCCCAGGTCACGGTCCCGTCGGCGGCGACGGTCCGCCGCTCGAGGAGCGGGGCGTCGGCGCCCCGCGCCACCCGGGCCGCGAGCAGGTCGTTGAGGTTGCTGGTCGGGTCGGGCTCGACGAGCAGGGGAGAGTGCGTCTCGTCCATGCTGACTCCCTCGGCAGGTGCGACAAGAGGGCCGAGTTTACGCGCGCGGGGCGTCCCCGGCGTGGTGCGGGGCGGTGCGGCGCGGCCCTGGCGTGCGAGAGCGCCCGAGGTTCACCCGTCCGGTGCACGCCGCGGCGGACGGACCACCCCATCGGGGGTCGCGGGCCCCCCGCGCCGGTACCCTCGCCCGAGGGCCGCGGGACGGACGTCCTGCCGCCGGCCGGGGCCGGGGCGCGACGATGGCGCGCCCGCCCCACGACCCTGAGGAGCCCAGAGGCGCATGCACGCGATCGGTGTCGACATCGGTGGGACCAAGATCGCGGCGGGCGTCGTGACGCCCGAGGGCGAGATCGTGGCGCAGACGCGCCGGTCCACCGACCCGACCGACGCGGCGAGCGTGGACGCGGGCGTCGTCGACGCCTGCCGCGAGCTCATGGCGGACCACGAGGTCACCGCCATCGGCCTCGCCGCGCCGGGGTTCATCGGCACCGACCGGGCGACGGTCCGGTTCACGCCGAACCTCCCCTGGCGCGACCACCCGCTCCGCGACAACGTCGCCGCCGCGCTGGGCGGACACCTGTCGATCGTCGTCGAGAACGACGCGAACGCCGCCGGGTGGGCCGAGTTCCGCTTCGGCGCCGCCCGGGACGTGGAGGACATGCTCCTGCTCACCGTCGGCACCGGGCTCGGGGGCGCCGTCGTCGTCCACGGCCGGCTCGTGCGCGGCGCGTGGGGCGTGGCGGCCGAGGTGGGTCACATGCGCGTCGTCCCCGACGGGCACTACTGCGGCTGCGGCCACGAGGGCTGCTGGGAGCAGTACGCGTCCGGCAGCGCGCTCGTGCGCGAGGCGCAGGCGCGCATCGTCAGCGACCCCGACCGCGCCGGGCGGCTCCTCGAGCTCGCCGGCGGCCGCCCGAAGAAGCTCAAGGGCCCGCACGTCACGCAGGCCGCGCAGGAGGGCGACGCGCTCGCCGTCGAGCTGCTGGCCGGCCTCGGACGCTGGATCGGCGAGGGCAGCGCTTCCGTCGCCGCGCTGCTCGACCCCGGGCTCGTCGTCGTCGGGGGCGGAGTGGGCGCCGCGGGCGACCTCCTGCTCGTGCCGGCGCGCGAGGCGTTCCTCGCCCAGCTGTCGGCCCGCGGCCACCGCCCGGAGGCCCGGCTCGTGCTCGCCGAGCTGGGGAACGACGCCGGCATGGTCGGCGCCGCCGAGCTGGCGCGCACGACCTAGATGTACTGACCCCGAACGTTGTTGACGTGACGAGAGACCTCCGGGTCGAGTGGGAACTGCTCAAGGAACCCGCTTCGACCAACGGAGGTCTCTCGTGTCTCACGCTAACGCCCGGTTGACCCCTGCCGGCAGGGCAGTGATGGTGCAGCGCATCGCGGCGGGTCGTCCGGTGGCGCATGTGGCCGCGGAGATGGGTGTCTCGCGCACCACGGCGTGGCGGTGGTGGCGCCGCTACCGTCAGCTGGGACGGGCAGGGCTGGTCGACCGGCCCAGCGCCCCGCACTCCCCCCCGCGGCGCACCTCCCCGTGCCAGGAGACCCGCGTGCGCATCGCGCGACTGCTGTCCCGACGCGGGCCGGTCTGGATCGCCCGGCAGCTGGGCATGCAGCCCTCCACGGTGGGTCGGGTCCTGCCCGCCACGACGCCCCGCTGCTGTCCCAGTGCGACCCGGTGACGGGGCAGGTCATCCGAGCCGCCCGCCGATCGGGCAACCGGTACGAGCACCCGCACCCGGGGTCCCTGGTCCACATCGACGTCAAGAAGCTCGGTCGCATCCCGGCCGGTGGTGGCTGGCGCGCGCACGGGCGCAGCGAGGACGTGCGCGGGCGCGGCATCGGCTACGACTACGTCCACACCGCCATCGACGACCACTCCCGGCTGGCCTACGCCGAGATCCACCCCGACGAGAAGGGCGCCACCGCGGCGGGGTTCCTGCGCCGCGCCGCCGCGTTCTACGCCGGCCACGGCGTCCACATCGAGCGTGTGATCAGCGACAACGCCTTCGCCTACCGCACGTCCCAGGTCTTCCGGGACGCCGCGGCCGAGCTGGGCATCGTGCAGAAGTTCATCCGGCCCCACTGCCCCTGGACCAACGGCAAGGTCGAACGCCTCAACCGCACCCTGGCCGCCGAGTGGGCCTACTCACGCCCCTGGACCAGCAACACCGACCGCGCCGAAGCCTTGCCGACCTGGCTCAGGCACTACAACCTGGAACGACCCCACCTCGGCATCGACGGCCACCGCCCCATCGACCGGATCAACAACGCTGCGGGTCAGTACACCTAGACCGCCGTCAGACGACCGCGCCGTCGTCCCGGTCGTCCGGGTCCCGCCGGTGCGGCATCCGCCAGACGAGGACCGCGACGGCGAGCAGCAGCACGATCCCGGACGCCTGCACGAGCGTGCGCGGCACGGACGGGCCGACCACCAGCGCGACGAGGACCACGAGCGGGCACACGACGACGGCCGTCCACGCGGCCGTGCGCAGCGGGTCGCCCCCGAGCACGGGCCCGGGGTCCGGCGGCACGAACGACTCCTGGGCGTCGACGCGCGCCTCGGCCTCGTCGTACTGGGAGGTCGCGTCCCAGTCGCGTCCGGTCGCCCCGGTCGCCCGCGGCCCGCCGGGCGCCGACGGGCCGCCAGGAGGGACCGGCTCGTCCTCGGCGCCAGCTCCGGCCGCGTCGGAGCCCGGCGCCCCCGACCGGCGGGCGGGACGGACGGTGCGCCCCTCGCCGCGGCCGCCGGGGCGTCCCGGGACGTCGTCCGCGGGCGCGCCGGGCCGTGCGTCCCC
>NZ_RWJX01000063.1 GCF_004123805.1 Cellulomonas endophytica | reverse complement strand
CCTCCTCGCCGGAGTACGCCGTCACGGACAGCCCGGACAGGTCGGCCGGCGCGGAGCCCGCGGCGACCCGGACCCGGACCGCCATGCCGGGGCCGGTGAACTCGCCCGGGCCCGTGCCCGCGGCCGTGACGGCCTCGACCGAGAGCACCTCGACGGTCGTGCCCGAGACGCTGAGCCCACCGGTGCCCGCCTCGCCCTGCTGGGGGGCGGTGGCGCCGAGGGGCGGGAGCGGGACGTCGCCGCGGCTCGTCGTCGCCTCTCCCGGCTCGGAGGTGGCGGTCGAACCGTCCGTCGCCGGCTCCGACGGCTCGGCAGCGGCCGAGGGGTCGACGGACGGGGAGGCGCCGGCGGTCGTGGACGGGTCCGACGACGGCGAGGCGGGAGCGGTTGCGTCGCCGGTCGACGAGGTCGCGGTCGGGGCGGGACCGGCCGCGCCTCCCGTGTCCGGGCGGCTCAGCGCGACGGCCACGAGGACGACGACGACCACCAGCGCGACGACGGCCGCGACGACCGCCGCCGGGCGGCGACGCAGGACCTCCACGAGCCGGTGCACGGCGTCGCTCCTTTCCACGGTCGGCGTCGCCCGGGACGGGCGCGGCTGCCCACCCTAGAGCGGTCCGTGACCAGCACGACATCGGCCGCCGGGTGATGTGCGCCCCGAGCGCCTCACCCGGACGGGGGAACCGCCCTAGACTGGCGGCCCACCGACGGCGCCCCTCGTGACCGGGTGGCCGTCGTGCCCGGTCGCCGGCCCCGAGGAGCAGACGTGCGCGTGACCCACCGGACGGCGGCGTGAGCCGCGACCTCGACACCCTCCTCGCCGAGGTGCGGCGAGCCGAGTCGTGCACCGGCTGCGGCGTGTGCACGCTCCTCGACCCGGGCCTGGAGATGGGCCTGACCGACGACGGCTACCTGCGGCCGCACCGGACGGCCGGGACGACCCCGGTGCCCGGCGCCGGCGAGCGGTTCGCCCGTGTGTGCCCGGCGGTCCACGTCGACGCCCAGCGGCCGGAGGGGTCGCAGCGGCACCCGCAGCTCGGACCCGTGGTGGCCGTGTACGAGGCCGCCGCGGCGGACCCGGAGCTGCGACGCCAGGGCAGCAGCGGCGGCGTGCTCACGGCCCTGAGCTCGTGGCTCGTCTCGACCGGTGAGGCCAGCCACGTCGTGGGCGCCCGGGCGGGGGCCGACGAGCCGCGCCGGACCGTCCCGGTGCGCATCACGAGCCGGGACGAGGCCCTGCGGGCGGCGGGCTCGCGCTACGCGCCCGTCGCCGTGGGATCGCGCGGCGACGTCGGCCCCGGCGCGGCCGTGGTGGGCAAGCCGTGCGAGGCGACCGCCCTGCGCGCGCTCGAGCTCGACGAGGGACGGCCGGGGCCGCTGCTCCTGTCCTTCTTCTGCGCCGGCACGCCGTCCCAGCACGCCACGACCCAGCTCCTCGACGGCCTGGGCGTGGCCGGCGACGAGGCCCTCGACGACCTCTGGTACCGCGGCCGCGGGTGGCCGGGCCGGTTCACCGCCCGCACCCTGCAGGGCCGCGAGGTGTCGGCGTCGTACGAGGAGTCGTGGGGCAGCACCCTGGGCAAGCAGCTGCAGTGGCGCTGCAAGATCTGCCCCGACGGCATCGGCGAGAGCAGTGACATCACGGCGGGCGACTTCTGGCGCAGCGACGAGCGGGGGTACCCGGTCTTCGAGGAGACCGACGGGTACAGCGCCCTCGTCGTCCGCACGCGTCGGGGCGCCGACGTCGTCGAGCGGGCTGTCGCCGCGGGGGTCCTCACGGTCCGGCCCATCACGCCCGACGAGGTCATGGCGGTGCAGCCGCTGCAGCGCAAGCGGCGTGCGACGCTGCTCGGCCGGCTGCTCGGCGCCCGGCTCGCGGGCACCCCGGTGCCCCGCTACCGCGGGTTCGGGCTCCTCGGCTTCGCCGTACGACGGCCTCGGGAGATCCGCGACACCGTGAAGGACACGTTCCTGCGGCGGCGCAAGGTGGAGCGCGCGCACCGGCGCTGACGACCGTCAGGGCCGGGCGTACTCCACGACGACGCTGCCCAGCGCACCGGACGCCATGCCGAGGCCCCGGTGCAGGCTGCGGGCGCCCTTCGCGTGGTGCACCTCGGAGCGCGTGAGGGCGCCGACGGCCATCCGTGCGCCGCCGGCCGCCATGCGCACGGTGCCGCGGACGAGGTAGCGCGCCCGGGCCTGCGCCCGCTGCGCGCCGTCCACCGCGAGCACGACCTCGACGCGTGCGGCCGAGTTGCCGCTGCGGCGGGCGCGCCGGAGCACCCAGTCCCGGGTGAGCCGGTCGTCCGGCACCATGTCGACGACGACGGCCTCGTCGCACCACACGAGCCGCGCGCCCCGGCGGGCGAGCGTGCGCGTGAAGAGCGTGTCCGACCCGCCGCTGAGGCCGAAGCGCTCGTCGAACGTGACGCCGTGCCCGGCGAGCTGCCGGAGGTCGATGAGCAGGTTGTTCGTGGCGGCCACGTCGACGGCGGTCCCCGTCGGCAGGCGGCGGCGGTCGAAGAACCGGCCCGCCGCCAGCCACCCGGTCGGCTCCTGGGCGTACGCGGACACCACCGCGCCGACCACGCACGTCGGCCGGGTCTGCCGCCACGTCCCCAGCAGGGCGTCGAACCAGCCGGGCTCCGGGCGCTCGTCGTCGTCGACGAAGACCAGGAGGTCCGCGCCCTCGGCCTCGCGCAGGGCGCGGTTGCGGCCGGCGGCGATCCCCGGCGTGGGCTCCACGACGTACCGCACCCGCTCGTCGCCGACCGCCGCCACGACGTCGCGCCCGCTGCCGGCCGGGTCGTTGTCGACGACGAGCAGCCGGACGTCCGCGGCGGCCCCCGCGACGGCGGCGAGGAACGCGGGCACGGCTGCGGCCAGGTCCTCCGGCCGGCGGTAGGTGAGCATCGCCACCACGACGGTGGGGTCCGCGCCCTCCGGTCCGGGTCCGGCGGTCGACCCGTCGGCGGGGGTGGTCACGCGGCATCCCTCCCTCTCCTGCCCGGCGGGCGTGTCCGCGCAGGGTACCGTCGGCGCCGCGCCCGACGCTCCGGCCGACCGCCGGGGCGGCGCGCGTCCCGTCGAGACCCCCCGAGGTGAGCGTGCCGCCCGAGCAGCAGGTCCCCCCGGCCCCCGGGCCCGCGCCCCTGCCCGGGACCCGACGACGCGGCGCCGTCGTCGTCGCCCACCCCTCCCCCGACCTGTACGGGTCCGACCTCCAGCTCCTGGAGTCGATCTCCGCCCTCGTCGACCGCGGCCGGCACGTCGTCCTCGTGCTCCCGGAGGACGGGCCCCTCGCCCCGCGCGCCGCCGCCCGCGGGGCCGAGGTGCGGCTCGCGCGCTTCCCGGTGCTGCGCAAGTCGCTCCTGCACCCCCGCCGTCTGCCCGGGGCGCTGCTCGACCACGTCCGGGCCCTCGTCGGGGCCGCGCACTGGCTGCGCGGGCTGCGGCCGGACCTCGTCTACGTCAACACCCTGACGCTGCCCGTGTGGACGCTCGCCGCGCGGCTCGCCGGGACCCGGGTGCTGTGCCACGTGCACGAGGCGGAGGAGGACGCGCCCCGGCCGGTCGTCGCCGCGCTCACCGCCCCGCTGCTGCTCGACCACGCGGTCGTCGCCAACAGCGAGACCGCTCGCCGTGCGCTCGCCCTCGTGTTCGGCTCCCTGGCGTCGCGCACCCGCGTGGTCTACAACGGCGTGCCCGGCCCCGCCGAGCCGGTCCCGTCGCGCAGCCGGGCGGTCGGCGACCCGCTGCACCTTGTCCTCGTCGGCCGGCTGTCGCCCCGCAAGGGCACCGACGTCGCGCTCGAGGCCGTCGCGCAGCTCGTCGCCCGCGGGGTCGACGCGCGGATCCGGCTGTGCGGCTCCGTCTTCCCCGGGTACGAGTGGTTCGAGGACGAGCTCCGGCGCCGCGCAGCAGGGCCGGACCTCGCCGGTCGCGTCGAGCTCCTGGGCTACGTGGCGGACACCTGGCCGGAGCTCGCCGCCGCCGACGTGGTCCTCGTCCCCTCGCGGGTCGAGCCCTTCGGCAACACGGCCGTCGAGGCGCTCCTGGCCGGGCGCCCCCTCGTCGTGTCCGACACGCAGGGCCTCGCGGAGATCGTGCGTCCCGGCGTGACGGGCCTGCTGGCCGCGCCCGGAGACGCGGCCGCGCTCGCCGACGCCGTCGCGCGTCTCGCGGAGGACCCCGCCGCCGCCGCTGCGCTCGCGGCCCGCGGCCGCGCCGACGCCCGCGCGCGGTTCGGCGTGGACCGCTACGCGGGCGAGCTGGCCGACGCGGTCGAGGCCGCGGCCAGGGCCTGACCCCACGACGCCCCGCGAGGGGCGCTCGCCTCGGCGGTCGGGGGACGACGAGGGCGGGGCACCCGGTCCCCCGGGTGCCCCGCCGTCGTCTACGCACGCGTCACTTGCCGACGCGCTGCGTGACCGAGACGGTCTTGCCGTCCGACCACCGGTTGTTCACGTTCTTGAGGACGGAGATCGTCCCTGCATCGGCCACGACCGCGCAGCCGGCGTACTTCTGGGTGCGGGTGAACACGTTGTCGCTCATCTCGATGCCCTGCATGGGGCCGAACCGCTTCTCCGCGAGGTTCACGGCGCAGGCGCCGCCGCTGATCTTGTTCCGGGAGAACGTGAGGTTCGCGACCGGCCCGCGGTCCTGGGTGACCATGAGCGAGGCGTTGTGCGTGCCCTCGAGGGTGTTGTGCACGATGGTGATGTTCTTCCCGATGGAGATCTGGAAGTTGTCGTCGTGCGACGGGGTCATGTTGTAGTTCGGGTCCTGCAGGTAGTACAGGTTGTCGTGGAACCAGGAGTCCTTCACGGTGACGTTGTCGCCGATGATGACCATCTGGTCGATCACGTGGTGCATGTTGACCCGCTCGAGCGAGAAGTTCTGGCCGATGACGCCGCGGATGTGCGGGCTCGGGTTCTTCGCGTACATCTCCGTGTCCAGGACGCGGACGCTGCCCGTGCCCTGGACCATGATGAGCGCGAGGTCCGAGGTGTAGACGCGGCCGACGATCTTCGAGTTCTTGATGACCACGCCGGGCGCCTGAACCCAGACGGTGCCGCGGATCTCCAGGCCGTCGACGACCGTGTTGGGCGTCGTGATCTTGAGGTCGCCCTCGTGGACCCGCAGCGTCGTGCCGGGGCGGACGCCGGTGTTCGTCGCGTCCGGGAACAGCGACGTGCTGGTCGTGGGCGTCGGGGTCGGCGTGGGCGTCGGCGTGGGCGTCGGGGTCGGCGTGGGCGTCGGCGTCGGGGTGGGCGTGGGCGTGGGCGTGGGCGTCGGCGTCGGGGTGGCGGTCGGCGGCGCCGTCACCGGCGCGGTGTAGCTCTCGAGCCGCACGGTCACCGAGGCCGTCGACGAGGTGGAGCGGATGACGACCTTCCGGTCCGCGCCGGCGAGGGACAGCTTCGCGTTGCCGAACACCGTGGTGGAGCCGGCGGGCACGGCGAGCGTGGCGCTGGTGGTGTCCGTCGGGACGGTGCCCGCGGGGCACAGGACCACCGAGGTGGTGCCCGGGGCGGACGCGGCGGCGACGAGCTTGACGCCCGTCGCACCGGACGGCACGTAGGGCGCGAGGTCGAGGACGAACGAGCCGCCGGCCGTGACGCTCCGGTCCGTGAGGACACGGGTGTTCAGCGTCGTCGTCGCGGTGGTGACGGCAGGGGCGGTGGTGTCCGCGACCGGGACGACGGTGGGCTTCGTGTAGCTCTCCAGGCGCACCGTCGTCGTGACCGCGGAGGACGCGCTCCGGAAGGCGATCTTGCGGTTCTTGCCCGTGAGCGTGAGGGTCTGCTCCCCGTAGGCCACCGCGCCGCCGGCCGGGGCCGTGAGGACGGGCGTGGCCGCGCAGGTGCTGGTCACCGTGGTCCCGGCGCAGGCCGCCAGGGCGCTCGCCTTCGTGGCGCCCGACCCGGCGACGACGATCGTCGCGGTCGTGACGTCCGTCGGGAGGGACGCCGTCAGGTCGAGGACGTAAGTGCTGCCGGCGGCGACGACCTTCTGGGTGAGGACGCGCTGGTCCAGCGTGACGGTGGTCGTCGGCGCGGTCGCGGCCTGCGCCGGCGCCACGCCGAAGGCGGCACCGGTCGTGACGGTGACGGCCAGGACGGCGAGGGGGGCCGTCCCCCGTCCCAGGAGCTTCTTCAGGTTCCGCATCAGAGCAGTCCTCTCCGGTGGCGCAGGTCAGTCGGGCAGGGAGTCCGTGTCCGGCGACGCGCTGCACCCGAGGAGGGGGGGCGCCGGGAGGGGCCTGGTGGGCCACCGCTCTCGCCGATGCCCCTTCATCGGCAGGGCCCGCGCGGGACCTTGAGCGCCGGTCACGAACGAGTGCGCGAGGGGCCTCCGGGCGGGCGCGCGGGGGTGCCCGGCCTGTCCGGCGCTGTCCGGAAGGCCCGACGCTGAAATCGCTTTCCGGGTGAGATCTCGGGTGAAGTCCGGGCGTGCGTCACATCCCCGCCACCCGTTCGGAGCAGCGCGCTCCCGGGTATCGCGGAGCCCCGGGACCTCTCGAGGTCACAGCTGCGGCGCCCGGTGACCGACGGCCGGACCCGGAGGGGCACACCCCTCGAGCGGACACCGGGCTCGGGACGCCGGACGACGACGGACCCCGCACCGGGGTCGGTGCGGGGTCCGTCGTCGGGTCAGCGCGGCGAGGGCCGGGAGGGGCCGGCGACGACGTCGGCCGTCGCCGTCGTCAGGAGGCGGGCACCGCCGCAGGGCGGTCCGCCCGCCGGGCCCGGCGCGGCAGCGGGAGCTCGAAGAGCCAGCGCACGGGAACCCGGTCGCGCACGCGGGCCACCGCCCACCCGGCGGCGACGCCGGCGGCCAGGAGCACGGGCAGCAGCACCCACCACGGGGCGCCCAGGCGGTCGCCCGCCTGCACCAGCACCCACATCACCGGGTAGTGCACCGCGTAGAAGACGATGGAGTTGCGGCCGACGAAGCGGATGCGGGCGCTGCGGAGCGACGGCACGGCCGCGGCGGCCGCGATCGCCACGGCGATGCCGGCGAAGCTCAGCGGCACCGTGATGCTCTCGTAGCGCAGGGTGAGGAGCGCCGCCGCGACACCGAGCGCGAGCGCCGGGACGCCGAGGAGGAGGAGCCGCACCCGACCCCGCAGGAGCACGGTCGGGTCGGGCAGCCGCTGGGCGACCCAGGCCCCCGTGAAGAAGAAGACCGCGAAGTAGGTCATGCGGTGCAGCAGCGGCTGGTCGACGACGAAGGACGCCGCCAGGGCGACCCCGGCCACGAGCAGCGGGGACAGCCGGCGCAGCGCGGGGGCGAGCAGGTAGTAGCTCGCGATGTAGAAGAGGTACCAGAGGTAGGTCGCCGCGATGTACGCCTTCGGGGCCGCGACCTTCCACAGGTCGCCGGACAGGACGAAGTAGAAGACGGCCCAGAGCAGGTACGGCCAGACGATCAGCGCGACCTTGCCGCGGTAGTAGGTGCCCAGCGGCTTGCCCAGCGACCGCGGCAGCAGCAGCCCGGACAGGAACATCAGCGTCGGCATCCGGAAGGGCGCGAAGAAGTCGTTCGCGGCGGCCAGGCCCTCCGGCACCGGGATCCCCTCCAGCCGGGGCAGGGAGGTGGCGTGCCACAGCAGCATGAGGAGGATGGCGCCACCGCGTAGCGTGTCCATCCACTCGAAGCGAGTGCTTCCGGCCGCGCGCACCGGGGGCGCGGGCTCCGTCCCGGGGCCGGCCACCGGGACCGCGGCGCGAGCCGCCTGCTCTGCCTGCTCGTGCACGGTGCTCCTGTCCGCGGCGGTGCTGGGCCCGGACGGACCGGCGGTGGGGCCCGTCGCCCCGGTCGTCCGTCGGTGCCGCACCGACCACCGTAGGAGCACCGGGGCGCGCCCGACAGGTCCGCGCGGGGTGAGTTCCTGGCATGCGCCCGTGGTGTCCGCCACACGGCCGGGCACGACGGAGGGCGGCGACCCGAGGGGTCGCCGCCCTCCGGGCGAGCGGGTCCGGCGCGGGGGCCGGGGAGGTTCAGCGGGAGATGATCTTGACCGCGGTGCCGTCGCTCCAGCGGTTGCCGTACTGGGAGAGCAGGGGGATCGTGCCGCTGTCGATGATCATCGCGCAGCCCCCGTGGATCTGGGTCCGGGTGAAGGTGTTGTTCTGGATCTTCATCCCGGAGATCGGGCCGTAGGCCTTCTGGGCGATGTTGACCGCGCAGCCGCCGTCGCTCACGTGGTTGTTCGAGAAGTTCACGTTGGACACGTCGCCGCGGTCCTGCGTGATCATCAGCGACGCGTTGTGCGTCCCGGACAGGCGGTTGTGGATGATGTTGATGTTCGACCCCGCCGAGATCTGGAAGTTGTCGTCGTGGGTCGGGGTGCCGCCGTAGTTCGGGTCGCTCGAGTAGTACAGGTTGTCACGGAGCCAGGAGTCCTGGACCGTGACGTTGCTGCCCGTGATGACCATGTGGTCGATGACGTCGTGCATGTCGACCCGCAGCAGCTTGAAGTTCTGGCCGATGACGCCGCGCACGTGGGGGCTCGGGACGCGGCCGTACATCTCGCTGTCCTGGATGGTCACGCTGCCGGAGCCCTGGACCATGACGAGCGCCAGGTCCGAGGAGTAGGAGCGGCCCGTGATCTTCGAGTTCTTGATGACCACGCCGGGCGCCTGCACCCACACGGTGCCGCGGATCTCCCGGCCGTCGATGACGGTGCCGGCGGTCGTGACCTTGAGGTCGCCCTCGTGCACCCGCAGGCTGGTGCCGGAGGGCACGCCGGTGTTCGCGTCGCCGGGCCACGTGGTGCTCCCGGTCGAGGGCGCCGGGGCGGGCGCCGGGGCGCTCGTCGTCGAGGCCGTGTAGCTCTCCAGGCGCACCGTGAGGTTGACGCCCGAGGACGCCGGCTTGAAGGCGACCTTGCGCCCGGCCGAGGACAGGTCGATCGTCCGCTCGCCGTAGACGGTGCCGCCGCCGGCCGGCGCCGTGACGATGGGCGACGAGGCGCAGCCGCTCGTCACGGAGGAGCCGGCGCACATCGCGACCGTGGTGCGCGAGGCGGCGCCGCTGGCGGCCACCACGAGCTTCGCCGACGTGGTCGACGAGGGGAGGCTGCCGCTGAGGTCGAGCACGTACGTGGAGCCGGCGCCGACCCACTTCTTCGTCAGGACGCGCAGGTCCACGGTGGAGGTCGCAGCCTCGGCCGAGGCGGCCGGGCCGACGACGAGGGCGGCGAGGACGGCCGTCGCGAGGCCGAGGGCGCCGAGCGGGCGCCGGACGTTCGACAGGGGGCGTCGAAAGGGCATGAGGGGTCCTTAGGCAGGGGACAGAGCGGCCTCGGACCACCGGCGGGGGGATGCCATTTCCAGGTCACGAAGCGATCACGGAGCCTAGGCACAACGTGTGGACCGGGTGAAGTTTCGCTTCTCGTGATGCATCCCACTGCATGGAGTTCTAACATCCGCGCCTCGGGCCGCGGCACCGCCGATGACCAGCGCGGTCGCACCCCGGGGCGGCGCACGGGAGCGCCACGCCGGGGGGACGAAATGTGACAGGCGTTACACAGCGGGACGAGAGGGGCGGGGCCGGCGTCAGCGCCGACGGGCCCCGCGGCGTCGGGCGACCGCCGCCCGGTAGACGTCGAGGTGCTGAGCGGCAATCGCGTCCCAGCCCCGCTGCGTGAGGTCTGGGCCGCCGTCCCCGGCGTCCGCGCGCACCGCCGCCAGGGCCTTCTCCACGGCGGCCGCGTCCAGGTCCCCGTCGTACCGCTGGACCCACCGCTCCCCCACCTCGGCGGCGAGCGCGTCCGTCACGGCGTTGCGCGGCACGAGGACGGGGCGGTCGAGCGAGAGCGCGAGCAGTGCCGCCCCGCTGTTGTGCATGCGCCGGTAGGGCAGCACGACGAGCTCGGCCGCGCTCACGGCGCCGACGATCTCGGCCTCGTCGAGGTGGCGCAGGTCCAGGGCGATGCGCGGGTCGTCGTGCGCCCGGCGCCGCAGCTCGGCGGCCAGGTCCTCGCCGGTCGAGGGACGCCCCGAGACCGTGAGGGAGACCTCGGGGTCCGGGAGGGCCGCGACGACGTCGACGAGGTCCTCGACGCCCTTGTAGGGGCGCACCAGGCCCACGTACGCCAGGCGCCCCCGGACCGGTGACCGACGCGGCACGTCGGCGAACCAGGCCCGGTAGTCCCCGTGGAGCACGGTGGTCACGGGCGCCCCCGGCGGCGTCGGCGTCTCGTCGTTGAGGCGCACCCACCACGTCGTGCGGCGGTCGCACTCGGCGAGGACCAGCCGCGTCAGGAGGTCGGGGGGCTCGTGCGGCGTGACGTTGTGGACCGTGCGCACGACGGCCGCGCCGGTGAGCACCGTGCGGCGCAGCGCCCCCCAGAACACCGCGGCGGCCACCACGCGGGCCCACCAGCGCGAGCGCGTCACCACGACCTCGGGCCAGTGGACGTGCAGGACGTCGTACCGGCCGAGCAGGGCCTGCCGGGAGCCGTAGGTCTCGACGTCGGCCCCCGTCCGCAGGCCCTCGAGGAGCTGCGTCACGTACGGGTTCGTCGTCGCCTTCGGGCGGTGGAACGACTGGAGCACGCGCAGCCGCGGTCCCGTGCGCCCCGCGTCCTGCTGACCCACCGTCGCCACCTCCCTGACGGCGGGGACCGTCCGCCGCCGCGGGCGAGACGTTACCCGAACGGGTGACGGGCCAGGTGCGGTCCCTCTCGGACGTGACGAGCGCGACGTCCCGCCGTCGGACGTGCGCCGCCCGTGCGGGGCCGCGCGGCCCCGCACGGGCGGCGGGACGGAGCCCTGCCGGACGCCGGGGCGCGGGCTCAGACGGCCGGGCGCCCCAGCGCGCGGATCTCGCGGAACCACTTCACGGCCGCGAGGAGCAGGAAGAGCGTCGTCGCGGCCACGATCGCCGTGTAGACGGTGAGGAAGACGGGCAGGGCCCCTAGCAGCAGGAAGGCGAGGCAGAGGACGCCGTAGTCGGTGGGGATGACGAGCACGGAGCGCAGCCAGGGCGCGCGGCCGCCGGTCGGCGCCACGCTCTTCACGCCGTGGGCGCGGCGCAGCTGCTCCGTGAGGATCATCGCGAAGAAGTACACGGCGCCGGAGACGGCGTGCAGCGCCGGAACGAGCAGCAGCGCGTGCGGCACGTCGGTGAACCGGTAGAGGCCGATCGCGAGCGCCAGCGGCATCGTCGAGATCTTCGTGGCGTCCACGACGTGGTCGAGCCACTCCCCCGCCGGCGACCCCGTGCCCGTGAGGCGGGCCACCTGGCCGTCGGCGGAGTCGAGCGCGTAGCCGAGGACGAGCAGCGCCGCGATGCCGACCCCGAGCCAGGCGGAGGGGGCGACCGTCGCCATGAGCGCGATGCCCGCGAAGGTGCACAGCGCGCTCAGGCCGGTCACCGCGTTCGGCGTCAGCCCCTGGCGGTACGCCCAGGCGGCGAGCAGCCGCCCGAGCTTGCGGTTGACGAACCGCGAGTACGCGGGGGCGCCGCGTGCGGCACCCTTCTGCGCGCCCGCGAGCTCGCGGACGACCTCGCGGTAGCTGGGGGTCGTGACGGTCACACCGTCTCCTTCGTGGCGGAGGGCACGGCGGTCGTGCCGTGGGCGCGGCGACGGCCGCGCTGGGGGCCGGGCACCGCGCGGCGGTGCAGCCGGCGCGCGAGCGCCTCGTACCCGTCCGCGACGAGGTCCCAGTCGTAGTCACGAGCGCGGTCCTGCAGGGCCGCCCCGCGGCGGGCGGCGGCGTCGACGTCCGCCTCGGCCGCCTCCACGTGCGGGGCGACGTCCTCGGGGCCGGCGAAGTAGCGCCCGTCGTCGCCGAGGACCTCGCGGTTGAACGACACGTCGAAGGCGATGGAGGGGGCGCCGGCGCCGATGGCGCGCAGCAGCGAGGGGTTCGTGCCGCCGACGGAGTGGCCGTGCAGGTAGGTGAGGGCGTGGGCGTACAGCTGGTCGAGCTGCTCCTGGTCCCACACCCCGCCGAGGAAGCGCACGCGCTCGTCGCCCAGGGCCGCGGCGTGCACCGCGCGGGTGTACTCGTCGGCGTAGGGGGCGGAGCCCACCACGACGAGCGGCAGCCGGGCGCCCGAGCGCACGTACCCCGTCACGATCTCCTTCACGTGGTTCTCCGGCTCGAACCGCGCGACGACGAGGTGGTAGCCCCGCGGCTCGACCCGCAGCGGCACGAGCTTGTCGGCCGGCAGGTCCTTGGCGATCGGCGCCCCGTAGGCGATGAGCGTGGTGGAGGCGCCGAACTCCTCCGTGTAGTAGTCCGCGATGCCGCGGGCGTCGGCGATGAGGTCGTCGGACCAGCGCACCGCGTTGGCCTCGGCCAGGCGGTAGTAGCGCTGCCCGTTGGGGCCCCACTTCGCCCGGCGCCACTCCAGCCCGTCGACGTGCGTCGCGACGGGGATGCCCCGGGCGCGCAGCACCGGCAGGAACGGGGAGTTGGCGGCGTTGAAGACGAACGCCACGTCCGTGCGGCGGGCGACGAGGTGGGCCACGGACAGGCCCGTGTGGCTCAGCGTCTCCAGCGTCCGGCTGCGCACGGCGGGCAGCGTGACGAGCCGCATCCCGAGGTGCTCGGTGGGCTGCGACTCGTCGTTGCCCTCGCGGCAGTACACGACCACGTCGTGGCCGCGGGCCGCGAGGCGCCGCCCGACCTCCTCGATCGCCGTCTCGAAGCCGCCGTAGTGGGCCGGCACCCCCCGCGTGCCGACCATGGCGATCGACAGCGTCTCGGGCGTCTCCTGGGAGCTCACGCTCGGTCCTTCCCGGTGGCAGCGGACGGGGCTCGCCCTGGGTCATCGGTGGTGCGGGCGCGCTCCTGAGAAGTCCTCGGGAGGGAGCATCCTCGTGCGCGTCAGTACGCGCCAGACCCCCGCAGGACCGCGCGGGCCGTCTTCCAGAGGATGAGCAGGTCGCCGGCGAGGCTCCAGTTGTCGACGTAGCGCAGGTCGAGCGCCACGGAGGCCTCCCACGACAGGTCCGAACGGCCGCTGACCTGCCACAGGCCGGTCAGGCCGGGGCGGACGTGGAGCCGACGGGTCACGGGGTCGGAGTAGGCCGCGACCTCCTCGACGAGCGGCGGGCGGGGCCCGACGAGCGACATGTCGCCCCGCACCACGTTCCAGAGCTGGGGCAGCTCGTCGATGGAGTAGCGGCGCAGGAACTTGCCCACGGGCGTGACGCGGGGGTCGTCGTGCATCTTGAAGAGCAGGCCCTGGCCGTCGGAGGCGGCGAGCAGCTCCTGGCGGCGCTTCTCGGCGTCCTCGTACATCGTGCGCAGCTTCCACATCGTGAAGAGCTGGCCGTCGATGCCGACGCGGGGTTGGCGGAAGAAGGCGCCGCCGGGCGAGGTCCGGGCCACGAGCACGGCCGCGACGAGGATCACCGGCGAGGCCGCGAGCAGGATGAGGCCGCCGAGGACGCGGTCCAGGACGGACTTGGCGACGAGGCGCGAGCGCTCGGCGCCGACCTCCACCTCGAGCAGCGGCATGCCGGCGACGGGGCGCAGCGACAGGCGGGGCCCGGAGACGTCCTCCAGGTCGGGCACGACGACGAGCTGCACGTGCAGCCGGCCGAGCGCCCAGGACAGCCGGCGCAGGGCGCCGCCGCTGAGGATGGAGCTCGTCACGAGCACGACGTCGACGGCCTGGTCGACGACGACCTGGACCACGTCGGAGACGCTGCCGAGCACGTCCACGTCCCCGACGAGGTCGAGGTCCGCGCCGTTGGGCAGGCAGGCGCCGACGGGGGCGAGCCCGTCGTGCGAGGACTCGCGCAGGTCCGGGACGAGCCGGGAGACCTCGAGCGCGGAGCCGACGACCAGCGCGCGCTGCATGCCGACGCCCGTGCGGCGGGCGTGGTGCAGGCGGGTGCGCCGGCGGTGCCGGTCGAGCCACGTCAGCAGGACGACGAGCGGCAGGCCGACGAAGACGAGCCGGCGCGGCAGCTGGTGGTGCGTCGCGTACTCGAAGACCACGAGGACGAGGCCCAGCACGGCCGCGGCCTGCAGCGGCGCCTGGAACTCCCGCGAGCCGGAGCCGAGGGCGCGGCGGCTGTAGCCGCGCAGCGTCGCCACGACCGCGGCGAACGCGGCGGCGGCGGCCACGGACCACGTCGCGGCGACCGCGCCGTAGCCGTAGGTGAGCGCGAGGCCCACGACGGACACGATGGCGAGGTCGACGAGGACCGTCGAGCGGACGTAGGACTCGCTGATGCGGGTCCACGTCGGCGACTGGTCCGTGCGCACCCGCGGCGCGCGCGGCTCGTACGGCTGCAACGACGCCCAGGAACGTCGGGGCTCGCGGGTGGCGGCCCGACGGTCACGGGTCTGACGGATGGTGTTCTCGTCCGCGGTCAGCGTCACGCTGTGCTCCCTCCAGCAGGCGAGCCCCCAACCTAGCCGGGCGGTCCCTCCCCGTGCGCTCGTTGTGTCCAGATTCACCCGCCGCGCGCAGTGCGTCCCGAAGGCGGGTGAACGGCCGGTTCCGGGTGTTCCTGCGGACGGTCACGCCTTGGTGTGGAAGGTCTGCTGCGCGGCCTCCAGCCCGTCGAGGACGACCCGCTCGACGGCGTCCGCGGCCCGGTCGACCAGCCACCCGAGGTCGGCCGCCTCCGCCTTCGCGAAGTCGCGCAGCACGAAGTCGGCGGGGTCCTGGCGCCCCGGCGGGCGGCCGATGCCGACGCGCACCCGCACGTAGTCCTTCGTGCCGAGCGCCTTCGTCGTGTCCCGCAGCCCGTTGTGGCCGCCCTCCCCGCCGCCGCGCTTGAGGCGGACGTCGGCGAAGGGGATGTCGAGCTCGTCGTGGACGAGGACGACCCGCTCGGCCGGCACGTCGTGGTAGCGGGCGAGGGCGGCCACGGGGCCGCCGGAGACGTTCATGTAGGTCGTCGGCTTGGCCAGGACGGCCCGGGGCCCGGGTGCGCCGCCCAGCAGCACCCCGAGGCGCACGTCGGCGACGACGGCCTGCGGCCGGCGCCCGCCCGCGCCGCCCGGGGCCGAGAAGGCCGCCCCGGCGCGGCGGGCCAGCTCGTCGAGCACCATCTGGCCCACGTTGTGCCGGTTGCCGGCGTACTGCGGCCCGGGGTTGCCGAGCCCCACGACGAGCCAGGGACCGGTCTCTGCCATCGGGACGTCCTCTCGGGGGCTGCGGCCGGGCGGCCGTGGCGGGGGTGCGGGCGGGGAGCGCGGGGAGCGCGGGGAGCGCAGAGGGCACCGGGAGCGCGGGGAGCGCGGGGCGCGGCGCGGTGGCCCGGCCCGGGGCCGGACGCACCGACGCCCGGCACCCGGACCTCGGGGGTCCCGGTGCCGGGCGTCGGCCGCGGTGCGGTGCTCCGCCGCGGCGGCTCAGGCCTCGTCGGCGGCCGCGGAGGCGGCGGACTGCGAGGCGGCCAGGTCGGCGGCGGCGGACTCGGCGGCGAGGTCGTCGGCCGAGGCGCGCGGCGTGGAGACGTTCACGACGATCGTCGACGGGTCGCTGACGAGCGACGCGCCCTCGGGCAGCGTGAGCTCACCGGCGGTGACGGTCGCGCCGTCCTCGAGGCCCTCGATGGACACGACGACGGACTCCGGCACGTGCGTGGCCTCGACCTCGAGCTCGAGCGTCTGGGCGTCGAGGACGTGGATCGTCCCGCCGGCCGACTCGCCCTCGACCGACACGGGGATCGTCACCGTGAGGCGCTCGCCGCGGCGGACGATGAGGAGGTCGACGTGCTCGATGACGTTGCGCACGACGTCGCGCTGCACGTCCTTCGCCAGGGCGAGGGTGGAGGTGCCGTCGACGACGATCTCGAAGAGCGCGTTCGCGTGCTTCACCGCGAGCATCGTCTCGTGGCCCGGCAGCGCCACGTGCAGCGGGGCGGTGCCGTGCCCGTACAGGACGGCCGGGATCTGGGCGGCGCGGCGCAGGCGGCGCGCGGCGCCCTTGCCGAACTCGGTGCGGGTGGTGGCGACCAGCTTGACCTCGGACACGGGTGCTCCTCGACGGGTGCGGACCCGCGGCGTGCGGGTCGGGTGGCGGTGACCCCGTCGCGTCCGGTGGGGACGCACGGGCGACGTTCGGGTGGTGAGGCCTCGACGCGGGACGCCGGACGGGCACGCGGAGACGTGGGCCCTGTCGATCACGGAGCAGGAGGCCTCGCGGTCCTGCGACCGCTGGCCGTCCGGCGTCCCTCGCCGAGGCAGCCCGAGGATCCTACCCGCCCCCCGGGCGTGGCCCAACCCCGGCCGGCGCCGGGCGCAGGACGGGGTCGGGGCGGCGCCGGGGCAGGCCGGTGCGCCGGGGCCCGGGCGCGGGCCCGGCGGGCTCAGCTCTGGCCGTCGAAGAGGGACGTGACGGAGCCGTCGTCGAAGACCTCGCGGACGGCGCGGGCGAGCAGGGGCGCGATGGACAGCACCGTGAGCTGGGGGAAGGTCTGCTCGTCGTTGATGGGCAGCGTGTCGGTGATGACGACCTCGCGGGCGCCGCACTGGGCGAGCCGGTCCGCCGCGGGGTCGGACAGCACGCCGTGCGTGGCCGCGACGATGACGTCCTTCGCCCCCGCCTCGAGCACGACACGCACCGCACCGGCGATCGTGCCCGCCGTGTCGATGAGGTCGTCGACGAGGATGCAGGTGCGCCCCTCGACGTCGCCGACGACCCGGTTGGAGACGCTGCGGTTGGGCGAGCGGATGTCGCGGCTCTTGTGCACGAAGGCCAGGGGGCCGCCGCCGAGCTTCGCGGCCCACTGCTCGGCCACCCGGATCCGGCCCGCGTCGGGCGAGACCACCGTGACCTGCGAGGTGTCGACCCGGGTGCGGACGTAGTCGATGAGGATCGGCATCGCCCACAGGTGGTCGACGGGCCCGTCGAAGAAGCCCTGGATCTGCGCCGTGTGCATGTCGACGCTCATGAGGCGGTCGGCGCCGGCCGTCTTGAACAGGTCGCTCATGAGGCGGGCCGAGATGGGCTCGCGGCCGCGGTGCTTCTTGTCCTGGCGCGCGTAGCCGAAGAAGGGGGCGACGACCGTGATGGTCTTCGCCGACGCCCTCTTGAGGGCGTCGACCATGAGCAGCTGCTCCATGATCCACTGGTTGATGGGCGCGGCGTGCGACTGCAGGACGAAGGCGTCCGAGCCGCGCACGGACTCACCGAAGCGGGCGTAGATCTCGCCGTTCGCGAAGTCGTAGGCCGTGGTGGGCACGAGGTCCGTGCCCAGGTGGCGCGCCACCTCCACGGCGAGCTCCGTGTGGGCGCGGCCGGAGACGAGGACGAGCCGCTTCTCCCCCGCGTTCGAGATGATGCGGGTCATCGGGACTCCTCCTCGGGCGCCGGCTGCGGCGCGGGCCGTCCGGGCGGGGCGGGTGACGGGCCGGGCGGCACGGCGGGCCCGGGCCCGGCGGCGGCGGCGCGCTCGCGCTCGGCGCGCGCCTGCGGGGAGAGCCCGACGCCCTCGCGCGCGGCGCGCTCCTCGAGGGCTCGGGCGGCCGCCTCGGCCGAGGGCGTCCCGGCGCGGGAGCGCAGCACCCACCCGTCGATGGTCCGCTGCGCGCCGGCGCTCACGGCGAGCGCCCCGGGCGGCACGTCCGTGCGCACGACCGTGCCCGCGCCGGTGTAGGCGCCGTCGCCGACCGTGACGGGCGCGACGAACATGTTGTCCGAGCCCGTCCGGGCGTACGCGCCGATCGTCGTGCGGTGCTTGCGCACCCCGTCGTAGTTGACGGTGACGGACGCGGCGCCGATGTTCGTGCCCTCGCCGATCGTCGCGTCGCCGACGTAGGACAGGTGCGGGACCTTGGCGCCGGGACCGATGTCCGCGTTCTTCGTCTCGACGAAGGTGCCGATCTTGCCGCCCTCGCCCAGGCGGGTGCCGGGGCGCAGGTAGGCGAACGGGCCGACGGTGGCGCCCGGGCCGACCTCGGCGCCCACGCCGTGGGTCCGCACGACGCTGGCGCCCTCGCCCACGACGACGTCCGTGAGCGTCGTGCCGGGGCCCACGGTCGCGCCGGCGCCGACCGTCGTGGTCCCGTGCAGCTCCGTGCCGGGCAGCAGCGTCACGTCCGGGGCGAGCACGACGTCGACGTCGACCCAGGTGGTGGCCGGGTCGACGACGGTCACCCCGGCACGCATCCACTCCTCGAGCGTGCGCCGGTTGAGCTCGGCGCCGAGCGTGGCGAGCTGCACGCGGTCGTTCACGCCCTCCACGGACACCGGGTCGTCCGTGCGCAGCGCCCGCACGCGGCCGCCGTCCTCGCGCGCCAGGGCGACGACGTCCGTGAGGTAGAGCTCGCCCTGCGCGTTGTCGCGGCCGAGCCGCCCCAGGCCGGCGCGCAGGACCGCGGCGTCGAAGACGTAGACCGAGGTGTTGATCTCCGTGACGGCGCGCTGGGCGTCCGTGGCGTCGCGCTCCTCCACGACGGCCAGCACGTCCCCCGTCCCCGGCTCGCGCAGCACGCGGCCGTAGCCCGTCGGGTCGGCGACCTCCGTGGTGAGCACCGTGACGGCGTTCTGCTCCGCGGCGTGCGCGGCGAGCAGCTCGACGAGGGTGCCGGCGTCGAGCAGCGGCACGTCGCCGGCCATGACGACGACCGCCCCCTCGAGGGCGTCCGCGGCCGCGCTCCCGGACCGCCCACCCGCGGCCGCGGCCCGGGCCTGGGCCGTGGCGTCGAGCGTGCGCAGGGCGGCCTGGACGGCGCGTCCCGTGCCGGGCACCTCGTCCTGCTCCGCGAGGAGCACCTCGGGGTCGTGCTCGCGGGCGTGGGCGGCCACCCGCTCCCGCTCGTGCCGCACGACGACGACCACCCGCCCGGGGTCCAGGTCGCGGGCCGCGGCCAGCGCGTGGCCGAGCATGCTGCGCCCGCCCAGCGTGTGGAGCACCTTCGGGACGGACGAGCGCATCCGGGTGCCCTCCCCGGCGGCGAGGACGACGACGGCGGCGGGCCGGGGAGAGGTCACCGGGGGCTGCTCCTCGCGGTAGCGCGCCCGGGGGCCGGGCGGGGGGCGCGGCCCGGGACCGGGCCGCGCGAGGGGGACTCCTCCGCACTCTACCGGCGCGCGGCGGGGCGGCCGTCCGCGCCGGCCCGGCCGACGGGGCGGCCCGGGACGGGGCGGGCGGGGACGGGGCCCTCCCCCGGCCGCCCGGGCTCCGCCCCCAGGATTCGAACCCGGACCGCAAGGCACCAAAGGCCTGCGTGCTGCCGTTACACCAGGGCGGACGGCCGCCGCGCGCGGGGGTGCCGCGGCCGCCCGCCAGTGTGCCAGCCCGGGCCGCGCCGCCGTCGCCCGCCCCCGCCGCGTCCGGGGCCCGCTCGACCCCCGCCCGGGGGCCGGGCGCGGCGGGCGGCATGATGGAGCCCGTGACCTCCGACGCCCGGCGCCCGCCGCGCTCCCGCATGACCGCGGCCCAGCGGCGTGCGCAGCTGCTGGAGGTCTCCCGCACCCTCTTCGCGGAGAAGGGCTTCGAGGGCACGAGCGTGGAGGAGATCGCCGCCCGCGCCGAGGTGTCCAAACCCGTCGTCTACGAGCACTTCGGCGGCAAGGAGGGGGTGTACGCGGTCGTCGTCGACCGCGAGATCCAGTCCCTCACCGGCACCCTCACCGCGGCGCTGGAGGAGGGCGGGCACCCCAAGGTCCTCGTCGAGCGCACCGCGCTGGCCCTCCTGGGCTACATCGAGGCCGACGAGGACGGGTTCCGGATCCTCGTGCGCGACTCCCCCGTCGCCCAGGCCACGGGCACCTTCTCCAGCCTGATCGGGGACGTCGCCACCCAGGTCGAGCACCTGCTCGCCGACCAGTTCAAGCGGCAGGGCCTGGACCCCCGGACCGCGCCGATGTACGCCCAGATGCTCGTCGGGATGGTCGCGCTGACCGGGCAGTGGTGGCTGGACGCCCGTCGGCCCCGCAAGGCCGACGTCGCGGCGCACCTGGTGAACCTCGCGTGGAACGGCCTGTCCGGCCTCGAGCGCCGCCCGACCCTCGCCGGCCCCGCCGACGGGACCGCGCCGGGCGGCACCCCGGGGGACGGGGGCACCGGCGCGGCGGCCGCCGGGGGCACCGGCGCCCCCCGGGCCGCGACCGGGCCGGTCGCCCCGGCCCGGTAGCCTGCGCGGCGTGACGAGCG
>NZ_RWJX01000062.1 GCF_004123805.1 Cellulomonas endophytica | reverse complement strand
GCCACGGCGCGGCCGGCCCGGCGGCGTCGTGGTCGTGGTCGTGCTCCTCGTCGCCGTGACCGCGCCCGTGCCCCTGCCCGTGCCCGACCTCGCCGGCCGACCGGCGGTGCCCGCCCCGCGACGGGCCACCCCGTCCGCCGCCGCCCCTCCGGGGACGACCGTCGCCCCGCCCGCCCGGCCGCCGTCGGTGCCGGTCCTCGACGCCGACGGCCGACCGGCCGCGCCGCCCGCCGTGCCCTCCTCTGCACCCGCCTCCGCGCCCTCCTCCGGACCCTCCTCTGCGGCGGGCCCCCGCTCACGCGCCGTCGGGGCCTGGGGCGGCGGCGCGGGGCTCGCGCGCGGCCTGCCGCGGGACGTGCCGCGCGGCCCCCGTCGCCCCGCCGTCGTCTCGACGGGGTCCGCCGCCCGCTTCGCGGAGCGGGTCCGCGCGCGCCGCACGCTCGCCCGGCGCAAGGTCGCCGCGGCGGCGGCCGCGCTCGTCGTGCTCGGCGCGCTGGCCTGGCTCCTGCTGTGGTCGCCGGTGCTCGCGCTCGACCCCGGCCGCGTGACCGTGACGGGTGCGAGCACGGTCGTGGCCGTCGACCGGGTCGACGCCGTCGTCGCCGCCCGCGCCGGCACGCCGCTGCCACGCCTCGACACCGTCGCGCTGCGCGACGACCTGCTCGAGGTCCCGGGCGTCCGGGAGGTGCGGGTCATGCGCGCGTGGCCCACGGGTCTGTCCGTCGAGCTCGTCGCCCGTCAGCCGGTCGCGGCGGTGCCCGAGCCCGGCGGCGGCGGCGGCTTCGCGCTGCTCGACGCCGAGGGCGTCCAGGTCGGCCGGGCGGACGCGGCGCCGGAGGGCCTGCCCGTCGTCGACGTCCCCGTCGGCGCCGCCCGCGCGCTCGCCGCGGTGCTGGCCGTCCTCGAGGGCCTGCCCGACACGCTGCTCGCCGAGGTCTCCGGCGTCGCGGCGCAGACGGAGGACACCGTGAGCCTGACCCTGCGCGACGGCGTCGTCGTCGAGTGGGGGAGCGCCGCCCAGACGCCGCTGAAGGTCGCGGTGCTCGACACCCTGCGTGCCTCGCCGACCTCGTCGGGGGCCCGCGTCGTGGACGTCTCCGCGCCCACCCTGCCCATCACGCGCTGACCGCGCGCCGGCTGGCGGCGCCGGCGCGCGACACGCGGGCGCCGGTCGTTGATCCCCTCCAGGGGCGGGCCTAGCGTCACGGACAGCAGCGCACCTGACATAACTCTAACCCTCAACCTGAACGTGAGGGTTTCGGCAGGCATCGAACGAGAGGCACCCCCGTGGCAGCACCCCAGAACTACCTGGCGGTCATCAAGGTCGTCGGCATCGGCGGCGGCGGCGTCAACGCCGTCAACCGCATGATCGAGGTCGGGCTCAAGGGCGTCGAGTTCATCGCCATCAACACGGACGCCCAGGCCCTGCTCATGTCCGACGCGGACGTCAAGCTCGACGTGGGCCGCGAGCTCACGCGCGGGCTGGGCGCCGGCGCCGACCCCGAGGTGGGCCGCAAGGCCGCCGAGGACCACGCGGAGGAGATCGAGGACGTCCTGCGCGGCGCCGACATGGTCTTCGTCACCGCGGGGGAGGGCGGCGGCACCGGCACCGGCGGCGCCCCCGTCGTGGCACGGATCGCCCGGTCGCTCGGCGCGCTCACCATCGGTGTCGTCACGCGCCCCTTCACGTTCGAGGGCCGCCGCCGCGGCGTCCAGGCCGACACGGGCATCGACGCCCTGCGGGCCGAGGTCGACACCCTCATCGTCATCCCGAACGACCGCCTGCTGTCCATCTCGGACCGCTCCGTCTCCGTCCTCGACGCCTTCCACTCCGCCGACCAGGTCCTCCTGTCCGGCGTCCAGGGCATCACGGACCTCATCACGACGCCGGGCCTCATCAACCTCGACTTCGCGGACGTGAAGTCGGTCATGCAGGACGCCGGCTCCGCGCTCATGGGCATCGGCTTCGCCCGGGGCGACGACCGCGCCGTCCAGGCCGCGGAGATGGCCATCAGCTCGCCCCTGCTCGAGGCGAGCATCGACGGCGCGCACGGCGTCCTCCTGTCGATCCAGGGCGGCTCCGACCTCGGCCTGTTCGAGATCAACGAGGCGGCCCGCCTCGTCCACGAGGCCGCGCACCCCGAGGCGAACATCATCTTCGGCGCCGTCATCGACGACTCGCTCGGCGACGAGGTGCGGGTCACCGTCATCGCGGCCGGCTTCGACAACGGGACGGCCTCCGGACGCAGCGACGCCCGCGCGCTCGGGCAGGTCGCCGGCGGCGGGCCGCGCAACGTCCCGGTGGGCGGCGCACGAACGGTGGTGCCGCCCGTGGTCGAGGAGCGCGACGACCTGGCGCGCCGCTCCCCGCTCACGCCGCAGCACGGGATCCCGCAGCACGGCGTCCCGCAGGCCGTCGGGCAGCACCCCGCCACGCCGCAGCACGGCACCCCCGCCACGGCGCCGGGCGGCCCCTCCGAGGTGCCGGGCTTCCTCTCGCCGGACCGCGAGCCCGTACCCGTCACGGGCGCGCTCGAGGTGCCCCGCACCTTCACCGACGAGCCGCGGCGCCAGCGGGACGACCTGGACGTCCCCGACTTCCTCAAGTGACCCGCGCGCCCGGGCCGGGCGCGGGCGTCGCGCCCGCGCCCGGCCCGGGGTGGCGGCCCGTCGACCTGGGCCCCGGCGTCGTCGCGGGCTTCACGACCCGCGACGGGGGCACCAGCCCCGCACCCTGGGACTCCGCCAACCTGGGCCTGGCCGTCGGCGACGACCCGGCCCGGGTCCTGGCGCACCGGCGAGCCCTGGCGGCCCGGGTCGGTGCGCCGGTGGCCTTCGCGACCCAGGTCCACGGCGCGACGGTGCTCCGCGCCCCGGCGCACCCCGCTGCCGACGCGGCTGCCGGGTCTCCTGGGGCCGGCCTGGCCGGCGGGGTCGGCGGGGTCGGCGGGGTCCAGGGGGTCGTCGCGGCCCCCGGCTCCGTGGGCGAGGGGGACGCACTGGTGGCGGTCGGCCCGGACGTCGCCGTCGGGGTGCTCGTCGCGGACTGCGTGCCCGTGCTCCTCGCGGACGCCGCCGCCGGGGTCGTCGCCGCCGTGCACGTCGGCCGGCGGGGTCTCGTCGCCGGGGTGCTCGCCCGCGCCGTCGCCGCGATGTCCGACGTGGGCGCCGACCCCGGCCGGACCCGCGCCGTGCTCGGCCCGGCGATCGCCGGACGCTCCTACGAGGTCCCCGTGGCCCTGCGCGAGGAGGTCGCCGCCGCCGTCCCCGGCACGGCGGCCCGCACCGCCTGGGGGACGCCCGCCCTCGACCTGCCCGCGGGCGTCGTCGCCCAGCTCGGCTCCCTCGGGGTCGGCACGGTCGAGGACCTGGGCATCGACACCTTCACGGACGCGGCGAGCTTCTCCTTCCGTCGCGCGGGCGGCGGGCCGACCGGCCGCCTCGCCGGCGTCGTGCGGGCCCCGTCGGTCTGAGCCGGCCCGGCCGCGCGACCGGGGAGGCGCCCGGGCACGGGCGGCGCGCCGCGCCGGGCGTGTCGCCCCGGGAGGCGGGGCCGGGGTTGCTAGCGTCCACGCAGGCACGTCGCGCGGGGCAGCAGCCGTGCGGCCGCCGCCGTCCGGCCGGCCGGCGCCTGCCGGTGCCGGCACCGGGGTAGGGACGACAGAGGAGAACGGGCCATGGCGGGAACGCTGCGCAAGACGATGCTCTACCTGGGGCTGGCCGACGACCGCGCCGACGCGGACGGGTACGTCGACGTGACGGACGAGACGGAGGCGGACATGGGTCGGGACACGGCGCACGAGCAGCAGCACGAGGCCCAGGTGACGCCCCTGCGGCGCGCCACGGGCGCGACCGCCGTCGCGGCGGTCCCCGAGCCGACGCCGTCCGGCCTGCGGCGCATCACGACGATCCACCCGCGCTCGTACAACGACGCGCGCCGGATCGGCGAGGCCTTCCGCAGCGGCACGCCGGTCATCATGAACCTCACGGACATGGACGACGCGGACGCCAAGCGTCTCGTCGACTTCTCCGCGGGCCTCATCTTCGGCCTGCACGGGGCCATCGAGCGCGTGACGAGCAAGGTGTTCCTGCTCAGCCCCGCGTCCGTCGAGATCGCGGGCGAGCCCGCCGCCGCCCCCGCTGAGCCCACGGGCCGCGCGGGCGGGTTCTACAACCAGAGCTGACGGGCGTGGGCTTCGTCACCGGCCTGCTGTACCTGGTCGTCCTGGTCTTCTTCCTGCTGCTGCTCGTCCGGCTCGTGCTCGACTGGGTCCAGGTGTTCGCCCGCTCGTGGCGGCCCACCGGGGTCGTCCTCGTCGTGGCCGAGCTGACGTACTCCGTCACGGACCCGCCCCTGCGGGCGCTGCGGCGGGTCCTGCCCCCGATCGGCATCGGCGCCGTCCGGATCGACCTGGCGTTCATGGTGCTGTTCTTCCTCTGCGTGGTGCTCATGGGGCTGCTGGGCTAGGTGGGAGGACGGGAAGGGGCCCCCCGCCGAGGGCCCAGGGGTTGTCGCATGGCGTGACGTGCCTGCAAACTCCGCTACCGTGAGCCGAGGCGGTCGGTGGAATCCATAGCCGCCGGTCAGACCGTTCGACCGACAGAGGTGACGACGATGGCACTGCTGACCGCAGACGACGTCCTGAACAAGAAGTTCCAGGCGACCAAGTTCCGGGAGGGCTACGACCAGGACGAGGTCGACGACTTCCTGGACGAGGTCGTCAACACGCTGCGGGAGCTGCAGGGCGAGAACGAGGACCTCAAGTCCCGCCTCGCCGCCGCCGGCGGCGAGGAGCGCGCGGAGGCCGCCCCCGCCCCCGTGGTCACCGCGCCGGAGCCCGAGCCCGTCGTGGTCGAGGCCGCGCCGGAGCCGACGCCGGAGCCGGCCCCCGTGGCCGCCGCCGCGGCGCCGACCCCCGCGCCGCGCTCCAACGACACGGAGTCCGCCGCCGGCATGCTGGCGCTGGCCCAGAAGCTGCACGACGAGTACGTGCGCAACGGCCAGGAGGAGTCCGAGCGGCTCCTCGGCGAGGCCCGGGCGCAGGCGACGCGGATAGTCCGCGAGGCGGAGGAGACCTCCGCCCGCACCCTCGGACAGCTCGAGCAGGAGCGCACGCTCCTCGAGCGCAAGATCGACGAGCTGCGGGTGTTCGAGCGGGACTACCGCCAGCGCCTCAAGAGCTACCTCGACCAGCTGCTCGGGGACCTGGACAACCGTGCCAACGCCCTGCCGGCCCGGTCGGGCCAGCCGGAGAACGCCGGCCTCTGACCGCCGCACCCGGCCCCTGCGGCCAGGGGCGCAGCACCGCCCAGCACGGCACGCCCGCACGTCGGGCGTGCCGTGTTGTGCGTGGGTGCGCACCCGACTACAGTCGCCGCACTTCGACGACAAGGGGGCCGTTGTGGCCAACGTCCACGCGCTGAGCAGCACGTCCGTCGCGGACCTCGAGCCCAGGCTCGACGGCCTCGCCCGCGAGTTCCCCGTCCGCGAGGGCGAGGAGCCCTGGACGGCCGACGAGGTGCGGGCCGTCGCCGTCGAGCTGGAGGGCGACGTCGCCCGGCTGACCGAGGAGCTCGCCGCCGCCGACGCCGAGCTGTCGGAGCTCCTGCGCAACTCCGGGGACGGCGCCGGCGACGACCAGGCCGACCACGGCTCGAGCGCCCTCGAGCGCGAGCACGAGCTGACCCTCGTGAACAACACGCGCGACCTGCTCCAGCAGACGACGCACGCCCTCGCCCGCATCGCCGAGGGCACCTACGGGACCTGCGAGTCCTGCGGCCGGGCGGTGGGCAAGGCGCGCCTGGAGGCGTTCCCCCGCGCGACGCTCTGCGTGGAGTGCAAGCAGCGCGAGGAGCGTCGCTGACCGCCACCTAGACTCGGCCGGTGCCCTCGACGCCCGACGCCCCGTCCGACGCCGCGCCCGGCGCCGCTCCCGACCCCGCCGCCGACGTCCGGCAGGAGTCGCCGCAGCCGGCCGGGCGCGCCGAGGTCGACCCGCTCGCCCCGGCGCCGGACACCGCCGGGGCGACCACGACGGAGCCCCTCGCAGGCGCGACGGCCGAGGTCGCGGCCGAGCCGGTCCCGGCGGCCCGTCGGCGCCGGCTGCTCGTGCTCCTCACGGCGCTCGCGCTGGGCGTGCTGGCGGTCGACCAGGCCACGAAGGTCTGGGCGCTCGGCGCCCTCCAGGAGGGCGTGCGCCGTCCCCTCGTCGGGGACCTGCTCGGGCTGCAGCTCGTCTACAACCCGGGCGCGGCCCTCTCGATCGCCACCGGCATGACGTGGCTGCTCACGCTCGTCGCGGTGGTCGTCGTGCTCGTCGTCGTCCGGGCCGTGCGGCGGATCGGGTCGACGGGCTGGGCCGTGGCGCTGGGGCTCCTGCTCGGCGGCGCGGTCGGCAACCTGCTCGACCGGCTCTTCCGCGACCCCGGCTTCCCGGAGGGGCACGTCGTGGACTTCCTGGCCTACGGCTCGCTCTTCGTCGGCAACGTCGCCGACATCGCCATCGTCGCGGCCGCGGTGCTCGTCGTCCTCCTCAGCCTGCGCGGCACCGGCCTGGACGGACGGCGCACCGATGCCCGCTGACCTGCGCGCGCTGCCCGTGCCCGACGGGCTGGCGGGGGAGCGGGTCGACGCGGCCCTCGCGCGCCTGCTCGGCCTGTCCCGGACCCGCGCCGCCGAGCTCGCGGAGGAGGGGGCGGTGCGCCAGGACGGGCGCGCGGTCGGCAAGTCCGAGCGGCTCGTCGCCGGCGCCTGGCTCGAGGTCGAGGTGCCGGCGGCCCGGCCCGCCGCGCCGCCCGTCGTCGCCGAGCCGGTCCCGGGCATGGCGGTCGTGCACGACGACGACGACCTCGTCGTGGTGGACAAGCCCGTGGGCGTCGCGGCGCACCCGTCGCCGGGCTGGGCCGGCCCCACGGTCGTCGGCGCGCTGGCGGCGGCCGGCTACCGGATCGCGACGTCCGGCAGCGCCGAGCGGCAGGGCGTCGTGCACCGGCTCGACGCCGGCACCTCCGGCCTCATGGTCGTCGCGAAGAGCGAGCACGCCTACACCGCGCTCAAGCGCGCCTTCAAGGAGCGCACGGTCGAGAAGGTCTACCACGCGCTCGCGCAGGGCCACCCCGAGCCGACGACGGGCACCATCGACGCCCACATCGGGCGGCACCCGGGGTCGGACTGGAAGTTCGCGGTGGTCGCGGACGGCAAGCCGTCGGTGACGCACTACGCGACGCTCGAGATGCTGCCGTCGGCCTCGCTGCTCGAGATCCACCTCGAGACGGGGCGGACGCACCAGATCCGGGTGCACCTGGCCGCGCTGCGGCACCCCCTCGTCGGGGACCTCATGTACGGCGCCGACCCGACCCTCGCGGCACGCACCGGCCTGGGGCGGCAGTGGCTGCACGCGGTCCGCCTCGGCTTCGAGCACCCCGGGACGGGGGAGTGGCTCGAGGTGTCCAGCGGCTACCCCGCGGACCTCGAGCACGCCCTGGAGACCCTCGCGGCGGGCTGGCGCTGAGGCGTCGCCACGGGGGGCCCTCGGCCCCCGCCGCGCCCCCGGCGGGGCGTGCCGGGGGTGTCGGACCCCCGACCTAGGATGGCGCGCATGGCGTCCTCCGGTGGTGCAGCAGACGACTTCGTCCACCTCCACGTCCACACCGAGTTCTCCATGCTCGACGGCGCGGCGCGCGTCGACGACCTCTTCGCCGAGGCCCAGCGGCTGGGCCAGCGGGCCGTGGCGATCACCGACCACGGCTACCTCTTCGGGGCCTTCGACTTCTGGAAGAAGAGCAAGGCCTACGGCATCAAGCCCATCATCGGCGTCGAGGCCTACGTCACCCCGGGCACGAGCCGCTTCGACCAGACCCGCGTGCGGTGGGGCGAGCAGCACCAGGCCTCGGACGACGTGTCGGCCCGCGGCGCCTACACGCACATGACGCTCCTGGCCCGCACGACGGCCGGCATGCACAACCTGTTCCGGATGTCGTCGCTGGCCTCGCTCGAGGGCCAGATGGGCAAGTGGCCGCGGATGGACCGCGACCTGCTCCAGACGTACTCCGACGGGCTCATCGCGACGACGGGCTGCCCCTCGGGCGAGGTCCAGACGCGCCTGCGGCTGGGGCAGTGGGACGAGGCCGTGCGCGCGGCGGGCGAGCTCCAGGACGTGTTCGGCAAGGAGAACCTGTACGTCGAGCTCATGGACCACGGCCTCGACATCGAGCGCCGGGTGGTCAAGGACCTGCGCCGGCTGGCGGATGCCATCGGCGCGCCCGTCGTCGCGACGAACGACCTGCACTACACGAAGCACGAGGACTCGGTCGCGCACGAGGTGCTGCTCTGCGTCCAGTCGGGCTCGACCCTGGCCGACCCCGACCGGTTCAAGTTCGACGCCGACCAGTTCTACCTGAAGTCGGCCGCGGAGATGCGGCGCGTCTGGGCCGAGGTGCCCGAGGCCTGCGACAACACCCTGCTCATCGCCGAGCAGTGCGAGATCGACTTCAACACGGACGCGAACTTCATGCCGCGCTTCCCCACGCCGGCGGGGGAGAGCGAGGACTCGTGGTTCGTCCAGGAGGTCGAGCGCGGGCTGCAGCGGCGGTACGCCGGGAGCATCCCGGACGACGTCCGCAAGCAGGCGGAGTACGAGACCGGCGTCATCACGAGCCTGGGCTTCTCGGGCTACTTCCTCGTCGTCGCCGACTTCATCAACTGGGCCAAGGAGCAGGGCATCCGCGTCGGCCCGGGCCGCGGGTCGGCCGCCGGCTCCATGGCCTCCTACGCCATGGGCATCACGGAGCTGGACCCGCTGCGCCACGGCCTCATCTTCGAGCGGTTCCTCAACCCGGAGCGCGTCTCCTGGCCCGACGTCGACGTCGACTTCGACGAGCGCCGGCGCGGCGAGGTCATCCGCTACGTGACGGAGAAGTACGGCGAGGACCGTGTCGCGCAGATCGTCACGTACGGCTCCATCAAGGCCAAGCAGGCCCTGAAGGACGCCTCCCGCGTGCTCGGCTTCCCCTTCGCCATGGGGGAGCGCCTGACGAAGGCCATGCCGCCCGCCGTGATGGGCAAGGACATCCCCCTCACGGGGATCTTCGACACGGGCCACGAGCGCTACGCCGAGGCCGAGGAGTTCCGGCAGCTCGTCGCGACGGACCCCGACGTGGCGCGGGTCGTCGAGACCGCGCGCGGCCTGGAGAACCTCAAGCGCCAGTGGGGCGTGCACGCGGCCGGCGTCATCATGTCGAGCGAGCCCCTGCTCGACATCCTGCCGATCATGAAGCGCCCGCAGGACGGCGCGATCATCACGCAGTTCGACCAGCCGGGCTCCGAGGCGCTGGGCCTCATCAAGATGGACTTCCTCGGGCTGCGCAACCTCACGATCCTCGACGACGCGCTCGACAACATCGTCGCCAACGGCAAGGAGCCGCTCCAGATCGAGACGATCGGCCTGGAGGACGGGCCGACGTACGAGCTGCTCCAGCGGGGCGACACGCTCGGGGTGTTCCAGCTCGACGGCGGGCCCATGCGCGCCCTGCTGCGCCAGATGCGCCCGGACAACTTCGAGGACATCTCCGCCGTCATCGCCCTGTACCGGCCCGGGCCGATGGGCATGAACAGCCACACGAACTACGCCCTGCGCAAGAACGGGCTGCAGGCCGTCGAACCCATCCACCCCGAGCTGGCGGAGCCGCTCGAGGAGGTCGTGGGCGTCACCCACGGGCTCATCGTGTACCAGGAGCAGGTGCAGAAGGCCGCGCAGGTGCTGGCCGGCTACAGCCTCGGCCAGGCCGACCTGCTGCGCCGCGCGATGGGCAAGAAGAAGAAGGAGATCCTCGACAAGGAGTTCGTCCCCTTCCAGGCGGGGATGCGCGAGCGCGGGTACTCCGACGGCGCGGTCCAGGCGGTGTGGGACGTCCTCGTCCCCTTCGCCGGCTACGCGTTCAACAAGGCGCACTCGGCCGCGTACGGCGTGGTCTCCTTCTGGACCGCCTACCTCAAGGCGAACTACCCCACGGAGTACATGGCGGCGCTGCTCACGAGCGTCCGCGACGACAAGGACAAGTCGGCGCTGTACCTCGGCGAGTGCCGCCACATGGGCATCACCGTCCTGCCGCCCGACGTGAACCAGTCCTCGGCGCTGTTCACCGCCGTCGGCAAGGACATCCGCTTCGGGCTCACCGCCGTGCGCAACGTCGGCGCCAACGTGGTGGACGCGATCGTGGCCACGCGGGAGCAGAAGGGCGCCTTCACGTCCTTCACCGACTTCCTCGACAAGGTCCCCGCGGTCGTCTGCAACAAGCGGACCATCGAGTCCCTCATCAAGGCCGGCGCCTTCGACTCCCTCGGTCACGCCCGCCGGGCGCTGCTGCTCGTCCACGAGCAGGCCGTGGACGCCGTCATCGGCGTCAAGCGCAAGGAGGCCGAGGGCCAGTTCGACCTCTTCGCCGACGTGTTCGGCGGGGGCGACGAGGAGCCGGGCAGCGGCTTCTCGGTCGCGGTGCCCGACGTGCCGGACTGGGACAAGAAGCAGCGCCTGGCGTTCGAGCGGGAGATGCTCGGCCTGTACGTCTCCGACCACCCGCTGTCCGGCCTCGAGCACGTCCTGGCCTCCTCCGCGGACGTCTCCATCGCCACCCTCATGGCGGACGAGGCCCGGCCCGACGGGTCGACGGTCGTCGTGGCCGGCCTCATCACCTCGCTCCAGCGCAAGATGTCCAAGCAGGGCAACCCCTGGGCCGCGGTGACCATCGAGGACCTCGAGGGCTCCGTCGAGGTGATGTTCTTCGGCGAGACGTACCTGGCCTACTCGACCGCCCTGGCGGAGGACGCGGTCGTCATCATCCGCGGCCGCGTGCGGCGGCGGGACGACACCATGCAGCTCCAGGCCATGGAGGTGTCGCTGCCGGACCTGTCGGCGTCGGCCGACGCGCCCGTCGTCGTGTCGGTGGCGGAGTCACGGTGCACCCAGCCCGTCGTGGAGCGCCTCCAGGAGGTGCTCCTGACGCACCCGGGCGCCAGCGAGTTCCACGTGCGGGTCGAGCGGCCCGGGCGCTCCGCGCAGCGCGTCGTGCTCGACCGGTACCGCGTGGAGCGGCACCCGTCGCTGTACGGGGACCTCAAGGCGCTGCTCGGGCCGGGGTGCCTCGCGACGCGGTGACGAGGAGCGCGCGGGCGGCCGGTGACCCACCGAGGTCGACGGGACCGGCAGCCGTATAACACTTGCGTTATAGGCGGTCGGCGAGCAGGGTGATGGCGTGCACCCGCTCGACGCGCTCGCCGACCCCGTCCGCCGCCGCCTCCTGGAGCTCCTGGCCCCGGGGGAGCGGCCGGCGGGCGCGCTCGTCGCCGCGGTCGGGGCGGAGTTCGCCATCAGCCAGCCCGCCACGTCCCGGCACCTGCGGGTGCTGCGCGAGGCGGGCCTCGTGACGTCCACCGCCCGCGGGCCGGTCCGCCTCTACGCGGTCCGGCCCGAGGGCCTGGACGTCGTGGGGGACTGGGTGGCCCGGGTGCGCGCCGCGTGGGAGCCGCGTCTGGACGCGCTCGCCACGGAGGTCGCCCGCGGCCGGCGGGCGACGGACCGACCCGAGGAGCACCCGTGACCCCCGACCCGAGCACCGCCCCGACCACCGCCGGCACCGGCGTCCCCGCGCGCACCCTGCTCGGCGCCCTCACCCCCGACGGCGACGGCCGGCGCAGCGTGCGCTTCGAGCGGCGGTACCCCACCGACCCCGCCGACCTCTGGTCCGCCCTCACGGAGCCGGACCGGCTCGCCCGCTGGCTCGGCGTCCTCACCGGCGACCTGCGCCCCGGTGGCCGGTACCACCTCGGTCTCGGGGCCTCCGAGGAGGACCACGCGCGCGGCGCGATCCGCACCTGCGCGCCGCCCCACCACCTGGAGGTGGACTGGAGCTACCCCGGCGAGGACGAGTCCTGGGTGGAGGTGACCCTCGCCGCCGTGCCGGGCGGCACGGCCCTCACGCTCGTGCACCACCGCCTCGTCGAGGACCAGGCGGTGGGCTACGGCGCCGGGTGGCACGCCTACCTCGACGTCCTCGCGGCGCACGGGCTCGGCCCGGCCGCGGACGGCCCCGGCGACGGCCCCGACGGCTGGGAGGCGCGGTTCGGCGCGCTCCTGCCCGCGTACCGGACGGCGGCGACGGGCGGCTGAGAGCAGCCCGCCGAGGGGCGTCGTGCCGGGCGGGGGGCGTCCTGCGGCGACCGTAGGATCGCCCCGTGATCTCCCGCATCGACCTGCGCGGCCGCACCCCGTCCCGTCGCGAGCTGCTCGCCGAGCTGCCGCGCGCGGAGGTGGACGTCGAGCACGCCGCGGCGCAGGTGGCGCCCGTCCTCGCCGACGTGCGGGAGCGCGGCGCGGCCGCCCTGCGCGACCTCGCCGAGCGCTTCGACGGGGTCCGTCCGGAGCACCTGCGCGTCCCGGCGGCCGAGATCGCCGCCGCCGTCGACGTGCTCGACCCGGCCGTGCGCGACGCGCTCGTCGAGGCCATCTCGCGGGTCCGCCGCGTCCACGCGGCGCAGCGGCCGACGGAGCGCACCGTCCAGGTCGCGCCCGGCGCCACGGTGCGCCAGCGCTGGTTGCCCGTGCGCCGGGTCGGCCTCTACGTGCCGGGCGGGCTCGCGGTGTACCCGTCGTCGGTGGTCATGAACGTGGTGGCGGCGCAGGAGGCGGGGGTGGCCTCGCTCGCCGTGGCCTCGCCGCCGCAGAAGGACCACGACGGCCGCCCCGACCCGGTGGTGCTCGCCACGTGCGCGCTGCTGGGCGTCGACGAGGTCTACGCCGTGGGCGGCGCGCAGGCGGTCGCGATGCTCGCCTACGGCGCGGCCGGCCAGACGGCGGCCGACGGCGCGACCCTGTGCGAGCCCGTCGACGTCATCACGGGTCCGGGCAACGTGTACGTCGCGGCGGCCAAGCGCCTCGTGCGCGGGGTGGTGGGCATCGACTCCGAGGCCGGCCCCACGGAGATCGCCGTGCTCGCCGACGCGACGGCCGACCCCGACCACGTCGCCGCCGACCTCGTCTCGCAGGCCGAGCACGACCCCCTGGCGGCCGCGGTGCTCGTGACGACCTCCCCGGAGCTGGCCGACGCGGTCGACGTCGCCGTCGCCGAGCGCGCGGCCCGCACCGCGAACGCGGCCCGGGTGCAGGTGGCGCTGGCCGGGCCGCAGTCCGCGGTCGTCCTCGTCGACGACCTCGACGCCGGGCTCGCGGTCGTCAACGCCTACGGCGCCGAGCACCTGGAGATCCAGACGGCGGACGCGGCGGCCGTCGCGGACCGGGTGACCAGCGCGGGGGCGGTCTTCGTCGGCGCCTTCTCGCCCGTCTCCCTCGGCGACTACCTGGCCGGGTCGAACCACGTGCTGCCCACGGGTGGCTGCGCGCACTTCTCGTCGGGGCTCGGCGTCCACTCCTTCGTCCGCGCCGTGCAGGTGGTCGAGTACGACCGCGCCGCGCTGGCGGAGGTGGCCGACCGGATCGTCGCGCTCGCCGACGCGGAGGGCCTGCCGGCGCACGGCGAGGCGGTCCGCGCCCGGGCCTGAGCGACGCCCGCGCCCGGGCCCGGCGGCCCCTCCGGCCCCGGACCGGCGGGACCGGTGCCGTCGGGGCGACCCTAGACTCGCCCCCGTGACCGACGCCCCCGTGCGCCCCGCGCCCGCCGGCCCGGCGCTCCCGCTGCGCCCCGAGCTCGCCGGGCTCGAGCCCTACGGCGCGCCGCAGCTGGACGTGCCCGTCCTGCTCAACGTCAACGAGAACCCGTACGCGCCGTCCGAGGACGTGGTCGCGGACATCGCGGCGGCCGTCGCGGACGCGGCGCGCGGCCTCAACCGCTACCCCGACCGCGAGGCCCTCGGCCTGCGCGGCGACCTGGCGGACTACCTCGCCGTGGAGTCGGGCGTGCGGGTCGCGCCCGAGCAGGTGTGGGCGGCGAACGGCTCGAACGAGGTCATGCTCCACCTGCTCCAGGCCTTCGGGGGGCCCGGCCGCACCGCGCTGTCGTTCGCGCCGACCTACTCCATGTACCCCGAGTACGCGCGGGACACCTCGACGGGCTGGGTCGTCGGCCGCCGTGCGGAGGACTTCGGCATCGACCCCGACGAGGCCGCCGCGCTCGTCGCGGACGTCGCCCCCTCCGTCGTGCTGCTCGCCAGCCCCAACAACCCCACCGGCACCGCCCTGCCGACGCCCGTCCTCGAGGCGGTGCTCGCGGCCGCCGCCCGGGTCCCCGGGGGCTGCGTCGTGGTCGTCGACGAGGCCTACGGCGAGTTCCGCCGCCGCGGCACGCCGTCGGCGCTGGCGCTGCTCGCCGACCACCCGCACCTGGCCGTGAGCCGGACGATGTCGAAGGCGTTCGGCCTGGCGGGCGCCCGCGTGGGGTACCTGGCCGGGAGCCGGGCGCTCGTCGACGCGCTGCGGGTCGTGCGGCTGCCGTACCACCTGTCGGCGGTGACGCAGGCGACGGCCCGGGCGGCGCTGCGCCACGCGCCGGCGCTCATGGCGCAGGTGGGCGCGCTGCGCGACGAGCGGGACGCGCTCGTGGCGTGGCTGCGCGGGCAGGACCTCGTCGCGGCGGACTCCGACGCGAACTTCGTGCTGTTCGGCCGCTTCGCCGACCGGCACGCCGTGTGGCAGGGGCTCCTCGACCGCGGCGTCCTCGTCCGCGAGACGGGGCCCGAGGGCTGGTTGCGGGTGTCGGTCGGCACGCCGCAGGAGACGGCGGCCTTCCGGGCCGCCCTCGTGGAGGTGGCGGGGCTGTGAGCACGACGACGGGCACGACGGGCACGACGGGCGGCACGACGGGCGCGGCCGGCGGCCGGCGGACGGGCCGGGTGGAGCGCACGACGAGCGAGTCGAGCGTCCTCGTCGAGCTCGACCTCGACGGCACGGGGCGGACGGACATCTCGACGAGCGTGCCGTTCTACGACCACATGCTCACCGCGCTGGGCAAGCACTCGCTCATCGACCTCACGGTCCGCGCCACGGGCGACACGCACATCGACGCGCACCACACGGTCGAGGACGTGGCGATCTCGCTCGGCCAGGCGCTGCGCCAGGCGCTCGGGGACAAGCGCGGCATCTCGCGCTACGGGGACGCCACCGTCCCGCTCGACGAGGCGCTCGCCCAGGCGGTCGTCGACGTGTCGGGGCGGCCCTACCTCGTCCACTCCGGCGAGCCCGCCGGGCAGGAGCTCCACCTCATCGGCGGCCACTTCACCGGGTCGCTGACCCGCCACGTGCTGGAGTCCATCGCCCACCACGCCGCCTTCACCGTGCACGTCCGCGTCCTCGCCGGGCGCGACCCGCACCACGTGGTGGAGGCCCAGTTCAAGGCGCTCGCGCGGGCCCTGCGCGCCGCCGTCGCCCTCGACCCCCGCGTCGAGGGCGTCCCGTCCACGAAGGGAACGCTGTGAGCACCACCCCCGACCGCCCCGACGACGACGAGGTCCTGCGCGCCCTGGAGCGGCAGCTCGCCGGCGACGACGCCGCGACGGGCCCCGGCGCGGGCGCGACGACGACCGCGGGCGGGGCCGGCGACGACGACCTCGGGTTCACGGTGCCGGACGACCTCGGGGCGCTGCAGGCCCAGCGCCCCGTGACCCGCGCGGTGCTCCTCACGCAGGTCGCGACGGCGCAGCCCCTGGCCGCCGCGTGCGCACTGTCCAAGGTCGACGCGGACGTGGTCCCGACGCCGGTCGGCGCGGTCGCGGTGCTGCGCGACCCGACGGCGGGCGCGACCGCGGCGGGCGCCCTCTCGGCGCTGCTGCGCGGCCTGCCCGTGGTGCTCGTCGAGCGGCGCTCGGGCGAGCTGTCGGCCGCGCGCTGGACGGACGGCGCGCACGCGGCCGACCTCGCCCCGGGCCTCGTGCTGTCCGACGTGCCGGAGGTGCTCGAGGACCTGCTCCTCACCGACCTCGCCGTCGACGGGCTCGAGGGCGTCGTCACGAGCGTGGGGATGTCCCGCGTCAAGGCGATGGCGACGCTCACGCGGTTCGGGCGCCGCAAGGGCTGAGGCGCGGGCCGGTCCCGCGGGCCGGGGCGGGCCCCGGCGCGCGGTCCGCCCGCGGGGGCCCGGTATCCTCGCGGTCGTGCCCCGCCCGCCCCGCGTCGTCGTCCTCGACTACGGATTCGGCAACGTCCGGTCCGCCGTCCGCGCCCTCGAGCGCGTCGGGGCGGAGGTCGAGCTCACCGCCGACAAGGCCGCCGCGCAGGAGGCCGACGGGCTGGTCGTGCCCGGCGTGGGCGCCTTCGCGGCCGTCATGGAGGGCCTGCGCGAGGTCGGGGGCGACCAGGTGGTCGACCGCCGGCTCGCGGGCGGCCGTCCCGTGCTGGGCATCTGCGTGGGGATGCAGGTGATGTTCGCCGAGGGCGTCGAGCACGGCGTGCGCACGGAGGGCCTGGGCCAGTGGCCCGGCGTCGTCGAGCGCCTCGAGGCCCCCGTCGTCCCGCACATGGGGTGGGCGTCGGTGGAGCCGCCGGAGGGCTCGCGGCTCTTCGCCGGGCTCCAGGACGAGCGCTTCTACTTCGTGCACTCCTACGCGGCCCGCGAGCTGCCGCTGCCCCCGGCGGCGGGGGAGCACCCGATGCCGCCGCCCCGCCTCACCTGGTCCGACCACGGCGGGCGGTTCGTCGCCGCGGTGGAGAACGGCCCGCTGGCCGCGACGCAGTTCCACCCCGAGAAGTCCGGGGACGCGGGCGCGCAGCTGCTCGAGCACTGGGTCGACGGCCTTCGCTGAGGCGACGGCCCCACCCGTCCCGCCCGGCGAGCCCGCGACCCACCCGCGCCGTCCCGTCCTGCGCGGCCCGACCCGCCGCCGGCACCCCGCCGGCCCGACCACCCTGGAGGGTGCACCGCATGTCCCGCCTCGAGCTCCTGCCCGCCGTCGACGTCGCGGACGGGCAGGCCGTCCGCCTCGTCCAGGGAGAGGCGGGCTCCGAGACGTCCTACGGCGACCCCCTGTCCGCCGCGCTGGACTGGCAGTCCGGCGGTGCCGAGTGGGTGCACCTCGTGGACCTCGACGCGGCCTTCGGGCGCGGGTCGAACGCGGCGCTCCTCGCCGACGTCACCGCGGAGCTCGTGCGCCGGGGCGTGCGCGTGGAGCTCTCGGGCGGCATCCGCGACGACGCCTCGCTCGAGCGGGCGCTGGCGACCGGCGCGACGCGCGTCAACCTCGGGACCGCCGCCCTGGAGGACCCGGCGTGGACCGCGGAGGTCATCGGCCGGCACCGCGCGCAGGTGGCCGTCGGGCTGGACGTGCGCGGCACCACCCTGGCCGCCCGTGGCTGGACGCAGGAGGGCGGCGACCTCTGGGACGTCCTGGCCCGCCTCGAGGACGCCGGGTGCTCGCGCTACGTCGTCACGGACGTGACGAAGGACGGCACGCTGCGCGGGCCCAACGTCGACCTCCTGCGCGAGGTCTGCGCCCGCACCGACGCCCCGGTGGTCGCCTCGGGCGGCGTGTCGTCCCTGGCGGACCTCGCCGCGCTGCGCGAGCTCGTGCCGCTCGGCGTCGAGGGGGCGATCGTCGGCAAGGCGCTCTACGCGGGCGCGTTCACCCTGCCCGAGGCGCTCGACGTCGCCGGCCGCCCGTGACGGCCGGGGGTCGGGCGCTGCCGCCCACGTCCCCCTTCGCCGGGGACGACGGGCGCGCCGACCCGCGTCTCGCCGCGGCCCTGGCCCGGCACGCCGGTGCGGCGGGCCCGGCCGGCCCGGCGGCGGGGCTCGCCGAGGTCGTGGCGGCCCTCGCCGCGGCGCGGGTCCTCGTCCCGGTGCTCGCCGTCCTCGAGGAGGCGGGCGAGGTCGAGCACGACGGCCACGCGCACGCCGTGGACAAGGAGGCCTCCGCGGGCGTCGTGGCGCTGCGGACCGCCGACGGCCGGACCGCGATGCCCGTGTTCTCGTCCGTGGCGGCGATGACCGCCTGGCGGGCCGACGCCCGTCCGGTGCCGACCGCGGGGCCGCGCGCCGCGCTCTCGGCCGCGGGGGAGGGCTGGGAGGTGCTCGTCGTCGACCCGGCCGGGCCGGCCACCGCGGTCGTGCCCCGCCCCGCGGTGTGGGCGCTGGCCCAGGGCCTGCCGTGGGCCCCCGCGGTCCTCGACGGCGAGGTCGACGCCGAGGTCGCCGGGGCGGTGCGCCGCGCCCTGGCGGACGTGCCCGGCGTCGTCGCCGCGGGCACCTCACCCGGGACGCGCGCGGAGGTGGCCGTCACCGCGGTGCTCGTGCCCGGCCTCGACCGCGCGCGGCTCGACGCCGTCCTGGCCCGCGTCAACGCCGCCCTGGCCGCCGACGAGGTCGTGGCCGCGCGGGTGGACTCCCTCGAGCTCCGCGTCCGCCCGGCGACGCAGGCCTGATCGTCCCGCTCCCGTCCGGTGGCCCCGCGGTGGGTCCGGTGGGGTAGGTGGGCCGGCGACGAGGGCTCAGCGGCGCCGCAGCGCATGGGCGAGGGCGAACGCGACGCCGACCACGGCCACCGCGACCTGGCCCCCCGCCACGACGCGGCCGAGGTCGAGCGCGGGGTGCCAGTGCGCGCCGCCGTCGTCGACGACGTAGACCCCGAGCGGGCGCACCGACCCCGTGGCGGACCCCCCGGAGCCGCACAGGGGCCCCCCGTACCGGCCGGACGCGGTGGCGGACCGCACCCGGGCCACGGGGATGACCAGGGCGTCCCCGCGGTCCCACGCCGGGCCGAAGACGCGGCCCACGTCCGGCGCGGTCGGCCACGGCGCGGCCGGCCCGGCGGCGTCGTGGTCGTGGTCGTGCTCCTCGTCGCCGTGCCCGCGCGCGTGCCCGTGCCCGTGCCCGTGCCCGTGCGGGTGCTCGCGCTCGTCGTGCACGTCGTCCCCCTCCCGCCGGGCGCGGCCCGGCCCCTGGCGCGGCCCCGTCAGACGACGGAGCCCGTGAACCGCTCGCCCGGGCCCTCGCCGGGCGCGTCGGGGAACGGCGAGGCCTCGCGGAACGCGAGCTGGAGCGACCGCAGGCCGTCCCGCAGGGAGCGCGCGTGCTGGTTGCCGATGTCGGGGGCCGCGGCGGTGACGAGCGCGGCGAGCGCGGTGATGAGCTTGCGGGCCTCGTCGAGGTCGAGGAAGTCGGCACCGCGACCCGTGGGGCCGTCCTCCGCGAGCCCGCACTTCACGGCGGCCGCGCTCATGAGGTGCACCGCCGCGGTCGTGATGACCTCGACCGCCGCGACGTCGGCGATGTCGCGCGTCGCCCCGTCCACGACCTCGTCGCCGCCCGTGCCGGCCGGGACGAAGGTGTGGGTGGCGGAGCGGGGGCGGGGGTCGTCGTCGGGGACCATGGGACGATCCTGGCACCTCGCCGCGCCGCGCTCCGCCCGGCGGGGCGTCTGGTAGAGTCGTCCACCGACTGACCAGCGGCGGCGACGCGACGGTCCGGCCCCCGGGCCGGTCGAGCGGAGCCGGCGCCGGTGCACAAGCGGAGATCCTCTCCCACCCGTGCTCCGACCGACCGCCCCCCGGGGCGGACGACGGGGGCCGGGTCCGGTCCGTCACGGGTCCTGGTGACCCGTGCGTCCGCCCGTCGGCACGCCCGACGGTCGGCACGGTGCTGCGAGGGCCTCCGCCTGTGCTCAGGGTGGGGGCCCTTCCCCTGTCCTGGCGGTCCACCACCACGACTTGAGGAGCATCCCCATCAGCACCAGCGAGCCTCGCATCAACGATCGGATCCGCGTCGCCGAGGTCCGCCTGGTCGGCCCGAACGGCGAGCAGGTCGGCATCGTCCGCGTGGAGGACGCGCTGCGCCTGGCCCAGGACGCCGACCTCGACCTCGTCGAGGTGGCCCCGACCGCCCGCCCGCCCGTGTGCAAGATCATGGACTACGGGAAGTTCAAGTACGAGGCCGACATGAAGGCCCGTGAGGCGCGTCGGAACCAGGCCAACACGGTTCTCAAGGAGATCCGCTTCCGTCTGAAGATCGACCCGCACGACTACGGCACGAAGAAGGGCCACGTCGAGCGGTTCCTGTCCGCCGGGGACAAGGTCAAGGTCATGATCATGTTCCGCGGCCGCGAGCAGTCGCGCCCGGACGCCGGCGTGCGCCTGCTCCAGCGGCTGGCCGACGACGTCTCGGAGCTCGGCTTCATCGAGAGCATGCCGAAGCAGGACGGCCGCAACATGATCATGGTGCTCGGGCCGACGAAGAAGAAGGCCGAGCAGCGCAACGAGCAGCGTCGCGCCGCGCAGTCGCAGCGCCCGGAGCGGCCCGAGCGCGTCGAGGACGACATCGACGACGAGGACTACGCCGACGAGGCCCCGGCGACGACGGCCGAGCCCGTCGCGACCCCGGAGCCGGCCCTCGCCCCCGCGGCGGTGGCCCCGTCCGTCGCAGCACCGCCGGCACCGGCGGTGAGCACGGCTCCGGCCGCGACCACCGCGCCGTCCGCGCCGTCCGCCCCCTCGGCCCCGTCGGCACCGCGCCCGGCGACGAGCCGTCCGGCCCCCGCCACGAGCCGCCCGGCCCCGACCGGTGCCCCGCGCCCC
>NZ_RWJX01000061.1 GCF_004123805.1 Cellulomonas endophytica | reverse complement strand
GCGGTCGGGAGGGGCATCTCGTCGGAGGGGGTCGGGGGCCGGGGCCCCGGCGACGGCGTGCCGGGGCCGGTCGCCGGCAGGGGCGGGCGCGGGTGCGAGGTGGTCGGTGGCGACCTACCGTCGAGGGCAACCCCGACCCTGGAGGACCGCATGGAGACGCCCGCCGCCCGCCCGTTCGCCGTCGTCACCGGAGCCTCGAGCGGCATCGGCCTGGAGATCGCCGAGGACCTCGCCGGCCGCGGCTTCGACCTGCTCGTCACGGCCGAGGACGGGGCCCTGGCGCTCGCGGCCGACGGCCTCGCCGCGACCGGTGCGGCCGTGAAGCCCCACACCGCGGACCTGACGACGGCGGCCGGCGTCGAGAGCCTCGTCGCGGCGGTGCAGGGCGTGGGCCGGCCCGTCGACGCCCTCGTGCTCAACGCGGGCGCGGCGGCGGGCGGGGCCTTCCTCGACCGTCCGCTCCAGGACCAGCTCGCGACGATCCGCCTCGACGTCGAGGCCAACGTCCGGCTCGCGCACGCGCTCCTGCCGGCGATGGTCGAGCGGGGCACGGGCCGCGTGCTCGTGACGAGCTCGGTGGCGGCGCTGCAGCCCGGGCCCTACTACGCCACGTACGCGGCGTCGAAGGCCTTCGTGCAGTCGTTCTTCACGGCGCTGCGCGACGAGCTGTCCGAGACGGGCGTGACCGTCACGACGCTGCTGCCCGGACCGACGGACACGGACTTCTTCGAGAGCGCCGACCTGGAGACGAGCCGCGCGGGGCAGAGCGGCAAGGACGACCCCGCGAAGGTCGCCCGCGAGGGCGTCGACGCCATGCTCGCCGGCGAGGCCGAGCACGAGGTCCGCAGCCTGCGGACGAAGATGCAGACGGCGATGGCGGCCGTGCTGCCCGACGCCGCCAAGGCGAAGGTCCACGGGGCCGCCGTCGAGCCCGGCAAGGCCTGACCGGCACGCCCGGCAGGTCCGGCACGCCCGAGGCCTGCCGGCGCCGAGGCGCGCCGGGCCGTCAGCCCGCCGGCTCGGCCAGCAGCCGCGCGAGCGCGGTGACGGTCCGCCAGTTCCGGGTGGTGCCGGTGGCGCGGCCGCGGCTCCCCCGCGCGAGCTCCGCGGCCAGGACGCTGCGGCCGAGGCCCTGCGGCGTGCGCAGGTAGACGTGCGGGCCGACGACGGTGGCCGCGTCGGGGCTGCCCTTGGCCCGGGCGCGCTCCAGGGCCGCGGCGACGAGGGCTGCGCGGTCGGCCCCGCCGACCCGGTCGCGGTCGACGGTGACGTGCAGGTGCGTCGGGTCCTGCTCGTCGGGGTAGGGGTTGTCCGCGACGACCCGGTCGAGCTCGGCCCGGGTGAGGACCACGACGGCGGGATGCACCTGGGTGCGCGCGGCCAGGGCGGCCTCGAGCCGGTCCGCCAGGGCGTCCGTCCCGTCGGCCGCCTCCGCGTCCGGGACGGCCATGGCGACGTTCCCGCTCTGGACGTAGGTCGCGACCTCGCCCCAGCCGAGCCCCTCGACGAGCCGCCGCAGGTCCGCCATGGGCAGGCGGCCGTGGCCGCCCACGTTGATGCCGCGCAGCAGCGCGACGTGGGTGCGCGTCATGCCGGCCCCTGGCCCGCCCGCACCCGGTCGAGGAGCAGGAGCGCGATGTCCGTGACCTCGGGCACCCAGACCACCGGCCGCGTCCCGGCACCGGGGCTCGCGGTGCCGGTGGCCGAGCGCAGGGACGGCGCCGCCCCCGCGGGCGCCGCGGCGGTCGGCGCGTCCCCGGCGGCCGCCGCCCGGGCGTTGGCCGCGACCCCGTCGGCGAGCATCACCGTGCAGTAGGGGCAGGCCGTGGCGACCACGTCCGCGCCCGTGGCCATCGCCTCAGCCGCCCGGACGGTGCCGATGCGCGCGCCGGTGCTCTCCTCCATCCACATCCGCGCCCCGCCGGCGCCGCAGCAGAAGGACGTGCTGCCCGAGCGCGGCATCTCGGCGATGCGGACGTCGGGCAGTGCCGCCAGCAGCTCGCGCGGCGGGGTGTAGACCCCGTTGTGCCGGCCCAGGTAGCAGGGGTCGTGGTAGGTCACGGTCGTCCCCGGGGCCGTCGCCGCACCCTCCGCGCCAGCCCCGCCGTCCGCGCCGCCGGCCCCGGGCGGCGCCGGCACCAGCCGCCCCTCCGCGACGAGGCGCCCGAGCAGCTCCGTGTGGTGCAGCACCTCGAACCGGCCGCCGAGCTGCGGGTACTCCCGCGCGATGGTGTTGAAGCAGTGCGCGCACGTGACGACGACGCGCTGCGCCCCCGCCTCCGTGAGCGTCTCGACGTTCTGCGCGGCGAGCGTCTGGAAGAGCAGCTCGTTGCCCGAGCGGCGGGCCGGGTCTCCCGTGCACGTCTCCCCGTCCCCCAGCACGGCGAAGGTGACGCCGGCCGTGTGGAGCAGCTCGGCGACCGCGCGCGTGGTGCGCTTCGCGCGGTCCTCGTAGGCGCCGGCGCAGCCGACCCAGAAGAGGTACTCCACGTCGGCGGCGCTCTCCACGTCCGCGCCGACGACGGGCACGTCGAACGGCAGGTCCTTCGCCCACGCCAGGCGCTGCCGCGCCGGCAGGCCCCAGGGGTTGCCCTGCCGCTCGAGCTTCGTGAACGTCTGCCCGAGCTCCTTCGGGAACGCCGACTCCATGAGCACCTGGTAGCGCCGCAGGTCCACGATCGTGTCGACGTGCTCGATGTCCACCGGGCACTGCTGCACGCACGCGCCGCAGGTGGTGCACGCCCACAGCACCTCGGGCGGGATGACGTCGGGCACGAGGTCGAGCCCCGCGTGCGCCGCGGCCGCGGTGGCACCCGTCCCCGTGCCGTCCTCGCCCTCCGCACCCCCGCCCGCCGCCCGCGCCGCCGCGAGGTAGGGGGCGGTCGCGACCGCGTGGTCGCGGAGCGCGGTGACCAGCAGCTTCGGGCTCAGGGGCTTGCCGGTCGCCCATGCGGGGCACTGGTCCTGGCAGCGCCCGCACTCCGTGCAGGTCGTGACGTCGAGCAGCGCCTTCCACGGCAGGTCCTCGACGGCCCCGGCCCCGAGCCGCGCGTCGTCGGGCAGGCTCTCGAGCGCCGAGAGGTCCAGCGGCGCACCGTCCGGCCCCCGCAGCGGCGGGAGCGGGCCGAGCGCCGGCGACCCGTCGGGCTCCCGGCGCGCGTACACGTTGAGCACCGCGAGGAACCGGTGCCACGCGACCCCCCACGTCGGCCGCAGCCCCACGGCGACGAACCACGCCATCGACACGAGGATCTTCACGGTCGCGACGAGGAGCACCGCCGTGCCCAGGGCCTGCGTCGACGCCCCGGCCCACAGCGACCCGAGCCACCCGGTGAGGGGGAAGTGGACCCACGTGGCCACGGCGGGGTCGAGCGTCCGCGCGAGGGCGTTCTCGAGCCCCCGCAGCACGATCACGGCCGCGACGACGACGAGGACCGTCGCCTCCACGACGTACGCCGCCCGTGCGTCGGACCCGAAGAACCGCGACCGCCGGCGAGCGGCCTCGTCCTGGCCGGCGCGGGGCTGCACCCGCAGCCGCACCACGACGAGCAGGACGATCCCGGCCAGCCCCGCCCACGCGAACGCCTCCGTCAGCCACTCCAGCGGCACGAGGTGCCCGACGAGCGGCAGCCCGTACGTGGGGTCGACGAGCTGCCCGTACCCCGTGAGGAGCGTGAGGACGAGCAGGGGGAACGAGAGCATGACCGCCCAGTGCGCCGCGGCGACCCCGGGCCGCCCCCCGAACCGCCCGTGGCCGAGCACCTCGCGCGCGAGCGTCGCCAGCCGCGGGCCGACGGGCCGCAGCCGGCCCGGGAGCGGGGCGCCCGCCCGCACGGTGCGCGCCAGGGCCGCCGCGCCGCGGAGGAACACCGCCACCCCGGCGACGGTCGCGACCGTGACGAGGACCACGCAGACCACCCGCAGAGCGCTCACGGGCCCACCGTAGGGCCGCCCGCCGACACCGCGGCAGGTCCTCCCGCCCGGGCCGCACCCCGGGGCGCTTGATACCCTGAGGGAGTTCCCTTGACCCCGGCCTGACCGTCGGGAGTCACCGCTCCCCGTGCCGCGCCGCCCCACCGGCGGCGCCCGGCGCCACGACCGACCGGACGACGTGCCGGGCCCCCGCCCGGCGCGACCGAACCGGTGGACGACGCCGTGCCCGCGCCCGAGCACGGCGCGGACACCTCGCCGCCCCCGGTGCGGCCGACCGCCACCCGCCCCCCACCAGGACGGAGCCCGGACGCGTGCTGATGCTGCTCGCCGTGCACCTGGCCGCAGCCCTCGTCGCGCCCGCGCTCGTCGGCCGTCTCGGCCGACGGGCCTTCGCGCTCCTCTCCCTCGTCCCCGCGGCCGGCGCCGCGTGGGCCCTCGCGCAGACGGCCCGGGTGCGGGCGGGCGACGGCCCGGTCGAGCTCGTCGCGTGGGTGCCCTCGCTCCACCTCGAGCTCGCCTTCCGCCTCGACACGCTGTCCTGGCTCATGACGGTCGTCGTCGGCGGCGTGGGGGCCCTCGTCCTCGTGTACTGCTCGGGCTACTTCACGTCGTCGGCGTCCGGCCTCGGCCGCTTCGCCGGCGTGTTCCTCGCCTTCGCCGGCTCCATGCTCGGGCTCGTCACCGCCGACGACCTCCTGCTCGTGTTCGTCTTCTGGGAGCTCACGACCGTCACGTCGTACCTGCTCATCGGCCACTACGCGGACCGCAAGGCGAGCCGGCGCGCGGCCATGCAGGCCATCGTCATCACCACGGCCGGCGGCCTGGCGATGCTCGTCGGGCTGGTGATCCTCGGGGAGCAGGCGGGCACCTACCGGCTCTCGGAGGTGGTGGCGGACCCGCCGCCCGCCGGCCCCGGGCTCACCGCCGCCATCGCGTGCCTCCTGCTGGGCGCCGTGACGAAGTCCGCGCTCGTGCCCGTGCACTTCTGGCTGCCCGCCGCCATGGCGGCCCCGACCCCCGTCAGCGCCTACCTGCACGCCGCCGCGATGGTGAAGGCGGGCGTGTACCTCGTCGCGCGGTTCGCCCCCGCGTTCGCGTCCGACCCCCTGTGGCGCTGGACCGTCGGGGTGCTCGGCTCGGGCGCGCTGCTGCTCGGGGGCTGGCGCGCGCTGCGCCAGCACGACCTCAAGCTCGTCCTCGCCTTCGGCACGGTGAGCCAGCTCGGCCTGCTCGTGCTCCTCGTCGGGCTCGGGACGCAGGCCACCGCGCTCGCGGGCGTCGCGCTGCTCGGCGCGCACGCGATGTTCAAGGCCTCGCTGTTCCTCGTGACGGGCGCGGTCGACGCCGCCACGGGCACCCGTGACCTGCGGCGCCTGTCGGGGGTGGGCCGGCGCCTGCCCTGGACCGCGCTGGCGGGCGGGCTCGCGACCGCCTCCATGATCGGGCTGCCGCCGTTCGCCGGGTACGTCGCCAAGGAGGCCGGCCTGGAGGCGCTGCTGCACCTCGGCCAGGGCTGGGCGGGGCCCGTGCTGCTCGTCGTCGTCGCGGCGGGCTCCGCGCTCACCGTCGCGTACGGCCTGCGCTTCTGGTGGGGCGCGTTCGCGACGAAGCCCGTGGTCGCCGAGGGCACGCCGGCCGGCGACCCGCCGGCGGGACGCGCGACCGGCGCCGCCCCCGCGGACGTCAGCACGCCGTCCCTCACCCTCCTGTGGCCGGCGCTCGTGCTCGCGGTGCTCGGCCTGGCGGCGGCCCTGCTGCCCTCCCTGGGCGAGGACCTCCTGGCGCCCTACGCGGCCACGCTGCCGGCGGGGGAGCCGGGGCACCTCGTGCTCTGGGCGGGCCTCACCCCCGCCCTCGGGGTCACCGCGCTCGTGCTCGCCACGGGCGTGGCGCTCTTCTGGTGGCGCGGCCCGTTCGAGGTCCTCCAGCGCCGCGTCTCGCGCGGCCCGGACGCCGACGCCGTCTACCGCCGCTCCATGCGCCGGCTCGACGACCTCGCGGCCGACGTCACCGCCCTCACCCAGCGCGGGTCGCTGCCCGTCTACCTGGGCCTCGTGCTGCTCGTGTTCGTCGGGGGGACGGGCACGGCCCTCGTCGCGGGGACGTCGCTGCCCGAGCGCGTCCGGCCCTGGGACACCCCGGCGCAGCTGGCGTTCGGCGCGGCGGCCGTGGTCGCGGCGGTGCTCGTCGTCCGCGCCCGCCGGCGGCTCAAGGCCGTCGTGCTCCTGGGCGTCAGCGGGTACGCGGTCGCGGGGCTGTTCCTGCTGCACGGCGCCCCCGACCTCGCGCTCACCCAGGTGCTCGTCGAGACGGTCACGCTCGTCGTCTTCGTGCTCGTGCTGCGCCGCCTGCCGCCGTACTTCTCCGACCGGCCGCTGGTCGCGACCCGGTGGGTGCGTCTCCTCATCGGCGTCGCGACGGGCCTCGTCGTCGCCGGGGTGGCCCTCGTCGCGCCGAGCGCCCGCGTGCACGCGCCGGTCTCCGAGCCGTTCGCGGAGGAGGCGTACGAGTTCGGCGGCGGCAAGAACGTCGTCAACGTGACCCTCGTCGACATCCGCGCCTGGGACACGGTGGGCGAGATCTCCGTGCTCCTGGTGGCGGCCACCGGCGTCGCCTCCCTCGTCTTCCTCCGCCGGCGCTCGGGCCAGATCTTCCGGGCCGACGAGGCGCCCGCGGACCGCGCGGTCTGGGGCGGGGCGCCCGACCCCATGGCGGCGCTGCGGCGCTCCGACGCCCGCCCGGCGCAGGCGCCCGGCGCCCCCGCGCGACCGGAGTGGCTGCGGGCGGTCCGCACCCTCGCCCCGCAGCGGCGGTCGGTGATCTTCGAGGTCGTGGTGCGGCTGCTCTTCCACACCATGGTCCTGTACGCGCTGTTCCTGCTGTTCAGCGGGCACAACGCGCCCGGCGGCGGGTTCGCGGCGGGCCTCGTGGTCGGCACGGCGCTCGTCGTGCGGTACCTCGCGGGCGGCCGGTACGAGCTCGGGGAGGCCGCGCCCGTGCAGCCCGGCGCGCTCCTGGGCCTGGGCCTCTTCCTCTCGGCCGGGGTGGGCCTGGGCGCCATGGCCGCGGGCGGGACCGTGCTCCAGTCGTGGATCCTCGAGACCCGTCTGCCGCTGCTCGGCGACGTCAAGCTCGTCACGAGCCTGCTCTTCGACGTCGGCGTGTTCCTCGTCGTCGTCGGGCTCGTCCTCGACGTGCTGCGCAGCCTCGGCGCCGAGCTCGACCGCCGGGCGGAGTCGGGCGAGGACGAGGTCGGCGACGGCTCCAGCGCCGTGGGCGCCATCGGGTCCTTCCCCGGCGCCGCCGCGGACGACGGCGACGACGACACCTCGCCCCGGGGCTCCACCGAGGGCACCGGCACGCCGGACCCGGACGTGGACGCCCGCCGCCACGCGGGCTCGCACGCCCAGGTCGCGCGCCCGGACCGGGGCGAGCCCGTCGCCTCCGGCGAGGAGGTGCGGCCGTGATCGACATGAGCCCGAACGTCGTCCTCGTCGTGGTCGTCGGGGTGCTCGTCGCGTGCGGCGTGTACCTGCTCCTCGAGCGCAGCCTCACGCGCGTGCTCGTGGGGACCGTGCTGCTCGGCAACGCGGTGAACCTGCTCGTCCTCGTGGCGGGCGGGGCCGCGGGCCGGCCGCCGATCACCGGCCTGAGGCCGGAGGGCGTGACGAGCGACCCCCTGCCGCAGGCCATGGTCCTCACCGCGATCGTCATCACGCTCGCGCTCACGGCGTTCCTGCTGGCCATGGCCTACCGCTCGTGGCAGCTGCACCGTCACGACGAGGTGCAGGACGACGTCGAGGACCGCCGCATCGCCCGCCTCGCGGCCATCGACGAACGCGCGTTCACCGACACGGACACGGAGGCGGGGGGCCGGACCCTCGCCGAGGAGGCGGCGGAGACGCACGACGAGACCGAGAGGGGGCAGCCGTGACGGACTGGGCCTGGCTCGTCCCGCTCCCCGTGCTCCTGCCGCTGGCCGGCGCCGGGCTCACGCTGGCGCTCTACCGCCGGCCCCGCATCCAGCGGGTGGTCAGCGTGGCCGTGCTCGCGGTCGTGCTCGTCGTCAGCGCGGCGCTCGTCGTGCTGGCCGACGACGGCCCGCTCGTCGTCGACATCGGCGGCTGGGCCGCGCCCGTGGGCATCGACCTGGTCGCGGACCGGCTCGCCGCGCTCATGCTGGCCGTGTCGAGCGCGGTCACCCTCTGCGTCCTCGTCTACTCCCTCGCCCAGGGCCAGACGGAGGGCGAGGAGTCCGCGCCCGTCTCCATCTACCACCCGACGTACCTCGTCCTGGCGGCGGGCGTGGCCGACGCGTTCCTCTCCGGCGACCTGTTCAACCTCTACGTCGGCTTCGAGATCCTGCTCGTGGCTTCGTACGTGCTCATCACGCTGTCGGGCTCGGCCGAGCGGATCCGCGCCGGCACGGTCTACGTCGTCGTGGCGCTGCTGTCGTCCGTGCTGTTCCTCGTCGCGATCGGCGGCGTCTACGCGGCGACCGGCACGGTGAACATGGCCCAGCTCGCGCTGCGCCTGCCCGAGGTCGACCCCGGCGTGCGCCTCGTGCTCCAGGTCATGCTCATCACCGCCTTCGCCATCAAGGCCGCCGTGTTCCCCCTGTCGGCGTGGCTGCCCGACTCCTACCCGACGGCGCCCGCGCCCGTCACGGCGGTGTTCGCGGGCCTGCTGACGAAGGTCGGCGTCTACGCGATCATCCGCACCCAGTCGCTGCTGTTCCCGGAGGGGCGGCTCGACGACGTGCTGCTGTGGGCCGCGCTGGCGACGATGGTCGTCGGCATCCTCGGCGCGGTCGCCCAGGACGACGTCAAACGGCTGCTGTCGTTCACCCTCGTCAGCCACATCGGCTACATGGTGTTCGGCATCGCCCTGGCGTCCGACGGCGGCTGGACGGCCGCGGTCTACTACGTGGTCCACCACATCACCGTGCAGACGGCGCTGTTCCTCGTCGTCGGGCTCGTGGAGCGCGTCGGCGGCACCACCTCGCTCGACCGGCTCGGCGGGCTCGCCCGCATCGCCCCCGTGCTCGCGGTGCTGTTCTTCGTGCCGGCGATGAACCTCGCCGGCATCCCGCCGCTGTCGGGCTTCCTCGGCAAGCTCGGCCTCCTCCAGGCCGGCGTGCAGGACGGGTCGTGGCTGGCGTGGACCCTCGTCGTCGGGTCGGTCGTGACCTCGCTGCTCACGCTCTACGCCCTCGTCAAGGCGTGGAACAAGGCCTTCTGGCAGACGCCCCCGCAGGAGGTGGCGCCGCAGCGGCTCCCGCTGGGGATGGTCGGGCCGGCGGCGGCGCTCGTCGTGCTCGGGCTCGGGCTCACGGTCGCGGCGGGCCCGCTCTTCGCCTACACCGAGCGCGCGGCCGTCGCCCTGCAGGACCGCGCGCGCTACGTCGAGGCGGTGCTGCCCGACGGCCTGCGCGGCACCGGCGAGTCCGTCGACGTGGCGACCGAGGGGACGGACGGATGAGCCTGCACCCGCGCCGGCGCTGGCGCCCGCAGTGGTGGACGGTCGGCTGGCTGACCGCGGTCTGGGTGGTCCTGTGGGGCGACCTGTCGGTCGCGAACGTCCTGGCCGGGGCCGTCCTCGGGCTGGCCGTCACGAGCGGCCTGCGGATGGGGCCGGTGCTCTTCCACGGCCGCGTCCGGCCGCTGGGCGTGCTGCGCCTGCTCGGCCGGTTCGTCGTCGACCTCGTGCGGGCCAGCGTGGAGGTCTCGCTCCTGGCGCTGCGCCCCGGGCGCCTCCCGAGCAGCGCCGTCATCGGGGTGCAGCTGCGCTCGCACTCCGACCTGTACCTCACGCTGACCGCGGAGCTGTGCTCGCTCGTGCCCGGCTCGGTCGTGGTCGAGGCGCACCGGCTCACGGGCCGGCTCTACCTGCACGTCCTCGACGTGCCGACCTCCGGGGGCATCGAGGCCGCGCGGCGCCACGTGCTGGACCAGGAGGAGCGGGTGCTGCGGGCGTTCGCGTCCGACGACGAGCTGCGCGCCGCCGGGCTGGAGCCGCGCGGGACGGGGGTGGCGGCGTGACCGTCGTCGTGGTGGTCTGCTCGGTGCTGCTCGTCGTGGCGGCGGCGCTGACCCTCGTGCGCCTGGAGCGCGGCCCGTCGATGCTCGACCGGACCGTGGCCCTCGACATCCTCGTGACGGTGCTCGTCGCGGGGGTGGCGCTCTACGCCGCGGTCGAGCGGCGCACGGACGTGGTGCCCGTGCTCGTCGCGCTCTCGCTCGTGGGCTTCGTCGGCTCGACGACGATCGCCCGGTTCGCCTACCTCGAGCCCGAGGGCGAGGGCCGCGTCCGCTCCCGCGAGGAGGTCCGGGCCGAGGAGGAGGAGCGCCGGCGCCGGGAGGCGGCCGAGCTCGAGGCGCACCGGGCCGCGGTGCGCGAGGCGGTCCGGGCGGCCGAGGCGGGCCGGGGGGAGGCCGGCCACCCGCCGGTGGGCGAGGAGCACGGCGGCGGCGCGGAGGGGGAGGTCCGGTGAGCGGGTCCGTGTGGGGGACGGTCGCCGACGTGCTGTCCGGCCTGTGCTTCCTGGCCGGGGCGCTGCTCGCGCTCACGGCGGGCGTCGGCGTGGTGCGGTTCCCCAACCTGCTGGCCCGCATGCACGCCGGGACGAAGCCCCAGACGCTCGGGCTCGTGCTCGTGCTGCTCGGCCTCGCGCTGCGGCTGCGGACCGGCGGCGCCGTGTGGGCGCTGCTGCTCGTCGTGGTGTTCCAGATGCTGACCGCGCCCGTCGCGGCGCACCTCATCGGCCGCGCGGGCTACCGGACGGGCAAGGTCGGCCAGCACGCGCTCGTCGTCGACGAGCTCACCGCCGACCTCGAGCGGGCGGACCGCGCCGAGCGCGACGCCCCCTGAGGCCGGCGGGCCGGCCCGGCACCCGCCCGCGCCTCGAGGCAGGTGCTCCGCGCTCGGGACGCGCGCGCCGCGGACACCCGTCGCGCGCGCAGGACCGGTCCCGGCGCGCGGCCGGTGCCCCGGGCCCCGACGCGCGCGGCGGGTCAGCGCTTCGGCAGCGGCGGGCGGTTGGTGTTGACGCGGTGCACGAGGCGGGCGGTGCCGCGGGCGGCGAGCGCGCGCGAGACGTAGGCGACCGCGCCCGTGATCGCCGCGGCGATCGCGACCTCGCCGAACCGGATGTCCTCGTCCTTCGTCGCCGGGTCGGGCAGGTCGTGCCCCGTCGCCCGGCGCCACACCAGGTGCAGCACCTTCTGCCCGACCCACGCGGCGCCGAGCGCCGTCGCCATGCCGAGCACCTTCGCGAGGGTCGACTCGCGCTCGTCGTCCGCCACCGGCGCACCTCCTGGTCGTCACGCTGCTGAGGGGAGCGCCCTGGTCCGGGCGCCCCGCGTCAACCTAGCCGGGCCGCCCCGGCTATGCTCACCCGCGAACGACAGGGGAGCGTCGCAGGCCCCGGGCACCGGCCCGGACGCCGAGGACGCTGAGAGTGCGGACCACCGCAGACCCTCGAACCTGATCCGGGTGATACCGGCGTAGGGAGTCGGGCTTCTCAGCTCCCGTGGTCGTCGCCGCCCACGGGCGCGCCGGTCCCCGGCGCGGCGCCGGGCGGCGGCGGGCGCGGGGTCCCCTCCTGCACCACGAGGAGGAGCACGGGTGACCACCCGCCGCGGCGCGCGCCGCACCACAGGCACGACCGGCACCACCAGCACCGCGACCACCGCGGGCGCCCTCGCGCTCGCCCTCGCCCTGACGGGCTGCTCGGCGATCGGCGGCGGCACGGCCGACCCCGGCGCGGGCGGCACGCCGTCGGGCAGCGGCGGTACGGGGCAGGGCGGCACCGTCACGCTCGTCACGCACGACTCGTTCGTGCTCTCCGACGGCCTGCTCGAGGGCTTCACGGAGCGCACGGGCATCGCCGTGGAGGTGGTCCAGCAGGGCGACGCCGGGTCGCTGACGAACGGCCTCGTCCTCACGGCCGACGCACCCCTCGGCGACCTCGTCTACGGCGTCGACAACACCTTCGCCTCCCGGGCGCTCGCGGCGGACGTGCTGCGGCCCGTCGAGCTCACCGCTCCGGCGGCGGAGGACGCGCGGGCCTACGCGGTCGAGGGGGACGAGGCCGGGGCGCTCACCGCGATCGACTACTCCGACGTCTGCGTCAACGTCGACCGCGCCTGGTTCGCCGGGCGCGGGCTCGCCGAGCCGACGACGCTCGAGGACCTCACGCGGCCGGAGTACCGCGACCTCACGGTCGTGCCGAGCGCGGTGACGTCCTCCCCGGGGCTGGCCTTCCTGCTCGCGACCGTCGGAGCGTTCGGCGAGGACGGCTGGCAGGGCTACTGGCAGCGCCTCGTCGACAACGGGCTCCAGGTGGACGCCTCCTGGTCCGACGCCTACGCCACCACCTTCAGCGGCGGGGGCGGCGGCGGCCCGCGGCCGATCGTGCTGTCCTACGCCTCGTCGCCCCCCTTCACGGTCCCGGAGGGCGGCACGGAGCCGACCACCGCGGCGCTCCTGGACACCTGCTTCCGCCAGGTCGAGTACGCGGGCGTGCTGGCGGGGGCGCAGAACCCCGAGGGCGCGACGCAGCTGCTCGACTTCCTCCTGTCCGACGAGGTGCAGGCCGACGTGCCCGGGTCCATGTACGTCTACCCGGTGAGCACGTCGGTGACGCTGCCCGAGGAGTGGGCACGCTGGGCGCCGCTGGCGACGGAGCCGTTCGCGGTGCCGGCCGCGGACGTGGAGGCCCACCGCGAGGAGTGGCTGCGCACCTGGCAGGACGTGGTCACGGGATGACGACGCGGACGACGACGCGGACGACGACGGCATGACGACGACGGCACCGCCCGTGCGCCCGGCCCGGCCCCCGGCACGCCCTGCGCGCCCGGCGCGCCCGGGCCGGGGTGCCGGGCCGCGGCCGTCCGCCGCGGCCGTGCTGGGCTGGACGCTGGCCGTCCTCGTCCCGCTGGGCTTCCTGGCCGCCGCCTTCGTCGCGCCGCTCGTCGCGACGGTGGCCCGGGGGTTCGTGCCCGACGGGCGCGTCGACCTCTCGGGGCTCGCCGACGTCCTCGGGCGGTCGCGGACCTGGCGCGTGGTCGGGCAGACGCTGACCCAGGCCGGGCTCGCGACGGTGGTCGCGGTGGTGCTCGGCGTCCCCGGCGCCTACGTCCTCCACCGGCTGAGCTTCCCCGGGCGTCGCCTCGTCCGCGCCCTCGTCACGGTGCCGTTCGTGCTGCCCACGGTCGTCGTCGGCGTCGCGTTCCGGTCGCTGCTCGTCGAGGGCGGGCCGCTGGGTGGCCTCGGCTGGGACGGCAGCCTCGCCGGGATCGTCGCGGCGCTCGTCTTCTTCAACTACGCGGTCGTGGTGCGCGCGGTCGGCGGGCTCTGGGAGGGCCTGGACCCCCGGATGGAGGGCGCCGCGCGCTCGCTCGGCGCGTCGCCGCTGCGGGTCCTGCTCACCGTGACCCTCCCCGCGCTGGCGCCGGCGATCGCTTCGGCCGCCTCCCTCGTGTTCCTCTTCTGCGCGACGAGCTTCGGCACCGTCCTCGTGCTCGGGGGCCTGCGCTACGGCACCGTCGAGACGGAGATCTGGGTGCTGACCACCCAGCTGCTCGACCTGCGCGCGGCGGCGGTCCTGTCCGTGGTGCAGCTCGTCATCGTCGCGGCGGCGCTGACCGTCGCCGGGCGGATGCGCGCCCGGCGGGAGCGGGCCCTGGCCTGGCGCCCGGCGCACGACACGGCGCGGCCCCTGCGCCTGCGGCGCCCGGCGGGGACGGCGCCCGGTGACGGCCACGCCCTGGACCTCGCGGCGGCGGCCGTCACGGCGCTCGTCGTGCTGGCGATCGCGACGCCGCTGGTCAACCTCGTGGTCCGCTCGCTGCGCGTCGGCGGCGGGTGGGGCCTGGACCACTACCGCGCGCTGGGCGTCCGCTCGCCGGGGCTGCCCGTCACGGCCCTGGAGGCGGCGGCGACGTCGCTGCGGGCCGCGCTCGACGCGACGGTCCTGGCGCTCGTCGTCGGGACGCTGCTGGCGCTGGTGCTCTCCCGCCGGCCCCGGGGTGCCCCGGGGCGGCGCGCCGTGGCCGCGCTCGACGCGGTCGTCACCCTGCCGCTGGGCGTCTCCGCCGTGACGGTGGGGCTCGGCCTGCTGCTCGTGCTGCACCGCCCCCTCGGGCTCGACGTCGACCTGCGCACGAGCCCGCTGCTCGTGCCGGTGGCGCAGGCGGTCGTCGCCGTGCCGCTCGTCGTGCGGACCGTGCTGCCCGTGCTGCGGGCGGTCGACCCCCGGCTGCGGGAGGTCGCGGGGACGCTCGGCGCGGCGCCGGGCCGGGTGCTCGCATCCGTCGACGCCGCGCTCGCGGCGCGCGCGGGGGGCCTCGCCGTCGGCTTCGCGTTCGCCGCGTCCCTGGGGGAGTTCGGGGCGACGGCGTTCCTCGCGCAGCCCGCCGCCCCGACGCTGCCCGTGGTCGTCGCGCGGCTCGTCGGGCGGCCGGGCGCGGACAGCCTGGGCCAGGCGCTGGCGGCCTCGGTGCTGCTGGCGGTGGTGACGGCGCTCGTCGTGGGCGCGCTCGAGCGGCTCCGCGCCCCCGGCACGGCGCAGGACTGGTGAGGGGACGGGTGGCGCAGGACATGCACGGGACGACGAGGACGGGCCGGCCGGGCACGGGCACGACGACCGGGGCGGGTCCGACGGGCGCGTCCGGCGCGCGGGCCGCGGCGCCCGCGGGTCAGGTCGGACCCGCGGCCGACGAGGGGCACGGCGGGCGGGGGCTCGTCGTCGACGACGTGCGGGTCGTCTACGGCGGCGGCGCCGGGGCGCACCCCGCCGTCGACGGCGTCTCCCTCGAGGTGGAGGGCGGGGTGCTCGCGCTCCTCGGGCCGTCGGGCTGCGGGAAGTCCTCCCTGCTGCGCGCGGTGGCGGGCCTGGAGCCGCTCGCGGGCGGGGACGTGCGGTGGGACGGCCGCTCCGTGGTGCCCGTACCGGTCCACCGCCGCGGCTTCGGCCTGCTGTTCCAGGACGGGCAGCTCTTCCCCCACCGGGACGTCGCGGGCAACGTCGCCTACGGGCTGCCGCGCCGGGGACCGGGCGCCCTCGACGCCCGGGCCCGGACGGCGCGCGTGGCGGAGCTGCTCGAGCTCGTCGGGCTGCCCGGCACGGGGCCGCGCGCCGTCGCCACCCTGTCCGGCGGGGAGCGCCAGCGGGTCGCGCTCGCCCGGGCGCTGGCCCCCCGGCCGCGGCTCCTGCTGCTCGACGAGCCGCTGTCCGCCCTGGACCGGGCGCTGCGCGAGCGGCTCGCCGAGGACCTGCGGACGGTGCTGGGGGCGACGGGGACCACCGCGGTGCTCGTCACCCACGACCAGGACGAGGCGGCCGCCGTGGGCGACCGGGTCGCGGTCATGCGCGCCGGCCGCCTGGTGCAGGTGGACACCCCGGACCGCCTGTGGCGGGCGCCGGCGGACGCGGCGACGGCCCTGTTCCTCGGCTTCGAGGCGGTCGTCGCGCCCCACGACCCGGCGGCGCCGGCCCTGCGCGCGGCGGCCGGCGGCGCCCTCGACGGTCCGGCCGGGGGCACGGCGCCGTCGCCGGCGCCGTCTTCGTCGCCGTCGCTGGCGCTCGCGCCGGGCGCGCTCGTCGTGGCCGGCCCCGGCGAGCGCGCGGCGCTGCACGGGCGGGTCGAGCGGGTGCGCGGCCGGCGCGGGCGGACGGAGGCGGTCGTCGTCGTCGCCGGGCTCGGGCCCCTGACCGTCCGGGTGCCCGGGGCGGCCGACGCCGCGGCGTCCCCCGGGCGCGACGTCGGTCTGCACGTGGACCCCGCCGGGGTGGCCGTGGTCGGCGGCGGGACGGTCTGACCCGACGGGGGCGCCGTCCGTCCGGCCGCGTCATGCGTCCCCGGCGGCGTCCCGTCCGGTCCCCGCGACCTCGATGTCCCCGACGTCCCCGTCGTGCTCGTCGTGCTCGTCGGGCTCGTCGAGCACGAGCTGCCACTCCCCGCTCGCCGCGGCGGGGCGGAAGCCCAGCGCCACGTTGATGGCGAGCATGGGCCCGTTCTCCTCGGCGTTCCACGTGCCGATGCGGCGGACGTGGGGCCGGGCCGCCGGCAGGGCCAGCAGCTGCGCGGTCTTCACGAGCATCCCCAGCCGCCGCCCCCGGTGCTCCCCGAGCACGAGCGTGTCCTCCTGCTCGGCCACGGGCGCGTCGTGACGGGTCGTGATCTCCGTGAACGCGACGAGGTGCCCGGTCGCCACGTGCTCCGCGGCGACGGTCCGCAGCGACCGCCCCGCCCGTGCCAGGCGCTCCTCGGCGCGGCGCACCCGGGCCGGGTCCCAGCGCTCCTCCTCCAGCAGGAACCCCGCGCTCGGGTCGTCGGTGCTCATGCGCGTGAACAGGGCGGCCAGGTCCTCGAGCCAGCGGTCGGGGGCGGGCCCGTCCCAGGCGTGGACGCGGTAGGCCTCGCCCGCGACCGCCGCGGCCTGCGCGTGGAGCCCCTCGACGTGGCCCGCCGGCGCCGGCAGGTCGAGCGCCGAGTAGCGGGCCACCTGCTCCAGCCCGTACCCGTGGCGCACCGCGAAGCGCACACCCGCGGCGTCCGCCCGCACCCGACCCGTCCCGCTGAGGGCCCCGAGCGTGCCGGGGCCCGGCGCGGGTTCGTCGCGGTGGTCCGTCGACGCCATGAGCACGGTCCGGCCCGCCGCACGCAGCCGCTCGACGAGCGCCCCGTGCAGGGCGGTGCCCAGGCCGCGTCCGCGGGCCGCCGGCCGCACGCCCACGGCGACGGCCGCGACGCGCGTGTTGTCCCGCAGCGGCAGGTCGGCCGTCGCGTAGCCCAGCACGCGCGCGGGGTCGGGCGTCGGGTCGTCCGCGCCGCCCGCCACGGCGAGCAGGCGGACGCGGGCGAGGGTCGCGTCGTCGCGCGTGCGCGCGAGGGTCTCGGTCAGGGAGGGGGCGTAGTCGTCGAACCCGACCTCGTCCCGGACCACCTCGCCCTGGGCGTCCGTCAGGCCGCGCGCGCGCCAGCCGTCGGGACCGTCCGCGGCGTCGACGGGCCCGAGGGCGGCGAGGTGCCAGTCCCTCGCCACCCCGGGGCGCGACGGTGGACCCGCCGGGACGGGCGCGGCGGCGGACGGGGGAGCGGTGGCGGGCACCCGTCCAGCGTGCTCCCGCCGCCGCCGCGCGTCACGGGAATTGCGGCCGCCGGACCTCCCGGCACAGCGCGCGGTGCCGCGGTCCGCGGACGCGACCCCTCGCGCCCCCGCCGTGGCCCGCCCTAGAGTTCGGACGTCCGAACTCTTCCGCGGAGGTGCGCATGGCGACGCTGCGCGACGTGACGCCGCCGCCCGGGGGCGGCCCCCGGCCCGGCCCTGGCGGCGGCGCGGGCCGGGGCGCCCGCTCCGTCCCCGTGCTGCTCGGCCCGGCCTTCGTCGCCGCGGTGGCCTACGTCGACCCCGGCAACGTCGCCGCCAACGTCACGGCGGGCGCCCGCTACGGCTACCTCCTGCTCTGGGTCCTCGTCGCCGCGAACCTCATGGCCGTCCTCATCCAGTTCCAGTCGGCGAAGGTCGGGCTCGTGACGGGCCGCTCGCTGCCGGAGCTCGTCGGGGAGCGGCTGCGGCCGGCCGCGCGTCGCGCCTACTGGCTCCAGGCCGAGCTCGTCGCCGCCGCCACGGACATCGCGGAGGTCGTCGGCGGCGCCCTCGCCCTGCACCTGCTGTTCGGGCTGCCGCTCGCGCTGGGCGGGCTCGTCGTCGGGGCGGTGTCCCTGGCGCTGCTCCTCACCCAGGACCGCTACGGCGCGCGCCGCTTCGAGCAGCTCGTCGTGGCACTCCTCGTCGTCATCACCGTGGGCTTCTGCCTCGGGCTCCTCGTCGCCCCGCCCGACGGCGGCGCGGTCGTCGAGGGGCTGCTGCCCCGGTTCGCCGGGTCCGACTCCGTGCTGCTGGCGGCGAGCATGCTCGGCGCCACCGTCATGCCCCACGCCATCTACGCCCACTCGGCCCTCGTCCGGGACCGGCACGGCCGCGCTCCGGAGGGGGAGGGCCGGCGCCTGCTGCTGCGCGCGACGCGGTGGGACGTCGGCCTCGCGCTCGCGGTGGCGGGCGTGGTGAACGTGGCCCTCCTGCTCCTGGCGGCCTCGGGCCTGCGGGGCCAGGAGGGCACGGACTCCATCGACGGCGCGCACGCGGCCATCACGGAGGCCCTCGGCCCCGCCGTGGGCGTGGCGTTCGCGGTCGGGCTGCTCGCGTCCGGCCTGGCGTCGACCTCCGTCGGCGCCTACGCGGGGGCGACGATCATGGCCGGCCTGCTGCGCCTGCGGGTGCCGCTGCTCACGCGGCGGCTCGTCACGCTCGTGCCCGCGATCGTGCTGCTCGCCGTCGGGGCGGACCCCACGTGGACGCTCGTCGTCAGCCAGGTCGTGCTCAGCTTCGGCATCCCCTTCGTCCTCGTGCCCCTCGTGGCGCTCGGGCGGGACCGGCGCCTCATGGGTGCCGACCGGACGGGGCCGCGTGTGCACGCCCTGCTCGTGCTGATCGCGGTGCTCGTCGTGGCGCTGAACCTCGTGCTGCTCGTGCTGCTGGCGACGGGCTGACGCGCTGCCCCACCGCCACCCCGAGGAGGACGAGCACCAGCCCGAGGCCCTGCCGCGCCGAGAGCGCCTCGCCGGCCAGCAGCGTGCCGAGCAGCACCCCGGTCACCGGGTTGAGCAGCCCGACGAGGCCGACCGCGTCCGCGCGCAGGTGCCGCAGGCCGGAGAACCACGCGACGAACGCGACCGCCGTCCCGACCACGGACAGCCAGACGAACCCGAGGACCGCCGGCCCGTCGAGCGCCGGCGGCGCGCCCTCGACGAGGACCGCCGCGACGCCGAGCGTCGCCCCGCCCGCGAGGAGCTGCCAGGCCGTCGAGGCGACGACGTCCGTGCCGGCCGCCCACCGCGTCGCGAGCGCGTAGCCGACGGAGGAGACGCCGAGCGCGGCGACGGAGGCCAGCACGCCGCGCACGTCGACGCCGCCGACCGCGGTGAGCAGCAGGAGCGCCACGCCGACGAGGCCCAGGCCCGCCCCGGCGACGGCACGCGGCCGGGGACGCTGGCCCAGCAGCGCCCACGCCGCGAGGGCGAGCACCACGGGGGACAGCGCCATGACGGTCGAGGCGACCGAGGTCGGCAGGAGCTGCGCCGAGAGGTAGACGAGGGCGAAGAACCCGCCGGTCGTGAGCGTGCCGAGGACGAGCGAGCGCCACCACTGCGCACCGCGCGGGAGGCGGCGGGCGACGAGGAGCAGGAGCAGCCCGGCCGGCAGCGCCCGCAGCGTGCCGCCCCAGAGCGGGTGGTCGGCGGGCAGGACCTGGCGCGTGACGAGGTAGGTCGACCCCCACGCCACAGGCGCGACGGCGGTCACCAGGGTCCACCGCAGGGCCGAGCGGGGCGTCGTCGAGATGGCTTCCATGGAAGCCATCTAACTTCCGTGGAAGGTACTGTGTCCAGCATGGGGACGACGGAGCACGGGCACGGGGGCGGCCGGGCGGACGCCGAGGACCGGGTGGACGCGATCCAGCAGGCGTGGGCGCGCGAGCGGCCCGACGTCGACGTCCGGCCGCAGGGCGTCCTCGGCCGGCTGCACCGGCTGGCGGGGCGGCTGACCGAGGAGCTCGCGGCCGTCTACCGGCAGCACGGCCTGTCCGAGGGCGACTTCGACGTGCTCGCCACGCTGCGCCGTGCCGGGCCGCCGTACGAGCGGGCGCCCGGCGAGCTGGCGGCGCACACGATGGTGACGACGGGCGCGACGACGAAGCGCCTCGACCGGCTCGAGGCGGCCGGTCTCGTCGTGCGGCGCGGCGGCGAGGGCGACGGGCGGCGTCGCGTCGTCGCCCTCACGCCGGCGGGCACGGCGCTCGTCGACCGGGCCTTCACCGACCACATGGCCAACGAGCGCCGCCTGCTGGACCTGCTGGGCGACGAGGCCGACGCGGCCGCGCTCGAGGCCCTGCTGCGGCGGTGGCTGCGGGCCCTCGACGCGGACTGAGCCCGACCGACCCGGGCCGCCGCCGGGCGTCAGCCCTGCGGTGCCCCGCCGATGTTCACCATCCAGTGGTGGCCGAACCGGTCGGTGCACATGCCGAAGGTGTCGCCCCACGGCGCCTCCGTGAGCGGCTCGTCGACGGTGCCGCCGTCCACCAGCCCCTCCCACCAGGCCTTGAGCTTCTCGGCGTCGTCCGGGCCGCCGGACAGCGACAGGCTGATGGACGACCCCGCGTCCAGCGGCATGGAGTCGGGGGCGTCCGAGGCCATGAGCACGGGGCGGCCGTCGACGTCGAGCTGCCCGTGCATGATCTTGTCGGCTTCGGCCGGCTCGTGCGGCATGCCGCCCTCGGCGAAGGTCGACAGCGTGAGCTCCCCGCCGAAGACCGTCGCGTAGTGCTCGAGGGCCGCACGCGCGTCGCCGCGGAAGCCCAGGTACGGGTTGAGGCTGATGGCCACGGTGTCTCCTCTGCGTCGCCGGGCGCCGCCGTGGCGCCCGAGCCCTACCGACCGCGCCGAGCGGCCGGAGTCATCGGGTCGGCGGCGCCGCCGCCCGGCGCCTCGCCCGGTCCGGCGCCGGCGGCGCGGCGCGCGGTCGTGCGGCGGGGACCGACCGGGCCGACGCC
>NZ_RWJX01000060.1 GCF_004123805.1 Cellulomonas endophytica | reverse complement strand
GCGCGCGCGGCGGCGTGCGCCGCCCGGGCCTGGGCGGCGCGGCGGGCGGCCACGGCGGCGGTGCGGTCGGCGGTCGCGTGCGGACGGTCCACGCCAGTCCCTCCAGTCACGGTCACGGCGGTCGTGCGCGACCCCCGGCTCGGGGTGAGCAGCCCCGGGTGCGTCGCTCGGGCGCCGCAGTCCGTCCGGGGCACCGTCCGCACCTGCCGCCGTGCGCCGCCGGGGGCGACGGGCGGACCGGCGCCCCGGACGCGCAGGGTGAGCGAGCGGCGGGGCCGGTCGCTCACCGCGACGACGCGCAGGGCGGCGGAGAAGCGGTCGTCCGACCGCGACTCGAGCAGCTGCTGACGGTGCCGCAGCAGGTGCGGCACCAGGTAGGCCATCCACAGACCCGCCACGGCGAGCGCCGCGAGCCCGGTGATGTCCCCCACGACCCGACGGTAGGGGCGGCCCGGGCGCACCTCGGGGACGGCGGCGGCGTGTCGCCGCCCCCGTCGCCGCGGGGCGCGCCACGATGCCCGTCCGCCCCCGGGCGGACGTCCCGGCTCCGGGCCGGGCGTCGCGCCCCGACCGGGCGGCGGTCAGGCCGGCGGGGCCCCCCGCAGCCGGCGCCACCGCTGCACGAGGCCGTCGGGCACCTCCTCGGCGGTGAGCGCGAAGGAGCGGTGGTCGCACCAGGCGCCCTGGATGTGCAGGTACCGCTCGCGCAGCCCCTCGTCGCGGAACCCGAGCTTGGCGACGACCCGCAGCGACGGCGCGTTCTCCGGGCGGATGTTCACCTCGACGCGGTGCAGGCCGAGCACGCGGAAGCAGTGGTCGGTGGCGAGCGCGACCGCCGTCGGCGTCACGCCCCGCCCGGCGACGTGCTCCGACACCCAGTACCCGATGGACCCCGAGCGCAGGGACCCGAGGGTGATCTGGGAGACCGTGAGCTGGCCGACGAGCTCGCCGTCGAGGTCGACCGCGAACGGCAGGGTCGAGCCCGAGCGCGCCTGGGCGGACAGGGAGCGGACGAACTGCCCGAAGGTCGGGCGCGGGCCCGTGACGGGGACGGGGCTCGTCGCGTCCCACGGCTCGAGCCACCCCGCGTTGCGCGCCCGCAGCCTCATCCAGGCGTCCTGGTCGCGGCGTCGCAGGGGCCGCAGGCGCACGGCGCCCTCGACGAGGACGGCCGGCCAGCCGACCGCCATCAGCCCTCCAGCACGAGGCAGTGGACGACCTGCCCCGGCCGCACGTCCGTGTCGAGCTCGTTCACCACCGCCAGCGCGTTCGCCTGCGCCAGCGCCGCCGTCGAGGGGCGGGCGGGGTCGCCGACGGGCGTGACGGTGTACCCCTCGTCGGGCGTCCCCAGCAGCGTGGCCGGCACGAACTGGCGCAGCCCGGCCGGCGAGGGCCAGCCCGTCGTCGTGCGCGCCGCGACGGACGGGCGGAACAGCTCCGTGTGGCCGCGCGCCGCGAGCAGGGCCGGGCGCACGAAGACCTCGAAGGCGACCTGCGCCGCGACCGGGTGGCCGGGCAGCGCGAAGACGGGGACGGGGTCGCCGCGGCCGAGGTCGGACCCGAGCGTGCCGAAGCCGTGCCGGCCGCCGGGCGCCATCGCGACCTGGTCGAGGCGGACGGTGCCGTACCCGGCGAGGACGTCCTTGACGGTGTCGTCCGCGAGCTCGGACAGCCCGCCGGTGGTGATGACCATGTCGGCGCGGACGAGCTGGTCCTCCAGCGCCTCGCGCAGGGCCGCGCGGTCGTCGGGCACGACGCCGACCCGCACGGGCGTGGCCCCGGCGTCCCGGACCGCGGCGTGCAGCCCGTGCCCGTCGGCCTCGTAGACCGCCCCCGCCGGGGCGTGCCCGGCGGTGGTGGGCTCGACGAGCTCGTCGCCGACCGACAGCAGGACCACGCGCGGGGTCGGGTGCACCCGCAGGCGGCCGCGGCCGGCGGCGGCGGCGAGCGCGACCGCCCGGGCGCCCAGGCGGGTGCCGGCGCCGAGCAGCACGTCACCGGCGCGCACGTCCGACCCGGGAGGCCGCACGTGCCGTCCCGCCTCCACCGGGCGCTGCAGCGCCACCCGGGCGGCGCCCCGGTCGGTCTCCTCGACCGGGACCACCGCGTCCGCGCCGACCGGCAGCGGAGCCCCCGACGCCACGCGGACCGCCTGCCCGGGGGCGAGGCGGGTGACGGCGGCGCCGGGGCGCACGTCGTGCACGACCGGCAGCGCCACCTCGCGCCCCAGGCCCGCGCCGTCCGTGTCGTGCGCCGCCACGGCGTAGCCGTCCCGCGCCGCGCTCGCCACGGGGGGCACGTCGGCGGACGCGACGAGGTCCGCCGCCAGGATGCAGCCGGCCGCGTCGGCGAGGACCACGTCCAGGGGCGGGACGGGGCCGACGGCCGCCAGCACCGCGGTCAGGTGGTCCTGCACCGATCTCATGGGCCGATTCTGTCCCGCGCGGCCGCGGCCGCGACCGCACGCCGCGCGGGACGCGGCCCGCGGCGCACCTCCCGGGGGGTGAGGTCGTCCCGATGTCCTGTCCCTCGGCGGGCGCGTAGGCGACACTGTCGGCCATGAGCAGAGCCGCCCAGCCGTACCCCGCCGCGTCCGAGGGGGACGAGGTCGAGGACCGCAAGGAGCGGCTCCGGTCCGCGATCCGCGAGCAGCGCCGCGCGCGCAGCCCCCGGGTGCGCGCGCAGGCGGCGGCACTCCTGGCCGACGTGGTCGTCGCGATCCCGGAGGTGGCGGCGGCGCGGTGCGTCGCCCTCTACGCCGCCCGGCCGACCGAGCCCGGCACCGTGCCCCTGCTCGAGGCCCTCGCGGCCCGCGGCGTGCGCGTGCTGCTCCCCGTCCTCGGCGCCAACCTGCGTCGGGACTGGGCGGAGTTCACGACGGCGCAGGACCTCGTCGAGCGGGCGCCCGGCCGGCCGCCCGAGCCCGGCGGCCCCGCGCTCGGCCCGCAGGCGCTCGCCGACGCGGAGGTCGTCCTCGCCCCTGCCCTGGCCGTCGACACCCACGGCCGTCGGCTCGGCCAGGGCGGCGGCTGGTACGACCGCGCGCTCGCCGACCGCCGTCCCGGCGTGCCCGTCATCGCCCTCGTGCACGACGAAGAGGTGTACGACGGCGACGCCCGACCCCTGCCGGTCGAGGGGCACGACCGGCCCGTCGACGGCGTCGCGACGCCCGGCGGCTTCCGCCGCCTGCGCTCGGCGGTGCCCGCGGGCTGACGGAGCCGTCCGGCCGCGCCCGCGCACGCCTGCCGCTGCCGTGGTCGCCCGGGACGTCCGCCTGCCGTCCGACCCCTGCGCCGCCCTCCCCCGCGGTCGCCTTCGACCGCCCTGCCGCACCGTCCGGTCCGGGCCGGGCAGGGACGGGCTCGGACGGGCCGGCTGGACACCGGCGGTACAGTTGGCACTCGGGTCCTCCGAGTGCCAGCCCGCCCACGCGCGGCCGGCACGGGCCCGCCCCGACACCCGTCCGCCCGGGTCCTCGCGACCGGCGGCCGACCAGCGCAGGAGATGCCGTGCCGACCTACGCCTACAAGTGCACCGCGTGCGGTCACGCGTTCGACGTCCAGCAGTCGTTCAGCGACGACGCCCTCACCGTCTGCCCGGCCTGCGAGGGCCGGTTGCGCAAGGTGTTCTCGCCCGTCGGCGTGGTGTTCAAGGGCTCGGGCTTCTACCGCAACGACGCCCGGTCCTCCCAGAAGGGCTCGTCGTCCTCCTCGTCCACGTCCGGCGCGGGCGGCGACGGCGGCTCGGGCTCCGGCTCCACGACGCCCACCCCGGTCCCCGCGGGTGCCGGGGCTGCGGGCTCGGGGTCGTCCGGCTCGGGGTCGTCCGGCTCGGGGTCGTCCGGCTCGGGCTCGTCCGGCTCCGGGTCGTCGGGCTCCGGCTCGTCGGGGACGTCCGGGGGGACGGGGTCCGCGCCCGCCTCCGGGGGCTCCTCGACCTCCAAGGCCGCCGGGAGCGCCTGACCCGTCCGCCGCGACCGTCCGGGCTTCCGGCGCGGCCGGCGCGGCCGGCGCGGCCGAGCCGCCCCCAGCCCCGCCCTCGAGGTCCCCGCCCGCCGGTCACGACGACGTGACGGTGGCAGGGGCGGCCGGTCCCTAGCGTCCGGGGCGTGACCGACGACCTGTGGCCCCGCCGACCCGGTGCGTCGCCGCCCGCCGGGGGTCCCGCACCGTCGCCGGGCCCGGCCGGTCCGCCGCCGGCCCCGGCGGCATGGGTGCCCGTGCCGGGACCCGACGACGGGCCAGCCGGTCCGCCCGCCCACCCGCCGGCGTGGCCCGTGGCGCGCCCGCCGTCGCGGGGGCCGTCGGGGGGAGCGGGTGCGGCCGCCCCGGGGGCGCCGGGCCGTGCGCCCACGGCCGGTCCGACGTCGGACCGGCTCCGGGCCGCACGCGTCCCACCTCTCGCGCGCGCGGGCGACCGGTGGTGGACGCTGCGCGTGCTGGCGTGGCGTGCGCGGGGACCGGTCGCCGCAGCGCTGGTCGCGCTCGCCGCCGCGGTGCTGCTCCGGCCGGTCCCGCCCCCGGCGGACACGGGCGTCGTCGTGGCGGCCCGGCCGCTGGCCGTCGGCGCCGTGCTGGCGCCGGGCGACCTGCGCGCCGTCCGTCGGCCCGAGGGCGGCCCCGTCACCCCGCCGACCGGCGAGCTCGTCGGGCGCACCCTCGTGGTCGACGTCCCCGCCGGGCTGCCGCTCGTCGCCGACCTCGTGTCCGGGGCCGCGGGGCGGGTGCCGGACGGCGCCGTCGTCGTCGCCGTGCCCGTGACGGACGCCGCCCTGGCGCCGTTCCTCGTCGCCGGGGCCCACGCCGACGTCCTCGCGCCGTTCGCCCCCGACCCCCTCGGCGCCGGCCGCACGGCCGCGGACCCGGTCCTGCCGGTAGCCCCGGGACCGGCAGCCACGCTCCCGGGTGCGGCGGAGCCGGGCCGGGCGTCGGAGGACCCGTCGCCGGACGGCGCGAGCGCGGACGACCCCGCGCCGGGCCCGGCGACGCCCGGCGACGGCGCGCGGGACGACCTCGCGGGCGTCGAGCCGGGCAGCGTCGGCCCTGCCCAGGGCGGACCGGTGCCCGGCAGCGCGGTGCCGGCCGACCCTGTGCCGGCCGACGCGGCGGGCGTCGACGTGGTGCCCGCCGGCCGCTCGCTGCGGGTCGTCACGCGCGGGCTCGTCCTGCCGGCCGGCGGGGTGGACGGCGCCAGCCGCGGCAGCGGCCCGGGGAGCGGCCTCGGGGCCGCGCTGGACGGGGGCGGCGGCACGTCCTCCGTGCTGCTCGCCGTCCGTCCGGCGGAGGCGGAGGCGCTCGTCGCCGCGACCGCGGCCGGGCCCGTCACGGTGCTGGTCGTGCCGTGACGGGCACGGCGCCGGCGACGCGGTGCTGCCGCAGGGGCCCGGGAAGGCGGTCTCACCAGTGCGGGGGGCGCTCCCGGGTCAGCCGTTCCTCGTCGCCGGGGTCACGGCCCCCGCCCCAGCCCTCGTCGGAGTCGTCGGGGCTGCGCGGCAGGGCTCCGTCCTCGCGCGCGGTGCGCCCTCCCGGGTCACGGTGCGGGCCGGGAGTGCCCGCGGCGGACTCCTCCGGGGTCTCCGCGACGGGAGGCGTCCACGCCGGCAGGCGCGAGACGAGCGGGGCGTCCTCGGGACCGACGGGTCCCGGCCGCCGCACCGCCCGCCGCGGCCGGCGAGGTCCGTCCGGAGGGGTCAGGACAGCGCCCGGACGATCGCCGCGCGGACCGCCGAGTCGATCCGGAAGCTGCGGCGCGCCACGCCGAGCTCCTCGCGGACGAGGGTGGCCAGCTCCTCCCGGCTGCGCTCGACGCCGTCGGACCGCAGCCACGCGACGAGGTCGTCGAGCTGGTCGTCCGAGTAGGCGCTGATGGGCAGGCCCGGGCGCACGTCCGGCCGCGGCAGGGCGCGCTCCGGGGGACCCTCGGGCGCCGGGCCCACGAGCTGCAGCCGCCGCTGCGGGGAGCCCTCGCCCTCGCCCTCGCGCTCGGGGGCGCCGGCCGGGGCGGCAGCGTCCGGCCCGGCGGGGGACGCCGTCGGCTCCTGCGGGGCGGCGTCGGGCGCGTCACCGCCCGCGTCGTGCGCCGGGGTGGCGCCGCCGAAGAGGATGTCGACGGGCGCCGACGCGCGCCGGGCGGAGGTCCCGCGGGTGGCCGACGTCCACCCGGTGCCGAGGCCGGGGGTGCCCGGGCCGGGCGTGGCCGGGCCGGGAGCGGTCGCGGGACGCACGGCGGCACGGCCGGCCTCCGCGCGTGTCGCGTCGGAGCCCTCGTCCGGGTGCCCGGTGGGCGAGGGTGCCGCGTCGCGCAGGACCGCCGCGGAGCCCCCGGCGTCGGGGGCCGCGCCGTCGCCGAGGACCGCACCGGCCCCGGGGCCGGGGTCGTCGGGCGGACCGGCCGGCGGCTCGGCCGCGCTCGCACCCTCGCCCCGGTCCGTGGACGGCGGGACGGCGGGGGCGGCGGGCGCGGGGGTGCCCGTGGCGGGCCTCTGCTCCGTCGACGCGTCGGGCGCCGGGAGCTCCTCCACCGGCTCGTCCTCGACGAGGGCGGGCAGGGCGCCCGTGACCGGCACGACGGGGGCCTCGGGTGCGACGGGGACGAGGGCGTGCACGGCCCGTCGGATGCGGTCGACCTCGCCCTCGGGGTCGAGGAAGGCCGCGGCCGACCACACCCGCACCACGGACCAGCCCAGGCGCTCGAGGCGCTCGACCACCTGGCGGTCGCGCACCCGCACGCTGGGCTGCGCGACGTAGGCGGCGTCGTCCGTGAGCACCGCGACGAGCAGACGGTCGGGCACGTCGGGGTGCCCCACGGCCAGCGGGATGCGCGTCCCGCCCGGGATGCCGTGGTCGACGACGACCGTCAGACCGTGCCGCCACAGCCGGTCGGCCAGGTCGAGCACGAGACGGTCGGCGGCGGCGGCCGTCCCGCGGTGGCGCGCCTCGTCGGAGGGCGCGCGGGTGCGGGCGCGGGCCTCGTCCTGCGCCCGGGGCGCCCGTGGGGCGCGCGGCGCCCCCGACAGCAGCGCCGCCAGGTCGTCGGGGTCGGCCGGGGCCTCCCCGTCACGACGCCCTGCCGGTGCTCGGCCGGCAGCGCCGTCCGCGGCGCCGTCCGCGGTGCCGCGGTCCGGCGTCCCGGCGGTCGGGGCGTCGGACTGGGGCGCCGCGGGGACGTCGGAGACGGCGCCCGTGCCCGCGTCCGTGCCCGCATCCGTACCCGCGTGCACGCCGGACCCGGCCGCCGCGGAGGCGTCCGGGCCGGCGCCCGTGCCCGCGTCGGTGCCTGCCCCGGGGCCGACGGGCGCGACCGCCTCGCGACCGTCGACCTCCGTCCGCCCCGAGCCGTCGTGGTCGTGCGCGGCCTCGGGCGCGCGCGGGTCCGCGAGGTCGGGATGGTCCGTCGCCGCCGCGTCCTCGTCGGGCGCCGGCGGGTCGGTGAGCGGGGTGCCGCCGGCGGCGCGCTCCGCCGCCATCGCGAGGAGGTCCCGCAGCAGCCGGGCACCGGGCCCGCGTGTGCGGTGGGGGTCGAGGTCGTCGGCGGCGAAGCAGCTGACGACGGTGAGCCGGCGACGCGTGGCGCCGAGCGCGTCGAGGAGGAGGCGCTCGCCGCCGGGCGCGCTCACCGGGCCGAAGCGGTGCAGCACCCGGCGGTGAGGGGTGCGCCCCAGCCCGAGCGAGAGCACGACGGCCTCGCGCCGCAGGCCGGCGACGTTCGCGAGGTCGGTGACCACGAAGGGCTCGGGGCGGGCGGGGTCGAAGAACGCGCCGAGCGCGGGGTTCTCGCGCACCTCCGCGAGCACGGCCTCGGCGACCCGCTCGGCGTGCACGGCGGAGGCGGTGACGACCGCGAGCGACTCCCCCGGCCGCGCGAGCGCGTGGTGGATGACGAGGTCGACGACCCGCTCCACCTCGGCGACCGGCGACTGCACGGTGCCGGTCGCCGCGTCGGGCATCCCCGTGCCGTCGACGACCTCGAGGTGCACGAGGGGCTCGGTGGAGGGCAGGGGCGTCGGCCGCAGCACGCCCCCGTACCCGTGCCGCGCCAGGAAGGCGGTGAGGTAGGGGTCGCGGCGGGAGGCGTCCGCCGGGATCGCGACGGTCGGCAGGAGCGCGGCCAGCTCCGCGACGGCCGACCCGCCGGCGCAGCGGGCGTCGCCCACGACGACGACCTGACGGCCCCGGGCCAGCGCCGGCAGGGCGAACTCGACCCGCAGGTCCGCCCCGGCCTCGAGGACGACGAGGTCGACGTGGCGGCCCGGCGGCAGCACCTGGGGCACGAGCATCGGGCTCGCGGCGACGACCGGGCGCAGGCGCGGGGCCACGTCGGGGTGCCGCTCGACGGTGTCCCGCAGCGAGGTCAGCCGCTCGTCGACGAGCTCGGCGAAGAGGCTCTCCACCTGCTGCGGGTGCCGGGCGACGGCGTCGCGCACGTGCCCGACGACCGCGGCGAGCACGGGGCGCGCGAGCGCCGCGACGTGCGAGCGGTCCAGCGCCGCGTAGCGGGCGGCGAGGGCGCCGAGTGCGGCGCCGTCGTACCCGGCGAGGGCCGGGTCCTGGGCCAGCACGCCCTCGAAGACGGTGGACCACCAGGCCAGGTCGAGCTCGGCGGGCGCGACGTCCGGGGACGCGCGCCGCGCCGCGAGGTCGTCGACGAGGTCGCCCAGCCCGGCCGCGCGCAGCCGGTGCAGGACCGTCGTGCGCTCGGGCAGCAGTGCGAGCGCGTCGGTCGCCGCGCGGAGCCGCTCGAGGCGCGCGACGAGCTCCGGCAGGGGGGTCCGGCCGAGGTCGCCGCCCTCCGGGGTCGTGGCCAGGACGGCGGCGAGCGCGTCGACGTCCGCGCGGACGCCGGCGTGCTCCTCCTCGAGCATGGAGAGCCCGTCGGGCAGGCGGGGCCAGCCGCCGCCGGGGCAGTGCGCCTGCCACGTCTCGCGCTGCGCCTGCACCTCGACGAGCGCCGCGTGCAGGTCGGCCACGGGCCGCCCCGGGCGCACGAGGTCGCGGGCCTGCTTGCGCAGGCGTCGGCGCACCCACAGGCCCATGGCGACCCCGTGCCGCTCCCGCCAGGCCTTCGGGGCGGTCGCGGCGACGAGGTCGGCGGCCGTCCGCTCGAAGACGAGCGGCACGAACACGTCGAGCGACGCCCGGATCCCGTCCAGGACGCGCAGCTGCTCGCCCCACTCGTCGAGGGTCGTGGCCCGCGTGAGGCCGGTCTCGGCGGCGACGGCGGCGGTCCGCTCGACGAGCACCGGCAGTCCGGACCCGAGCAGGCGCTCGAGCCGGTGCCGGGCGACCTCGGCGTCGGCCGCGGTGCGCAGGTCGGCGCCGTACCAGGGCGTGTCGGCGGGCCGCAGGGTGAAGGCCTGCAGCCGGCCGGCGCGCTGCAGGTCGGCCCCGAGCGCGGCCCGGCGCCCGGCGTCGAGCCCGCGCGCGACCTCGTGCGGCAGGCGGACCGTCGTGCGGGGCACGGGGCGGCCGCCCGTCAGCCGGGCGAGCTCCTGCAGGGCGTCGTAGGCGGACACGCCCCAGGGGTCGCGGACGGCGTGCAGCCCGGCCACGGAGGCACGCAGCCGCTCGCGGTGCGCCACGAGCTCCGCCCGCAGGCCGGCGAGGCCGTCGGCGTCCACCGCCGGCGGGTCCAGGGTGAGCGCGCCGAGCAGCCGGCGGCAGGCCGTGGCGCGCCAGCCCGCGTCCGGGCCGACGTCGAGCAGCAGGTCCCCCACGCCCAGCGCGTCGAGGCGGGCGGCGAGCGCGGCGGCGGACCGGCGGTGGCCCGGGACGTAGAGCACGGTCCGTCCCGACGCGGCGGCGTCCGCGACGACCGCGGCGACCGTCCCCGTGACGTCGGAGCCGGCGGGCGCGTCGACGAAGGCGTGGGCGCCGGACGCGACCACGTCCAGCACGTGCTGCTGGGCGGGGTCGAGGTCCCCGACGCCGCGCTCGGCCCCGGGGTCCCGGTCCCCGGGGACCGGTGCGGGCAGGGGGCGGCGCAACGCCGCGGCGGCCCCCTCGACCCCCGCGAGCGCCGCGAGGACCTCGTGCGCGCCGATTCCGGGGGCCAGGGCGTCGAGGTCGTCGACGAGGACCTGGCCCGGGTGGACGAAGGCGCCGACGAGGACGCGCTCCGTGAGCGCGAAGTCGTCCAGGACGGCCGCGCCGAGGGCGGCGACCCGCGTGAGCGCCGGACGGGCGTCGAAGCGGCCTCCCTCGAACGTGCCGCGCGCGACGGCGGCGGGGTCGAGGAGCGCGCCCCGCCGGCGCAGCGCGCGGGCCAGGACGGGGTTGAGCTCGACGGCCGGCTCCAGCGCCAGCTCGTGGTCGCTCTCGGCGGTGCCGCGCGGCCGCAGCGTGACGGGCCGCAGGAGCACCGGCGCCCGGACGACCCGCACCCGCGGCCCGCCGTCGGCGGTCCCCGCGCCGGCGGCCGTCTCCGACGACGCGCTCGCACCGGCCGCGCCCGCGCCTGCCGCGCCCGCACCCGCCGCCGCCGGGCCGCCCGGGGAGCCGACCGCGGAGGCGAGGACGTCCAGGTCGTCACCGGTCCCGCCGGGCGACGGGGCGGTGACGTGCTCCGTCCAGGTCGCCACGCCGATGGCGAGGTACGTCGGCGCGATGCCCCAGCGCTGCGCGAAGGCGGCGGCGCGGCTGCTCACGGCGCGGGCGCGACGCCGGGCCGTGGCGGCCGCACCGCCCTCGCGCACGAGGCTGGACAGACGTGTGGAGCGGCCGGCGAACAGCTGCGCCATCCCGGAGGGGTGCGCGGCGGAGAGGTCGAGCGCGGCCTCCCCGAGCAGCTCGACGTCCTCGAGGGTGCTGCCGCCGGCGAGCTCGACGAGGTCGGCCCGCCACGTGGCGAGGGCGCCCGCGACGAGCTCCTCGGGCAGGGGCGGCACGACGAGCGCGACCGCGGGGTCGGGGGTGCCCGGGGCCGGCGCGGCGTCGGCCTGGCCGGGGCCGGGGGTGCGTGCGGGGACGGTCACCCCCGCACGCTAGCGCCGGGCGGCGCCGGTCCGCGGGGGCCACGCCGCGCCCGGGTCGGCGGGTGGCGCGGACGTGAGGACCGTCACGACGGACGCCACGCGGACGGTGCGGGAGAGGCCTGCGGCGGTGGTCGCGACGGTGCGTCGGCCGGGCGTGAACGACGGTGCGCACCGCGCAGGGGGCAGGCGATGCGCACCGTCGGGGGAGATGCTGCCCCCTGCCGCGCGTGAGCGCAACCATCGTTTACCGGAGGGACGGGGATTCACGCGCCCCGCGTCGCGTCGGTGCTGCTCGGAGCGCGAAACGGACAGTGGAACCACTTCCCCGGCGGCCCGCGGCACGGCCTCCCGGCGCGGCGCGCCGCCCGCTCCACGGCGCACCTCGTCACCGGGCACCGGCGCCGCGCGGTCCCCGGCGGGCGGCCCCTCCCGGGCAGGCACCACGGCCGCTGGCCCCGCCCCGCCCAGCGCCCTCACGGATCCGTGCCGGGACGTCGCGTCCCGGTCGTGGGACGCGACGTCCCGCCGCGCGCGGCATGATGTCGGGGTCGACCACGGACCCGCCGAGCAGGGGGCGGCGGAAGGGGTCGGGCGCACCGGGCGACCGGGCGGCCCGGCGCCGAGTCCGCGGTCGCGGCCCGTGGGGGCGGGTGGTCGCACCCGCCCCCACGGAGCACCGGGCCGGCGCCGCGCCGCGCCGCGCCGCGCCGCGCCGCGAAGGACGGTCCCCTCCCCGGAGCGGCGGCCACGGCGCCGTCCGCCTCAGCCGCGGCCCGCCTCCTGGTCGGCGAGGGACGTCAGGTAGAGCCGCAGCGCCGTCTCGGCGTCGTGGTCGGGGTCCGGCTCCACGAGCCCCTCGACGAGGCCCAGGAACGCGAGCGCCACGGGGTGCCACTCCTCGGGCCCGTCGGGACCCGGGACGACGAGCATCGCGTCGTCCCCCTCCGGCGCGAGCACCCCGCGCCAGGCGAAGCCCTCGACGAGGGCCGCCCCCGCGAGCGCGACGGTCGCGGCGGACGGCACCCCGGGCCGCAGCCGCAGGCCCAGGACGAGGAACAGGTCCGCGTACACCCGGGTCATGAGCTCCAGGGAGGCCTGCTCGGAGGCGTCGAGGGCGGCGCGGACGCGGTCCCGCTGGACGGGGTCCGGCAGACCGAGCACGGTCGCCGTCAGGGCGACGGACGTGCGCCACTGGACGGAGTCCCGGAGGTGCTCGTAGCTGTGGCGCGCCCCGAGCCGCACGACCTCCCGCACGACCCGGGCCCGGCCCTCCGCCGTCCGGAGCTCCGGCAGCCGGGCGGCGACGGCACCCCGCAGGAGCCGGACCGTGCCCTGGTCGAACCCGCCCGACCCCTGCCACGCGGGACCCGCGAGCTCGTGGAGCACGTCGGCGTGGAACGCGTCCCGGCCGGGCCACTCCCGGTAGGCGGACGTCCGGGAGACCCCGGCCTCCCGCAGCACCGCGTCGAACGGCAGGGCCTCGGCACGCACCGCGAGGCCGCCGGCCCGCTCGACGAGCCGCAGCGCCGCGTCGAGCACCCGGCGCCGGAGCGTGCCGGAGCCGTCGGTGCCCGGCTCGTCGCCGCGGGCCCCGTCGGCACCGGCCCCGTCGGCAGCTACCCCCTCGGCAGCTGCCCCCTCGGGCCCGGGCCCGTCGTCCTCCGTGCTGCCGGTGCTCACGTCGTCCTCCGCGTCCTCACCCGTCCCGCGCCACCGCGGGCCCGCGGGGGCGGGCCGGCACCACGCTAGCCCGGGCGGGAGGACCCGGTGCCGCGCGACCGGGCCGGGACGGACGCCGACGCCGGCCGGTGCGGGAGCCCCGGGGAGGGGCCGACGCGACGGGCACGGGTGTCGCGGACGGGCCCGGCGGGCACGGGGGCACCGCGCCCGGGGCACACTGTCTCGCGTGGACTCCCCCATCCGGCTCGGCCAGCTGCTCAAGCTCGACGGCGTCGTCGAGAGCGGCGGCGACGCCCGCGCCCTCCTCGCGGACGACGCCGTCCGGGTCAACGGCGAGGTCGAGACCCGGCGCGGCCGGCAGCTGCGCCCCGGGGACGTGGTCGAGGTGGACCTGCCGACGGGCGTCCGGCGTCTCGTCGTGCCCGGGACGGGCGCCGACGGACCCGGGCCGGCCAGGGACTGACCCGGGACCGACCCAGGACCGGGCGCAGGACCGGGCGCAGGACCGGGCGCAGGACCGGGCGCAGGACCGGGCGCGGCGCAGGACCCGGGACGGGCGCGACCCCGTCGGCCGGATCAGGGCAGCGGCGCCGGCCGCCCGAGGTGGAAGCCCTGCCCGAGGGCCACCCCCATCGACCGTAGGCGCTCGAGCTCGTCGGCCGTCTCGATGCCCTCCGCGACCACGAGCACGCCCGTCGCCTCGGCGAACGCCAGCATGGACGTCGCCAGCGCCTGCCGGGCGGGGTCTGTGGCGATGTTCCGCACGAGGCTGATGTCGAGCTTCAGCATGTCGGGGAGCAGCTCCAGCACGTGCCGCATGCTGGCGAAGCCCGCGCCGACGTCGTCGACGGCGATCCGGACGCCCCGCTCCCGCAGCGGCCGCAGGGTGGCCCGCAGCGCGTCGTAGTCCTCGACGGGCGTGTGCTCGGTGAGCTCGACGACGAGACGCCCGGGCTCGGCGTCGGCGACGAGCCGGGCGAGCGCCGGGAGGCCGGCGGTCGCGGCGGAGACGTTCACGGACAGGAAGCCGGGCACCCGCGGCAGGTGCGCCACGGCGGCACGCACGGCGAGGAGGTCGAGCTCGGTCTCCACGCCCGCCCGCCGCGCCTCCGCGAACCACCAGTCGGGGGTGCCGGCGGGGAACCGGCTCAGCGCCTCGTGCCCGACCACGGAGCCGTCGGCCAGCGCGACGACGGGCTGGAAGGCGATCCTCGGCCCGTCCGCCAGCCGCAGCCCGTCGATGCGCTCGAGGACCTCGCGCTTCTCCTGGTCCGCGCGGTCCTGCTGCTCGACGAGGTTCATGACGATCCCGCCGACGACCCGCAGCACGCCCGCGTCGCGCTCGTCGAGCCGCGGCTCCGGCGTCGTGGAGTAGGCGCACAGGGTGCCGTAGACGCGGCCGTCGCTCGTGCGCAGCGGCGTGCCCACCCAGGCCCCGATCCCGAGCGCGGACGTGCTGGGCAGGCCCGCCACGCGGGGGTCCTGCGACGCGTCCGTCACGGCGCCGTCGAGCGCGCCCTCGAGCATGAGGTGGCAGTAGCTGTCGTCGAGCGACGTGAGGTCGCCCGGGTGCAGCTCCTCGCGCAGGCGGCCGCCGACGTTCCGGATCCGGAAGTGGTCCTCGCGGCGCTCGTTCACGTAGGCGACGTCGAGGCCCAGCTGGGCGGCGACGAGGTCGAGGAGCGCGTCGACGTCGGCGGACGCCGGGAGGGGGCCCGGGAGCAGCCCGTCGGGCGGCACCGCCGGCGTCGGGCGTGCGGCCCTGCCCGGCGGGCGGACGCCGCGGTCGGCGCGGGCGCGCTCGGCCTCGAGCGCGGCGTCCGCCCGCTGCCAGGCCTCCACGAGGCAGCCCGGGGGCTCGCGCCGGGCGCGTCCGAGGGAGACCGCCACCCCGGCCGCCGCCATCCCCTGGCGGACCCGCGCGACGAGCGCGTCGAGCCCGGCCGCGTCGACCTCCGGCGCGAGGACCCCGAACTCGTCCCCGCCGAGCCGGGCGACGAGGGCGCCGTGCCCGGCCGGCCCGTCGGCGACGGCCACGGCCTCGAGCAGCACCGCCACGGTCCGGCGCAGCGCCGCGTCGCCGGCCGCGTGGCCCTCGTGCGCGTTGAGCCGGGCCAGCCCGACGACGTCGACGACGACGAGCCCGGCCGGCGTGCCGAGGAGGGCGGCGCGCTCCTCCTCCGCCACGACCGCGGCGTCCCACGCGCGGCGGGCGCCGAGCCCCGTCAGCGGGTCGGCGTGCTGCAGGGCCGTGGCGCGCTCCGCGAGGCGCTCGGCCCGGACGCGGTGGAGCTCGAGCGAGAGGACGGCCCCCAGGAGCGAGGCCTGCGTCCGGACCACCGGGAGCAGGTCCTCCAGGTCCTGGGGCACGTCCTGCGTCCCCAGCCCGCACAGCTCCCCGCGCCAGGCACCGTCCGGCGCGAGCACCGGGACGGAGACGACGGCGCGCACGCCCGGGGCGATCCGCGCCGCGACCTCGGCGTAGGTCGGCACGGCCCGCACGTCCGTCGCCACGGCCGGGGCCCCGCGCTCCGCCCGGGCGGCGCAGAAGGTGGCGGCCCACGGCAGGGTGCGCCCGTCGGGCGCGAGGACGTCGGCGAGCACGGGGTCGGGACCCACGCCCGCGAGGACGGCGCAGACGCCCTCGTCGCGCCGCGCGAGGACCCACCGCTCCAGGCCGCTGCGGTCCGCGAGGTCGGCCAGCACGCCCTGCATCAGCACGGCCAGCTCCTGGGCGCCACCGCCTCGGGGCGAGGGCACCGCGACGGTGGCGAGGGGCCCTGGCCGCCCCCGCCCCTGCCCCTGCCGCTGCTCGACCGCGTCCATCGCTCCCCCTGCTGCCGGGACGGTGACCCGGTCCCCCGCTCCGCCGCCGATCCTGCCCGCTGCCGATCCCGCCCGCCCCCGGGGCGCACCGGGCCCCGACCGCGGTGTCCGGACGGTCCGTCCGGACACCGCCACGACGCGGCCGACGCTACCGCCGGGCCTGCATTCATCCCAACGGGTGACACGCACGGACCGGGTGAACCTGGGCGCCGGGGCGGCCGGGGGGAGCGCCCGGCCGCCCGCGGCCGCGGCGGGGAGCGGTGCAGGGCGGTGGGAGGCGGAGGGGGGCGACGGGGGGCAGGGTCGGGGCATGAGCGCACCGGCCGACCCGCCCCCGTCCGGCCCGCCGACCCCCGGCCCGCCAACCCCTGGCTCGCCGACCCCCGGCCCGCCGCCCCCCGGCCCGCCGACGCGCGGCCGGTCGCCCGCCGGCCCCTCGGGTGCCCGTCCGTCCGGCGCCGTGCGGCACCGACGCCCCCGGGACCTCGCGGGCCGCGCCGGGCTGGTGGTGGCGCTGCTCGTCGGGGCCCTGGGCGCGTGGGCGGTCCACGACGCCGTCACGGGGCTCGCCGCGCCGGCCCACCGGGTCGCGGACGGGGCGGAGGGGCTCGCCGCCGACCTGCGGGGCGCGGAGCGGTCGGTCGCGCGCGCGCCGCTCGTCGGGGAGGTGCTGGCCGGGCCCGTCGCCGACGCGGCGGGACGCACGGAGGCCATCGCCGCGGCCGGCGCTGACGTCGCGGCGGGCGTCGAGCGGCTCGCCCTCGTCGGCGCGGGCCTCGTGCTCGTCGTGCCCGCCGCCCCGGTCCTCGTGGTCCGGGCCGTCGTCGCGGCACGCCGGCGCCGGCGTCGGAGGGAGGCGGCAGCGGTGCTCGCCCTCGGCCCGGGCGGGGAGCGTCTCCTCGCGCTCCGGGCGCTGCGGGAGGCGCCGCCGGAGGCGCTCCTGGCGCTCGACCCGGACCCGGCGGGGGCCTGGCTGCGCGGCGACCCCGCCACGACGCGGGCGCTGGCGCTGCTGGCCCGCGACGCCTGAGCGGCGCTGACGAGCCCTGAGCCGAGCCCTGAGCGGCGGGGGGCGCTGGGGGCGACGGCACACGGTCGGGCCGCGCCCGTCGTGGGGCGATGGGGGTGGGCGGGGCGGGCGGGGCGCGCCGACGGGTCCGCCCTCCCGGACCTCAGCCCGCCGGGTTCAGCGGCGGCGCGTAGCCGCCCTCCTCGCGCACGGGGCGGACGTCACCGGCCGCCGTGGCCGGGCGCATCCCCGGCGCGTGGCCGAGGAGGCGCGCGAGGGCGGCGGGGCGCGCCGACGGGGGCACGCGGTGCAGGGGCACGGCGACGGCCGCGAACACGGCGACGGCGCCGAGCACGAGGACCCACGCCACGGCCCACTGCTGCGCGTCGCCGAGCGCGAACGTGGTGCCGGCGACGACGAGCGGCATGACGGTGAGGACGAGCAGCCGGACCGCCAGGACCGTGCGGTGCGAAACGGACATGTCGGACACGGTACGGCTGCCGCCCCCCGGCGTCGAGGGTGATCTCCTGGAGACCCCCGCGCGGCCCTGCGCGGCCACCCGTCCGGCCCAGGGCGTCGGGCCGCGGCGCCACGGCGGCCGGCCGACGGGCCGGTCGGAGGTCGTCGCGACGACGCCGTCCGGCAGGCGTCAGGCGCGGGAGCGGGCCGCGGCCTTGTCGCGGTACATGGCGGCGTCGGCGGAGCGCATGAGGCCCTCGAGCACCTCGTCGAGGGGCCCGCGCGCCGGGGTGCGGGCGACGCCGACGCTGGCCCGCACCGGCACCGTGACGCCGTCGACGTGCACGACGCCCCCGAGGGCGCGCCGCACCCGCGCCGCGAGCTCGGCCTCGGCGCCGGGGCCGTCGGCCACCGCGTCCGCCGCCCGCGTCCCGCCCGTGACGGGGGCGCCGTCGACGAGGACCGCGAACTCGTCGCCGCCGAGCCGGGCGACGAGCTCCCCCGGCCGCGCCGCGGCCCGGAGCCGCTCCGCGACCGCGACGAGGAACCGGTCGCCGGCCGTGTGGCCGAGGGTGTCGTTGACCTCCTTGAAGCCGTCGAGGTCCACGTAGGCCACCATGACGGACCCGTCCCGGGGCGCCGCGGAGCCGACGGCGTCGGTGAGGGCGTCCATGAGCGCGCCGCGGTTGGCCAGGCCCGTCAGCGCGTCGGTGTAGGCCAGGACGCGCAGCCGCTCCTCCCCCTCCCGGACCTCGCGCAGCAGCGCCGCGTTGTCGAGCACGGTGAGCCCCTGCCGCGCGACGAGGACGAGCACGAGCCCGAGCCCGCCGAGGGTCCGGACGCGGCCGAGGTGGTCGCCCTGCCACCCCTCGGCGAGGAACAGGCCGAGGCCGAGCACGACGGGGACGTAGGGCACGAGCAGGCTCAGGCGGGCGGGTCGCTCGCGGCCGCCGTCGCCGCGGGGCCGCACGTCCGGGGCGGCGCCCGCCGCCGCCAGGAGCGCGAAGGCCGCGAGCCAGGCGACGTCGACGGCCCCGCCGGTGGCGAAGGACCCGTTCGTCGTCGACCAGACGAACGCGCTGTCGGCCACCGCGAGCGCGACGAGCCCGGTCGCCAGGAGGTGGAGCCCCGTGTCGGCGGGGCTGCGCCCCAGGAGCAGCAGGGCGATGGCGAGGACCGCGGCGTCGCCGAGGGGGTACGCGAGCGCGATCGCGAGGCCCAGCCGGTCGCCGCCGGCGAGGAAGACGTCCTGCAGGACGAGGTCCCACGACAGCACCGTGACGGCGCCGCCGACGAGCAGCCCGTCGAGGACGGTGCGGGCGCCGAGGCGCATGCGGACGCGGGCGGTCGCGAGGGCGAGGGCGCCGAGCACCGAGAAGGCGGGGAACCCCAGGAAGCCGGCGTCCGCCAGGGACGGGAAGGGCACCGCGCGCCCGAGCACGACCTCGAACCACGTCCACACGACCTGGCCGGCGGTCCAGCACCCGCACGCGAGGGCGAGCAGCGCCCACGCGCGGCGCTCCAGGCGCGCCCGGCGCAGGACGTCGGCGGTGGGTGCGGGGGCCGGGGCGAGGACGGGGCCGTCGGGGGCGGCGCGGCGCGACCGGGCGGCGAGGAGCACCGTCGCGGCCCCGGCGGCGAGCACCTCGAGCACGTCCGTCACGGCCACGACGAGCGCGCCCCTCCCGCCGTGCGCCAGGAGCAGCACGGCGGCCGGGACGAGGACCACCGCCGCGACGGCGAGCACGCCACGGTGCCCGGCGGGCAGCCGGAGGGCCCGACGGGCCCGCGGGGGCGCCGGGTGCTCGGGTCCGCCGGACGCCTCCGGCCGCAGGGGCATGCGCCTCCCATCGGCAGCCCGGGGCCGTCCCTGCACGGTCCGCGCCGACGAGCACGCCGACGAGCACGCCGACGAGCAGACCGGCGAGCAGGCCGACGAGCAGGCCGGCGAGCGGGCCGGCGAGCGGGCCGGCGAGCGGGCCGGCGGGCCCGGCGGGACGGGGGCGTGGGCAGGCGGGGCGGGAATGTCGGTGGTCGCCGCGATGCTCCTGCTCCCGGACCCCCGCCCTCCCCCACCGACAGGACCGCCGTGAGCTCCCCCACCGCCCCACCCGCCCGCGACCAGCGCTGGCGCGCGCTCGTCGTCATCGGCATCGCGCAGACGATGGTGGTGCTCGACGCCACGATCGTGAACATCGCCCTGCCCTCGGCCCAGGCAGACCTCGGCTTCGGCGACGACCAGCGCCAGTGGGTCGTCACGGCCTACTCCCTCGCCTTCGGCAGCCTCCTCCTGCTGGGCGGCCGGCTCTCCGACCTCTTCGGCCGTCGGCGCACGTTCGTCGTGGGCCTCGTCGGGTTCGCGGTCGCGTCCGCGCTCGGCGGCATCGCGGCCGACTTCCCGCTGCTCGTCGCCGCCCGCGCGCTCCAGGGGGCCTTCGGCGCCCTGCTCGCCCCGTCGGCGCTGTCCCTGCTGACGACGACCTTCACCGACCCGCGCGAGCGCGGGAAGGCCTTCGGCATCTTCGGCGCGCTGTCCGGCTCCGGCGGCGCCATCGGCCTCCTGCTCGGCGGCGTGCTCACGGAGTACACCTCGTGGCGCTGGTGCCTGCTGGTGAACCTCGTCATCGCGGCCGTCGCGCTCGTCGGCGCCGCCGTGTACCTGCCGCGCACGGCACCCACGTACCGGCCGTCGATCGACTGGGCGGGCGTCGTGACCGCGAGCGCCGGCCTGTTCCTCGTCGTCTACGGCTTCGCGCACGCGGAGACGGACGGCTGGGGCGACCCGCTGACGGCCGTCCTCCTCGCGGCCGGCGTCGCGCTCCTGGTGGTCTTCGTCCTCGTCCAGCGGCGCGTGGCGCACCCGCTCCTGCCGTTGCGCGTCGTGCTCGACCGGGACCGCGGCGGGGCCTTCCTGTCCATCGCGCTCGTCGGCATCGGGATGTTCGGGATCTTCCTGTTCCTCACGTACTACCTGCAGCAGACGTTGGGCTACTCCTCCCTGCGCACGGGCGTCGCGTTCCTGCCCATGCCGTTCTCCATCTCCCTGGGGGCGGCGCTGGTCGGCGCGCGGCTGCTGCCGCGCGTCGGCGCCCGGGTGCAGATCGCCGGGGGCGGGCTCGTCGGCGCGACCGGCCTGCTGCTCCTGCAGCGGCTCGACGTCGACAGCTCCTACGCCGGCACGGTGCTGCCCGGGCTCGTCGTCATCGGGTTCGGCATGGGGCTGGTGTTCTCCGCGGCCATGGCGACCGCCACCGCCGGCGTGGACCGGCAGGACGCCGGCGTCGCGTCCGCGACGGTGAGCACGATGCAGCAGGTCGGCGGCTCCATCGGCACGGCCCTGCTGTCCTCGCTGTACGCCAGCGCGGTCGCCCGCTCCCTGCCCGACGGGCAGCCCTCGCCGGAGGACGTCGCCGAGGCCACCCTGACCGGGTACCACACCGCCTTCGCGGCCTCGGCCGTGGCCCTCCTCGGCGTCGCGCTCGCCGGCGGCCTCGTGGTGCGCCGCCGCGCGACGGCCGCCACCGCACCCGCCACCGCACCCGCCGGCGCGCCCGCCGACGCGCCGACCGGGACCGCCGCGGGCTCGCGCGACGACGACGGCGTGCCCACCGGGTCCCGCTGACGCGGGCGCGTCGACCGGACGGCGCACGGCACGGCCCGGGCGGCCGATCCCGCGGCAGGGCCGGACGCCGCCGACGACGCGGGCGCGGACGGCCGACGGGCCGGCACCCCTGGGGAGGGGCGCCGGCCCGTCGGACCGGGGCGCCGGCCGCCGTCGGCGGCCGGCGCGG
>NZ_RWJX01000006.1 GCF_004123805.1 Cellulomonas endophytica | reverse complement strand
CGGGCGGCGCGGCCAGGTCCGCGACCTGCGAGCCGCCGGAGCGCGCGCCGACCGCGGCGGCGACGACGGCGTCGAGGTCCGCCCCGCCCGCCGCCGTCACGGCGGCCGCGACCGCGCCCTCCACGAGGGGCGCGTCGACCACGCGCGTGCGCGCGGCGACGTCGTCGTCGGCGACGTCCAGCACGGACTCCGCGGTGAGCACCGCCGAGCCCAGGTCCGTGAGCACCACGGCGCCGCGGCCGTCGGCCGTCGCCCGCCCCAGGGCCTCCTCGACCGCGTCGAAGCTCGTGCCGAGGCCGCCGTCGCTCGTGCCGCCCGCGGGCAGGATGACCACCCCGGGGGCCATCTGCGCCGCCAGCTCGACGAGCCCCTCGGCCACGAGCCGGGAGTGCGAGACGAGGACGAGCGAGACCCGGGCCCCGCCCGCGTCCGTCGCCCCCGCGGCCGGCGCGTCCCCGAGCGCGGTCACGCCGCCGCCTCGGCCGCGGCCCGCAGCAGGAGGGCGGACGACGCCGCGCCCGGGTCCCGGTGGCCGGCCGAGCGCTCCCCCAGGTAGCTGGCCCGGCCCTTCGTCGCGACGAGGGGGTCGGTCGCCACCGCCCCCTCCTCCGCCGCGGTGGCCGCGGCGGCGAGCACCGCGGCCGGCTCCGCGCCGCCGTCCGCCGCCTCCACGGCCGCGTGCACGGCGGGGGTCCAGGCGTCGACCATCGTCTTCTCGCCCGGGGACGCCTTGCCCCGCACGACGATGCCCTCGAGCGCCGCCTCCAGCATCGCCACGACGCCGGCGGCGTCGAGGCGCTCCGTCGCGGTGACCTTCGCCGCCCGCAGGAACGCCGTGCCGTAGAGCGGCCCCGCGGCGCCGCCCACGGTCGACATGAGCGTCGTCGCGACGAGCTTGAGCACGTCCCCCACCTGGCCGGGCGGCTCCGTCAGCCCGTCCAGCTTGGCCAGGACGGCCGTGAACCCCCGGTGGAGGTTCTCCCCGTGGTCGCCGTCGCCGATCTGCCGGTCCAGCTCCACGAGCTCGTCCCGGTGCTCCGCCACGACCTGCGCCGCGGCTCGCGTCCAGGCCTGCGCCCACGTCACGTCGAGCGTCGTCACGCTGCTGCCCCCGCCCTCTGCGGTGCCGTCCGGCACCCCGTCCTGCCCCATGACCCGCACCGTAACGCGCGGCGGGGTCTCACCAGTGCAGGGCCGTGGTGCGGACGGGGGCGTCCCAGAGGGCGGTGAGCTCGTCGTCGAGCCGGAGCACCGTCACGGATGCGCCCTGCATCTCCAACGAGGTCACGTAGCTGCCGACGAGGGACCGCGTGACGGTGACGCCCCGCTCCTCGAGCAGCCGGCGGGCGTGCCGGTACACGACGTAGAGCTCCGAGAGCGGGGTGCCGCCCATGCCGTTGACGAACAGCAGCACGCTCTCGCCGTCGCCCAGGCGCAGGTCCTCGACGACGGGCGTGAGGAGCTGCTCCGTCACCGCGTCGGCCGGCGCCATGGGGACGCGGTGGCGCCCCGGCTCGCCGTGGATCCCGATGCCGATCTCGATCTCGTCGTCCGCCAGGTCGAAGCTCGGGCGGCCCGCGTGCGGCACCGTGCAGGCCGTGAGCGCGACGCCCATGGACCGCACGTTCGCGACGACCTTCTCCGCCACCGCGACGACCGCGTCGAGGTCGTCCCCGCGCTCGGCCGCCGCACCGGCGATCTTCTCCACGCACAGCGTGCCGGCGACCCCGCGGCGCCCGGCCGTCCAGGTCGAGTCCTCCACGGCCACGTCGTCGTTGACGAGGACGGTGCGGACCGTGACGCCCTCGGCCTCGGCGATCTCGGCGCCGAGCTCGAAGTTCATGACGTCGCCCGTGTAGTTCTTGACGATCGCGACGACGCCCGCGCCGCCGTCGGCGGCCTGCAGGGCGGGGGTGATGGCGTCGGGCACGGGCGAGGTGAACATCGCCCCCGGGACCGCCGCGTCGAGCATGCCCACGCCGACGAAGCCCGCGTGCAGGGGCTCGTGCCCGCTGCCGCCCCCGCTGACGAGGCCGACCTTGCCCGTGCGCGGCCCGCCGGCGCGCGTGACGTAGAGGGGGTCCGTCCGCACGTGCACCACGTCGGGGTGGGCGAGCCCGAAGCCCTCGACGGACTCCGTCACCACGTCGGCTGGGTCGTTGATGAGCTTCTTCACGGGCCGTCCCTCCGCCTGCGCACGCGACCCACCGGGGCCGGGCCGGGCGTCCTCGCCCTGGCGGACCCCACCCTTCCCCGCAGGTGGGCGCGGGTCAAGGGACGGGCGTGCAGGGCGGCCGCACGTCGGTGCGGCGGCCACCACGACATCCCCCGACCGGGTGAGGCCGCCGCACCCGGCCCTGGGCCGACCCCCGCGCCGAGCCGCGCCCCGGCCCGGCGACGGGGCCGGCGTCAGGCCCGGCCCAGCAGCGCCCGCGCCTCCGCGACGAGCTGGATGGAGCCCGTGACGACGACGCCCGCCCCGCGCTCGGCGCCGCCCTCGGCCCGCTGCACCGCGGTGTCGACGGCCTCGTCGAGACGCTCGACGAGGTGCACGCGGTCCTCCCCGAACACCTCCCGCGCGAGGTCGGCGAGGTCCTCGGGGTCCATCGCGCGCGGGGACGACCCGGCCCGGGTGACGACGACCTCGTCGAACGCGGGCTCGAGCACCGAGAGGATGCCCTCGACGTCCTTGTCCGCCATGAAGCCGACGACCCCGACCACGCGCACGAAGGAGAACGCCTCGTCGAGGGCGGCCACGAGCGCCTCGGCGCCGGCCGGGTTGTGCGCGCCGTCGACGAGCACGGTCGGGCTCGAGCGCACGAGCTCGAGCCGGCCGGGCGAGCGCACGTCGGCGAAGGCCGCCTCGACGACCCCCGCGTCGAGCGCCGACCCGCCCGTGAGCAGGGCCTCGACGGCGGTGAGGGCCAGGAGCGCGTTGTGGGCCTGGTGCTCGCCGTGCAGGGGCAGGAACACCTCGGTGTAGACGCCGCCGAGCCCGCGCAGCGTGACGAGCTGCCCGCCGACGGCGACCCGGCGCTCCAGCACGTCGACGTCCACGCCCTCGCGCACCACCCGCGCCCCGCGCTCGGCCGCCGCGGCGAGCACGACCCCGTCGACGTCCTCCTCCTGGCGCGCCAGCACGAGGGTGGCGCCGTCCTTGACGATGCCGGACTTCTCGGACGCGATCTTCACGAGCGTGTCGCCGAGGTAGCGCTGGTGGTCCATCGCGACCGGCGTGATCACCGCGACCTCGCCGTCGACGACGTTCGTGGCGTCCCAGCGCCCGCCGAGGCCGACCTCGACGACCGCGACGTCGACGGGGGCGTCGGCGAAGGCCGCGAACGCCATCACCGTGAAGACCTCGAAGAACGACAGGCGGGGCTCGCCCCGCTCGGCGCTGCGGGTGTCGACCAGGTGGACGTACGGCGCGACGTCCTGCCACACCTCGACGAACCGGTCGTCGGCGATGGGCTCGCCGTCGATCGCGATGCGCTCCGTCACCCGGGACAGGTGCGGGCTGGTGAACCGGCCGGTGCGCAGCCCGTGCTCGCGCACGAGCCGCTCCACCATGCGCGCCGTGGACGTCTTGCCGTTCGTGCCCGTCAGGTGGACCGTCCGGTACGCGCGCTGCGGGTCGCCGAGCAGCTCGAGCACGGCCCGGACCCGCTCCAGGGTCGGGTCGATGTCGTGCTCCGGCGCGCGCTCGAGGATCGCGCGGTAGACCTCGTCGGCCTCCTCGCGGGCCTGCCGTGCGGCCTCGGCGCGCAGGTGCTCCGCGCCGGAGGTCGCCGGCTGCCGGCGGCGGTCGTGCTCGGCCAGCCGCTCCCCCAGCAGGTCGCGCCGGCTGCCGTCGGCGTCGCGGCCGTGGTCCTCGTCGCGGACCGGCGCGCGCACGGCGCGGTCGGGGCGCACCGGGTCCTCCGTGCCGGCCGGCGCGTCGTCGGCGTCGTCCTCGACCACGCCGTCCCAGGCGTCGTCCTCCCGCGGCACCTCGGGGTCCTCGTCCCTGCGACCGGTCATGCGCGGGCCACCTCCACGGTGAGCTCGGGGGCGGGGCCGACGACGAGCGTCGTGGCCAGGGTCTCCTCGGCGACGAACGCCCGGTGCGCCTCGACCGCCGCGACGTGCTCGGCCGGGACGCCCAGGGTGAGGACGACCCGGTCGCCCACGTTCAGGCCGGCGGCCTTGCGGGCGTCCTGGACGGCGCGCACGACGTCGCGGGCGTAGCCCTCGGCCCGCAGGTCGTCGTCGAGCACGAGGTCGAGGACCGCGAAGCCGCCGCCGGGCAGCACCGCCGCGGCGGCCTCCGGCTCGGCGGCACCCTCGTCGGCGGCGACCACCGTCGCCAGCTCGTACTCGCCGGTCTGCAGCGGCACGTCTCCGTCGGGCGTCGTCACGACCACGACGTCGCCCTCGAGGCGCCAGTCCCCCGCCTTGGACGCCCGGAGCACGGCCTGGACGCCGCGGCCCAGGCGCGGGCCGGCCGCCCGGGCGTGGACGGACAGCCGCTGGGCGATGCCGTGGGCCCGCGCGGCGGCCTCGTCGGCCACGACGAGCTCGACGTCCTGGACGTTGAGCTCGCCCGCGAGCAGCGCGCGGTAGGGCGCGAGCGCGTCGGGGTCGGGCACGGCCACCGTGAGCCGGCGCAGGGGCTGGCGGACCCGCTGCCCGTGCGCCTTGCGCAGCCCGAGGGCCACGGACACGACGGAGCGCACGCCGTCCATCGCGGCGACGAGCGCCGGGTCGGCCACGAGGGGGCCGTCGGGCGCGGGCCAGTCGGTCAGGTGCACCGAGCGGCCGCCGGTGAGGCCGCGCCAGACCTCCTCCGTCACCAGCGGCGCGAGCGGCGCCATGACGCGCGTGAGCGCCTCCAGCGCCGTCCACAGGGTGTCGAACGCGTCGGCGTCCTCGGCCCAGAAGCGGTCCCGCTGCGTGCGCACGTACCAGTTCGTCAGCACGTCGAGGTGGTCGCGCACCGCCTCGCAGGCACCAGCCACGTCGAGGGCGTCCAGCCGCTGCGTCACGACGTCGACGAGGTCGTGCGTGCGCGCGAGCAGGTACCGGTCCATGGCCGGCAGGCCGGGCACGCGCTCCGCCGTCACCGCCTGCGCGGTCAGGCCCCGGCCGTCCCTCGTCGCGCCCGCGTACAGCGTGAAGAAGTAGTACGTGCTCCACAGCGGGAGCAGCACCTGGCGCACGCCCTCGCGGATGCTCTCCTCCGCCACGACGAGGTTCCCGCCGCGCAGCACCGGGGACGACATGAGCGACCAGCGGACGGCGTCGGAGCCGTAGCGGTCCCACATGAGCATCGGGTCGGGGTAGTTGCGCAGGGACTTGCTCGCCTTGCGCCCGTCGTCGCCGAGCACGATGCCGTGGGAGACCACGGAGCGGAACGACGGCCGGTCGAACAGCGCCGTGGCCAGCACGTGCAGGGTGTAGAACCAGCCGCGCGTCTGCCCCACGTACTCGACGATGAAGTCGCCCGGGTAGTGGTGCTCGAACCACTCCGCGTTCTCGAACGGGTAGTGGACCTGCGCGAACGGCATGGAGCCCGAGTCGAACCACACGTCGAGCACGTCGGGGATCCGGCGCATGGTCGCCCGCCCCGACGGGTCGTCGGGGTTCGGGCGCGTGAGCTCGTCGATGAAGGGCCGGTGCAGGTCGGGCTCGCCCGCCTCGTCCGTCGGGACCCGGCCGAAGTCGCGCCTGAGCTCGGCCAGGGAGCCGTAGACGTCCGTGCGGGGGAACGCGGGGTCGTCGGACACCCACACGGGGATGGGCGTGCCCCAGTAGCGGTTGCGGGAGATCGACCAGTCGCGGGCCCCGGCGAGCCACTTGCCGAACTGCCCCTCCTGGAGGTGCTCGGGCGTCCAGGCGATCTGGCGGTTGAGCTCGACCATGCGGTCCCGGAAGGCGCTGACACGCACGAACCAGGAGGACACCGCCTTGTAGATGAGCGGGTTCCGGCAGCGCCAGCAGTGCGGGTAGGAGTGCACGTAGGAGGCCTCGCGCAGGAGGCGGCCGTCGGCGCGCAGGCGGTCGATGATCGGCTTGTTGGCCTCGAACACCTGCAGGCCCGCGAGGTCCGGCACGGCGGCGGTGAAGCGGCCGCCCGCGTCGACGGACAGGATCGTCGGGATGCCGGCCGCCTCGCACACCTCCTGGTCCGCCTCGCCGTAGGCCGGGGCCTGGTGGACCACGCCCGTGCCGTCCTCCGTCGTCACGTAGTCCGCGACGAGGACCCGCCACGCGTTCTCGTTCCCGTAGGAGGGGTCCGCGAAGTAGTCGAACAGGCGCCGGTACGTCACGCCCGCGAGCTCGGTCCCGGTGACGCGGCGCTCCACGGCGGCGAGCGCCTCCTCGGCCGAGGCGTAGCCCAGGTCCTTGGCGTGGGCGCCCAGGAGCGGCTCGGCGAGCAGGAAGCGCTCGTCGCGCAGCGCGGCCTGAGGGCCGGTCCGCTCCCCCGCCGGCACGGCGTGCGGCACGACGACGTAGGTGACGTCCGGGCCGACCGCGAGCGCGGCGTTCGTCGGCAGCGTCCACGGGGTCGTCGTCCAGGCGAGCGCGGCCACGCCCGTGAGGCCGAGCGCCTCCGCGCGCTCCCCCTCGAGCGGGAACGTCACCGTGACGGTCCGGTCCTGCACGTCCTGGTAGACGTCGTCGTCCATCCGCAGCTCGTGGTTGGACAGCGGCGTCTGGTCCCGCCAGCAGTAGGGCAGGACGCGGTAGCCCTCGTACGCCAGGCCCTTGTCGTGCAGGGTCTTGAACGCCCACAGGACCGACTCCATGAAGGTGGTGTCGAGGGTCTTGTAGTCGTGGTCGAAGTCCACCCAGCGCGCCTGGCGCGTGACGTACTCGCGCCACTCCCCCGTGTAGCGCAGGACGGACTCGCGGCAGGCGGCGTTGAACGCCGCGATGCCCATCTCCTCGATCTGCGACTTGTCCGTCAGGCCGAGGATCCGCTCGGCCTCGAGCTCGGCCGGCAGGCCGTGGGTGTCCCACCCGAACCGGCGCTCCACGCGGCGCCCGCGCATCGTCTGGTAGCGCGGCACCACGTCCTTGACGTAGCCCGTGAGCAGGTGGCCGTAGTGGGGCAGGCCGTTGGCGAAGGGCGGGCCGTCGTAGAAGACGAACTCGTTGGCGCCCTGCTCGCCCGCCGGACGGGCGTCGACGCTCGCCGCGAACGTGCCGTCGGCCTCCCAGTGGGCCAGCACCTCGGCCTCGAGGGCGGGCAGGTCCGGGGAGGCGGGCACGGCGTCGGGCGACGCCGGACGGTGCAGGGGGTAGGCCACGAGGACAGGCTCCTGATCCTGGCGCACCCCGACGGGTGCGCGACTGCCGGGCCGCGAGGACGGCACCACCGGAACCGGTCCGGGGCACCGCGGTACCACCTCGCTTGCCGGCTCCCCGGGGGGAGGCGACCACTCGTGACGGCTGTGACGGGCCTGCCCGTCCGGTTCTACTCGGGCGGCGGGCCGCCCTTTCTTCCGGAGGCTCGCCGGTGATGGCCGGGTCGACGCCTGTGGGCGCCACTGTAGCCGCTGCCCCTGCCGCACCGCGTGAGGGGCGGGACGGCGGCGGGGACCGCTCCGCGACGAGGCGGTGCGGGCGGGTGCGGGCCGGTGCGGGCGTCGCCGGGGGTGGGCGAGGATGGCCCGGTGCCTCCCGGTGACCCCGCTGCCCGCCCGACCGCCACCGACGTGCCGCCGCTCGTCCTGCTCGACCTCGACGGGACCCTCACGGAGTCCGGCGAGGGGATCATGGCCTCCTCCCGCGTGGTCTTCGAGACCCTCGGCCTGCCCGTCCCGACGGACGCGGCGCTGCGGACCTTCATCGGGCCGCCCCTGCGCACGAACCTCGAGGGTCACGGCGTGCCGGCCGACCGCCTGGCGGAGGGCGTGCGCGTCTACCGCCGGCACTACACGGCGGTCGGGCAGCACCTCAACCGCGTCTACGACGGCGTCCCGGAGGCGCTGGCCGCGCTGCGGGACGCGGGCCTCACGCTGGCCCTGGCGACCTCGAAGCTGCAGCACAACGCCGACGCCATCTGCGACCGGCTCGGCCTGACGCCGTACCTGGCCGGCGTGTGGGGCGACCCGGACCCCGACCGCCCGATCGGCAAGGCGGGGGTCATCGGGCGCGCGCTGGCCGACCTCGGCCCCCGCCGGACGCCCGGGCCGCGGTGGACGCGCATGGTGGGCGACCGGCTGCACGACGTCGAGGGCGCCGCCGCCCACGGCCTCGCCTGCCTGGGCGCGGGGTGGGGCTACGGACCGGAGGGCGAGCTCGTCGCCGCCGGGGCCGAGTCGGTCGTCGCGACGCCGGCGGGGCTGCCCGCGGCGGTGCTCGCGTCCCTGGCGGCCGCGGGGTGGCCCGGCGCCGGCGGGGTCGGCCGCCCGGCCGGGGCCCGCGTCGTCGAGCCCTCGCCCGTCGGGGCGGACCGGTGAGCGCCGCCCCGGGGCGGCGCGCCATCACCCCCGAGAGCGTCGCCGCCGACCTGCGCACGGACCCCGCGCCGGACACGCTGCCCCCGGGCCCGGTCGCGCTGCTCGACCTCGACGGCACGCTGCTGGACTCGGCTGAGGGCATCGTCGCCTCGGTGCGCGCCGCCTACACCCACCTCGGCCTGCCCGTGCCGGACGACGGGGTGCTGCGCACCTTCGTCGGGCCACCGATGACGACCTCGATGCCCGCGCACGGCGTGCCGCCGGAGCTGCTCGAGGCCGCCATCGCGCACTACCAGGAGCAGTTCGCGGCGGTCGGGCTGTGGGAGACGCACGTCTACGACGGGGTGGCCGAGTCGCTCGTGCGGCTGCGGATGGAGGGCGTCGTGCTCGTCGTCGCCACCTCCAAGCCCCAGGTGTTCGCCCGGCCGGTGTGCCGCGAGCTCGGGCTGGACCGGCTCGTCGACGCGGTGTTCGGCGCGCCCCTCGACGAGGCCGCCTCGTCGAAGGCCCAGGTCATCGGCGACGCGCTGGCGTGGCTGGGCCCGGAGCGGACCTCCGACCCCCGGGACGTCGTCATGGTCGGCGACCGCGAGCACGACGTGGACGGCGCTCGCGCCCACGGGCTGGCCTGCCTGGGCGCGGCGTGGGGCTACGGCGGCGCCGACGAGCTGCGGCGTGCGGGGGCCTCGCGGCTCGTCATGCGGCCGCGGGACCTGGCGCCGGCCGTGCTCGAGGCGCTGGGGCTGGCGGACCTCTAGCCCGCCCGGGGCGCGCCGCCGCCCCGGAGCGGTCGGTGGTCAGCCCTGCGGGCTCCGCTCGACCGGGGGCAGCGCGGACCAGGGGAACGTGATCCACCGGTCCGTCCGCCGCCACACGTAGTCCGGGTCGATGACCGACCGCGGCTTGGCGTAGAGGACGGCCGTGCGCACCTCGTCGCAGTGCTGCTGCATGAGCCGGCGCACGAGCGCGAGGGTCTCCCCGGTGTCCGCCACGTCGTCGACGACGAGCGCGCGGTGCCCGTGCAGCGCCTCGGTGTCGAGCAGCGGCGGCAGGAGGACGGGGTCGGGCAGCCGCTCGTCGACGCCCGTGTAGAACTCGACGTTCAGCGTGCCCACGGCCTTCGTGCCGAGCGCGTAGGCCACGGCGCCGCCGGCCGGGAGCCCGCCGCGGGCGACCGCCACGACGATGTCGGGGTCGAACCCGGAGTCGACCACCCGCTGCGCGATGTCCCGGGCGGCGACGCCGAACGCCTCGTAGGTCAGGACCTCGCGGTCCGCCGGGAGCGCCTGCCCCTCCGCCGCCTCGGTGGTCGCCATGGCGCCACCCTACGGGGCAGGCCGGCCGGGCCACCGAGCCGCCGTGCCCGGTGCCGCGGGACGTCACGGGTCGCGGGACGGCACGAGGGCGGCGGCGACGCCCGTGAGGGCCCCCCGCAGCGCCTCGGGGTCCCGCCCCTCCCGGAGCCAGTGCTGCACCTGCTCGGCCGCGAGGGACGCCAGGAGCGCCTCGGCGCGCAGGGCGGGGTCCGGCGCCCCGGCCTGCGACAGCAGCAGCGTGCAGTGCTGCCGCCAGAAGGCGTAGGACGGCTTGCGCAGCCGGGCGCCGGGCGGGCCGGTCTCGGACAGGAGCACGAGGTCCACGCGCGAGGACTGGAAGGCCAGGTACGCCTCGACGAAGGCGACGAGGCGGCGCGCGGGCGGGGCGCCCGGACCCAGCGGCGGCGGCCCGGCGAGGATGCCCTGCTGCAGCTCGCGCCCCCGCTCGCTCAGCAGGGCGGCGGCGAGCCCGGCCTTGTCCCCGAACCGGCGGTACAGCGTGCCCTTGCCGACGCCGGCGCGCGCGGCGACCGCGTCCATCGTCGTCGCCGCCACCCCCTGCTCGGCGAAGAGCTCCTCGGCCGCCGCCAGGGCGCGTGACCGGTTGCGGGCGGCGTCGGCGCGCTCGCGCGCGGGCGGCCCGGCACCGGGCCCGCCACCCGGCCCGACACCGGGCCCGAGGGGGGTCGGAGGACCGGCCACGGCCCCCTTGCCGCCGGGCCCGTGGCCGTCCGTTGACGAAGCGGACTGCGGTCCGCTAACTTCTCCGCGCATAAGCGGACCATAGTCCAGATCGAGGCGAGGAGGAGAGCCGTGCGGGTCCTGGTGGTGGGTGCGACGGGGTACGTCGGGCAGGGGGTCGTCCGTGCGCTGCAGGGCGCGGGGCACGAGGTCGTCGCGCTCGTGCGGGAGAGGGGTACGGACGGCGCGGACGGCGCTGACGGCGCGGACGGCGCGACGGCCGGCGCCACGGCCGGCGCGGCGCGGCACGACCTCCCGGCCGGCGTGGCCGTCCGCGCCGGGGACCTGCGGGACGCCCCGTCGCTGGGCCGTGCGGTCACGCCGGACGTCGACGCCGTCGTGCACGCGGGGGCGCCCACCGGCGACGCCACGGCGGACGCGCGGGCGGTCGAGGCGCTGCTGTCCCCGCTCGTCGGGACGGGACGGGCCTTCGTCTACGTCAGCGGCGTGTGGGTCCTCGGCGCGACGGACGGGGCGGCGGCCCACGAGGCGAGCCCGGTGCGCCCCGTGCCGCTCGTGCAGGACCGCCCCGCGCTGGAGCGGCGCGTGCTCGGGTCCGCACGGTCGGGCGTGCGGTCGGCGGTGGTGCGGCCGGGGGTCGTGCACGGGCGCGGCGGCGGCATCCCCGCCCTCCTGGTGGAGCTCGCCCGGGCGCACGGGCGGGGCCGGTACGTCGGCGGCCCCGTCGGGTGGCCGATGGTGCACGTCGACGACCTCGGCGACCTCGTGCTCGCCGTCCTCGAGCGCGCCCGCGCCGGGACGCTGCTGCACGCGGTGGCGGAGGAGTCGGTCCCCGTCGCGGACCTCGCCCGCGCGGCGGCGGTGGCCGCCGGGGTCGAGGACGTCGCCGAGCCGTGGGACCTCGCGCAGGCACGGGAGGCCCTCGGCGACGGCTTCGCCGACGCCCTGGCGCTCGACCAGCGGTGCAGCGGCGACCTCGCCCGCCGGCTCCTCGCCTGGGCGCCGTCCCGCCCGGGAGCGGTGGAGGACCTGGCCACCGGCCCGCACGGGACGCGGTCGGCGGCATGAGCGGCGTCGCCGACGAGGACCGGCACGGGCCCGGAGCGCACCGGGCGGACGACGGCGGACGGCAGGACGGGAGGGACGGGACCGCGGTGGAGGTCCTGGGCCTCGGCTGGTGCGGCACCCGGACGGAGCACGGCGCGAGGCTGGCCGCGTTCCACCGGGACGTGCTCGGGCTGCCGCTCGTGCACGAGGAGACGGGCCTCCGGGAGTTCCGCCTGCCCGAGGAGGGCACCGGTGCCGCGCCCCTGACCGCATCGCCACCGCCCACCCCGCCGGCGGGGACGGGCCCGGCGGGCAGGGGCACCGGCACCGGACGCGCCGCGCCGCGGCGCCCCACCAGGACCGACGACCGAGACCGAGAGGCCAGGACCATGAGCACCCCGACGACACCCGCAGCAGCAGGACCCTCCCGCGCCGGCTTCACCGGTGCCGTCTTCATCGCGACGAGCCTGGACGGGTACATCGCCCGGCCGGACGGCGACATCGACTGGCTGGTGGAGCTCAGCACGGGCGCCGGGGACACGGGCTACGACGACTTCATCGCCTCGGTGGACGCCCTCGTCATGGGCCGCGCGACCTACGAGAAGGCCCTCACCTTCCCCACGTGGCCCTACGAGGGCCGCACCGTCCTCGTGCTCAGCCGGGGGTCCGGCGGCGACGCGGACCCGCGGGTCCGCGTCGTCCCCGGCCTCGACGCGGCGGTGGAGGCCCTCGCGGCGGTCGGCGCCCGGCGCGTGTACGTCGACGGCGGCCGGACCGTGCAGTCCTTCCTGGCGGCCGGCCTCGTGCAGGAGCTGACCGTCACGACCGTCCCCGTGCTCCTCGGGTCGGGCCTGCCGCTCTTCGGTCCCCTCGAGCGGGACGTGCTCCTGGAGCACCGCTCCACGACCGTGCTGGGCGGCGGGCTCGTCCAGTCCACGTACGCCGTCCGCGCGTCCCGGTAGGGCGGCCGGGCGGGACGGCCCCGACCGCCCGCGGGCCGCTGGCGTCAGGCCTCGGTGTCCAGCACGAGGCCGGTCCGCAGCAGGTCCGCCAGCGCGGCGGTGGGAACGCGGTTCGAGCGCAGCAGCGCGCCGAGGTCGGTGCCGGCGCGCAGGTCGGCCAGGAGGGCGTCCCGGTCGGTGCCGAGCAGCTCGGCGAGGCGGTCGACGCCGGCGGTGGGGACGGTCGCGCCGCCGGGGTCCGCGCCGGGGCCGGGACGGGTCGGGGCCGACGGGTCGGTGGCACGCGGCGGCCCCTCGCCCGGCCGGGCGAGGGGCGACGACGGCGTCGGGCGCGGCGCGGGCACCGCGCCCGCACGCCCCGCGGCCGCCGTCGTCGTCATGACCGGATCATCGGCGCGCGAGGGCCCCACCCTGAGCCCGCGCGCCGGTCCCCAGGCAGATCACAGAGGTTCGCCAGGCCCGTCCCAGGCGGGGTGGGCGGCGGGGCCCGCCCCGCTCCTCCGGCGGGGGGCCCGGCAGCGTGGGCGGACCTCAGCGCAGGGACGCCTGCCAGTCCGCGTGGAGGTCGGCGAACCGCCCGCCCCGGGCCACGAGCCCGGCCGGCGACCCGTCCTCGACGACCCGCCCGTCGTCGACGACGAGGACGCGGTCCGCCCCCATCACCGTCGAGAGGCGGTGGGCGATGACGACGGCGGTGCGACGGTGCAGCAGCCGGTCGAGGCCCTCCTGCACGAGCCTCTCGCCGGGCACGTCGAGGGAGCTCGTGGCCTCGTCGAGCACGAGGACGGCCGGGTCGGCGAGGAAGGCCCGCGCGAAGGAGACGAGCTGGCGCTGGCCGGCGGACAGCCGCACCCCACGGCTGTCGACGTCCGTGTCGTACCCCTGCGGCAGGCTCCGCACGAGGTCGTGGACGCCCACCGCGCGGGCGGCGGCCTCGACGTCGGCCCGCGGCGCGCCCGGGCGGCCGATGGCGATGTTGTCCGCGACCGAGCCGGAGAAGAGGTAGGCCTCCTGCGTCACCATGACCACCCCGCGCCGCAGGTCGTGCGGGTCGATCTCGCGCACGTCCACCCCGTCGAGGCGCACGGCGCCGCTGCGCACGTCGTAGAAGCGGGTGAGCAGCTTCGCCACGGTCGACTTGCCGGCGCCCGTGCGGCCGACGAGGGCCAGCGTCGTGCCGGCGGGCAGGTGCACGTCCACGTCGTGCAGCACCGTCGGCCCGTCGCCGTAGCCGAAGGACACGTGGTCGAAGGTGACCTCGCCGCGCACCCGCGGCAGCCGGCGCGGGTGGGCCGGGTCCGGCACCGTCGGGACCTCCGCGAGCAGGTCCGCGAGCTTCTCCAGCGCCGCCGCGGCGGACTGGAAGGAGTTGTAGAACATGCCCACGTCGCGCAGCGGCTGGAAGAAGCGCCGGGCGTAGAGCACCGCGGCGACGAGCACACCGACGTCGAGGCCGCCGTCGAGCACGCGCAGCCCGCCGACGAGGAGCACGCCGGCCACCGTGACGTTGCCGATGAGCGTCAGGCCCATGTCGAAGGTGCCGTTGGTGCGCAGCGCGTCGGCCGTCGAGAGCCGGTACTCCTCCGTGAGGTCGCCGTAGGTGCGCGTCGACGCCCGCTCGCGGCGGAAGGCCTGCACGGCCCGGATCCCCGTCATCGTCTCGACGAACGCCACGATGACGCGGGCCGAGGCCGTCCGGGTGCGCCGGTACTGCTGCTGCGACCGCCGCTGGAACCACCGCGTCAGCAGGATGCCCGGCACCACGGCGACGAGGAGCACGAGCCCGCTCGGCACGTCGAGCACGACGAGCGAGACCCCCGTGAGCAGCATGGACACGCCGCCCGTGGCGAGCGTCGTGACGCCGCCGTCGAGGAGCTCGCGCACCGCGTCCAGGTCCGAGGTCTGGCGCGAGATGATCCGGCCCGAGGTGTACCGCTCGTGGAACTCCAGGTCCAGGCGCTGCGTGTGCCGGAAGACCCGCGCCCGCAGGTCCAGCAGGATGGCCTGGCTCACGCGGGCCGAGGCGCGGACGACCGCCGCCGCGAGCACGCCGGCGAGGACGGCCGCGAGCACGTACCCGCCCCCGACGAGGGCGAGCGGCCTCGGGTCCCCGTCGCGGAGCGCGGGCAGCCCCCGGTCGATGCCGGCGGCCACGAGCAGCGGCCCGGAGACGACGGCGACCTGGCTGAGCACGACGAGCGCGGCGGTAGTGGCCACGGACCGCCGCACCGGACGCAGGACGGAGGCGAGCAGGCGCAGCGGCGGGCGGTCCCCGGCGCTCACCGACGGCTCCCCTCGTCGGCCCGCGCGTCCTGCGGCTCCGCGTCGAGGTCGCGGGGCGCGTCGTGCATCGCCGTGAGGACGAAGCGGTAGTGCGGGTGCGTCTCGAGCAGCTCGCGGTGCGTGCCGACGCCCGTCACGCGCCCGTCCTCGAGCACCGCGACGCGGTCCGCGAGCGCGACCGTCGAGCTGCGGTGGGCCACGACGAGGGTCGTCGTGCCGCGGAGGACGTCGCGCAGCCGGGCCGTGACGGCGGCCTCCGTGGTGACGTCGAGGGCGGAGAGCGGGTCGTCGAGCACGAGCACCCGCGGGTGCGCGGCCACCGCCCGGGCGAGCGCCAGGCGCTGGCGCTGGCCGCCGGACAGGCTCAGCCCCTCCTCGCCGACGAGGGTCTCCTCGCGCTGCGGCAGGGCGGCGACGAATTCCGCGCTGGCGCCCTCCAGGGCCTCGGCGAGGACCCGGTCGCGCTCCGCGTCGTCGGGGCGCGACCCGCCGGCGCCGCCCTCGGCGGGGTCGGGCACCTCCCCCTCGTCGGGCAGCCCGAGCAGGACGTTCTCGCGGACCGAGGCCGAGAAGAGGACCGGGTCCTCGAACGCGACGGCGACGGCCGCGCGCACGTCGCAGCGGCGCAGGTCGCGCAGGTCGACCCCGTCGAGCAGCACCTGGCCCGCGGTGGGGTCCGACAGGCGCGGCACGAGCTGGGCGAGCGTGGTCTTGCCGCTGCCGGTGAGGCCGACGAGCGCGGTCGTCGTGCCGGGCTCGAGCACGAGGTCGACGCCGTCGAGCACCGGCCGCCCGGTCGCGTGCGCGACGACGACCCCCCGCAGCTCGACACGGCTGCCGTCCGGGCCCGGCGGCGGGACCGGTGCGGGGTGCTCCGGGTCACGGACGGCCGGCACGGTGTCCATGACCTCGACGAACCGGTCGGTGGCGGCCTTGGCGTCCAGCGTCATGGCGAGCAGCGAGCCGATGCGCTCGACGGGCGCGTTGACGACCGCCGCGGTGGCGAAGAACGCGACGAGCGCGCCGACGCTGAGCCGCCCCTCGGAGGTGAGCCACACGCCCAGCACGAGCGAGACGGCCAGCGCGAGCTCGGGGATCGCGCCGAGCGCCAGCGACACCTTCGACAGCGTGCGCGCCTTCTGGATCTCCGTGCCGCGCAGCATGTCGGCCTGGCGGACGAACTCGTCGAGCGCGTCCTCGCCGCGGCCGAACGCCTTGAGGACGCGGATGCCGTGCACGGACTCCTCGACGCGGCCCGCGAGGTCCCCGGCCTGGTCGCGGGCACGGCGGGCCACCACCTTGTAGTCCTCGCGGAAGCGGAAGCCGAGCAGGAGCACCGGCACCGCGCCGACGAGGTAGACCAGCGCCAGCGGCCAGGCCGTCCAGAGCATGAGCCCGAGGCCGACGACGACCGTCGTGACGCTGACGACGAGCATGACGAACGCGAAGATGAGCCACCGGCGCACGACGTTGAGGTCGGACATGGACCGGGACAGCAGCTGCCCGCCGGGCCAGCGGTCGTGGAACGCCAGCGGCAGGTCCAGCAGGTGGCGGAAGAGCGACCGGCGCATGTCGTTCTCGGCACCCGTGCCGGGCAGCGCCACGAGCGCCCGACGGCACCAGACGAGGAAGGCCTCGAGCACGCCGAGGAGCAGCACCAGGGCGGCGGCACCGATCACGGCGGTGCGCGAGCCCGAACCGAGCAGGGGGCCGTTCACGAGGGCCCGCAGCACCTGCGGGACGAGCAGCGCGAGGATGCTGGCGCCCAGGGACGTGAGCGTCCCGAGGACCATCCGCGGCACGACCGGCCGCGCCCAGGCCAGGAGCCGGAGCAGGGAGCGGGTCGTCGAGAGGCCGCTGGAGGCCGCGGCAGCCGCCGCGCCCGTGCCGTGGCCCGGCGCTCCCCCGGTGCCTGCCGCGGTGCCGTCGGCGCCGTCGGCGGTCGTCCCCGGTGCCGGGACGTCGGACGCGCCCCGCTCCCCCGTCGGCCCCCGACGCCCGTCCTCGGGCCGGACCTCGGTGGGGGTGTGGCGCACGCGGCCCACCCTACGGAGGGCTCCCCGCAAGCGCTCTCCCGGGCACGGGGCGCCGCCTCAGCGGCGCGCCACGCGGCGGTCGTCCCGCCGGAGCGGTGGGAGGCTGGCGCTCCGCACCCGGCGCCGGTGCCGGTGAAGTGTGCTCCCGGGGGATCGGCACCGCTCCCCCGACCGGTGCCGGTACCGCGGCGGGCGGTGTGGTCATCGGGTGCGTGGTGGATGGCGGAGGCGGCATGGGGACGACGACCCCCCGCGGGAGCCGTGCGGCCGAGGTGCGCCTGGGCGTCGTGAGCGTCCTGCTCGCCCCCGTCCTGCTGCGGCAGGGGGCGCGCGTGCGGCGGCGCTCCTCGCATGAGGCTCGACGAGAGCGGTGGCTCAGGCGCGGGGGGCGTACATGATGACGCCCACGCCGACGAGGCAGACGAGGGCGCCGACGACGTCGTAGCGGTCCGGGCGGAAGCCGTCGACGAGCACGCCCCACGCGAGCGAGCCGGCGACGAAGACCCCGCCGTAGGCCGCGAGGATGCGCCCGAAGTGCGCGTCGGGCTGCAGCGTGGCGACGAAGCCGTAGAGGCCGAGCGCGATGACGCCGGCACCCGCCCAGACCCAGCCCCGGTGCTCGCGCACGCCCTGCCAGACCAGCCAGGCGCCGCCGATCTCGGCCACCGCCGCGAGGACGAACAGGACCAGGGAGCGCGCGACCGTCACGCCGGAACGGTACGCACCGGCGGGGAGCGCGGCCGGGACCCGCGCGCGTGCCCGGGCCCCGACGGCGTGCGGTCCGCGCCGTCCGAGCCGACCGGCTCAGGACGGGCGGCGGGCCGTGACCGTGTTCGTCGCCTGCGCCAGGGGGCGGATGACCAGGCTGTCGACGTTCACGTGGGGCGGGCGGCTGAGGGTCCAGGCGATCGAGTCCGCCACGTCGTCGGCGGACAGGGGCGTGTAGCCCTCGTAGACCTTCGCGGCTCGCTCCTCGTCGCCGTCGAAGCGGACGAGGGAGAACTCCGTCTCCACGGCGCCGGGGGCGATCTGGATGACCCGGACCGGTTCGCCGACGAGCTCCCACCGCAGGGTCTCGGCGAGCATCCGTGCCGCGTGCTTGACGCCGGTGTAGCCGGCGCCGCCCGGGTAGGCGGCCAGCGCCGCGGTGGAGGTCACGACGACGACGTCGCCGCCGCGCTCGCGCAGGAACGGCAGCACCGCCTGCGTCACGCGGAGCGTGCCGAGCACGTTGAGCTCGTACATCGCCCGCCACTGCTCGAGGTCGGTCTCGGCCACGGGCTCCAGACCCAGGGCGCCACCCGCGTTGTTGACGACCGCGTCGAGCCCCCCGGTCGCCTGCAGATGGGTGACGAGGGCGGCGACGTCCGCCTCGTCCGTCACGTCCAGGCGCAGCGTCTCGGCGCCGGTCTCGGCCGCGAGCGCGGCGAGGCGGTCCTCGCGCCGGGCCGTGGCGAGGACGGACAGGCCGTCGGCGCGCAGCCGGCGGACCGTCGCGGCGCCGATGCCGGCGGAGGCGCCGGTGACGAGGACGCGCTTGGGGGCCGTCGCGGCGACCGCGTCCGACGTGGGCACGCTCATGCCGTCACCGCCGCGTCCGCCACCTCGGTGAGGACGGCGGCGATCGCGGCGAGGCCCTCGCGCACCTCGTCGGGCGTGACGACGCACGGCGGCACGACGTGCAGACGGTTGTCCTGCACGAACGGCAGCACGTCCCGGGCCAGCAGGCCCGCCTTGAGCCTCGCCATGGCGGGCGCGGGCAGGGGCTCGCGCGTGGCGCGGTCGGCGACGAGCTCGACGGCCCAGAACACGCCCGTGCCGCGGACCTCGCCCACGGACGGGTGCGCCTCGGCCAGCGCGCGCAGGCCCGGACCGAGCACCTCGGCGCCGATGTGGGCGGCGTTCTCGACGATCCCCTCGCGCTCCATCGCGTCGATGGTCGCGACGATGGACGCCATCGCGAGGGGGTGCCCGGAGTACGTGAGGCCGCCGGGGAAGACGCGGTCGTCGAAGGTGCGCGCGACGGCGTCGTTGAGGAGCACGCCGCCGGCCGGGACGTAGCCGGAGTTCACGCCCTTGGCGAAGGTGATGAGGTCCGGCACCACGCCGTGCGCGGTGTGCGCGAACCAGTCCCCCGTGCGCCCGAAGCCCGCCATGACCTCGTCGAGGACCAGCAGGATCCCGTACCGGTCGGCGATCGCACGGACGCCGGCGAGGTACCCCGGCGGCGGCACGAGCACGCCGGCGGTGCCCGGCACCGACTCCAGCAGGATCGCCGCCACGGAGTCCGGCCCCTCGGCCTGGACGACGCGCTCGAGGTGGTGCAGCGCGCGCTCGCACTCCTGCTCCGGCGTCGTCGCCCAGAACTCCGAGCGGTACAGGTACGGACCGAAGACGTGCACGTGGCCGCGCGCGTACTCGTTGGGCACGCGGCGCCAGTCGCCCGTCGCGACGACCGCCGCGCCGGTGTTGCCGTGGTAGCTGCGGTAGTGCGAGACGACCTTGTCGCGGCCCGTGTGCAGGCGCGCCATGCGGATCGCGTTCTCGTTGGCGTCGGCGCCGCCGTTGGTGAAGAAGACCTTGGAGAAGCCCTCCGGCGCGTGCGCGAGGATCCGCGCCGCGGCGCGGCCCCGGGTGAGGTTCGCGGCGGCGGGGGCGATCGTCGCCAGGGTGGCCGCCTGCTCCTGGATGGCGGCGACGACGGCGGGGTGGCCGTGGCCGATGTTCGTGTTCACCAGCTGCGAGGACAGGTCGAGCCACGTGCGGCCGGCGTGGTCCCAGACCCGCGAGCCGGAGCCGCCCGCGAGGGGCAGCGGGGACAGCGCGCCCTGCGCCGACCAGGAGTGGAAGACGTGGGCGCGGTCGAGCGCGACGGCCTCCGCGTCGAGCGCGGCCCCGTCGGAGGGTGCGGCGGAGGATGCCGAGGTCTCGCCGGGGGCACCCGCGCCGGTCACCGCGGCCGCGTCCGTCGGGGCACCGGCCTCCGCGTCCGTCACGGCGGGGGCAGCCGGCTCCGCCGGCAGGGTCTGGCTCATCGATCGCCTCTCGTCGTCGGGGCGCTGCACGCGGACCCCGTGGTGCGTCTGTGCCCGTGCAGTGTGCCTCGGATCACCCGGCGCCGACCGGCACCGGGTCCGGGCGCGCACGGGGACCGGGGCCGACCGGCACGGGGCTCGTGGCCGTCCGTGCCGGTCGGCGTCCGGGTCGGCTCAGGCGCCGCCGGCCTCCAGCGTCACCTCGATCGGGGCGAAGCCCTCGCCCGTCACGTCGACGCCCTCCTCCTCGAGCGCGGCCAGGGCCTGCTCGACGTACTCGTTCGTGTACGCGTCCTCGTCGGGCTCCTCGGTGATGACCGTCGCGCCCTGGTCGTTGCGCGTGTTCAGGGCGATCTCGACCGTCCGGTCCCAGGCCGTCCCGTCGACGAGGCCGATGCCGCCCGCCGAGGGCCAGATGAGCTTGTTCACCTCGTTGACCTGCCACAGCTGGTGGCTGTTGCCGAGCTGCGAGCCGGCCGCGACGACGGCGTCGCGCGCCGCCTCGGGGTTGTCGCGGACGTAGACCCAGCCCTTGAGGCTCGCCTTCAGGAAGGCGACGGTCGTCTCCTGGTACTCCTCGTCGGAGGCGAGGCGCTCCGTGTTCGCCCAGATGGCGTCCTGGAGCATCGCGGTGCCCTCCTCGTTCCAGTCGACGACGGTGAAGTCCTCGGCCGTGTAGAGCTCGCCGGTCTCGGGGTCCTCGGCCTAGAGGACCTGCGCGTACTCGTTGTAGGTCATCGCCTGCGCGGCGTCGATCTCGCCCGAGAGCAGGGCGTTCATGTCGAACTGCTGCTGCACCAGGGTCACGTCCGTGGCGGGGTCCAGCCCCGCCTCCGTCATGCCGGCGAAGAGCTCGAACTCGTTGCCGAAGCCCCAGTTGCCGACGTCCTTGCCGGCGAGGTCGGCGGCGCTCGTGATGCCGGCCTCCTTGAACGAGACCTGCAGGGTGCCCGAGCGCTGGAAGATCTGCGCCACGTCCGTGATGCCCGCCCCCTGCTCGCGCGAGGCCAGGGCCTTCGGCACCCACGCGATGGCGTAGTCCACGGCGTCGTTGGCGAGCTCGGTCTGCGGGACGATGTCGACGCCGCCCTCGACGATCTCGACGTCGAGCCCCTCGTCCTCGTAGTAGCCCTGGTCGACGGCGGCGAAGTAGCCCGCGAACTGCGCCTGGGTGAACCACTGGAGCTGCAGGCGCACCGGGGTGAGCCCGGCGTCGGGCGAGCCGGAGGCGGCGTCGCCGCCCGCGGCGCCGTCGTCGCCGCCGGAGCAGCCGGCGAGGGCGAGGGCCAGCGCGAGCCCCAGGGCGGTGGTCGCGCGGGTGCGGCGGGTGCGGCGGGTGCGGCCGGGACGGTGGAGGGGGCTCATGGGGCTCCGATCGGGAGGGGGGGCGGTGCGGCAGGCGGGAGGGAGTGCGACGCGGGGGACGTGCGGCTGGGTCGGACGGGCTGCCTCGGGGGGTCGGGGCTGTCAGAGGCCCTGACGCCGGGCGACGAGGCGCTCGGCGGCCAGGGTGAGGAGGTAGACCGCGAGGCCGAGGAGGATCGCCCCGACGACGAAGGCCCAGGCGCGCGGGTACGCGCTGTTGGCCGCGGCGGAGGTGATCCGCGAGCCGAGCCCGTCCTGGAGGCCGCCGAAGTACTCGGCCACCACGGCGGCGATGACGCCCGTCGAGGACGCGATGCGCAACCCCGTGAAGAGGTAGGGCAGCGCGCCGGGGATCGTCACGGTGCGCGCGAGCTGCGCCGGCGTGGCGGCGTAGGAACGCAGCAGCTCGCGGTGGACGGGCAGCACCTGGCGCAGGCCGCGCAGGGTGGTGACGAACACCGGGGCGAAGACGACCGCGGCCACGACGAGCCGCCGGGGGGTCGTCGTCGTGGTCCCGAACATCGTGTTGAGCACGGGCGCCAGGGCGACGATCGGCAGGACGGCGATGGCCGCGGCCGTCGGGGACAGGACCGCGTCCACCGGGCGGCTGCGGGCGGCGAGGAGCGCGGCGAGCACCGCCACGACGGCGCCCAGCAGCGTCCCGACGAGCACGTTCGCCCCGGTCGCGAGGGAGGCCTCCAGCACCAGCGGACCGACCTCGACGAGCTGCTCGACGATCGCCGTGGGGCTGGGCAGCAGGAACGGCGGCACGTCCGCCGCGACGACGAGCGCCTGCCAGGCTGCGAGCCCGACGACGCCGAGGAGCACCGGCGGCAGCGCGCGGCGCAGCACGTCGCCGCCCGCAGCCCGGACGGCGCTGCTCGTCGTCGTGCTCATCGCAGGTCCACGCCGCGCGGCGCGCCGGCGGCCGTCTCCGGTGCGGCGACGGCCGGGGTGCCCGCGGCCCCCCCGTGCAGGGCCTCACGCACCGCGGTGACGGCCGCGAAGAAGGCCGCGTCCTCGCGGAGCCCCTCCGTCCGCTCCCCCGTCCCGGGCAGCCGGATCGGCACGACCGCGCTGATCCGCCCCGGCCGCGGCGACATGACGACGACGCGGTCGGAGAGGAACACCGCCTCGGGGATGGAGTGGGTGACGAAGACGACCGCCGCCCCGCTCTCGGCGCAGATCCGCACGAGCTCGGTCTGCATCCGCTCGCGGGTCATCTCGTCGAGCGCGCCGAACGGCTCGTCCATGAGGAGCAGGCTGGGCCGCTCCGCCAGCGCCCGGGCGATGGCGACGCGCTGCTGCATCCCGCCCGAGAGCTGCGCCGGCGTGTGGTCGGCGAAGTCCGACAGCCCGACGAGCGCGAGCAGCTCCCGCGCCCGGCCCGCCCGCTCCCGGCGGCCGACCCCGTGCAGCTCGAGCGGCAGCTCGACGTTGCCGCGCACGCTCCGCCAGGGCAGGAGCCCGGCCTGCTGGAACGCGATGCCGTAGTCCTGCGCCTCCCGGGCCACCCGGGGCGCCTTGCCGAAGACCGAGAGCTCGCCGGACGTCGGCTCCTCCAGGTCGGCGACGAGGCGCAGGAGCGTCGACTTGCCGCACCCCGACGGGCCGATGAGGGAGACGAACTCGCCCGCCGCCACCTCCAGGTGCACGTCCTGCAGCGCCGTGACGACCCCGGCGCGGGTGCGGAACCTCTTGTGGACGCCGACGGCGCGCACGGCGGCGGCGGGCCCGGGGCGGGGCGCCCCGGCGGCCGGCGCCACGGCGCTCGTCGTGCTGCCGGACCGGCTGCCGGTCGGGACCGGGATGGATCTCATGACACCTCCGCGGTGCGGTAGCGGCGCAGGACGAGGCCGAGCAGGCCCACCACGCCGGCGGCGACGAGCCCGAGCACGGCGGCGCCGAGCAGGGCGGCCCAGGGCTTGGCGGGGTCGCCCGAGGCGGCCTGGGCGTAGGAGACGACGAGGCGTCCGATGCCGCCCCGGGTGCCGGTGGAGACCTCGGCGACGATGGCGCCGACGACGGCCGTGGCGGCGCCCAGCCGGAGCGCCGGGAGCAGGTGGGGCACGGCGGCGGGCAGCCGGAGCGAGACGAGCGTGCGGCCCCAACCGGCGGCCTGGGCGCGGAAGAGCTCGACCTGGGCCGCCGTCGGCGACTGCAGGCCGCGCAGCGCCCCGACGGCCACGGGGAAGAACGCCAGGTAGGACGCGATGAGCGCGACCGACATCCAGCGCTCCCACTGCAGCGGCCCGAGCTCGAGCCGCCCGCCCCACCCGACGACGAGGGGCGCCAGCGCCACGAGCGGCACCGTCTGCGACAGCACCACCCACGGCAGCACCGCGTGCTCGGCGACGCGCCAGCGCTGCATGAGGACCGCGAGCAGCAGCCCGCCGACGACGCCCAGAGCCCACCCGACGAGGGCGATGCCGAGCGTGAACACCGCGGCCGACAGCGTGGCCGCGAGCACGGTCGGGGCGTCGCGCGCCCCGGACTCGGCCTCGCCGAGCCGCGCGAGCACGTCCCACACGTGGGGCATGGCGCGGTCGTCGGTCCGGGGCAGGAGGCTCGCGGTGCCCAGGTGCACCCCCGTGTCGGGGACGACCGCCTTCACGACCTCCCAGAGCACGAGGGCGACGAGGAGCGCGACCAGTGCCACCCCGGCGCGCCGCAGCCCCGCCCGGACGCCGCTCACGCCGTCGCCACGACGGTGCCCGCGAGCGCCGGGATGATGCGCTCGCCGTACTGGCGCAGCGTCTCCTCCTTGCTGTCGTGCTGCAGGTAGACGGCGAACTGGTCGACGCCGAGGTCGCGCAGCGCCTCCAGCTTGGCGACGTGCTCCTGCGGCGAGCCGAGGACGCAGAACCGCTCGACGATCTCGTCGGGCACGAACGTGGTGTGCGAGTTCCCCGCGCGGCCGTGCTCGTTGTAGTCGTAGCCCTGCCGGCCGGCGATGTAGTCCGTGAGCGCCGGGGGCACCGCGAGGCCCGTGCCGTAGCGCGAGACGATCTCGGCGACGTGGTTGCCGACCATGCCGCCGAACCAGCGGCACTGCTCGCGCATGTGGGCGCGGACGGCGGGGTCGTCGCCGTCGCCGACGTAGGCCGGCGCCGCGACGCAGAACTTCACGGACATCGGGTCCCGCCCCGCGGCCTCGGCCGCGTTCCGCACGGCGGCGATCATCCAGGCCGCGATGTCCGGGTCGGCGAGCTGCAGGATGAAGCCGTCGCCGACCTCGCCCGTGAGCTGCAGGGCCTTCGGGCCGTAGGCGGCGACCCACACGTCGAGGGCGGAGCCCCGGCTCCAGGGGAAGCGCACGACCCGGCCGTTGTGCTCCACCGCGCGGTCGTTGCCGAGCTCGCGGATCACGTGGATGGACTCGCGCAGCGCCTCGAGGTTGGAGGGCTTGCCGGCGAGCGTGCGGACGGCGGAGTCGCCGCGGCCGATGCCGCAGATCGTCCGGTTGCCGTACATCTCGTTGAGCGTCGCGAACAGCGACCCCAGCACGGTCCAGTCGCGCGTCGCCGGGTTCGTCACCATCGGCCCGACGACGACCTTCCGCGTCGCGGCGAGGATCGCGGAGTAGATGACGAACGGCTCCTCCCACAGCAGGTGGGAGTCGAAGGTCCAGACGTGGCTGAAGCCGTGCGTCTCAGCGAGGCGCGCGAGCTCGACCGTGCGGGACGCCGGGGGGTTGGTCTGCAGGACGGCGCCGAAGTCCACGACGGTCTCCTCTCGGGCGGGGGCGGGGCAGCTGGTCGACGAGGTCCCTCGTCGACCCGGTCCCGGGACGGGTCAGATGAGGTACTGCGACAGCCCGCGCTTGACGTACCGCCCGTGGCCGGGGCGGCCGTGGAACTGCCCGTCCTCGACGAGGACCTCGCCGCGCGAGAGCACGACGTCGACGTGCCCGTCGACCTCGAAGCCCTCCCAGGCGGAGTAGTCCATGTTCATGTGGTGGGTCTTCCCCAGGCCGATGGACGTGTGGCCCCGCGGGTCGTACACGACGACGTCCGCGTCGGCGCCCGGTGCCAGCACGCCCTTGCGGCCGTGCATCCCGAACATGCGCGCCGGCGTCGTGGAGGTGATCTCCACCCAGCGCTCGAGGCTGATCTGCCCCGTGACCACGCCCTGGTAGAGCAGGTCCATGCGGTGCTCGACGGACCCGATGCCGTTGGGGATCTTCGAGAAGTCGCCGCGCCCCATCTCCTTCTGCGTCATGCAGAAGGGGCAGTGGTCGGTCGAGACGAGCTGCAGGTCGTTCGTCCGCAGGCTGCGCCACATGTGGTCCTGGTGGCCCTCCGCCCGCGAGCGCAGCGGCGTGGAGCAGACCCACTTCGCGCCCTCGAAGCCCGGCGCGCCGAGCTGCTCCTCCAGGGACAGGTACAGGTACTGCGGGCAGGTCTCGCCGAAGACGTTCTGCCCGCGGTCGCGGGCGAGGGCGATCTGCTCGGCGGCCTGCTTGGCGGACACGTGCACGACGTAGAGCGGGGCGCCCGTGAGGTCCGCCAGCATGATCGCCCGGTGCGTGGCCTCGGCCTCCGCCTGCCACGGCCGCGTGAGCCCGTGGAAGACCGGATCGGTGTCCCCGCGGCCCAGGGACTGCTGCACGAGGAGGTCGATCACGGACCCGTTCTCCGCGTGCATCATGATCATGGAGCCGTTGTCCGCGGCCTTCTGCATGGCCGTGACGATCTGGCCGTCGTCGGACAGGAACACGCCCTTGTAGGCCATGAACAGCTTGAAGCTCGTCACGCCCTCGGCCACGAGCTCGTCCATCGCGTGCAGGGACGAGTCCTGCACGTCGGACAGGATCTGGTGGAACCCGTAGTCCACCGCGCAGTGCCCGGCCGCCTTCTCGTGCCAGGCCGCGTACTGCTCGAGCGGCCTCTCCCCCGCGTACTGCACGACGAAGTCGACGATCGTCGTCGTCCCGCCCCACGCGGCGGCGGTCGTCCCCGTCTCGAACGTGTCCGAGGCCGAGGTGCCGCCGAAGGGCATCTCCATGTGGGTGTGGGCGTCGATGCCGCCGGGGACGACGTACTTCCCCGTGGCGTCGACCACCTTGTCGACGTGGCCGGCGAGGTCGTGCCCGAGGATCGTCGAGCCCGGCGCGAGCAGGGCGACGATCTGCTCGCCGTCGACGAGGACGTCGGCGGCGCCGCGGCCCGTCGCGTTGACGACGGTCCCGCCGGTGATGAGGGTCTTCACGGTGCGCTGCCTCCATGCGTGGGCTGGGTCGGGCGTGGGCGGGTCGGGCCGGGTCCCGCTCAGGGGGCGACGACGGGCCCGTACGCCTCCGGGCGGCGGTCGCGGAAGAACTGCCACCGCTCGCGCACCTCGCGGACCTGGTCGAGGTCGAGGTCGCGGAGGATCAGCTGGTCCTGCGACGAGGACCCGATCTCGCCCACGAACTCGCCGTCGGGGCCCACGGCGTAGGACGAGCCGTAGAAGTCGACCGCCTCGTCGCCGTACTCGTTGTCCTCGAGCCCGACGCGGTTGTTGGCGATGATGAACATGCCGTTCGCGATCGCCGCGGCGGGCTGCTCCACCTCCCACAGCCGGTTCGACAGCCCGGGCTTCGTGGCGTTCGGGTTGAAGACGATCTCGGCGCCGTTGAGGGCCAGGACGCGCCAGCCCTCCGGGAAGTGCCGGTCGTAGCAGATGTTCACGCCGATCTTCCCGACGGCGGTGTCGAACACCGGGTACCCGAGGTTGCCGGGGCGGAAGTAGAACTTCTCCCAGAACTTCGGCAGGTGCGGGATGTGGTGCTTGCGGTACCTGCCGAGCACCGTGCCGTCCGCGTCGATGACGACGGCCGTGTTGTAGAGGACCCCGGGCTGGTCCTCCTCGTAGATCGGCAGGACGACGACCATGCCGAGCTCGGCCGCGAGCGCGGCGAAGCGCTCCGTGGTCGGCCCGGGGACGGTCTCGGCGTAGTCGTAGTACGCCGTGTCCTGCGTGATGCCGAAGTACGGGCCGTAGAAGAGCTCCTGGAAGCCGATGACCCCGGCGCCGGCCGAGGCCGCCTCGCGCATCCAGTCCTCGTGGAGCCGGATCATCGACTCCTTGTCGCCCGTCCAGCGGGCCTGGGTGAAGGCGACCCTCACGACGCTCATCTGCTCCTCCGTCCGCGGCCGCCGGCGCTGCGCGCCCTGCTCGTCCGCTCCTGGGTCCTGTGGTCCCCGCCGGCCGGCCCGGTGGTCGTCCGGCGGCGAGGAATGTGACTGTCGGGGTTGAACATTTCTGCACCGTTACCCCCCGTTACCGGCGCGAGAACGCCTGTGTCCGGCGCGTAAAAGGTCGCCGCGCGTCCCCCGGGCGGGTGGTGGGCCGGGTCGTGGTGTGGTCCAGGTCACCGTCGCGCGTCCGCCGCGGACGGCGACGATGACGCCCGTGCCCCCCGTCGTCCCCGCCACCGCGACCGCGGCCGCCGCACCGGCGCCCGCCGCCCCCGGGGCCGCGACGGCGCCGACGGTCACGGCGCACGGGTCTCCGCCCGTGGAGCGGGGCGGGCCGTCCCGCGACCGGCTGGCCGGGCTCGTCGCGGAGGCCGGCGACCGCAGCCCCCGCGGCATCGCCGCCGCGGTGGCCCGGCTCGTCGGCACCGGGGAGCTGCGCCCGGGCGACCGGCTCCCCACGGTCCGCGACCTCGCCGCCGGGCTCGGGGTCAGCCCCGCGACCGTGTCCGGCGCGTTCAGCGCGCTGGCGACCGTGGGGCTCGTCCTCTCCCGGGGGCGCGCCGGGACGGTCGTGCTGCCGCCGCCCATCGGGTGGCTCCCGCCGCGCTACCGCGAGCTCGCCGCGGGCGGGCCCGCGCGCGTCGACCTGTCGTCCGGCACCCCCGACCCCGAGCTGCTGCCGGCCCTCGGACCCGCGCTCGCCCGCGCCGCGGCGGTCGCGGAGCCCGCCACCGGCGGCGGCTACCTGCGCACGCCGCTGGTGCCCGAGCTCGAGGCCGTCCTGCGCGCGGGCTGGCCCTTCCCGGTCGAGCGCCTGACCGTGGTCGACGGGGCGCTCGACGGGCTCGGGCGCGCGCTCGAGGTCGTCGCGCGGTACGGCGACCGCGTCGCGGTGGAGGACCCGGGCTTCCCGCCCGTCTTCGACCTGCTGGAGAGCCTGGGCCTCGAGCGCGTCCCGCTGCGGCTCGACGACCACGGCGTGCGCCCCGACGCCCTGGCCGCCGCGCTCGACGCCGGCGCCACCTGCGTCCTGCTCCAGCCCCGCGCGCAGAACCCCACGGGCGTCAGCCTGAGCCCCACGCGTGCCCGCGAGCTCGCGGCGGCGGTCCGTCGGCACGCGGCCGCCGACGGGCGTCCGGGGCGTCGGGGCGAGGACGGGGACGGCACCGGCTCGGGGCCCCGGGACCGCGGCGACGGGCCGGCGGACGGCCTGGGCGAGGGCGGTGCGGGCGGGCCGGGGGCCGGTCGCCCCGGCCCCGGCCGCCCCCGCCGGGTGCACGTGCTCGAGGACGACCACTCCGGCGAGGTGACCTCCGCGCGCGACGTGAGCCTCGGCACGTCGCTGCCCGGCCAGGTCGTGCACGTGCGCTCGTACTCCAAGTCCCACGGCCCGCACCTGCGGCTCGCGGCGGTGGGCGGGCCGGCGCACGTGCTCGACGCGCTCGTGGCCCGGCGGATGCTCGGCCCCGGCTGGACCAGCCGCCTGCTGCAGCGCACGCTCGTCGACCTGCTCACCGACCCCGACGCGCTCGACGCCGTCGCCCACGCCCGCCGGGTCTACTTCGCGCGGCAGCGGGCGCTCGTCGGCGCCCTCGCCCGGGACGGGCTCGTGGTCCTGCCCGGCGACGGCGTCAACCTCTGGCTGCCCGTCCGCGACGAGGCCGCCGCCCTCGTCCACCTCGAGGCGGCCGGCATCCGGGTGTCGCGGGGGTCGCCCTACTTCGCCGCCGCCCCCCACGACGACGAGGGGCCGCACGTGCGCGTCACCGTGGGCCTCCTGCGCGAGGACGTCGGCGCGGTCGCCGCCGCCCTGGCCCTGGCCGCCCGCGCCTGAGCGCCCGCCGTCCGGCACCCGCCCCGCAGGTCCAGCACGTCCCGGACGTTCCGGGAAGGGACGCTGCTGCGGTGCCGGCGGCACCCCGTTGCGGTGGCCTCGCGACCGGCGCGGCCGGCCGCCGGTGCAGCGGTCCTCCACCGTGGCAGGTGTCGACGCCGCCACGGGCCGCGAGGGCACAGCCTCTCGCCGGACCTCCGCCGGTCGGCCGTCCCCGGCACGACAGGAAGGGACGCTGCCGCGGCACCGGCGACACACGGCCGCGGCGGCATGGTCGCCCGCGCGTCGGCCCGCCGGTGCAGCGTCTCTCCACCCGAGCGCCCGCCCGACGCCCGGTGGCCGTGCGCGGGCGGCGACGGGACGGGCGGCGTGGGCGGTTGCGCGGGGGCGGGCGGGTGCGCCTAGGCTCGGCGGAGGATCCCGGCGTCTCCTGGCCGGGTCGTGCCGGCCCCTCTTCTGGCCGGACGCCACGGTGCGACGTGCACCGAGACCGGCCGCCGCGCACCCGCGCCCGGCCCGCACGAGCGACGACGCCCGCCCGCACCCCGGGAGCGTCCTGCGCGCGTCCGGCCACCCGCGGGTCCGCGTCCGGCACCCGCACCGTCAGGAGACCCCGCATGCCCGCCCGCGCCGATCGCACCGTCCACCCCCTCCCGGCCGAGCCCTCCGCCGCCGCCGGCCTCCGGACGCCCGCGGCCGGCCCGGTCGGCCGGTCGACCGACGGCGTCACCCGGGTCCGTCCCCGGCGTGCCCACCGGGCGGCGCTGCCGCTCGCCGCCGGCGTGCTGGCGCTGGCGCTCGCCGGCTGCGCGTCCGACCCGGCCGGCAGCACCACCGCCGGTACGGCGGCCTCGTCGAGCCCCACGGCGGGCGCGACCCCGGGGGCCGACGGCCACCCCGTGACCGTCGACAACTGCGGGACGGAGGTCACCCTCGAGGCGCCGCCGCAGCGCGTCGTCACCGTGAAGTCCTCCGTGACCGAGCTCGTCCTCGCGCTGGGGCTCGGCGACCGGCTCGTCGGCACCGCCTTCGCCGACGGCCCCCTCCCCGAGGCCCTCGCCGCCGACGCCGTCGACGTCCCGGTCCTGTCGGAAGGCGTCCCCGGCCAGGAGGCCGTGCTCGCGCTCGCGCCCGACCTCGTGCTCGGCGGGTGGGAGTCGAACTTCTCCGACGAGGGCGTCGGCGAGCGGGAGGCGCTCGCGGCGCTGGGCATCGCGACCTACGTGGCGCCGTCGGCCTGCCAGGAGGAGGCGTACCGGCCCGACCCGCTGACGTTCCCCGTGGTCTTCGACGAGATCCGCGAGGTCGCGGCCCTGCTCGGGGTGCCGGAGCGAGCGGAGGTCCTCGTCGCGGAGCAGCGGGCGCAGCTCGCCGACGTACCGCAGGCCGCGCCCGGGACGACGGCCCTGTGGTACTCCTCGGGCACGGACACCCCCTACGTCGGGGCGGGCATCGGCGCGCCGCAGATGGTCCTCGACGCCGTGGGCCTGGAGAACGTCGTCGGCGACGTCCGCGAGACGTGGACCAGCGTGGGCTGGGAGGCGGTCGTCGCGGCCGACCCCGACGTGCTGGTCCTCGTCGACGCCACCTGGAACACCGCGGAGAGCAAGATCGAGCGTCTGGAGTCCGACCCGGCGACGTCGCAGCTGACGGCCGTGCGGGAGCGCCGGTACGTCGTCGTCCCGTTCGCGGCGTCCGAGGGGGGCGTCCGCAACGTGGAGGCGGCGCGCACGGTCGCCGACGGGCTCGCGGACCTCGGGCTCGTCGACGGGGACGGCGAGGGCTGATGAGCGCACCGACCCTGCCGAGCGGCACGGGCACCGGTCCCGCGCACGGCGGCGGGCGACCCCACGGCACCGGGGGCACCGGCGCGGCGGGCGCCACGGCCACGGGCCGGACGGCCACGGCGGCGACGGGCCACGACCGGGCGGCGACGCCCGGCGCGCGCCGCGACGGCCCCGCGACCGGCGCCCCGCGCCGCCGGCCGCCGCTCGCGCTGCTCGTCGGGGCCGGTGCGCTCGCGCTGCTGGGGACGGTGCTCGTCGCGGTGACGGTCGGCCCGTCCGGCCTGGGCGTCGCGGAGGTGCTGCGCGGCGTCGGCGGCCACGCGGGCCTGGACGTGGTGCCCCTCGACCGGCTCCAGGACGCGATCGTCTGGCAGATCCGGCTGCCGCGGGTGCTCACCGCCGCGGCCGTCGGCGCGGGGCTCGCGCTCGCCGGCGCCGTCATGCAGTCGCTCACGCGCAACCCGCTGGCCGACCCCTACCTGCTCGGCCTGTCGTCCGGGGCGTCCGTCGGCGCGGTGGCGGTCCTCGTGCTCGGGGTCGCGGTGCTGCTGCCCGTGGCGGCCTTCGCCGGGGCGCTCGTCGCGCTCGTCGCCTCGCTGGCCCTCGCCCGCTCCGGCGGCACGCTGAGCCCGGGCCGGGCGGTGCTCGCCGGGCTCGCGGTGTCCCAGCTCTGCGCGGCGCTGACGTCCTTCGTCGTGTTCTGGACGGCCACGGGCGACTCCTACCGCGAGATCCTCGACTGGCTGCTGGGCTCGGTGGCCGGTGCGTCCTGGTCGTCCGTGGCGATCTCCGGCACGGCCGTGCTCGTCGTCGGTGCCGTGCTGCTCGCCTCCTCCGGCCGTCTCGACGCCTTCGCCTTCGGCGACACCGCCGCCGCCGCCCTCGGGGTCGCGGTGGACCGCACGCGCTGGACGCTGCTCACGCTCGTCGCCCTCCTCACCGGCGCGATGGTGGCGGTCTCGGGGTCCATCGGCTTCGTCGGGCTCGTGCTGCCGCACGCGGTGTCCGCGCTCACCGGCCCCGCGCACCGGCGGCTCCTGCCCGTGGCGGCCCTCGCGGGGGCGGTCGTGCTCGTGTGGGCCGACACGCTGGCGCGCACGGTGTTCGACCCGCGCGAGCTGCCCGTCGGCATCGTCACCGCGCTCATCGGCGTGCCGGTGTTCGCCGTCGTCCTGCGGCGGGGACGGGGGCCGGCATGGGCCTGAGCGACCGGGGCGGTGCGCCCCTGCGGATCACGGGGCTGCGGCTCGAGGGCGTGGGCACGCGGCTCGGCGGTCGCTGGGTCGTCGACGGCGTCGACGCCACCCCGCCGCCGGGACGGCTCACGGGGCTGCTCGGCCCCAACGGCGCCGGCAAGAGCACGCTGCTGCGCCTCGTCGCGGGGGTGGCCGCGCCCGAGGCGGGGACGGTGCTCGTCGGGACGTCCGACGAGGTGCCGGCGCCGGCGCCGCAGGACGCCGCGGGACGGCCGGACGGGGCGCTGGTCCCCCTCCACCGACTCCCCCGCCGCCGCCGCGCCCGGGCCGTGGCGCTGCTGGAGCAGGAGTCCTCGCTCGCCGTGCCGTTCACCGTGCGCGAGGTCGTCGCCCTCGGGCGGATCCCCCACCGCGGCCTGTCGGCGCCGGGCAGGGACGAGGCCGTCGTGGCGTCCGCCCTCGTCGCCGCCGGCGCGGACCACCTGGCCGACCGCGCGTGGTCGCAGCTGTCCGGGGGCGAGCGCCAGCGGGTCCAGATCGCCCGGGCCCTGGCGCAGGAGCCGAGCCTGCTGCTGCTCGACGAGCCGACGAACCACCTCGACGTGCACGCCCAGCTCGCCACCCTCGCGCTCGTGCGCAGCCGGGGCACCACGGCCGTCGCCGCGCTGCACGACCTCACGCTCGCCGCGGCCTGGTGCGACCACGTCCTCGTCCTCGACGGCGGGCGGCTCGTCGCGGCCGGCGCGCCGGCCGACGTGCTGACCGCGGAGCTCGTCGCGCGGGTGTGGGGCGTGCGGTGCGAGGTGCTCGTCCACCCCCGCACCGGGCACCCGGTCATCGCCTTCGACGGCCCGCAGCCGACGGGTCCCGACGACGGGCCCGTCACCGCGCACGCCGGGGCCGACGGCCCGGCCCGTCACGCGTCCGGCGCCGACGGGGCGACCACGCCCGTCGGGACAGGAGGCCGGTCGTGAGGGTCGTCGTGCTCTCGGGGGGCGTGGGCGGCGCCCGCTTCACGCGCGGGCTGCTGGCGCACCTCGGCGCCGACGCCCCTGGCAGTCGCGCGCCGGCCCACGAGGTCACCGTCGTCGCCAACACCGGCGACGACCTGTGGCTGCACGGCGTCCGCGTCTGCCCCGACCTCGACACGCTGCTCTACACGCTCGGCGGCGTCGTGCACGAGGAGCAGGGCTGGGGCCGCCGGGAGGAGTCGACCCGCGTGAGCACCGACCTCGCCGCGTACGGGGTCGGGTGGGACTGGTTCACGCTCGGCGACCTCGACCTGTCCACGCACCTGGCGCGGACGCAGTGGCTGCGCGAGGGCGTCCCGCTGCAAGGGGTCACCGCGCGCCTGGCCGCCCGCTGGGACCTGGCCGGCCGGGGCGTGCGGCTGCTGCCCATGGCCGACGAGCCGGTGGAGACGCACGTCGAGGTCGACGGCGACGAGGGGCCCCGCCTGCTGCACTTCGAGGAGTGGTGGGTGCGCCACCGGGCCGCGCTGCGCCCGCGGCGCTTCGTCCAGGTGGGCGTCGAGGACGCGGTGCCCGCCCCGGGCGTGCTCGAGGCCCTGGCCGCCGCCGACGTGGTGCTCCTCCCGCCGTCGAACCCCGTGGTCTCCGTCGGGACGGTGCTCGGCGTGCCGGGGCTGCGCGACGCGCTCGTCGCGACGGCCGCCCCGGTCGTGGGCGTGTCCCCCGTCGTCGGCGGCGCACCGGTCCGGGGCATGGCCGACGCGTGCCTCGCGGCGATCGGCGTGGAGACGACCGCCGCGGCCGTCGCGCGCCACTACGGGCGCCGGTCCCTCGGCGGCGTCCTCGACGCATGGCTCGTCGACGGGCGCGACCGGCCCGACGCCGCCGCGCTGCGCGCCGAGGGCTGGCCCGTCGCCGTCGCGGACACGCTCATGGTCGACGTCCCCGCGGCGGCCCGGGTGGCGGCCGTGGCCCTGGCACTCGCTCCCCTGGCGCTCGCCGGCGGCTGACGGGGGCGCTCCTCGTCGTGACGGACCTGCTCAGGCCGACCGGCGCGCGCCGTCCAGCGCCCGGGCCCACGCCGCCCGCGTCCGCGGCGCCCGGCCGTTCCCGCCCGGGGCGGCCAGGACCGCCTCCAGGTCCTCCCGGACGTCCACGTCGCGCCGCAGGCTCGACGTGGACGGCACCGCGAGCGCGACCGAGCCCAGCGCGCCGTGCACGGCCGCCGAGCCGCGCCCGAAGCGCGTGCGCAGGATCTCGTGGGCGGCCAGCGTGAGCAGCGTCGTCCCGGTGCCGTCGGCATCGGCGACGAGGCCCCGCGCCACCCCCGCGGCGGCCGCCAGGGCCTCGCCGAGGTCGGCCGGGTCGAGGGCGGGCAGGTCGCCGAGGAGCACGGCGACGGGCGCGTCCGGCCGCTCGACGCGAGCGGCGGCCACGCCCGCGGCGACGGCCGCGTCGAGGCCGGGCTCGGGCCCCTGCGCCCCGCCGGTCGTCGCCGCCGGCGGCTCGGCGACGACCTCGACGGGGGCGCCGGGCCGCGTGCCGGGGCCCGCCAGGTCCTCCCGCAGCCCCTCGTCGGGCGTCACGACGAGCACGGCCGCCACCCCGGGCGCCGCGGCCGCCGCGGCGACGGTGTCCAGGGCGATCGCCCGGACCAGCGCGGCCCGGTCGGCCGGGTCGGCGTCCGGCAGCAGCCGGGACTTCCCCGTCGCCGCGCCGCGGACGGGCACGACGACGGACCAGCCCGTCACGGGGCGGGAGGGGACGGGGCGCACGGCGTCATCCTCCCCCGTGCCCGGCTGCCCGCGCGCACCGGGCGCCGCGCCGGGCGGGCCCCGCGGGAGCGGCCCCGCGCCGACGGCAGGGGCGATGATGGCGCCATGACGCTGTGGCTCACGGGCGACCCCGACGCCGACCGCCTCCTCGACGGCGACCCGTTCGCGCTCCTCGTCGGGATGCTGCTCGACCAGCAGGTGACGATGGAGTCCGCCTTCGCCGGCCCCGCGAAGCTGGCCACCCGCATGGACGGGTTCGACGTGCGGCGCATCGCGGAGGCCGACCCCGACGAGTTCGTGCGCCTCTGCGCCACCCCGCCGGCGGTGCACCGCTACCCCGGCTCCATGGCGGGCCGCATCCAGGCCGTCGCGGCCGCCGTGCTCGAGCAGTACGACGGCGACGTCACGCGCCTGTGGACCGACGACGACCCGGACGGCCCCACCGTGCTCCGCCGCCTGAAGGCCCTGCCCGGCTTCGGTGACCAGAAGGCCCGCATCTTCCTCGCCCTGCTCGGCAAGCAGCGCGGGGTGAGGCCGGCCGGCTGGCGGGAGGCCGCCGGCGCCTACGGCGACGCCGACGCGCGACGCTCCATCGCCGACGTCACCGACCCGGCGTCGCTGGCCGCCGTGCGCGAGACGAAGAAGGCCGCGAAGGCCGCGGCCCGGGCGTCCCGCTGACGCCCGGGCCGCGGCCCTCCCGGTCCCCGGCCCGCCCGGTCCCCGTCCGCCCGGCTCAGCCCGCCGGGGCCACCGTCACGGCGACGGTCGCCTGGACGGCGGCGCTGGTGCCCGTCGCCGCAGGACGCAGCCGCAGCGTGTAGGCACCGGGCAGGAGGGTCGTCGGCACCTTCCAGGTGAGCGTGCCCGCACCCGCGGGGGTCGCGGCCGCGGTGGCGACGACGTACTTCTTCGTCGCACCCACGAGCTCGACGAGCACCGGGGCGGTCGACCCGCCCGACAGCGTCCAGGTCACCGTCTGCGTGCTGCCCGGGGCCCAGGTGCCGCCCGCGGACGGGCCGGTCACCGCGAGCGCGGGGGCGACGAGGGACAGGTCCGTCGTGCTGGTGGCGGTGACCGCCGTGTTCCCGACGACCGTGACGCGGACGCGGTAGTCGGCGGCGGTCGGCGCGGTCAGCGGCGGCGACCACACGAGCGTGCCGGGGCTGATCGCCCGCGACGGGCTCACGAGCACGGTCGCGCCGGAGGGACGGACGAGCTCGACCTTCACGGCCGTGCCGGGGGCCCCGACGGGCGCCCACGTGAGGGTGCGCGGAGCGCCCTTCGTCCAGGCCTGGCCGTCCGCCGGGTCGCCGACGCCGATCGCGGTGCCGGTCAGGGCGAACGGGTCGGACGTGACCGTCCTGCTGGCGAGCCCGACGACGGTCACCCGCACCCGGTACTCCCCGGCCGCCTGCGCGGTCGCGACGCGGTAGGTCAGGGACCCGTGGCCGCCCGGCGTCGGGGCGGACGCCGCGAGCACGGCGGGCGTCGTGCCCCGCAGGAGCTCGACCTTCACCGGGGTGGTCGCGCCGCCGGAGAGCGTCCACGTGACGGTGCTGCTCGCGCCGGCGGCCCAGCCGGTGCCGGCGGAGGTCAGCGTGAGCGTCGGGGCGACGAGCGTGACCTCGCCGGGGGCGGTGGCCGTGAGGGTGCGGTCGGCGACGGCCGAGACGCGCACGCGGTAGCCGCTCGCCGCCGTGAGCGCGACCGGCGGCGTCCACGTGACGGAGCCCGTCCCGTCCGCCGCCGTGGGGGCCGAGGCGGCCACGACCGTCACCGCGGTGCCGCGCACGAGCTCGACCTTCACGGGAGCCGTGACGCCCGGCGTGAGCCGCCAGCCCAGCGTGACGGGTGCCCCCGTCGTCCACGTCTGCGCCTCGGCGGGCGTCGGCGCGGCGATCGTCGGCCGCACCACCGCGAGGTCCGTGGCGCTCGTCGCGGTGACGGCCGTGTTCCCCACGACCGTGACCCGGACGCGGTAGTCGGCGGCGGGCGGCGTCGTGAGCGGCGGCGTCCACGTGTACGACCCGGCGGCGAGGGGCCGCCCGGCCGAGACGAGCACCGTCGCGCCGGAGGGGCGGACGAGCTCGAGCTTCACGGAGGCGCCGGGGAGCCCGACGGGCGTCCACGTGAGGGTGCGCGGGGTGCCGGCGGTCCAGGCCGTGCCGTCGGCGGGGTCGCCGGCCACGATGGAGGTGCCCAGCAGGACGAGCTCGTCCGTGGACGACGAGAGGTGCCGCAGCGAGGTGCTGGAGACGCGGACCCGGTAGGTGCCGTCGGCGAGGCTGGCCGGGGCCTTCCAGGTGACCGTGCCGTTGCCCGCGGGGACGTTGGACGCCACGGTCGCGGCGACGGTCGTGCCGCGGAGCAGCTCGACGAGCACCGTGCTGCCGACGGTGCCGGACGTCGTCCAGGTCGTCGTGTAGGTGCCGCCCGCGCGCCAGGGCTCCGTCGGCGTGCCGGAGGTGAGCCGCACCGCGGGGCCGCCGGTCAGGGTGAGGGCGCCGGCCGAGGCGTCCGTCACGGCGGGCACGGCGGTGAGCGTGGCGCGCACCGCGTAGTCGTCGTAGGCGCCGAGCGTGGCGGCGGGGGTCCACGTGAAGGACCCGACGCCGTCCGTGCCGACCTTCGCGGTGCTCGTGAGCACGACGGGCGTGGCGCCCGGGCGCTCCAGCGTGAGCTTCACGTACCCCGTGGGCGTGCCGGTGGAGGTCCAGGAGACGGTGCGCGGGGTGCCGACGGCCCAGGTCTCGCCGCCGGCCGGGGCGGTGACGGTCAGGACCGGGTCGACGAGCGCGAACGGCTCCGACGTCGAGGTCAGGCTCGGGTCGAGCACGGACGTGACCCGCACGCGGTAGCCGTCGCCGCGCGCGAGCGTCGACGCGACCTTCCAGGGGAGGGCGTCGACGCCGGCGGGCGCGGCCGTGGCCAGCACGACCGCCGCACCGGTGGGGGGCAGCAGCTCGACCCGCACGGTCGTCCCGACGTTGCCGGTGCGCGTCCAGCGGACCGTCGTCGTGCCCGGCGCGGTGACGCGGGCCGCCTCCGCCGGGGCGGTCACGGCGAGCGAGGCCGGCACGGGGGCGCCGCGGAACGCCGCGGTCACCGGGGCGGTGACGTTGACGAGCGCGCGCTGGTCGGCCTGGTTCGTCGCCCCGATGGGCGCGCCGAGCGGGTAGCCGTTCAGCGTGAGGTCCGGGTTGGAGAACCGGAGCACCCGGGCGCAGCCGGCGCAGGCGTTGGCGTAGGCCATGACGGTGCGGAAGCGCGCCGTGGCGTTCACCCAGCCGTAGCCGTAGGGGTAGGCCGGCGTGCCGCTCCAGGAGCCGCGGTCGTGCGCCGCGCCGAAGTTGTGGCCGAGCTCGTGGGTGAACGAGTACGTGCCCGTCGAGCAGTGCACGTCGACGAGGCTCACGCCGTAGGGCGCGAAGCCGGCGCCGGCGCCCTGGACGTAGGCGATGCCGCAGGCCTGGTTCGCGGCGTCGTCGACGACGAGCGCGACGAGGTCCGCCCCGTCGGCGTCGCGCAGCACGTGCAGGCCGTCGTTCCAGCCGTCGCCCGGGTTCGCCGTCCGCGACAGCACGGCGGAGGTGACGTCGCCGTTCAGGGGCACCTCCACGGCACGGGTCAGGCGGACGCGGGCGCCGATGCCCGACTCCGCGAACGCCTCGTTCGTCTGCGCGATCGCGAGCAGGACGTCGGACTCCATCGCGACCTGGCCGCCGCGGGCGTCCTTCGCCGCGGTGGAGTAGCCGACGAGGACGTCGACGACGGGGCTGCCGTCGGCCGCGGTCCCGGCGTCGGCGTCGGCGTCGGACGCGGCCGCCACGAGCGAGGACACGAGCCCGTCGGCGGCGTCGGGGGCGGGCGCGTCGCCCGCGACGGGGCGGTAGGCGTCGGCGTCGCCCGGGCGCACCTCGTCGTCCCCCGCGGCGGGCAGCGCGGCCGGGTCGACCTGCTCGACGAGGGACGTGCCCGCGGCGACGGCGGTGAGGCGGTAGACGTCGTCGCCGACGGCGACGGAGCCGCTGAGGCCGCCGTCGTGCTCGACGAGGACGACGGACCCGCCCGCCTCGCCGGCGCCACCGGCGTCGACGACGCGGCCGGACCAGACCGTGGCCTCGCCCTCGGTGCGCGCGGGCGTCAGGAGGGTGCCCACGACGAGGTCGGGGAACAGGGCCAGGTCGACGGCGGTGGCGGGTGCCGCGTCGACGGGCGCCGCGTCGCCCGGGGGCACCTCGTCGCCCGCGGCGGCGGGGGCGCCGGGCACCTCGTCCCCGGCGTCCGCCGGGTCGTCCGCGACGGGCACCGGCACGTCCTCGGCGGCGGCCGGGGCCGGGGCGGGCAGGCCTGCGAGACCGACCTCGACCGTCTGCGCGCGCACGACGCCCGGCCCCTCGCCGGGCTCCGTCGCGCCGGGGACCGGCACGAGCACGCCGTCGGCGGACGCCACCCCGGTCGCGACGGGCGCGTCGTCGGACGACCAGGCGGCGGGCGCGGCGGCGACCCCCGTCAGGCCGACGGCACCGGCGGCGACGACGGCGGCGGTGCGCCGCAGGAGGGGCCGACCGGGACGGGGGCCCGCCACGGGGGTGGACGGCGGGAGGGCGCGCGCACGACGCCGGGAGCGGGAGAGCATGCCGCCCGGATCGGGGGCGGCGCCGGGCGGGGTGAGCGCCGCCCGGCAGGCTCACCCGTCCGCCCGTGCCGCTCCCCCGACCGGGCGCGCGGGCGGGTGTGCGGGCGGGTGCAGCCGGCGCCCTGCGCGGCGCGTCGCGGGACGGCACCGCGGCGTCAGCGGGGACGCTGGTGCTCCTGCTCCTCCGCCTCGCGCTCCTCGCGGTACTCGAACTCGTCGGGGTCCACGCCCTGCGCGACGAGCAGCCGGTCGACCTTCGCCTCCAGCCGCTCGTTGCCCTCCTTCGACTGCGAGGAGCCCCACCAGAAGAACATCGCGAGCCCGGCCGCCTGCCACACGAGCTGCAGGAACTCGGACTGCCAGTTCTCGAACGTCGACTGCAGGAACGAGGGCCAGAAGTCGCCCCACGCGAAGGTCTCCCCGTGCTGCTCCGCGACGCCCCGCTCCTCGAGGAGCTGGAAGACGAACTGCCCGATCCACGACAGCAGGAAGAGCAGCCCCGTGATGATGCCGAACGAGTAGGCGGTGAAGAAGCGGGGGCGGTTCCGGTGCGCGGTGGCCACGGGGTCCTCCCGGACGGTCGACGCCGGGCGGCAGCGCCCCGGCGGGTGGACGGGCCCCGCTGCTCGGGCCCGTGCCCCCGACGCTAGTGACCGGGGAGGGAGGCGGCATCCGGGGGCGTCGTCCCCGGGGGCACGGTGCCCGGGGGTCCCGCCGCCGCGCGGTCCGCGTCCTGCGCGGACTGGGGCGTGCTGCCCGGCACGCCGGCCGGCAGCGGCTCGACGACGGCCGCCGTGCCGTAGGCGCAGACTTCGCCGAACTGGCCGACCGCGCCCGTGTCGAAGCGGGTGCCGATGACGGCGTTGGCCCCCCGGGCCGCGGCCTGCGAGGTCATCCGGGCGGTCGCCTCGGCCCGGCTCTCCTCGAGCACGCGCGTGTGCTCGGGGATCTCGCCGCCGGCGAGGGAGCGCAGGCCGGCGGTGAGGCTCGTCGCGACGTTGAGGGACCGGACGGTGAGCCCGAGGACCTCCCCCAGGACCGCGACGACGCGGTACCCCGGGACGGCGTCCGTGGTCACGACGATCATGCGGTCCTCCTGCCGGCGGTCCTCGGGCGGGCCGTGATCGGCCACGCCGTCATCGTGGCACCGGCCCGGGCGCGGCACCCGGGACCCCCGCCCGGCGCCCGGCGCAGCCGTCGGCCCAGCCCGCGGCGTACGCCTCGGCGGTGCCCAGCGCGAACATGTCGGTCGGCCCGGTGCGGGTCAGCACCCGCGCCCCGGGCCCGTCCTCCTCGACGACGAGGTGCCCCGCCCCGCGCACGACCGCCAGCGGCCGGCCGGTCGCCTTGCCCTTGACGAGCTCGGCGGCGGCGGCCAGCTCGTCGGCGACGGCCGCGACGGTCATCGTCAGGGGCCGGCCGAAGGTGTCGGCCGAGCCGCGCAGGTCGTCGAGCACGCGCACGCCCGCCGCGCCGATGGTGAGGTCCGTGACGCCCTCGCGCCAGGGCCGCCCGGCGGTGTCGGAGACGAGCACGCCCACCCGCGCCCCGAACGCGTCGGCCACCGCCCGGCGCACGGCCCGCGCGGAGGCGTCGGGGTCCTCCGGCAGCAGCAGCACGGTCCCGCCGGGGGTGTTGCTCGCGTCGACCCCGGCGGCCGCCATGACCAGGCCCAGCCGGTTCTCGACGATGCGGGTCACCCCCCCGGGGAACGCGCGCGTCGCGACGACCCGCACGGTCTCGGCCGTGATGGCGTCCTCGCGGTCGTCGGCGGCGACGACCCGGCCCTCCGCCTTCGAGACGACCTTGCTCGTGAGGACGAGGACGTCGCCGTCGGCCGGCGCACGGGCGGGGTCCCGGGCGGCGTCGGCGCGCAGGAGCGCGACGAGGAGCGCCGGCAGGTCGTCGCCGGGCCGCACCTCCCCCAGCCCGGCCGGCGCCCAGGCGGACAGCACGACGTCGACGGGCTCGACGGGCTCGACGGGCTCGACCGGCTCGACCGGCTCGACGGGCTCGACGGGCTCGACCGGCCCGACGGCGGTCACGGGCGCAGCCCCGGGAGCACGTCGCGGCCGAAGACCTCGAGGAACTCGCGCTGGTTGCGGCCGGCGTTGTGCAGGTAGATCCGGTCGAAGCCCAGGTCGACGTACCGCTGCAGCTGGGCGCGGTGCACGTCGGGGTCGGCGGAGACGACCATGCGCCCGGCGAGGTCCTCGGGCCGCACGAGGCGGGCCATCTGCTCCAGGTCGAACGGCGAGCGGATGTCCGCCCGGTTGAAGCGCATGCCCGCCGTCGGCCACTCGCGCAGCGCGTTCGCCGTCGCCTCCTCGTCCGTGGCGGCCCAGGACAGGTGCACCTGGAGCACGCGCGGCATCGTGGAGGCGTCCCGGCCGGCCTCGCGGGCACCGTCGGCGAACCGCCCGAGGAGCTGCGCGAGCCGGTCGACGGGCGCGCCGACCGTGAGGATCCCGTCGGCGTGCCGCCCCGCCCTGCGCGCGGTCACCGGCCCCGCCGTCCCGACGAGCACCTGCGGCGCGCGCTCGGGCATGGTCCACAGCCGCGTCGACTCCAGGCGGTACCACTGCCCGGAGAACTTCGTGTCCTTGCCGGCGAGGCTGGCGGCGAAGAGGCGCTTGATGAGGTCGAGCGCCTCGAAGAGGCGGTTGATGCGCTCGGGCGCCTCCGGCCAGTACTGCCCGACGACGTGCTCGTTGACGGCCTCGCCCGCGCCGAGCCCGAGCCAGTGGCGGTCGGGGTGCATCGCGGCGAGCGTGGCGCTGGCCTGGGCGACCATCGCCGGGTGCCAGCGGAAGGTCGGCGCCGTCACGCCCGGGCCGACGTCCCCGCGCGTGCGCTCCGCCACCGCCGCCAGCACGTTCCAGACGAAGGAGGCCTGCCCCTGCGCCGGCACCCAGGGCTGGAAGTGGTCCGTGGCGAGCGTGCCCGTGAAGCCGGCCGCCTCGGCCGCGACGGCGAGCTCCACCGCGTCCCGCGGGTGCAGCTGCTCCAGCGCCGCCGTCCAGCCGACCCGCAGGCCCTCGCCCACCCGTCCTCCTCGTCGCGGGCCGTCCGCCGGCCACCGCGGCGCCCACCCTAACCAGCGGCGGCCCGCCCGGCGCCCGGCAGGATGGGCCCGTGGACGCGGGCGCGGTGACGGTGCGGTTCGCCGTGCCGCCGCCCGCCGACGCCCTCCTCCCCCGCCTCGGGCCCGCGGACCGCGAGCGCGTCGCCGCCCACCGGCCCGGACCGGTGCGCGACGCGCTGGCCGCCTCGCTCGTGCTCGCCGACGCCGTGGTGCACGGGGCCACGGACGGCCGCGGGCGGCTCGTGCGCCGGTGCCCGCGCTGCGGCTCCGGCCGGCACGGGGCACCGCGCGTCGTCGGGGGGCCACCGGGCCGGCCCGCGCCGCTCGTGAGCCTGGCGCGCACGCCGGGCCTCGTCGTCGTCGCCCTCGGGCGGGCGGCCGGGGGCCGTGCGTCCGGCCCCGGGGACGGGCCCGGGGACGGGCTCGGGGACGGGCTCGCGGACGGGCCCGCGGACGGGCTCGGGGTCGACGTGGAGAGCGGCGCGGTGCCCGCCGACGCGCTCCGGGCCGCCGGGGTGCGCGCGGCGCCCGGCGGGGGCGCCGACGACCGACGCACCCGGTGGGTGCGGGCGGAGGCCGTGCTCAAGGCCGCCGGGTGCGGGCTGCGGCTGGCCTCCGGTGCGCTGGACGTCGCGGACGCCGCGGGCGCCCCCGCCGTGCGCACGGCGGACCCGCGGCTCGCAGGCGGCCGGTGGTGGCTGCTCGACCTCGTCGTGCCCGCCGGCGCCCCGCCGGGGGCGGCCGCCGCGCTGGCGCTGCGGACGACCCGGCGGGGCGCCGACGCCGCCGCAGGTCCGCCCGGGGCGGGGCGGGTCGACAGCGGGCTCGTCGACCTGCTCGGCGACCCGGCCCCGACGGTCCCCCACGGGGCGTGAGGGACCCGGTCCGCCGGACCGCCCGTGCGGCCGCCGCCGGGCCGCTCAGGGGACGATGTGCCCGGCGGCGCGGAACAGCTCGTACCACTCCGCGCGCGTGAGCGGCAGGTCCGACCCCTGGGCGGCGCCGGTGACGCGCTCGGGGGTCGTCGTGCCGAGCACGACCTGCATCTGCGCCGGGTGCCGCGTGATCCAGGCGGTGGCGATGGCGATCGGCGGCACGTCGTAGGCGGCGGCGAGCCGGTCGACCACGGCGTTGAGCTCGGCGAACGCCGGGTCGCCGAGGAAGGCGCCGGTGAAGAAGCCGCCCTGGAACGGGGACCAGGCCTGGACGGTGATGTCGTGGAGGCGGCAGTAGTCCAGCATCCCGCCACCGTCCCGCACCACGGACTGGTCCTCGGCGAGCATGTTCCCGGCGACGCCCTGCGCGACGAGCGGCGCGTGCGGGATCGACAGCTGCACCTGGTTGGCGACGATCGGCTGCTGCACGTACCGGCGCAGCAGGTCGATCTGCCGGGGGGTGTGGTTGGAGACGCCGAAGGCGCGCACCTTGCCCGCGGCGTGCAGCGTGTCGAACGCCCGCGCGACCTCCTCGGGCTCGACGAGCGCGTCGGGGCGGTGCAGCAGCAGGACGTCGATGCGGTCCGTGCGCAGCGCCTCGAGCGAGCCCTCGACGGACGCGACGACGTGCTCGTAGGAGAAGTCGAAGTACGGGCCGTCGGGGACGATGCCGCACTTCGTCTGGATCGTCAGCTCGTCCCGCTGCGAGGCGGTGAGCGCCATCGCCTCGGCGAAGCGCCGCTCGCAGTGGTGGAGCTCCGAACCGTAGACGTCGGCGTGGTCGAGGAAGTCGATGCCGGCGTCGCGGGCGGCCCGGAGCAGGTCGCGCACCTCGTCGTCGGTCTTGTCCGTGATCCGCATGAGGCCGAGGACGACGTTCGGCGCGGTGATGTCGGTGCCGGGCAGGGTGAAGGTCTTCACGTCCGGACCCTAGAGCGGCCCGCGCGCCCCCGCGCCCCGGGCGGGGCGGTCCGCCGGCGCGGCCGCCGGCGCGGCCGGCGCGTCAGAGCCGCAGCCGGCGCAGCCGACCGCCGCCGCTGCCCGAGGGCAGGTCGGGCAGCCCCGCCTCCTGCAGCCAGGGCAGCAGCACGGGCGAGACGTCGCGCCCCGCCACCTCGCGCACGACCGCGAGCAGGTCCGCGGTCCGCACCGTCGCGTGCCGGTACCGCGCCGTCCACGCCCGCAGCACGTCGACGAAGGGCCCGTCGCCGACCGCCCGCCGCAGGGCGTGCACGGTGAGCGCGCCCCGCTGGTAGACGCGGTCGTCGAACATCCGCTCGGCGCCGGGCTCGGTGAGCACGAGGTCCTGGGGCAGCCGCCGCAGCCGGGTGAGCGCCTCGCGCGCCGTGCGATCGGCGGACGCCTGCCCGGAGGCCTCCCACCACAGCCACTCCGCGTAGCAGGCGAAGCCCTCGTGCAGCCAGATGTCGCGCCACGTCGTCGCCGTGAGGCTGTTGCCGAACCACTGGTGCGCGAGCTCGTGCGCGACGAGCCGCTCGTACCCGCCGCGCCCGTCGAGGTGCTGCGCGCCGAACACCGACAGGCCCTGGGCCTCCAGCGGGATCTCCAGCGGGTCGTCCGTGACGACCACCGCGTAGGAGTCGAAGGGGTACGGCCCGAACAGGTCCGAGAACAGCCTCATCATGACCGGCTGCCGGGCGAGGTCCCGCAGCGCCCCGGCCCGGCGCGCGGCGGGCGCGTGCACCTCCTGGCGGACGTCCTGCCCCACCCCGGGCCCGCCGTCGGGGCCGGGCGCGAGGACGTGGCGCTCGTACCGGCCGAGCTGGACGGTCGCCAGGTAGGGGGCCAGCGGCGCGGAGGGCGCCAGCTCCCAGCGCACGGAGCCCGCGCGGGAGGTCCGCGCGAGGACCGGGGCGTTGCCGACGAGCGTGTAGCCGGGCTCCGTGGTGAGGACGAGCCGCAGCTCGGCCTTCTCCCCCGGCAGGTCGACGCAGGGGAACCACGAGGGGGCGCCGTCGGGCTGCCCGGCCACGAGCACCCCGTCCGTCAGCTCCTCCCAGCCAACCTCGCCCCAGGGCCCGCGGGTCGGCCGCGGCGCCCCGGCGTAGCGCACCTCGACGACGAGCCCCGTGCCCGCCCGGACCGGCGCCGGCAGTCGCACGACCAGGCGCCCGTCCCGGTGCGTCCAGCGGGCGCGCGCGCCGTCGACGCGCACGTCCTCCACCCGCAGCCGGTCCAGGTCGAGCGTCACGCGGTCGACGTCGAGCGTCGCGACGCCCTGGAGCCGCGCGGTGCCGGCGAGCCGGTTCGTGCGCACGCGGTAGTCGAGCTCGAGGTCGTAGCGCTCGACCCGCAGGCCGCCACCGCCGCGGTGGGGCACGTAGGGGTCCGGCACCACGCCGGTCACCGTGCCCCGACGGGGGCGACGGGCGCCACCGGGAGCCCCGCCGCCCGGCCGTCCGGCGCCACCGGGTTGCCCGTCCAGCGCGTCCCCGGGGGCAGGCGGTCGCCGCGCAGCACGAGGGACGCGGGCCCGACGAGCGTCCCGGCGCCGAGCTCGGCGGCCGGCAGGACGACCCCGTGCGGGCCCATGCCGGCACCGGCCCCGAGGCGGACGGTCCCCGTGCTGAGGACCCGGTCGTGGAAGAGGTGCGTCTGCAGCACGCAGCCGCGGTTGACCGTCGCGCCGGCGCCGAGCTCGACCAGGTCCGCCTCGGGCAGCCAGTACGTCTCGCACCAGGTGCCCCGCCCGATGCGGGCCCCCAGGCTGCGCAGCCACCACGTGAGCGCGGGCGACCCGGCGGCCGCCGGCCCGAGCCAGGGCACGGCGAGCTGCTCGACGAAGGTGTCGGCCAGCTCGTCGAGCCACACCCGCGCGCTCCACAGCGGGTGCTCGGCCACGCGGTGCCGCCCGACGAGGAGCCACTTCGCGGTGGTCGCCAGCGCGCACGCCACGGCGGCCGCGCCGAGGACCACCGGCCCGGCCAGCAGCAGGGCCGTGCCGATCCCCCGCCCGGCCGCCAGCGCCGCCAGCACGCCGAGCACGGCCACGGCCAGCGCGGCGGAGAGCACGACGGGCACGGCCCGGCACGCCTCGACGAGCGCCCGCGCCACCCGCAGCCGCGCCGGCGGGGCGAACGTCCGGGTCGCGTCGGCGTCCCCGGCGGTCCGGCGCAGCCGCACGGGCGGCGACCCGACGAAGGACTGGCCCTTGCGCGCGGTCCGCGGCGTGGTCGACAGCACGGCGACCAGCCCGCGCTTGGGCACCTTGCGGCCCGGCCCGATCATCCCGGAGTTGCCGAGGAAGGCGCGCTTGCCCACCACGCTGGGCGCGATGCGCATCCAGCCGCGGCCGAGCTCGTAGGACGCCAGCAGCGTGTCGTCGGCGAGGAAGGCCCCGGCGCCGACGGTCGTCATGCGCGGCAGCAGCAGCGCGGTCGAGGCCTCCACGTCCCGGCCGACGTCCGCGCCCAGCGCCCGCAGCCAGGCGGGGGTCAGCGCGCTGGAGTAGATCGGGAAGAGGGCGGTGCGCGCCTCGTCGAGCAGCCGGAGCGTGGCCCAGACGGCCCACCCGGCGCGGCTGCGGACGGGGTGGTAGCCCTCCGTGGTGGCGCGGCCGAGCGGCCGGACGACCGCGAGGACGACGAGGGCGTGCAGCACGAAGGCCGTCGCCGCCGCCGCGGGGGCCGCGAGCAGGGCCCGCCGCAGGGCGTCCGCGGGGTCCGTCACCGCGGGATCGAGCAGGCCGCCCAGCGCCAGGAGGACGACGAGCCCCGCCGCCGCCGCGCCGAGCGGCACCGCGGCCAGGACCGAGGCGCCGACGCCGTAGCCCAGCACCCACGCCCGGGCGCGCGGGGCGGAGGTGCGGGGCCAGTGCTCGCGGGCGGGGCCGTCGAGCCGGGCCGGCGAGCCGACCCAGCGCTCTCCAGGCGGCACGTGCCCGAGCACCGCGGAGCCGGCCCCGACCTCGGCGCCCTCCCCCACGCGCGTGCCCGGGGCCAGCGTCGTGCGCGCCCCGACGGTCGCGCGCCGGTCGACCCGCACCCGGCCCACGCGCAGCACGTCGCCGTCGACCCAGTGGCCGCGCAGGTCCACCTCGGGCTCCACGGCGCACGCGTCGCCGAGCACGAGCAGGCCCGTGACCGGCGGCGCCGTGTGCAGGTCGACGTCGCGGCCGACGCGGGCGCCCAGCGCCCGGGCGTAGGCGGCGGTCCAGGGCGCGCAGGACAGGCCCTCCGCGCCGGCGGCCCGCACCCACTGCTCCGTGAACCACAGCCGCAGGTGCACGACGCCACCGCGGGGGTAGGAGCCGGGCCGCAGCCCCCGCAGCAGGGTCCGCGCGACGAGCACGGAGGTGCCCATGCGGCCGAGCGGGCTGACGAGGAGCACCCAGCCGACGAGCGCGGCGGGCAGCGCTCCGGGGACGGCCGGCAGCCACGCGGGGTGCCGCCCCAGGGCGTCGAGGAGCGCGACGACCGCCAGCGCCCAGGTGAGCCAGCGCGCCCCGACGAGGGCGGCGGGGACGAGGCCGAGCGCCGCCTGCACCCACGGCACGTGCGCGGGCACGGGCCCGGGCGTCGCGGACGGGCCGGTCACCGTCCCGGCGGCGGGCGCGAGCTCGTCGAGGCGGTCGGCCAGGGCGCCCAGGCGCGGGTGCTCGTAGACGTCCGCGACCGTGACGGTCGGCCACCGCTCGCGCAGCGCCGCGACGAGCTGCGCCGCCACGAGGCTGCCGCCGCCGGCGAGGAAGAAGTCCTCGTCGGGCCCGGCCACGGGCGTGCCGAGGGCGGCGGTCCAGCGCGGCGCGACCCAGGCGGCGGTCGGGCCGAGCGGCGCGGCGGGGGCGTCGCCCGCGGTGGCCGGCGCGCCGGGCAGCGGCCACGGCAGCGCCGCCCGGTCGACCTTGCCGGACCCGCGCGTGGGCAGCGCCTCCACGGCGGCCAGCAGCGGGACGAGGGCGGCCGGCAGCCGCCCGGCCAGCACGGCGCGGGCCGCCGCGAGGTCCAGCGGCCCGTCGGCGGGCACGAGGTACCCGACGAGCACGGCGGTGCCCGCCGGCGTGGTGCGGACCGCGGCGGCCGCGGCGGCGACCCCGGGCACGGCCAGCAGCGCCGCGTCGACCTCGCCGAGCTCGATGCGCCGGCCGCCGACCTTGACCTGGTCGTCGGCCCGCCCGACGAAGACGAGGCCCTCGGGGTCGGCCCGGACGAGGTCGCCGGAGCGGTACGCGCGCTCCCAGCCGAGCTGCGGCAGCGGCGCGTAGGCGGCGGCGTCCTTCGTCGCGTCGAGGTAGCGGGCCAGGCCGACGCCGCCGATGACGAGCTCGCCCACCCCGCCGGGCGGCACGGGCGTGCCGTCGGGGGCGAGCACCTCCAGGTCCCAGCCGTCGAGCGCGTGCCCGATGCGCACGGTGCCGCTGCCCGTCAGGGGCGCGGCGCACGCCACGACGGTCGCCTCCGTGGGCCCGTACGTGTTCCAGACCTCCCGGTCGGGCGCGACGAGCCGGGCGGCGAGCTCGGGCGGGCACGCCTCGCCGCCGAAGACGAGCAGCCGGACGGCCTCGAGCTCGTCCGGGCGCCAGAGCCCCGCCAGCGTCGGCACGGTCGAGATGACGGTGACGCCCTGCGTGACGAGCCAGGGGCCGAGGTCGACGCCGCTGCGCACGAGCGCCCGGGGGGCGGGCACGAGGCACGCGCCGTGCCCCCACGCCAGCCACATCTCCTCGCAGGAGGCGTCGAAGGCGACCGAGAGCCCGGCGAGCACCCGGTCCCCCGGGCCGAGCGGGGTGCCCTGGAGGAACAGCCGCGCCTCGGCGTCGACGAAGGCCGCCGCGGACCGGTGGGTCACCGCGACGCCCTTGGGCAGGCCGGTGGAGCCGGAGGTGAAGATGATCCAGGCGTCGTCGTCGAGCCCCGGGTGCGGGGGCAGGGCTGTGCCCTCACCCGCCGCCGCGAGGAGGGACAGGTCGTCCGCGCCGAGGACGCGCACGACGCCGGCCTCGTCGAAGACCGTCCGCGCCCGCTCGTCGGGGTCGTCGGCGTCCACGGGCACGTACGCGGCGCCCGCGCGCAGGACGGCCAGCACGGCCGCGTAGAGCTCCACGGTCCCGGACGGGATGCGGACGCCGACGCGGTCCCCCCGCCGCACGCCCTCGGCGGCCAGCCCCGCGGCCGCCGCACCCACGACGAGCTCGAGCTCGGCGTAGCTCAGCGCGGTCGTGCCGTCGTCGAGCGCCGGCGCGTGCGGGTGCGCCGCGGCGGTCGCCGTCAGGACGTCGACGAGCGTGCGCGCGTCGGGCGCGCGGTGGGCGCGTCGCAGGCCCTCGTCCATCGGTCCGTCCCCCCGGCGTCCCCCGGGGCCGTCGGGTGCTGGCCTCCGCCCCGTCCCGCGACGGCCCGGCCCGCCGTGCGGCGCGACCGGCGCCGATCCTGCCAGGCCCGGGGCGCCGGTTCCGACGTGTCCAGGGACGGGACGGCCGGACCGGAGGCCGGGGGCAGCGGCGCGTCAGCCCGCGTCGAACGCCGAGGCCGGCAGGTCGCGCTCGTCGTCGACGAGGGCCCGGACGAGGCGGTCGGCCACCGCGTCCGGGTCCAGCCCCGCGCCCAGCGCGGGGGCGGTGCCCGTCAGCGGCCGCTCGGCCAGGCCCGTCCCGGTGTGCGGGGGCCGGGCGTCGACCACGCGCACCCCGCGGCGGCGCAGCTCGCGGGCCGCGGCGGCGTCGAGGGCTGTGAGCGCCGCCTTGCTCGCGCTGTAGGCGGCCATGCCGGCGGTCGGACGCTCGGCGACGACGGCGGACACGTGCAGCACCACGGGCGTGCGCCCCGCCTCCGCCGACGCGACGAGGTGCGGCACCGCGGCCGCCAGCAGCAGCGCGGGCGAGAGCGCGTTCGTCGCGAAGAGCGTGGCCAGCGTCGCCGCGTCCAGGTCCTCCACGGCCCCGAACGCCACCACCCCGTGCGCCACGACCACCGCGTCGAGACCGCCGAGGGCCTCCACCGCCGCGGCCACGACGCGGGCGGGCTCCTCCGGCCGCCGCAGGTCGGCGGGCAGCAGGGTGGCCCCCTCGGGCGCCGCGGCGGCCAGGCGGTCCGCGTCCCGGGCGACGAGGGCGAGCCGCGCGCCGGCCCCCGCCAGCCGCGCCGCCACCCGCGACCCGAGCCCCCCGCTGCCGCCGGTGACCAGCACGCGCCGCCCCGTCAGGTCCGCCACGTCGACCCCGCCCTCCGCCGCCGGCCGGCGGCCCCGTCGTAACGGGCCGGACGGCCCGCCGCCATCGTGGGCGTCCCCGCCGCCCCCGGCCAGCGCGGGTGCGCGCCGCCGCAGCCCCGGCACAGGAACGCCGGCCCGCAGGCCGCCGGCCCGGGGACCGCCGGCGGGGAACGCCGGCGCAGGAGCGACGGCACCGGGACGACCCGCCGGATCTGGGAGGATGGCGCCCATGTCCGATCACCTCCCCTCCGCCCCGTCCGCCCCGGCCGCCGCCCCCGGCACCGCGGTACCGGGGCGGTCCGTGCCGGACCGCGTCTCCCTCGACGGGATCGAGGAGCGCTGGGACGGCCGCTGGACGGCCGAGGGCCTCTACGCCTTCGACCGGACCGCCGAGCGCGCCCAGGTGTTCTCCATCGACACCCCGCCGCCGACCGTCTCCGGCTCCCTGCACGTCGGCCACGTCTTCAGCTACACCCACACGGACGTCGTCGCCCGGTTCCGCCGCATGCGCGGCGCCGAGGTCTTCTACCCCATGGGCTGGGACGACAACGGCCTGCCCACCGAGCGCCGGGTGCAGAACTACTACGGCGTGCGCTGCGACCCCTCCCTGCCGTACGACCCCGCCTTCGAGCCGCCCCTGCAGGGCGCGGAGGGCAAGAGCGTGCGCGCCGCGGACCAGGTGCCGATCAGCCGCCGGAACTTCGTCGAGCTCTGCGAGCGCCTCACGGCCGAGGACGAGGTCCAGTTCGAGGCCCTGTGGCGGCGCCTGGGGCTGTCCGTCGACTGGGGCATGACCTACCAGACGATCTCCGCCGAGGCCCGCGCGGTCGCCCAGCAGGCGTTCCTGCGCAACCTCGCCCGCGGCGAGGCGTACCAGGCCGAGGCGCCGGGCCTGTGGGACGTGACGTTCCAGACGGCCGTCGCGCAGGCCGAGCTCGAGGCCCGCGACTACCCCGGCGCCTTCCACCGCGTCGCGTTCCACCGCACGGACGGCACGGGCGCGGTCCACATCGAGACCACGCGCCCGGAGCTGCTGCCCGCGTGCGTGGCCCTCGTCGCCCACCCCGACGACGAGCGCTACCGCGACCTGTTCGGCACCACGGTCCGGACGCCGCTGTTCGGCGTGGAGGTGCCCGTGCTCGCGCACCCGGCCGCGGAGCCCGACAAGGGCGCCGGCATCGCGATGTGCTGCACGTTCGGCGACCTCACCGACGTCCAGTGGTGGCGCGAGCTCGACCTGCCGACGCGCTCGGTGCTCGGCCGCGACGGCCGGATCCTGCGCGACACCCCCGACTGGATCGCCACGGACGAGGGCCGGGAGCGCTACGCCGCCGTCGCCGGGAAGACGACCTTCTCCGCGCGCGAGGCCGTCGTCGCCGGGCTGCGCGAGACGGGCGACCTCGACGGCGAGCCCGTGGCCACGCAGCGCAAGGCGAACTTCTTCGAGAAGGGCGACAAGCCCCTCGAGATCGTCACGAGCCGCCAGTGGTACATCGGCAACGGCGGCCGCGACGAGGCGCTGCGGGCCGAGCTGCTCGCCCGCGGCACGGAGCTGGACTTCCACCCCGACTTCATGAAGGTCCGCTACGAGAACTGGGTCGGCGGCCTCAACGGCGACTGGCTCGTCTCCCGGCAGCGGTTCTTCGGCGTGCCGTTCCCCGTCTGGTACCCGCTCGACGAGCACGGCGAGGTGCGCCACGACGCCCCGCTGCTGCCCGGCGAGGACGCGCTGCCCGTCGACCCCTCCTCCGACGTGCCCGCGGCGTACACGGAGGACCAGCGGGGCGTGCCCGGCGGCTTCGTCGGCGACCCGGACATCATGGACACGTGGGCGACGAGCTCCCTCACGCCGCAGATCGCCGGCGGCTGGCGGACGGACCCCGACCTGTTCGCGCGGGTCTTCCCCATGGACCTGCGGCCCCAGGGGCAGGACATCATCCGCACCTGGCTGTTCTCCACCGTGGTGCGCTCGCACCTGGAGCACGGCTCGCTGCCCTGGTCGGACGCGGCGATCAGCGGCTGGATCCTCGACCCCGACCGCAAGAAGATGTCGAAGTCCAAGGGCAACGTCGTGACGCCGATGGGGCTGCTCGAGGAGCACGGCTCCGACGCGGTGCGGTACTGGGCCGCCTCCGCGCGGCTCGGCACGGACGCGGCCTTCGAGGTCGGGCAGATGAAGATCGGTCGCCGCCTGGCCATCAAGGTCCTCAACGCCTCGAAGTTCGCGCTGTCGTTCGGCGCGCCCGACGAGCCCGTGGTGCTGGACCCGGCCCTCGTCGTGGACCCGCTCGACCGCGCGATGCTCGCGGGGCTGGCGGACGTCGTCGACGCGGCCACCGCCGCGCTCGAGGCGTACGACCACACCCGCGCGCTCGAGCTCACCGAGACGTTCTTCTGGACGTTCTGCGACGACTACCTCGAGCTCGTGAAGGACCGCGCCTACGGGGCGGGCGACGCCGAGGGCGAGGTCGGCGCCGGCACGGCGTCGGCGCGCGCCGCGCTCGGGCTCGCGCTCGACGCGCTGCTGCGCCTGTTCGCACCCGTGCTGCCGTTCGCCACGGAGGAGGTGTGGTCCTGGTGGCGGGAGGGCTCGGTGCACCGCGCGCCGTGGCCGACGTCCGCGGGCCTGCGCACGGGGGCCGGCGACGCCGTGCCGGCCGTGGTCGGCGCCGCCGGGTCCGCCCTGGCGGCCCTGCGCAAGGTGAAGTCGGAGGCGAAGGTCTCCATGCGCACGGAGATCGAGCACGCCGTCCTCGTGGTGCCCGCCGCCCTGCGCGACGGCGTCGAGGCGGCCCTCTCCGACGTCCGGGCCGCCGGCCGCGTCACCGGCACCCTCGGGCTCGCCGTCGCGCCGGAGGGCGCCGAGGGCGTCGTGGCGCAGGACGCCCGCCTGGTCCTGCCCGCCGACGCCGGAACCCGCTGACCCCGCCGCCGCCCCACCCCCGACCCGGGAGCCCCGCACCGATGCGTGAAGCCGTCTCCGAGACGCTCGTCGTCCCCGACGCCGCCCTGTCGATCCCGGGCCTCCTGGCGCAGCGCCTGGCCGACGACGCCCGGGGCGTCTTCGCCGAGCGCCGCGGCGGCGGCGGCGCGGACGCGGACGCGTGGACGCCCGTCCTCGTCGAGGAGTTCGTCGCCGAGGTGCGGGCGCTGGCGAAGGGGCTCGTCGCCTCGGGCGTCGCCCCGGGCGACCGCGTGGCGATCATGTCGCGCACCCGCTACGAGTGGACGCTCGTCGACTTCGCGGTCTGGGCCGCGGGCGCCGTCGGGGTGCCGGTGTACGAGAGCTCGTCGGCGGAGCAGGTCCGCTGGATCGCCGCGGACGCCGGCGCCCGGCTCGCGGTGGTCGAGACCGCCCGCCACGCCGCCACCGTCGCGCAGGTGCGGGACGACCTGCCGGGGCTCACCGAGGTGCTCGTGCTCGACGAGGGCGCGGTCGGCACGCTCGTGGAGCGCGGCCGCGCGGCGGGCGTGACGGACGACGAGGTCGTGCGCCGCGGCGGCCTCGCCCGCGGCGACGACCTCGCGACGATCATCTACACCTCGGGCACGACGGGCCGTCCCAAGGGCGTCGAGCTCACGCACGGCAACTTCGTCGCGCTCGCGCTCAACGGCGCCGCCGGCCTCGGGGAGGTCGTCTCGACGCCCGGTGCCCGCACCCTGCTCTTCATGCCGCTGGCGCACGTCTTCGCGCGTTTCATCGAGGTGCTGTGCGTGCCCTCGCGCGCCGTGCTCGGCCACGCGCCGGACGCGAAGCACCTGGTGGCGGACCTGGGCTCGTTCCGCCCCACGTTCCTCCTGGCCGTCCCGCGGGTCTTCGAGAAGGTCTACAACTCGGCTGAGCAGAAGGCCGGCGCCGGCGGGAAGCTCAAGGTCTTCCGCTGGGCCGCGAACGTCGCCACCGCGTACTCGCGCGCGCAGGAGGACGGCGGCCGGCCCTCCGCGCGGCTGCGGGCGCAGCACGCGCTGGCCGACCGGCTCGTGCTGTCGAAGCTGCGGGCGACCCTCGGCGGCCGGTGCGAGTGGGCCGTCTCCGGCGGCGCACCCCTGGGCGAACGGCTCGGCCACTTCTACCGGGGCGTGGGCCTGAAGGTCCTCGAGGGCTACGGCCTGACGGAGACGACCGCGCCCACCGCGGTGAACCGCCCGGCGCTGACGAAGATCGGCACCGTCGGCCCGGCCTTCCCCGCCACCGCGCTGCGGATCGACGACGCGGGCGAGATCCTCGTCCGCGGCCCGCACGTCTTCCGTGGCTACCGCCACCAGCCCGAGGCGACGGCCGAGGCCCTCGTCGACGGCTGGTTCCGCACGGGCGACCTCGGGACGCTCGACGACGACGGCTACCTGCGCATCACGGGCCGCAAGAAGGAGATCATCGTGACGGCGGGCGGCAAGAACGTCGCCCCCGCCGTGCTCGAGGACCGCCTGCGCGGGTACCCCATCGTCAGCCAGGTCGTCGTCGTGGGCGACGGGCGGCCCTTCATCGGCGCGCTCGTCACGCTCGACGCCGAGATGCTGCCCGGGTGGCTCGCGTCCAAGGGGCTGCCGGCGATGGACGTCGAGGCCGCCCGCACCGACCCGCGCGTCCTCGCGTCCCTGGACGCCGCCGCCGAGCGCGCGAACGAGGCCGTCTCCCGCGCGGAGTCCATCCGCAAGCTCCGCGTCCTGCCCGGTGACTTCACCGAGGCCAACGGGTACCTGACCCCGTCGCTCAAGGTCCGCCGCGCCGCCGTGCTCAAGGACTTCGCCGGCGACGTCGAGGCCCTCTACGTCGACGAGCGCCCGGCCGCCGACCGCCCCGACTGACCGGGAGCCGCCCCGACCCCCTCCCCACGAGATGCCGCTCCCGACCGCTCCGGGCCGCCCGGACCGACCCGGACCGTCATCTCGTCGAGGGGGGATCGCGCTCGGGGTGCGCCCGGCGCGGCCCGGTGAGCGGTCAGGCGCTCGGCCCGGCCGATGCGTCCTGGGCCAGCGCCTCGTGGTGCCGGATGACCTCCTCGACGATGAACGCGAGGAACTTCTCCGCGAACACGGGGTCGAGGTCGGCGTCCACGGCCAGGGCGCGCAGCCGCGCGACCTGCCGCGCCTCGCGCGCGGGGTCCGCCGGGGGCAGGCCGCGCTCCGCCTTCAGCAGGCCGACCTGCTGCGTGGCCTTGAAGCGCTCCGCGAGCAGGTGCACGAGGGCGGCGTCGATGTTGTCGATGCTGTGCCGCAGCCGCGCGAGCTCCGGCGGCGTCCCCGCGTCGGCGAGGGCGGTCGGGGGGTGCGCGGCGCTCGCCGGTGCCGGCGCGGCCGCCGGGGCCTCGCCGTCCTGCCCTGCCACCGGCCTCAGGCCGACTTCTCGCGCGGGGAGCGCTTCTGGCGGGGCGTGTCCCGGGGCACGAGCGTCGGGTAGACGTTCTCGAGGACGACCTCGCGGTTGACGACCACGCGGGCCACGTCGTCGCGGCTCGGCACCTCGAACATCACGCGCTGGAGGACCTCCTCCATGATGGCCCGCAGGCCGCGCGCACCGGTGCCGCGCAGGAGCGCCTGGTCGGCGATGGCCTCCACCGCGTCGTCCGTGAACTCGAGCTCGACCCCGTCGATCTCGAACATCCGCTGGTACTGCTTGACCAGGGCGTTCTTCGGCTCCGTGAGGATCCGCACGAGCGCGTGCTGGTCGAGCTTCGACACCGACGCTACCACGGGCAGGCGGCCGATGAACTCGGGGATTAGCCCGTACTTCTGCAGGTCCTCGGGACGGACCTCGCCGAAGAGGTCGTCGTCCTCGCGGGACTCGAGCAGCGGGGCGCCGAAGCCCACGACGCGCTTGCGGGCGCGGGCGGCGATGATGTCGTCGAGACCGGCGAAGGCCCCGGCCACGATGAACAGCACGTTCGTCGTGTCGATCTGGATGAACTCCTGGTGGGGGTGCTTGCGCCCGCCCTGGGGCGGCACGGAGGCCGTGGTGCCCTCGATGATCTTCAGCAGCGCCTGCTGCACGCCCTCGCCGGAGACGTCGCGCGTGATCGACGGGTTCTCGCTCTTGCGGGCGATCTTGTCGATCTCGTCGATGTAGATGATCCCCTGCTCGGCCTTCTTGACGTCGTAGTCGGCGGCCTGGATGAGCTTGAGGAGGATGTTCTCGACGTCCTCGCCGACGTAGCCGGCCTCCGTCAGCGCGGTAGCGTCGGCGATCGCGAAGGGGACGTTGAGCATCTTCGCCAGCGTCTGCGCGAGGTAGGTCTTGCCCGTGCCCGTGGGGCCGACGAGCAGGATGTTGCTCTTGGCGATCTCGATGCGGTCGTCGCCGGAGCCGGGCGAGCGCGGGGTCTCCCCCGCCTGCACGCGCTTGTAGTGGTTGTAGACGGCGACGGCCAGCGCCCGCTTGGCGGGCTCCTGGCCGATGATGTAGCCCTCGAGGAAGTCGAAGATCTCGCGGGGCTTGGGCAGCTCGACGAGGCCGACCTCCGTGGCCTCCGCCAGCTCCTCCTCGATGATCTCGTTGCACAGCTCGATGCACTCGTCGCAGATGTACACGCCAGGACCGGCGATGAGCTTCTTCACCTGCTTCTGCGACTTGCCGCAGAAGGAGCACTTGAGCAGGTCAGCACCGTCCCCCATCCGAGCCATGTGCCTCTCCCCTCCTCTGCGCCCCGCGCGCTGCGGGCCGTGCGTGCCACCTCCCGCCCGGTGGGCGGTGCCGGCGGCCGCGCCGCTCGCACACCATTCCACACCACCGCGGCGGGCCTGTCAGCCGACCGTCCACCGCCTCCGGCGTGTCGGCCCCGGCGACCGGCGCGCGGGGTGCGCGCCGGTGGCCGGGGCCGGGGTCGAGCGGTCCTGCTCGGTGCGACCGGGTGTCAGGCCGGGTGGACGACCGTCGGCCGGACGCCCTTGCGGCTCTCGAGCACCTGGTCGACGATGCCGTACTCCTTGGCCTGCTGGGCCGTGAGGATCTTGTCGCGCTCGATGTCGAGCTTGACCTGCTCCAGGTCGCGCCCCGTGTGGTGCGCGATCGTCTCCTCGAGCCACTCGCGCATGCGGATGAGCTCGTTGGCCTGGATCTCGATGTCCGAGGCCTGCGCGTACCCGCCGCCCTGCATGGCCGGCTGGTGGATGAGCACGCGGGCGTTCGGGAGCGCCAGGCGCTTCGTCGGCGTGCCCGAGGCGAGCAGCACCGCCGCCGCCGAGGCGGCCTGCCCGAGGCAGACCGTCGCGATGGGCGAGCGGATGTACTGCATCGTGTCGTAGATCGCCGTCAGCGCCGTGAAGGAGCCGCCGGGCGAGTTGATGTACAGCGTGATGTCGCGCTCGGGCTCGATGCTCTCGAGCACGAGGAGCTGGGCCATCACGTCGTCCGCGGACGCGTCGTCGACCTGGACGCCCAGGAAGATGATCCGGTCCTCGAACAGCTTGGTGTACGGGTCCTGCCGCTTGAAGCCGTAGGGCGTGCGCTCCTCGAACTGGGGCAGCACGTACCGGCCCGCGGGGCTCGTGGGGGCCAGTCCGCCGGGGCCGGCCAGGCGGGCGGCACGGGTGCCGAACGCGTACTCGTCGCTCACGGGTGTCCTCTCAGGGGTGCGGGTGTCGGGGCGGGGACGGTGCGGGCCGGGCTCAGGAGCCCGTGCCGCCGCCCCCGGTGACCGAGCCGGAGCTCGTGACGACGTGGTCGATGAAGCCGTACTCCAGCGCCTCGTCCGCCGTGAACCAGCGGTCGCGGTCGGCGTCCCGGTTCACCTGCTCCGTGCTCTTGCCCGTCTGCTGCGCGGTGAGCTCGGCGAGCACGTTCTTCATGTGGAGGATCAGCTGGGCGTTGATGCGCACGTCGGTCGCCGTGCCGCCGATGCCGCCCGACGGCTGGTGCATCATCACGCGGGCGTGCGGGAGGGCGTAGCGCTTGCCCTTCTTGCCCGAGGAGAGCAGGAACTGCCCCATCGAGGCCGCCATCCCCATCGCGATCGTCGCCACGTCCGGCTGGATGTACTGCATGGTGTCGTAGATCGCCATGCCCGCCGTGATGGAGCCACCCGGCGAGTTGATGTACAGCCAGATGTCCTTGTTCGGGTCCTCCGCCGCCAGGAGCATCATCTGGGCGCAGATGGCGTTCGCGTTCTCGTCGCGCACCTCCGAGCCCAGCCAGACGATCCGCTCCCGCAGCAGCCGGTTGAAGATGCTGTCGTTGAGGCCCATGCTCGCGCCGTCGGACCGCGCCACCGCCGGCACGCCGATGGCGTCCGCCGTCGCGCCCCGGCCGATCGCGGCCATGTCCATGCCTCGCTCGTTCACGCCGTGCTCCCTCGTGTCGCCGCTGTGGGGCCGGGTCCGGGGGCTGCTCGCGCACCCCTCGATCGGCCTGGAGCGACCCTAGCCCGCACCACCGACGCGCCCGCTCCCCCGGCGCCCCTTTTCGCTGTCGGCGCATACCCCCCGGGCCCGTGCCGGCGGCCCGGACGGAGGACGGCGGCCGGACGCGCGGAGAGGCCCCGCGCCGTGCGCGGGGCCCCTCCGGTGCTGCGTCCTGCGGTCGTGGCGACGGCGTCAGCCCTTCGCGACGGGCTGGGCCTGGCCGGCCCCGGCCTCGTCGCCACCCTCGAGCGCGTCCTCCTCGGCGACGGCGACCTCCGTCGCCGTCTCCTCCGCGAGGTCGTCCGCCGTCGTGCCGGCGTCCGCGGCCTCCTCGGCCTCGACCGCGGCGTCCTCCTCGTCGGAGCCGATGAACTCCGACAGGTCGACGGGGGCGCCGGAGGCGTCCGTCACCTGCACGCGGCGCAGGGCGACGGCGAGCGCCTTCGAGCGCGCGACCTCGGCGACCATGGCGGGCACCTGGCCGTTCTCGTCGATCGTCTTGATGAAGGTGTTCGGGTCCATGCCGTACTGGCGCGAGGCCGCGACGAGGTACTCCACGAGCTCGTTCTGGCTCACCTTGACGCCGAGGTGCTCCGCGAGGGTGTCGAGCACGATCTGGTTGCGCAGGGCGGTCGTGGCCTGCTCCTGCACCTCCGCGCGGTGCTCGTCGTCCTCGAGGCGGCCCTCGGACTCCAGGTGCCGGACGACCTCGGCCTCGACGACGCCCGCGGGGACGGGCACCTCGGCGTCGCCGACGATCTTCTCGAGCAGCAGGTCCCGCGCCTGCACGGCCTGGCCGGACGCCTTGCCCTTGCCGGCCTGCTCCCGCAGGTCCGCGACGAGCTCGTCGAGGGTGTCGAACTCGCTCGCCAGCTGCGCGAACTCGTCGTCGGCCTCGGGGAGCTGGCGCTCCTTGACCTGCTGCGCCGTGACGGTGACGGAGGCCTCCTCGCCGGCGCGCTCGCCGCCGACCAGGGTGGAGACGAAGGTCGTGGTCTCGCCGGCGGAGAGGCCGGTCAGCGCCTCGTCGAGGCCCTGGAGCATGTTGCCCGAGCCGATCTGGTAGCTGATGCCGGAGACCTGGTCGACCTCCTCCTCGCCGATGGTGGCGACGAGGTCGAGGACGACGTAGTCCGTCTCCTGCGCGGGGCGGTCGACGCCGACGAGCGTGCCGAAGCGCTCGCGCAGCGCGTCGAGGCGGGTCTGCACGTCCTCGTCCGAGACGTCCAGCCCGTCGACGGTGAGGGTGAGGGCGTCGAGGTCGGGGAGCTCGACGGTCGGGCGGACCTCGACCTCGGCCGTGAACTCGAGCTGGCCCTCCTCCTCGCCCTTCACGAGGCCGGGGACCTTCGTCACCTGGACGTCGGGCTGGCCCAGGGGGCGCAGCTGGTTGTCGCGGACGGCCTGCGCGTAGAAGCCGCCGAGGCCCTCGTTGACCGCGTGCTCGATGACCGCGGGGCGGCCGACGCGCTGGTCGATGATGCGCGGCGGGACCTTGCCCTTGCGGAAGCCGGGGACCGTCACCTGCTGCGCGATGTGCTCGTACGCGTGCGTGATGCTCGGGCCGAGCTCCTCGTACGTGACCTCGACGGTCAGCTTGACCTTGGTGGGGTCCAGGGTCTCGACGGCGCTCTTCACTCTTGTGCTCTCCCAGCAGTCGGGTCAGGCGGGCGGGCGTGGTGCACGCGGGCACCGGGGGCGCACCGCGACGGCACGGCACGCGTGCGACCCTCGATGGTACGTCAGGAGCGCGCCGCCGGACGCACCGGCCCGTGGCCGGACGACCCGCCCGGCGCGGTGCCGGCACCGCCGGCGGCGCCTCGCGCCCGACGCGCGGACGCCCGGCGCCGCGCGTGGGCGGCACCGGGCGTCCGTCGGGTCAGCGGGCGACCGCGCGGTGGCGGCCCTGCCGGTGCGTGTCGCCGCCCATCGTCAGCAGCGACTCGTCGGGGGTGCTGGCGTCCTCGTAGCGCAGGATCGCGCCGACGCCGTCGACGAGCTCGACGGAACCCGTCTCCGCGAACGTGATGCCCGCGTCGGAGCCGACCGCCGCGTCGACGAGCGCGATGTCCGCGCGCAGCTCGTCGCCCTCCCCGTCCTGGACGCCCAGGGACGCCAGGTCGTCGGCGGACAGGCCCAGCTGCAGGGGGTCGGGGCCCACGTGCAGCCGCCGGTCCGCCAGCGGCGAGCCGGGCAGCGTGGTGGCCTCGTCGAGGACGAGCTCGCGCACCTGGGCGCGGCGCAGGGCGTCGACGACGTCCGCCAGCCCCGTCACCGCGGCGCCGGCGCGGCCGCGCTCCTGGCGGAACACGTCCAGCACGGCCTCGCGACGACGGGCGCGCACGACGTCGAGCGCCTCCTTCACGCGCGACTCGAACACGTCCGTCTTGACGCCCTCCGCGCGGGACCCCCCGGACAGCTCGACGAGCAGCTCCTTGTGCGTGGGGTTGACCGCCTCGCGCACGAGGGCGACCGCGCGGACGTCCCCGGTGACCAGGACCGCCTCGGGGTGCTTCTCCCCGGCGATGCGGTCGATCTCCGCGGCGACGGCCGCGGCGTTGCGCTCCCAGGAGTCCTCCGCCCGGGACTGGAACCGCCGCTGCGACCAGCCCCCGGTGGGCACCTTGCGCAGCTCGTCGTGCCCGCCCTCGACCGTCGTCTCCACGTCCTGGCCGGGCACGCCGGTCCCGTACGACCACGTGAGGTTGGCGCCGGAGCGGTCGACCTCGACGAGGAGGTGCGGCACCTCCTCCTCCCCGGCGCGGGCGGCGCCGAGCAGGGCCGGCTCCGAGGCGCACACGGCCTCGTCGCGGGCGGGCGGGACCGGGAGGACGCGGTCCAGCAGCACGCCCTCCGTCGTCGCGACGAGGATCCGCCCGTGCCGGCCGCCGACACCCGTGGCCTCGGCGACGCGGTCGTCCAGGTTCGCCAGGACCGTCTCGTCGCAGCCCTGCTCCAGGAGGTCCCGGCGCAGGCCCTGCCACCGGTCGCGCATCTCCCGGTCGGCCCGCGTGTCGGCGCGCGTGGCGTCGATGTGCACGGTGACGAACGGTCCGGGACGACGGACGAGCGGCTTGAGCCAGTCCAGCTTCATGTGGGCACCTCCGACTGGTGGGCGGGGCGTCCTGCGCGGACGCCGACGTCCGTCCCACTGTGGCCCCCGACCCGGGGTGTCGCCACCCGATCGGGTGTCGGAGCGCGACCACCCCGCGGAGGTGCCGCCGGCGCGCTGCGCTGCTCCGCGCGGGACCCACGGCGGACGGTGGCATGCGGCGGCGCACCCTCGTCGGGATGGCGGGATTCGAACCCACGACCTTCCGCTCCCAAAGCGGACGCGCTACCAACCTGCGCCACATCCCGTGCCCGCCGGAGTCTAGTGGCGGCGCGCGCCGGGGCCGGGGCCCGTGTCCAGCCGCCACCGGCCGCCGGCCGGCTGCCGGTCAGCCGCCGGTCGGCGACCGGTCAGCGACCGGCGGCGAGGGCGTCGAGGCGCCGCAGGATCGCGCCCTCGCGCAGCGCCCAGGGGCAGATCTCGACCTCGTCGACGCCGAGCGCGCGCATCGCCTCCTCGGCGACGACCGCTCCCCCGACGATCTGGAACGTGCGCTCGGCCGTGATGCCCGGCAGCTCCTTGCGCCCCTCCGGCGTCATGCGTGCCAGCCGCGGCACCCAGTCGGCCAGCTGCGAGCGCCGCATCCGCCAACGCTCGTCGGGCCCGACGACGGCCACCTGCATCCCCGAGAGCCGCGCCAGCGACCGGAACGTCTTCGACGTCGCCACCACGTGGTCCGGCGCCGGCACGCCCCGCAGCTCGGCGACGGCCGGGGCCAGGGTGCGGCGCACGTGCTCCCGCAGCCCCTTGACCTGCCCGGGACCGGCGGGGTCGTCGAGCAGGAACATCGCGGTCGTCCGGCCCGCGCCGAGCGGCACGGACAGCGCGACGTCCGGCTCCTCGTCGACCCCCGACGCGATCTCCAGCGACCCGCCGCCGATGTCGAGCAGCAGCAGCCGCCCCGCGGCCCACCCCACCCAGCGCCGGGCGGCGAGGAACGTCAGGCGCGCCTCGTCGGGGCCGGACAGCACGCCGACGGGCACGCCGAGCCGCTGCCCGATCTCCGCCAGCACCGCTCCCCCGTTCCTGGCGTCACGCAAGGCGGACGTCGCCATGGCGAGCAGCTCGTCGTACCCCTGTGAGCGGGCGAAGGCGAGGCCGGCGTCGACGCCCGCGAGGATGAGCGCGACCCCCTCGTCGCTGATGGAGCCGTCGGGCTGCAGGTAGCGCATGAGGCGCACGACGGAGCGCTGCGACCCCACCGGGGACGGCCGCGCGCCGTGCCGCGCGTCGACCACCTGCATGTGGACCGTGTTGGACCCCAGGTCCAGGACCGCGAGGCGCTGCGTCGTCATCACGCCCGGGACGGTAGCGGCCCCGAGCGGGCGGGGCGACGAGCGCCGCCCCACGACCGGTACCCTGGGCGGCGCGGTCGGGTCCCCCGGCGGCGGCCCGCCCCGGCGAGCGGCCACCGATCAGCGTCCTGACCTGCGCGGACGTAGCTCAATGGTAGAGCCCCAGTCTTCCAAACTGGCTACGCGGGTTCGATTCCCGTCGTCCGCTCCAGCATCACCGCAGGTCAGAGCCGCGACGGAGCGGCTCTCGGAGGCCCGGCGACGGACCCGGTTCAGTTCCAAGAGTTCTCGCTACGCTCGGATCTGGCGGGCTTCAGTACCCACTCAGTACCCAGCCCCGCCACCGACTGGCTATCAAACGGCGGGGGTGAGCGGTCGGTGCCCAGACCGTTCGGCGGCGTGCGGCAGCAGCGCGGGTGGTGGCAGGCCTACTACCCGGGGACCGACGGCCGCCGCGTGCACGAGACGACGCGTTTCACCTCCGCGGAGGCCGCCCGGGAGTGGCTCGACGACCTCGCCGCGGAGCGGGAGCGCGGCTCCTGGAGCGACCCTGCGGCAGCGCACCAGCGCTTCGACGTCTACGCCACGACGTGGCTGTCGACGGCGCAGATCGCGCCGACGACGAAGAGCCTGTACGCCGGCTACCTCGACAACCACCTGCTGCCCACGTTCGGGCTGCTCGAGCTCGGGCAGATCCACCCCGCGCTGGTGCGCTCCTGGTACGCCCAGATGGAGGCCAAGGCTGCGCCGACGGCCCGCGCCCGCTCCTACGCGCTGCTGCGCCAGGTGCTCAACGTCGCGGTCGACGACGGCGCGATCGTCGTCAACCCGTGCCGCATCAAGGGCGGCAGCGTCACGCGGCACAAGGTGCGCGCGATGCCGGACCTGGAGCAGGCGCGGCAGATCGCCGCCCTCCTGCCCGACCGGTGGCAGTTCCTCGTGCACCTGGCGGTCATGTCGACCGCTCGCTACGGCGAGCTCGTCGCGCTGCGCCGGCGGGACGTCGACGTGCTGCGGATGACGGTGTCGGTCGAGCGTCAGTGGTACCGCGGGAGCTTCCGCGACACGAAGCGGCCGGCGTCGGAGCGCGTCATCCACCTGCCGAAGACGATGCGGCCGGCGCTGGAGGCGCACCTGGCCGCCTTCGCCGGGCCTGGGCCGGAGGACCTCGTCTTCCCAACCCGCAACGGCACTCCCCCGCCCAACAACTGGATCGACGCCCTCGTGAAGCGTGCCGCGGCCCAGATCGGGCTCGAGGGCGTCACCTTCCACGCCTTCCGCGACCTCGGCGGCACCCTGGCGGCGCAGACCGGCGCGTCGACGAAGGAGATCATGCGCCGCATGGGCCAGTCCACGCCGCGCGCCGCGATGCTCTACCAGCGCGCCGCCGACGAGCGCGACGAGGCCATCGCGGACCGCATCGCCGCTGGCTCCGTCGACGGCGCCCGAGTCCTGCCGCTCCCCGACCGATCGCCGCGCTCAGGCCGAGCCGACCTCCCGCAGCACCGCCCGAGCTGACAGCAGGGGGCCGCCGTGCCTCGGTCGAGGCACGGCGGGCCGCGCCGGCGTCGCCGCCCGGCGACCGGCCCGCCGTCTCGGCGCCGGCGGGGTGAAGGGCTGCGCGGGCACGCGGTGCTCCTCGACCCACGCGTCGAGGTCCGTCCGCAGCCACCGCACGGCGTCCCGCGCGCCGTCACCTCGTCCGCGCAGCCGGACGTGCGCGATCTCGCCAGCCGCGGTGGCCGTGCGCAGCATGGTGACGCTGATGCCGAGCACGCCCGCGGCGGCACGGGCGTCGAGCAGCACACCGACTGCCGCCTCCCCGCCGTGCCGGGCTGTGCGGTCGTCGCGCGCCGTCATCGCTCCTCCAGCCAACCCGTGCGTCGTCGAGCAGGACATCCAGGAGCCATGAGCACCTCTGCTACGCCAAGACGCGATGCCGACGCCCGTCATCACGATCTGCCCCGAGATCGTCATCGGCTCGTCATCGCCTCGCCGATGACGAGCCGATGACGCATGCAGTTCAGCTTGGGGCTGTCGGTGCGCGGCGAGGGAACAGCGAGACGACCGAGTTGCCGTCGCGCTCGCAGGCGAGGTCCGAGCAGGCCGGGCTTGGAGTCCTACGGCCCGAGCGCCACGCTCAGGCCCCGGTCCACGTCGAGCTGCAGCGCCAGAGGCAGCATCCCGACGCGCTCCTCGAGGTCGGTCTTGTCGAGGGTGACCACGGCCGGTGACATCGACGACGGAGTCACAGGGAAGGCCCGTGGCCGCGGCCGGCAGGGACACGGTGCCAGGCATCGCCGCGAGGGCGACGTTGGTCGTGATGACGACGGCGATCACCGTGGCGATGCGGCTGTCGTTGGAGCGCTGCCCGGACACGACGACGACCGGCCGGCGCTTCCCTGGCCAGGATCCGACGGGAGCGCCGAGATCCACCCAGTGGATCGCGCCCCGCTCGATCACCAGTCGTCGTCCTGCGCGAGCACCCGACGCCCGGCGGCGACCGCAGCCGACGTCGTCCCGTCCTCGCCCGGAGGAACGGTCGCCAGCGCGTATCGATCTGCTGCGTGAGCGAGGCGCGGTCGAGCCCGTCCAGCTACCGCTCCGCGGCGCGGGCGAAGAATTCGGACCGATTCATGCCGAGATCGGCGGCGCGCCGCACGACCCGTTCAAAGGTGCCGTCCGGGACAGAGATGGCGACCTTCACGGCTCGAGCATGACCGGGTACAACCAGACGCGGCAACGCCGCCCGTGTCCCGTTCCGGGGCGTGACCGGGCGGACCGGTTGTTGTGGCGGGGCAGGACGCACGTCGCCGCGGCAGCCCCGATCACCGCTGCGACGTCGCGGGGATTCTGACCGGGCCGGCTCGGACTCCTGTTCCGAGGCATCGGCGTCGCAGGATGACGCTCACCTGCCGTATCGCTGACGCGCGGCCTGTCGGCTGACGCCGAGCATCCGTCCCAGCTCCGCCCAGCTCTGCCCGCGCTCGTGGGCCGACCAGACCGCGCTGGCCAGCTGGGCTTCGCACTCCTGATGCAGCTGACGAATGGCCCGGCATCGCGTCAGCACCGTGGCGAGTTCTCCATCGTCGCCCGCGGTCTCCCCTGTCTCGATGCCGCGCTCGAGCCCTCCTCCGGCGCCGGCATCGTCAGGGTCTCCTAGGTCATCGAAGGAGACGGGCCAGGGAGTCGCATGCGACGAGAGCCCGAGGAGGCGGCGCCGACCGTCAGCCGCCGCCCCTATCGCAACCGAGACCGCTCGGGCCGCTGCCGCCTGGCGAGCGCGCTCCCGCCGAACCTGGTCGCGCCGTCTGCCCATAGGCGCCTCCCCTCCACCTCAACAGGTGAGGCCCCGCAGGCGCGGAAGACGCGCTCCCCGAGCACAGGCTCAAGCAGCCGCGGAGCCGACGACACCACCGGCTGCTGGCGCGGCGCCACACCGGGGACCGCGGGAGTCCCGGACGCCCAGACACCGTGGCCGGCATCTCCAGGTGAGCCGTGGCTGCCTATGCCCCGGCCAACCCCGGCAGCTCGCGCACGGATTGCGGCCAGCAGACTGGCGGCAGAGGCGGGCGTCGACATGGCGCACCAATACGCGTGGCTTCTGCAGTGTTTCTCTAGCGGCGCCACCTGTGAAATACAGCCCTTCGCCTCGTCGACGCCGCCCTGGCGATGGGACGCCCCAGCGCCCACGCCGTACGCGCGGCTCACGCGTCAAATCGAGCGAGGAACAAAAAGCGCCAGCACTGCGACCGTCGCGCCTCGTGCTCCCCACGCGGGCGCCGGGGACGGACTGGCGCCACTCACGGGCTCGTCACCGGGGACACGCCCGCTCTGACGGGCGCGGCCCCTCCCCGCCGCGATGCCCGCCAGAGCGCCGCGAGGGGCGCGCCGCCTGAGGGTGCCGTGCTGCCGCCGAGCTCCCACCGCCGGCTCGCGACGGGCGACAACGACCGTTGCCAAGAGGAGTTGACTCTTCTGGCACCACGGCTCGGCGTGGCCGCGTGAGTGGGTCTGCAGAGCCAGTGACAGACGACGAGCGCCCCCGATGACGGCCCGCCGTCATCGCCACGGGCCGACTCAACACGGGCTCACGGCTGACCGCGGCGGCCCCTGTCACCCTCTCCGGGCCGCGCTCACCAACGCACGGTCATGCCGATGTCCGCGAGGTCATCGAGCACCACCCCATGTGCCATCTCCATTGCCTCCCTTGCGCTTTGTGTTGCGGGGACGCAACATGTGAGGGTGGTGGACAAGGCGAAAGAGTCGGCAGGCGCGAAGCACCTGCACAACCGCCTCGCGGTGCTGCGCGCCGAACGCGGCATCACCCGCCGCCAGCTCGCCGAAGCGGTCGACGTCAACGTCCAGACCATCGGCTTCCTCGAACGCGGCGACTACGGCCCCTCCGTCGAACTCGCCCTGCGCCTGGCCGGCCACTTCGGCCTCCCCGTGGAGGCGCTCTTCTCCCTCACCCCCTTCCCACCCATGTCAACGCAGCTCTACCCCGCCCCCATATCCCCCAAGGCGCCCGCTGAGGCACCCACGGCAGTGCCCGCCCAGGCAGGAGCCAGCACATGAACCCCATCGGGACCGAATACCGTGCGCACCGACGCGCCGCTACCCATGCCCGACTCCAGGAACAACGCCAGCAGCCGCTGCCGGCGTGGCTGGCCACCCACACCGCCCGCCGCGCGCTCGCCCTGCTCCCCGCGGCCACCTTCGCCTTTGGTGTCCTGGCCGCTACCGTCGGCGACTTCGACCCGGCGTTGGTCGTGTTTGCCATCGCCCCGGCCAGCTACGCCTTGGCCGTGCTGCGCCGCGCGACGCGGATGTTGGACGACGCACCGGAGAACCTGCTCGACGAACGCGAGATCAGCGACCGCGACCATGCTTACCGCCGCGGCTTCAACCTCACCCTGTCGTTGCTGGGTGTGCTGGCAGTCCTGGCGGTCCTCGACAACCTCCTGGTTGACAAGGCGGGCGTGCAGCTCGTCGAGACCGGGGGCTGGACGACGTTGCTCGTCGCCTCGTTCCTCACCGCCACCATGCTGCCCGCCGCTGCCCTGGCCTGGACCTGGCGTGAACCGGTCCCCGAGGGCGACGGCTTCAACGAGTAGCCGTCCTCACAGACGACAAGTCTCGACAGGCCGCGGAACGCGACGCTTGGTCCGCTCAGACCCCGGACAACTTCACGGTCATGCCGCTCCGGGGGCAGTTGCGCTCGCCGAAATCTGCCGCTGGTCGGACGTCCGGATCTGCCGCGAGGCGGTCGGTCTTCTGACGGGCTGCGGTCGCGCGAGTCGGCTGACACCGGGGTATCGCTACGCTGGCGAGGCAGTCCCTTGCGCGGCCAACTTGGCGGTAAGGGCGCACTCGGGTTGTCCTCGCGAGAGGTTCAAGAAGGCCAGGAAGTAGACCCCGGTGCGCCGCCGCGCTCGCCCCGCTGGTTGGACGGCCGAAGGCCCGATCTCCTAGGTGCGGCTGACAGCGGGGCCGCGCTCGCCCGGATCTGCCGCGATGCGAGCGGCTGCCGTCGTAGGCAACTCCCGTGGCGCCGGGCGCACACTTCGCCCTCAGCGGCCAGCTAGTTCGCGGAGCCGGCTGGTTGCTCGCGCGCGAACGTGCCGGCTGAAACCCCTCTCGGCTAGGACCCGCAGGACGGGTATATCGGAGGCTTGGTCGCACACAGCTCGCTGCAGCCAGTTGGACCAGCCAGAGCAGTCGACGTCCGCGCGCACACGACCGGCGACCGCGTCGGCGAGGACGCTGACCTCATGTGCGTGCTTGCGTAGGTCGCGTCCGGCGTCCCCCTCAGGGACACGTGCAAGCGCATCCGCGGCCCACGCAGGTCGTTCGAGCAACTCCCACAGGACCGCGCGCTGAAGAACGGCGTCGGGCTCATGGGACTGCTGCAGGTCTGGTTGACACTCGGGGTGAGTGGTTCTCAGGCCGCTGGGGCGGTCGTGTAGATGGTCTCAAACTCGACGGGGGTCAGGCGTCCGAGGCGGCGTTGGCGGCGTCGGTTGTGGTAGCTCCTCTCGATCCAGATGACGATGGCCATGCGCAGGTCGGCGCGGGTGGCCCAGCGCGAGCGGTTCAGGACGTTCTTCTGCAGGAGTGCGAAGAAGCTCTCCATGGCGGCGTTGTCGCCGGCTGCGCCGACGCGTCCCATCGATCCGACGAGCTCGTTCCGGTGCAATGCGGCGACGAATTTCCGGGACCGGAATTGACTGCCTCGGTCGGAATGGACAACGCATCCTGCGACTGCCGCGGCTCCGCCGCGGCGGGCAACTGCGCTGGTGAGGGCGTCGACGGCAAGCTTGGACTTCATCCGGTCGGAGATGGAGTACCCGACGATCTTGTTGGAGAACGCGTCCTTGATGGCGCAGCAGTACAGCTTGCCCTCGGCGGTCCAGTGCTCGGTGATGTCGGTCAGCCACAGCTGGTTCGGCCGGTCCGCGGTGAACTGGCGTTGGACGAGGTCGTCGTGCACCGACGGGCCCGGGCGCTTGGTCCTGCCGCGGCGGCGCGAGTGGGCGGAGAACACGCCCTGCATCGAGCACAGCCGCCACACGCGGCGTTCGCCGACCTGGTGACCGGCGGCGACCAGGTCCTCCCAGACCATCCGGTACCCGTAGCCGGGGTCCTCGGCGTGCGCGTCCAGGGCCTCGTTCGTCAGATACGCGTCCGTCAGGTCCCGCTCGCAGACGGGCTGAGGGAGCCACTTGTAGTACGCCTGGGTCGAGAACCCCAGCACCCGGCAGGTCACCGCGACCGGCACCCGCACAGGCGTCGTTGTCGCGGCCAGGTCACGGACCAGCGGGAACATCATTTTGGGGAGGGCAGCACCGCCTGCGACAGGTACGCGGCGGCCTTGCGCAGGACCTCGTTCTCCTGCTTCAGCAACCGGTTGCGGCGCCGCAGGTCCCGCAGCTCGGCCGATTCGCTGGCCGTCACGCCGGGCCGGTTGCCGGCCTAGACGTCAGCGGCCTTCAACCAGTTCCGCAGGCACGACTCGGAGATGTTGAAGTCCTTCGCGATGTCAGCGATCGGCGCCTCACCGCGGCGCGCGACCGCCACGACGTCATCGCGGAACTCCTTCGGATGGGGCTTGGGCACGGGGCACATCCTTCCAGCGGGGACCACAGTCCCCACAGGTCAGGTGTCAACCGAACCTGCAACAGTCCCCCGTCACCAACGTGCTGGCCGAGTACAGCTAGGCCGGGTCGGCGCCCGTCGTCATCGCCGGGACGGCGGCCAGGGGCGGACGGACGAGCATCGCGCGCAGACGGTCCGCGTCGACGTTCGCCCCGAAGGGCGCGGTGCCCGGCTCGAGCGCCGCGCCGTCCGCCAGGCGCCCGGCGACGACGGGGTCGAAACCCAGCCCGTCGACGAGCGCCGCCACGACCGCGACGTCCTCGGTCCGGTCGCCCGCGAGCGCGATCGCCTTCCGTCCGGCCGCCCCACGAGGGCGTGCCCCGGCCTCGAGGTCGTGGTAGCCCATGTGGTTGAAGGCCTTGACCACCCGCGAGGCGGGCAGGGACGCCTGGACGATCTCGCTCGTCGAGGTGCCCGCGTCCGTGAGGTCCGGGCGCACCCCGTCGACCTCCCACCAGTAGTTCATCGCGTCGACGACGAGCTTCCCGGCGAGCGCGTCGGCCGGGAGGGTGCGGTACCTGCCCAGGGGCAGCGCCAGCACCACGACGTCCGCCTCCCGCGCGGCGTCGGCCGCGGTGGTCGCGACGGCGCCCGGGGCGAGCACCTCGACCGTCAGCGCGATGCGGGAGGGGTCGCCCGAGCCGGCGACGAGCACGCGGTGGCCGGCACGGACCGCGAGCCGGGCCAGGACCGTGCCGACCTTCCCGGCACCGAGGACGGCGACCGTGCTCATGCCCGGGCCCGGGCGTCGGCGCCGCCGCCCTCGTCGCCCGACCCGCCGGACACGGCCGATCCGGCCGCGACGCCCGTGCGGGCGGCGAGGAGCTCGCGCACGCGCGGCACGACGACGTTGCCGTAGAGGTCGACCGCGTGCATCCGCGCCCGCACCGGGGTGCTGCCGGTGGTGTAGACGAGGTCGAAGCGGCCCACGTCGAGGGTGCCCACGGCTGCCGCGATGCGCCTCGCCACCGTCTCGGGCGACCCGATGTAGAGCGAGCCCTCGGCGACCTCCGCCTCGAACTCGTCCCGGTGGATCGGCGGCCACCCACGCAGCGCGCCGATGCGGTCGCGCAGCACCCGGTAGCGCGGCCAGACGAGCTCGACGGCCTCCCGGTCGGTGTCCGCGACGAACCCCGGGGAGTGCATCCCGACCGGGTGCGCCGTCGTGCCGAGCTGCTCGGCGGCCCGCCGGTACAGGTCGACGTAGGGGGCGAACCGCGCCGGGTCCCCGCCGATGATCGCGAGCATGAGGGGCAGCCCGTAGCGGGCGGCGCGGATCACGGACTGCGGCGAGCCGCCCACGCCGACCCAGGTGTCCAGGTGCCCCGAGTCGGTGCGGGGGAACACCTCCGCCTCGTGCAGCGCCGCACGCGTCGTCCCCTGCCAGGTCACCGGCCCCTCCTTGAGGAGCTCGGCGAAGAGCGCGATCTTCTCCTCGAAGAGCACGTCGTAGTCCGCGAGGTCGTACCCGAACAGGGGGAAGGACTCCGTGAAGGACCCGCGGCCGAGGATCACCTGCGCCCGGCCGCCCGAGAGGGCGTCGACGGTCGCGAAGCGCTGGAAGACCCGCACGGGGTCGTCGGAGGACAGCACGGTGACGCCCGAGGCGAGCGTGATCCGCTCCGTGCGGGTGGCGATCCCCGCCAGCACCGTCTCGGGGGTCGAGATCGCGTACTCGGGGCGGTGGTGCTCGCCGAGGGCGATGACGTCGACGCCGCTGCGGTCCGCCAGCACCGCCTCCTCGACGACCTGCCGGATGGCGTCCGCGTGGGAGAGCAGCGCCCCGCGGTCGTCCTCCGGGACGTCACCGAACGTGTCGAGACCGAACTGGATCCGTCCGGTCGTCCCCGTGCTCGACGTGGTGGTCATGCCTGCACTGCCTCTCTCACGGCGTTCGCGCGAGGCGTCGGGCCTCGTGCCGGCGGCCGACGGGCCCGTGCCCCTCGTCGTGCCGCTGCACCCGCCCAACAACATGACGCCGCATGTATTCCGCCGTCGCGCGCAGCCGGTCAGCCGTGGCCGCGCCGGGTGCCGGGCGACCCGTCCGTGCGAGGCGTCGCCAGGGACAGGTCCGTGGTGAGCCCCCGCAGGACCTCCAGCTGCTCCGGCGCGAGGGCGCGGGTCATCGCCTCGGTGACGTGCCGCGCGTGCGCCCGCCCGACCCGCCGCTGGGCCGCCCGGCCGGCCTCCGTGAGCACCACGCGGCTGGCGCGCCCGTCGTCGGGGTCGCCCAGGCGCGCGACGAGGCCCCGCGCCTCGAGCCGCCCGACGAGCCGCGACACGCCGGCCTGGGTGAGGAGGACGTCGCGCGTGAGGTCGGTGACGCGCACGCCGTCCGCCTGCCCGGCGAGCGCGTACAGCAGGCCGTAGTCGCGCGGCGAGACGTCGCCCCAGTAGTCGGCGGCCTCGAACTCGCGCGCGAGCGTCGCCTGGGCGCGGAACAGCGCCTCCCAGGCCTCGTTCGCCCGACGGACGGAGCCGCGGCCGCCCCCTCCCCCGGTCACCCGGGCGCGTCCGACGACGCGCCGGCGGCCGCCTCGAACCAGCCACCGGCCGGCAGCGGGGACTCCGGGTAGACGTCCTCGTGCACCTCGGGCGTCCACGGCCACAGCTCGAGCACCCCGAGCCGGGCGGCCGCGATCTCCTCGCCCGGGACGACCCACCGCCCCTCGGGGACCTCGATCCCGACGGAGCCGAGCACGACCGTCAGGTCGCCGTCGGGGACGGGCGACAGCCAGAGCTCGCGCTCCCAGCGGCGCCCGCCGCCCTGCCCGCCGCGCTCGTGCAGCTGCGGCTGCCCCATGCGCCCGAGGCGGGGCAGGACCCGGGTCCCGTCCGCGAGCTCCACCCCGACCGCGGGCTCGAGGTCCCGGTAGGGGTGGCGGCCGGCCGAGCCGGGCACGTCCCGGCACACGAGCGCCATCCGGATGCGCAGGCCGGTGGAGTGCACGACCACGGCGTCGAGCAGGAGGGCCGCCCCGTCCGTGCGGGAGACCAGACGGGGCCCCGCCACCGCGACGCCCACCTCGTTGTCCGGCGGCGCGTAGGACCGCATCTCCCGCTCGTGGTCCACGTCGCGCCCGTCGTCCTCGCCGTCGCCGCCCGCGACCACCCTGCTCCACATGGCCTCACCCTGCGGGTGCGTCCGCCTGCGGGGCAAGGGGACGAGCCCGACCGCCGGCGCGCCGCACGAGCACGGCCGCGCTCCACGGCCCCTAGGGTGGGCCGTCGACCGCGGCGGGCCGCCGCGAGCGCACGCACCACCACGGGAGCGACGGTGCTCAAGGGGATCCCCCCACACGAGGTAGCCCATGGCGCGCAGCTCGTCGGCGGTGTACCCGGACAGGCCGAAGTAGTCCTCGTCGTCGAAGCCGGCGGCCATCTGCTCTCCTTCGCCCCACACGCGGTACTCCGCGCCGAGCGGCCCCACCGACGAGACGTTCGCCTGCATCCACGCCGCGCCGAGCTTCGACGCCTGGTCCCCGGGGACGGCGCCGCGGGCGAAGTACCCCCAGATGTTCGTGGCGACCTCGCGGTGCTCCAGGTCCGGCCAGTTCGGCCGGATGTAGTCGACGAAGGTGGTGTCCTGCTGGCCCCAGCTCGTGAGCACGGCCTTCGCGGACACCTTGGCGTGCACCGCCTCCCACTCCGGCGTGCCCTCGTACTCCTCCTGGATCGACAGGAGGGCGCGGGCGATCGTGTTCGGGCCGCCCCACGCCTGCAGGAACACCTGGCCCGGCCTGTCGTCGAGCAGGACCTCCTCGATGAGGTCGGAGCCGGGCGTCGCGGCCGCCGTGTCACCGACGTCCCGGATGTTCCCCGTGCGCGTGATGGAGCGCAGGTAGGCCGGCGTCGGGTAGGACGGGTCGTGCACGCGCGCCTCGTCGGTGAGGCGCTCGTGGATGACGGCCGGCCGACGCCGCCGCCGGGTCGGCGGTGACGAATATCCATCCGATGCCGACTGTTCTTGACTCCACGGGCGGCTCCGGCGAGCGTCGACGCGTCCGGGCGGCGTCGCGGGCCCTCGGCCCGCGGTGCAGGCTCGGGGCATGAGCCAGACCGAACCCCTGCTCCCCCACCCCGACAGGAACGCCGACGGCGTCCCGGCGGCCGACCTGGGTCCCGATGCGCCGGGCACGGCCCCCGGCTTCGACGAGGACGAGGGCCTCACGGGGGGTGCCGACGACGCCGCCCCCGACGAGAGCCTCCCCGCGGGCCTGGAGGACCGGGCGGACCCGCCGTTCCGTGCACCGGACCCCGGCGCCCTCGGCCCCTCCTGACGGACGGCGGACCGGGCCGCCGGGCACCCGGGGCCGCGGCCCGCACGGCAGTGCGGGTGGCGCCGGGCGTCACAGCGCGGTGAGCACCGCCAGTGCCGCCCCCAGGCCGTCCTCCTGCCGCATGGCCCGCCCGACCTCGGCGGCACGCTCGCGACGGCCGGACAAGTCACCGAGGGCGGACACCAGGGTCGCGGCCGTCAGGCGGCGGACGGGGACGGGACGGGCCGCGAGGCCGCGCCGGTGGAGCTGCGCTCCCCAGAACGGCTGGTCGGCGGTGACCGGCACGACCACGGCCGGGACGCCGGCGCGGGCCGTCGCGTGCGACGTGCCGGCGCCGCCGTGGTGGACGACCGCCGCCGCGCCCGGCAGGACCGCGTCGAAGGGCGCCGACCGCACCGCCAGCACGTCGTCGCCGCGCAGGTCCTCGGGCAGCGCCATCCCGCCCCAGCCCGTCAGCAGCAGCGCGCGCAGGCCGTGGGCCCGGGCCGCCGCCACGACGGCCCGGGCCCGCGCCTCGGCCCCGCCCACCGCCATGGAGCCGAAGGAGGCGACGAGGTGCCCGCCGCCGGAGACGAACGCCGCGACCTCGGGGTCCACGGGCGCCACCGCCGTCCGGTCGTGCCGGCTGCCCCCGCGCGCGTCCTCGTCGTGCCAGCTCCCCGTGAGGTGCACCTGCGCCGGCCAGTCCCGGGGCCGGGGCAGGAGCTGCGGGCTCACGGCCATGAGCGTGGCGCGGGAGCGCGTCCGCACCGGGGGGCGGCGGCCACCGGGCAGCCCCGCCGCGGCCCGGGCGACGTCGGCGTCGAAGAGGTGGGCGGCGGCGCGCGGGACGGCGTAGGTCGCCCGGTTCCAGCGGCCCAGGTCGTACGTCGCCGTCGGGCCCCCCGCCGCTGGGAACGCCCCGGACGGGGTCGCGACCGGGGAGAGCTCGACGAGCACCCGGGGCACGCCGAGGGCGTCGGCCGCCATCGGCGCGCTGAGGACCAGGGGGTGGTGCACCACCACGTCGGGGGCGAAGAGCAGGGTCTGGCGCACCGCCGCGGCGAACATCCGCCGCATCCCCGGCCGCACCTCCGTGCGCAGGTGGTGCGCCAGCGCCCACGGCGTGCGGCCCGGGGGACGGAACACGCGGCGGAAGTCGAGGTCGAGCCCGACGACGTCCACGTCCGGCGGCCGCTCCGCGTCCTCGGTCGTGGCCAGCCGGACGTCGTGGCCCCGGGCGGCGGCGTACCGGGCCAGGGCCAGGAACGGCTCGACGTCGCCGCGGGTCCCGGCCGTCAGCAGCATCATCCGCACCCGGGCAGTCTCCCCCGTGCCGGCCCGCCCGCCGACAGGCGCCGGCCGACCTGTGAGCGACCTGCGGGCGCACCACCGGCGCGTCGGCGCGGGCTGGCCCCGTCTCCGCGGGCCGGGTTACGTTCTGCCCCGACGACGCCCGGGGTGCGTGGCCGCGTGGTCGGCGCGCCCTGCCGCCGCGGCGGCGGGGACCGCGACGGCACGAGGACGGCACGACGACGATCACGGGGGGGGGGGGACGGCATGCGCGCTCGCAGCACGCGCCGGTCCTCGTCGTGCGGAGGGCGGTCCCGTCGCTGAGGGGGGCGAGGCCGTGGCGGGCGTCGCGCCGGCCCGCGCCGGTGCGGTCCTGCGACGCCTCGTGCACATCTCGCGCCCGGTGCTGTGGGTCAACACCATCGGCAGCGGGGTCGTCGCCGTCTGGCTCACCGGCGCGCTCATGGACGTGCGCGCCCTGCCGGTCCTCCTGTGGCTGACGCTGCCGTTCAACCTGCTCATCTACGGCGTCAACGACATCTACGACCAGGAGACGGACGCCGCCAACCCGCGCAAGGGCTCCCTCGAGGGGGCGCGCATCCGGCCCTCGGAGGTGCGGCTCATCGCCGGCGGCGTCGCGGTGCTCAACGTGCCGTTCCTCCTGTGGTTCCTCCTCGCCCTCCCGACCGCGGCCAACGCCGTCGTCCTGCTGTACGCCGGGGTCTTCGTCTTCTACTCCGCGCGGCCGCTGCGGTTCAAGGCCCGCCCGTTCCTCGACGCGCTGAGCAACGCCGCGTACGCGCTGCCGCTGCTGATCGTGCCCCTGGCGCTCGGCGTGGAGCCCGTGTGGCCCGTGGCCCTCGGGCTCATGGCGTGGAGCGTGGCGAAGCACCCCTTCGACGCGGTGCAGGACATCGTCGAGGACCGGGCCGCGGGGATCACGACGACGGCCGTGCGCCTCGGGCCCCGGGGGACGGCGCTGTGGAGCGGGGCCTGGTGGCTGCTCTCGACGGTGCTCTTCGCGCTGGAGAGCATCCCCGTGGCGGCCGTGAACCTGGCGATCGCGGGCACCCTCGTCGTGGGCCTGCTGCGCGACCCCACGCCGGCGACGGGCCACCGGCTCTACCGTCTGTCGGTCGCGTTCCCCTACGTCGCGGGGTCCGTCGCCGGGGTGCTGCTCACGGTCGCCGTCCACCTCGGGCGCTACCCGTGACGGCGACGGGGCCCGCCGGCACCGGGGGGCGGCCGTGAGCCGGGTCGTGGTCGTGGGCGGCGGGCTCGGCGGCCTCGCGGCGTCGGCCCTCCTTGCGCGCGCCGGGCACCGGGTGGTGCTGCTCGAGGCGTCGGACCGGCTCGGGGGCAAGAGCCGCCGGGTGCTGCTGGGCGACGAAAGGGTCGACACCGGGCCGTCGCTCGTGACGTTCCCCGAGGTCTGGGACGAGCTCGTGCGCCGGCTCGGCGACGACCGGCGGCCGGACCCGGGCGCCGACCTGGACCTCGTCCGTCTGCCCGAGGTCGGCCGCTACCACCACCGCGGTGACGAGACGACCCTGCCCGTCGCCCCCGACCACCCCTGGTACCCGGCCTGGCGCCGCTTCTGCGACCTGCACGCACCGCTCGCGGACGACGTGACGGCGCTGCTGCTCGCCGACCCCCTCGACCGGGCGGCGCTGCCGGCGCTGCGGCGGCTCCTCGCGGTCTACGGGCGGCGGCTGACGACCGCCGCCTACCTCGACGGCCTCCCCTGGCTGCCCGACGGGCTGCGGGACGTCCTCGCCATCCACACGCTCAACGCGGGGGTCTCGCCGGCGCGCACCCCCGCCCTCTACGCGAGCATGCCGGCGATCATGGCCGAGCGCGGCGCCTGGGTCCCCCGCGGGGGCGTGCACGAGATCGTGCTGGCGCTCGCGCGCCGGGCGGAGGCGGCCGGGGTCGAGGTGCGCACGGGCGAGGCCGTGACCCGCCTCCGGCGCGGCCGCGTCAGCACCGTCGCCGGGGAGCACCGGGCCGACCTCGTCGTCAGCGCCCTGGACGCCGACCGCCTCGCGACGCTGCTCGACGCCCCGCCCCTCGGCGCCGGCCCGGGCCGACGGCGCCCGGGCGCCCGTCCGCGCGCGCTCTCGTGCTCCGGCATCGCCGTGTACGGGGTGCTGCGCGAGGAGCTGCCCGCGGGGTTCGCGGCGCACAGCGTCGTGCTGCCGACCCGCCCGGCCGCCCTCTACCGCAGCCTCGAGGCCGGCGACGAGCCCGCCGACACGATGGCCTTCGTCAACCACTACCGCGCCGGCGAGGTGTACCCGAACCGCCGCAGCACCGTCGGCGTCCTGCTCACCGCCCCCGCGGACGGCGGCCGCTACACCGTCGAGCACCCCTTCGTGCGCCGCGAGGTCGAGCGGGTCTCGGCCGTCCTGGGTCTCGACGCCCCCCTGACCGAGCGCATGGAGAGGCCCTTCGTGCTCGACCCGCACTCCTACGGCGCCCTCGGGGAGCCGCACGGCGCGCTCTACGGGGCGGCCCGGCCGCCCTGGCTGAGCGGGCCCTTCCACCGCCCCGCCTACCACGACCCGTGGCGGCCGTGGCTGTGGCGGGTCGGGGCGTCCGTGCACCCGGGCGGCGGCATCCCGGCCGTCCTCGGGGGCGCGATGATCGCGGTGGCGCGGCTGCTGCGGTCGGCGCCCGCCGACCGGCGGTGACGACGGCGCACCCGTCGGCACGCCACGCACGGACCCATCAGGACACGGACGCAGACGGGCACGCGCACACCGCGGGCCCTCGGAGAGGGGAGCTCCCGTGACGGAGCCGGAGATGGTCGTCCTGCTCGACGAGCAGGGCGGCGCCATCGGCGTGGCGGAGAAGGCGGGGGTGCACACGGCGACCACGCCGCTGCACCTGGCGTTCTCCTGCCACGTCGTCGACGACGACGGGCGGGTCCTCGTCAGCCGGCGCGCGCTGCACAAGAGGACGTGGCCCGGCGTGTGGACCAACAGCTTCTGCGGCCACCCGGCGCCCGAGGAGCCCATGGAGGAGGCGGTCCGGCGCCGGGGTCAGCAGGAGCTCGGGCTCGTGCTCACCGAGGTCCGGCTCATCGACCCCGACTTCCGGTACCGCGCCACGGACGCCTCCGGGGTCGTCGAGAACGAGATCTGCCCGATCTTCCTGGCGCGCGCCGCCCGGCCCCCGGTCGCCGACCCGGAGGAGGTCATGGACCTCACCTGGGTCACGCCCGAGAGGCTGCGCCGGACCGTCGAGGCCGCCCCGTGGGCCCTGAGCCCGTGGCTCGTGCAGTCCTTCGACCGCATCGCGGGTGCCCTCGGCGCGTAGAGCGGCCGCGGCGGCCCCCGCCCTCGTCCACGCCGCGGGAGCCCGACCGGTCGGTAGGGTGACCGCGCGGTCCGGACGGGTCGCGCCGGCGCGAGGACGCGCCCGGCCACGCGACGGAGGGTGGGGCTGTGGACCGCGTGCTGTTCGGGGCGGCGTACTACGACGAGTACCTGCCGACGGACCGGGTCACCACCGACACGGCGATGATGCGGGCGGCGCACCTCAACGTCATCCGCATCGCGGAGTCCACGTGGAGCACCCTCGAGCCCCGGCCCGGCGTCTTCGACCTCACCCACGTCGACCGGGCCCTCGACGCGGCGGAGGCGGCCGGCATCAGCGTGGTCGTCGGGACCCCGACGTACGCGGTGCCGGCCTGGCTCGTCGCGGAGCACCCCGGCGTGCTGGCCGTGACCGACCGGACCGACGCCCCACGCTACGGCGCGCGGCAGATCATGGACCTCACGCACCCCGCGTTCCGGCTCCACGGCGAGCGCGTCATCCGCCGGCTGCTGGAGCGGTCCGCGCACCGGGAGCACGTCATCGGCTTCCAGGTGGACAACGAGACGAAGTACTACGACGCCGCCTCGCCCGGGGTGCAGCGCGGCTTCGTGCGCCACCTGCGCGAGCTCTTCGACGGCGACCTCGACGCCCTCAACGCCGCCTACGGCCTCGACTACTGGTCGAACCGTGTGGACGCCTGGGAGGACTTCCCCGACGTGCGCGGCACCATCAACGGCTCGCTCGGGGCGGCGTTCGACCGGTACCGCCGCGGCCTGGTGGAGGAGTACCTGGGCTGGCAGGCGGCCCTCGTGCGCGAGTACGCGCGCGAGGACCAGTTCGTCACCCACAACTTCGACTTCGACTGGGCGCCGGGCTGGTCCTACGGCCTGCAGCCCTCCGTGGACCACTTCCGCGCCGCCCGCGCGGTGGACCTCGCCGGGGTGGACATCTACCACCCGACGCAGTCCCGCCTGACGGGCAAGGAGATCGCGTTCGGCGGGGACATGACCCGCTCGATCAAGGGCGGCGCCAACTACCTCGTCCTCGAGACCCAGGCCCAGGGGCAGATGGGGTGGCTGCCCTACCCCGGCCAGCTGCGCCTGCAGGCGTGGAGCCACCTCGCCAGCGGCGCGCTCGGGGTCATGTACTGGCACTGGCACTCCATCCACCACTCCTTCGAGACGTACTGGAAGGGGCTGCTCAGCCACGACCTGGAGACGAACCCCACCCTCGAGGAGGCCGGGGTCTTCGGTGCGGAGGTCGAGCGGCTCGGCGCCGCGCTGACCGGGCTGCGCAAGCAGAACCGCGTCGCGGTCATGGTGAGCAACGAGGCGCTGACGGCCCTGCGCTGGTTCGCCCTGGAGACCGGCTTCCCGGCGGCCCTCGCGCGCTCCGTGTCGTACAACGACGTGCTGCGGCGGGTGTACGACGCCCTGTTCGAGCTCAACGTCGAGGTCGACCTCGTGCCGTTCGACGACCCCGACCTGGGCCGCTACGCGATGGTCGTCGCCCCGGTCCTCTACAGCGCCCCCGAGGCGACGGTGCAGGCGCTGCGCGCGTACGTCGAGGGCGGCGGGCACCTCGTCGCGACCCTGCGGACCGCGGTGGCCGACGAGCACGTGAAGGTCTGGCACGACCGCGCGCCGCACGGCCTCACGGACGTCTTCGGCGCCACCTACAACCAGTTCTCCACCCCGGACGGCGCCCGCCTGGCCTTCCGCGGCGCGTTCGCCGGGCTGGCGGAGCGCTCCGGGACCGGCTCCGGGGACGGCCCGGGCGACGAGGGGCCCGCGGCGGAGGCGCTGCTGGAGCTGCTCGTCCCCGACGCGGGCACGGAGGTCCTCGCGGGGTACGACCACCCCGCCTGGTCGTCGTACGCCGCGCTGACGCGGAACCGCTTCGGCGCGGGCACCGCCACCTACCTCGCCACCCTCACGGACGCGGCCACGACCAGGGCCGTCCTCGGCGCCCTCGTGCGCGACGCCGGCCTGTGGGACTGGCCGCAGGACGTCGCGGCCGCCACCCCGACGGTCGCGGTCCGCCGTGGCACGAACGGACGCGGCCGGGCCCTGACCTACCTGCTCAACTACTCCGCGGGGCCCGTCACGCTGACCCTGCCCGTGGCCGGCCGGTCGCTGCTGGACGACCGGACGCTCACCGCCGGGCAGGACGTGACCATCGGGGGCTGGGACCTGCTCGTCGTCGAGGGTTGACGCCCGCCGCGCGCACCCCGGCCCGAGGGCCGAGCACGACGGCCGCGCCGGCCCGTGGTCGACCGGGGCGGACCGCCGGGGGATCATGGGCCCGCCCGCAGCCGCCGGGCGAGAGGTGGTCCGCAGCCGTGACCGGTCCTGCCCGTGCGCCACTCCGCGCCTCCGCCCGCGCCCTCACCTGCGCTCCCCGGGTCCGCCGGTGAGCGCGGGACCGGCTCCGCTCGTCCCGTTCGCCGGCTTCGCCGAGGCCGCGCAGGACGTGCTCGGCGACCTCCGCCGCCGGGCCGGGCTGCGCCTGTGGATGGTGACGCGCCGGTCCGACGACCGGCAGGTCGTGCTCCTCGCGCAGGACTCCCCCGACGGCTACGGGATGGCCGCCGGAGCCGTCCTGAGCTGGCCGGGGTCCCTCTGCGCGGTCATGGTCGACGGGCGGAGCCCGCACGTGGCCCCGCACGTGGCGCAGGTCCCCGCCCTGGCGGCGGCGCCCAACCGGCAGGGGTTCCCGATCGAGGCGTACGTCGGGATGCCCCTCGTCCGGGCGGACGGCGAGGTCTTCGGCACGCTGTGCGGCTTCGACCCCGAGCCGCAGCCGGCGTCGCTGCGCGAGCTCGAGCCGCTCGTCCGCCTCCAGGCGCGGCTGCTGTCCACCCTGCTCGACCTCGAGCTGCAGGCGGAGGACCTGCACCGGCGCCTCGAGCGCGCGGAGGGCGACGCGACGACGGACGCGCTCACGGGCCTGGGGAACCGTCGCGGCTGGGACGCGGTGCTGGCCGCGGAGGAGGCGCGCGCGGTGCGGTACGGGCACCCGGCCGCGGTCGTCGTCCTCGACGTCGACGGGCTGAAGGCGGTCAACGACCGGGACGGCCACGACGCGGGGGACGCGCTGCTGCGCCGGTGCGCCGCTGCCCTGCGGGGGTCGGCCCGCTCCGCGGACTACCTGGCGCGGCTGGGCGGCGACGAGTTCGCGGTCCTCGCCGTCGAGACGGGGCCGGCCGGCGCCGCCGCCCTGGAGGTCCGGCTCCGGGCCGCGCTCGACGCGGCGGCCGTCCCCGTCGCGGCCGGCACCGCCGAGCGGGCACCCGGGGGCACGCTCCCCCAGGCGTGGCGTGCCGCCGACGCGGCGATGTACGAGAACAAGCGCCGCCGGAGGGCGTGACCGCGCGGACCCCGGCGGCCGAGGGCCTCGGCGAGCACCGCCAGGGCGAAGGCGCCGAGGGCCAGGAGCACGATGGTGCCGCCGGAGGGGGTGTCCGCGACGGCTGACGTCACGACCCCGCCGACGCTCGACACCAGGCCGACGGCGCACGCCGTGCCGAGCACGGCGGTGAAGCTGCGGCCCACCCGCTGCGCGGCCGCCACCGGCAGGACCATGAGGGCGCTGATGAGCAGCAGCCCCACGGTGCGCATCGAGAGCACCACCGTCACGGCGGTGAGGACCGCCAGCGTGGAGGTCAGGGCGCGCGTCGGCAGCCCGACGGCCCGGGCGTGCTCCTCGTCGAGCGCGACCGCGAGGAGCCAGGGCCGCAGGACGAGGACGACGACGAGCAGCAGCGCGGCCAGCACGGCGAACACGGCGACGTCGGCGGTGCCGGTCGTGGTGATCGCCCCGAAGAGGTAGCTCTCGAGGTCCGTCGTCGCGCCGGCCGGGGCCAGGCTCATGAGGACGACGCCCCCGGCGATGCCGCCGTAGAAGACGACCGCGAGCGCGACGTCCCCCGCGGTGCGCCCGCGCGCCCGGACGGCCTCGACGAGGAGGGCCGCCCCCACCGCGGCGACGAGCGCGGTCCCCACCGGCGCCGTGCCGGTGAGGACCCCGGCGGCCACCCCGGCGAGGGCGACGTGCCCCAGCCCGTCCCCCACCAGCGAGAGGCCGCGCTGCACGAGGAAGGTCCCGACGAGCGGCGCCGCGACGCCTACGAGCGCGGCGGCCAGCAGCGCGCGCTGCAGGAAGGCGTGGTCGAGCATCCCCAGCAGGTCGCTCACGCCGCCGCCTCCGCGACCCGGCCGTCCGCCACCGTGAGGCGGCGCGTCGTGGCGCCGCGGAGCGCCTCCGGCTCGTGCGTCACGACGAGGACGGCGACGCCGGTGTCCCGCACCCGCGCCAGGACCTCGCACAGCGCCCTCTGGTGGAGGGCGTCGACGCCGGCCGTGGGCTCGTCGAGCAGCAGGAGCTCCGGCTCGGCGGCCAGGGCCCGGGCCACGAGGACGCGGCGCTGCTGCCCGCCGGACAGCTGGGCGACGGGGGTGCGCGCGCGGTCGGCGAGGCCGACGAGCTCGAGGGCGTCCTGCACCGCCGCCCGGTCCGCCCGGCGCACGGCGGGGCGCAGGCGGCGCAGCGGCCCCGTGAGCGGGAGCCGCCCGACCCCCACCACCTCGGCCACCGTCGCGGGCACCACGGGCGCGAGCGGGTCCCGCTGCGGCACGTACCCGAGGCGGGCCGTCCCGACGCGGACGGTCCCGTCCAGCACCTGCGCCGACCCCAGGACCGCGCGCAGGAGCGTGGTCTTGCCCGAGCCGTTGGGGCCGGTCACGGTGACGCACTCGCAGCCGCGCACCACGACGTCGACGTCGCTCAGCAGCGCCCGCCCGTCGTAGCCGAGCGCGCAGCAGTCCAGCGTCAGGAGAGCGGCGCCGCCCGGTGGGGAGAGCTCGGAGGCGCGTGCGGTCGTGGGGAGGGAGGCGATCACGGCTTCACTGTAAACGAGAATCGTTAGCGTTAAGGTGGTCCCGCCCGGTCCGCCGGAGCACACCGGCCCGGCCCTGCCGCGGCCGTCCTCGGCGCGCCCGGGCGCACCTGCGGCCCACCGGCCCTCCGCCACCCCCCTCCCGAGACAGGACTCCTCCGTGCCCGTGACCCGACCTCGCCGCCCCCTCGCGGCGGCCGCCGCCCTCCCCCTCGTCCTCCTGGCCGCCTGCGGCACCTCCGAGGCGGGCGGCTCCGCCTCCGCGTCCGCCAGCGCCACGACCGAGGACGGCGAGAGCACCCCCTCGGGCGCCACGGAGGCCGCCGCGTCCTCCCCGCGCCTCGCGATCTCCTACGACGGCGGGGTGCAGGTCGTGGACGGCACCACGCTCGAGGTGCTCGCCGACGAGAGGCTGGAGGGCTTCGTCCGGCTCAACCCCGCCGGCGACGGACGTCACCTGCTCGTCACCGCGCAGGGCGGCTGGCACGTCCTCGACGGCGGCGCCTGGGAGGAGACCCACGGCGACCACTCGCACTTCTACACGGCCGAGCCGGGCCTCACGGGCACGGTCTTCCCCGCCGAGGAGCCGGCGCACGTCGTCACGCACGCCGGCAGGACGGTCCTCTTCGACGACGGCACCGGCGACGTGACGTCGTTCAGCAGCGCCGAGATCGAGGACGAGGACCGCGAGCTGCGCACGTACACCACGCCCGCCGTGCACCACGGCGTCGCCGTCGAGCTGTCCGACGGGCGCATGGTCGTCTCGGAGGGCACCGAGGAGGGCCGGACCGGCATCCGCGTGCTCGACGAGGACGACCAGGAGATCGCCGCCGACGACCGGTGCCCGGACGTCCACGGCGAGACCGTCGCCGCGGAGGAGACGGTCGTCATCGGCTGCACCGACGGCGTCCTGGTCTACCGCGACGGCACGATCACGAAGGTGCAGAGCCCCGACGTCTACGGCCGCATCGGCAACCAGTTCGGCACGGAGGACTCGCCCGTCGTCCTCGGCGACTACAAGGCGGACCCGGACGCCGAGATCGACCTCACCACCCGCGTCTCCCTGATCGACACGCGGACCGCGACCCTGCGGCTCGTCGACCTGCCCTCCTCGTACTGGTACCGCTCCCTCGGCCGGGGCGAGAACGGCGAGGGCGTCGTCCTGGGCACGGACGGCTCGCTCCACGTCATCGACACCGAGGCCGGCACGGTCGCCCGCTCCGTCCCCGTGATCGACGCGTGGGAGGTCTCCGAGAACTGGCAGGACCCGCAGCCGCAGGTCTTCACCCTGGAGGGCACCGCGTACATCACCGACCCCGCCGGCCGGGCAATCCATGCCGTGGACATCGAGACCGGTGAGATCTGGGCGAGCGCCGACCTCGACGTCGTGCCGAACGAGCTCTCGGGCGTGACGGGCGAGGCCGACGAGCACGCCGGTCACGACCACGGGTGATGCGCACCCTGTCGGGCGCGTCCCGGGGCACGACGGGCGGGGGCGGCCGCACGCGCGGCGCCCTCCCATCCCTCGGCCTCGTAGCCGGCCTCCTCACCCTCGCCGCCTGCTCCGGCGGCGGGGGTGCGGGGGCGGGTGACGACGGGTTCACCGTCCTCACGTCGTCCTACCCCCTCGAGTACGTGGTGCGGGAGGTCGGCGGCTCCCGGGTCGAGGTCATCAACCTCACCGCCCGGGGCGCCGACAGCCACGCCACCGAGCTAACGCCACGACAGGTCGCGGCCCTCGGGGGGGCCGACCTCGTCGTCCACCTGTCCGGCCTCCAGCCGGGCGTCGACGCGGCGCTCGCGCAGCAGCAGCCCGAGCACCTCCTCGACGCCGCCCCGCTGGCGGACCGGGAGGGCGACCCGCACGTCTGGCTGGACCCCGGCCGCATGGCCACCCTGGCCGGCCAGGTGGCGGACCGGCTCACGGAGCTCGACCCGTCCGGGGCCTCCGACCACCGCGCCGGCGCGAGGGCGCTCGTCACGGAGCTCCGGGCGCTGGACGAGGAGTACGCCGCGGCGCTGGCACCGTGCCGCGGGGCGACCCTCGTGACGGCCCACGAGGCGTTCGGCTACCTCGCGGATGCCTACGGCCTGGAGCAGGTGGGCATCGCGGGGATCGACCCGCACGTGGAGCCCTCGCCGGCCCGTCTGCGCGACGTCGTCGACGTCGTCGAGGGCCGCGGCGTGCGCACGGTGTTCTTCGAGGCGACGACGAGCCCCCGGGTCGCCGGGACGCTGGCCGAGGACCTGGGGGTCGCCACGGCGGTGCTGCACCCCGTCGAGCGCGTCGCGGAGGACGAGACCTACCCCTCCCTCATGCGCGCGAACCTGGCCGCCCTCGCCGCGGGCCTGGACTGCGACGGGGACGGGTAGACGCGCAGCCGGCCGCGGCCGTCAGCCCTTCCACGTCGCGAGCGGGGTGAGCGGGACGAGGTCCGGCCGGTCGGGCGCCGTGGTGAGGTCGACCCGGCGCCCCTCGTCGGCGGACCGGAGCAGGCCCGCCATGAGCTCCGTGACGTGGAGCGCCAGCTCGCCGCCGGCCCGCGGCGTGGCCGGGGCCCCGCCGAGGCCGGCCGCACCGACCATCTCGAGCAGGCCGACGCCGCGCGACGCCTCGACGAAACCCGCCGAGGGCGGCAGCACCTCCCAGTCCCCGCCCGGCACGAAGCGCTCGACGTCGCCGGCGAAGGTGTTGGGGTCGGGCACGGCCAGGGAGCCCTCCTCGCCGTGCACCTCGATGGGGCGGGCCCGGGTGCCGGCGCCGTCGAAGCTCATCGTCACGGTCGAGACCGCGCCGCCCACGTGCAGCAGCGTGCCCGCCACGTGGGTCGCCACCTCGACGGGGACGCTCTCGCCGGCCCGGGGCCCCGAGGCGATGGTGCGGGAGGCCCGCAGCCCTGCCGCCACCCCCGTCACGCTCGCCACCGGCCCCAGCAGGTGGACCAGGCTCGTGAGGTAGTAGGGGCCCATGTCCAGCAGCGGCCCGCCCCCGTGGCGGTAGTAGAAGTCGGGGTTCGGGTGCCACGCCTCGTGCCCCGGGGAGATCCACGTCGCCACGGCCGACGTCGGGCGGCCGATCGCGCCGGCGTCCACCGCCGCACGAGCGGTCTGGACGCCGGTGCCGAGCACCGTGTCGGGGGCGCAGCCCAGGCCCGTGCCCCCGGCGGCCGCCGCCGCGACGACCCTGCGCGCGTCCTCCAGCGTCGCCGCCAGCGGCTTCTCCCCGTAGTGGGCCTTGCCGTGCGCGGCGCAGGCGAGGGCGACCTCCGCGTGGGCGCCGGGCGTGGTGAGGTCGAGGACCGTGTCCACCTCGTCGTCGTCCAGCAGGGCCTCGACCGTGAGGGCCCGCGCCCCCGGCACGCGCTCCGCCACCGCGGCCGCCCGTGCGAGGTCGAGGTCCGCGACGGCCGCGAGCCGCACGCCGGGGTGGTCCGCGAGCGTGCGCAGGTAGGCGTCGAGGATGACGCCCAGGCCGACTACTCCGATGCCGTGCGGCTGGCCCACAGCAGACCCCTCTCGACGATGGTGCGGACGGACGGCTCCGAGAGCACCTCGGGGGTGTGGCCCGGCGTCGCGACGAAGACCCGGCCGGCGCCCCACAGCCGCGTCCACACGGCCGGCGAGACGATCGGCCGGTGCCACGGGTGGTACGGCTGCACCGGGTGGGTCGTCGTGGCGAGCACGTCGACGAGGTCGTCGTGCAGCACCCAGTACTGCTCCGTCTCGAGGGCGAAGTCCTCGAGGCCCGCGGTGACCGGGTGCTCGCGGCCGAGCGGCGTGATCTCGACCCGGTGCGGCAGGTAGTTGTCGGACGCCTCGCCCGACCGCTCCTCCGGCGCCCGGCCGGGGTGCGTGGCGAACTGCCCGCCGACGAGCTGCAGGTAGTCCGAGCTCTCCCGGAAGGAGTCGGCGATGCCGCCGTGCCAGCCGGCCAGCCCCGTCCCGGCCTCGACCGCCGCGCGCAGGCCGGCCACGGCCGGGCCGCTGATGGTGGACATCGTCACGCACTGCAGGACGAGGTCCGTCGCCGCCATGCGCTCGGCGTCCGCGTACACCTCCGGGTCGGTCTCGACGTCCACGGTGAAGCCCTGGTCCCGCAGGAAGGGCAGGAACAGGTCCGTGGCGGCGACGGGCTGGTGCCCGTCCCAGCCGCCGCGGACCACGAGCGCCTGTCGGGTCATGTCGTCCCTCCGTCGGGATGGGTGCAGGGGTGGTGGGTCGGCGCGGCGCGGTCCCGGCCGTCGGCGGCGGGGCGCCGGGCCGCGGGGCGGGAGGTGCTGGGCGGCAGGTGCTGGGGCGGGAGGGTGCGGTCAGCCGAGGTGCACGTCGTCGGGCAGGGCGGTCGCGACCGGTCGCGGGCCCGCAGGCCGGAGATCGATCTCTGACGGGAGAGCCTGCCGCAGGCCCCGGCCGTTGTAAAGCGGTCGCACGGCGGCGACGGCGCCCTCCCCCGGCCGGCTCAGACGGATCCGCGGCGGGTGAGGACCGTGGGGAGGAGGACGTGCGGCTCGTCGAGCGCGCCCCGCTCCAGCAGCTCGAGGACCATGCGGGCGGCGCGCGCGCCCATCTCGCGCAGGGGCTGCCGCACCGTGGTCAGGGGCGGCTCGGACGTGGCCGCGACCACCGTGTCGTCGAACCCGACGACCGACACGTCCTCCGGGACGCGACGGCCGCTCGCCGCCAGGGCGCGCAGCGCGCCGACCGCCATGAGGTCGGAGGCGGCGAAGACCCCGTCCACGTCCGGCAGGCGGCGCAGCAGGCCCTCGCAGGCGGCCACGCCCGACGGCAGGGAGAAGTCGCCGCGCACGACCGTGGGCGCCGGCACGCCCCACGCCGCGAGCTCCTCGCGCAGCCCCCGCTCGCGGTCGACGGCGGGCTCGTAGGCGGCCGGGCCCGCGAGCATGCCGATGCGGCGCCGGCCGGCCTCGAGGAGGGCCCGGGCCGCGGCCCGTGCGCCCCCGAGGTTGTCGGCGTCGACGAAGTGCCGGCCCTCCACGTCCGCGCTCGGGTGCCCGGCGAAGACGACCGGCACCCGCAGGGCGCCCAGCTCGCGGAACAGCGCCTCGGACTCCCCCAGCGGGATGACGACGGCGGCGTCGACGAACCCCGACAGGAGGTGGTGCACCAGGCAGTCGGTGTTGCGGCCGTCGTCGAGCAGCAGCACGGGCTGGAGCGAGCGCTCGAAGAGCACCGTCGAGGCGCCCTGCACGGGGTCCGTGACGAACGGTGCCGCCAGGCCGCCCGTCGCGCTGTGGGGCACGACGACCGCCACCGCGCCCGTGCGGCCGCGGCGCAGGGCGCGCGCGACCGGGTTCGTGAGGTACCCCAGCGTGCCGGCGGCGGCGTGGACGCGGGACGCCATGTCCTCCCGCACCGTCCCGCTGCCGGCGAGCACCCGCGCGGCGGTCGCCCGTGACACGCCCGCCGTCCGCGCGACGTCGAGCAGCGTCGGCCGGGCGCCCGGGGTGCTCACGGGCGGATCATCGCACCGGCGGCCCGTCGCGGCGGCGGCTCAGCCCGCCGGGGTGCCGTCCCTGTAGGGCGGCGCGACGCCCCAGCCCCACCGCGGGACGGGTGCCTCCCGGGGCGGCGCGGCGCCCGGGCGGGAGTTCGCGACCGCGAGCCGCGTGCCCCACTCCACGGAGCCGACGAACGCCGCCCGGAACTCGGGGTCGTCGGGCAGGCGCGCCTCGTCGGCGGCGTCCAGGAGCAGGTCGACCCAGCGGCGCCGCTGGACCTCCGTGATGCCCCGGCCGAGGTGGTGGCCGAGCATCGCCGGGTACCCGCCGCGCTCGGCCGTGTAGCGCGGCGGGCCGCCGAACACCTCCGCCAGCCAGAGCGCCACGTGCCGCGGGTGCGAGGCGTCCATGCCCGCGAACACCGGGCCGAGGACGGGATCGGCGAGCACCTTGCCGTCGAAGACCTCCGTGAGGCGCTCGAACGCCCCGGCGCCGCCGGCCCAGGCGTGCAGCGTCGGCACGGCGCCCCCGGACCCCGCCACGGCGGTCGGCTCGTAGTGGCGCATCTCCTCCAGGTCGTCGACCCAGGGCCGGATCTCCGCGAGGAAGGGCGGGAAGTGGGGCCCGTGGCGGAAGCCCTCGAGGTGCCCGGCGGCGGACGTCCACGTCAGGCGCAGGACGTACGCCGCCGGGTCCTGCGTGCACCGGCTCAGCTCGTAGTCGACGCACTCGGGCGCCTGCGCGAGCGACCGGGCGGCGCGCGCGTACGCGTCCTCGAACGCCTGCGCGTCACCTGTGACGCGGTACCGCACGTACTCGACGGTCATGCACCGACCCTAGGAGCCCGGCGCCGCCCGCGGCAGCCCCCTCCCGGGCGCGGGCCGGTGCCGGCGGCGTCGCGGCCGCCGCCTCAGCCCTCGTCGTCCTCGCTCTCCCGGACGAACAGGAGCAGGTCGGGCAGGCTCGTGGCGAAGTAGTCCGTGGAGCCGTCCGGGCGGACCGCGGCGGGCGCGGTCCAGCGGGGGCGCGCCTCGCCGAGGCCGGCCGGGGGGTCGGTGCGCGGCAGCCCGAGCGCGTCGTGCACCGCGTCCCAGGCGGCCAGCGTCCGGCCCTCCCCGCCCTCCCAGGGGTGGAACCGACGGCCGAGGAGGATGGCCCGCGCGCGCTCGGCGGCCCCGGTGGCCGTGAGCAGGCCGACGTACTCGACCGTGAGGTCGTCGCGCGTGAGGACGAGGGGCTCGACGGCCTCGAGGCGGGCGCGCCGCTCCTGCGGCCCGTGGCCCAGCCGCAGCGCGAGCTGGTCCTGCTCGTACCGCAGCCGCGCGTCCTCCGGCGCCGCTGCCACCGCCTCGGCGTACCGGTGCCAGGCGAGCGCGTCGTCGTGGGCGACCGCGTAGGCGGCCAGCCCGGCGTCCCGCAGGAGGACCGGGTGCCGCAGCCCGAGGGCGAGGGCCCGCTCCCAGAGGTCCCGCGCCTCGCGTCGGCGTCCGTGCGCGTACAGCAGCAACCCCAGCAGGTGCCGGGCCACCGCGTCCTCGGGCGCGGCCTCGACGGCCCGCCGGAGCACGTCGTGCGCGTCGAGCCCGTGGGGGAACGCCCAGGTGAGGTCGGACGCCCGGGCCCGGTCCCGCAGCGCCTCGGCGGCCCCGGGGCGGCCCGCCTCGTCGAGCAGCTCCGCCGCCGTGTACAGCGCCACCGGGCGCACGTTGCCCGCCGGGGTCGGCGGCGCCGCCGCCGCCCGCTCCAGCAGCGCGACGGCGGCCAGGGGCTCCCCCGCCCGGGCCAGGTCGCCCGCGACGTCCACCAGCAGGCCGGCGTCCGTCGGCGGGCGCCGGTCGGCCAGGACCCGCAGCGTGGCGTCCAGCGGATCGGCGCGCAGGGCCGCGTCGACGAGCGCCGCCGCCTCCTGCGCCCGGCCCGTGCGGCGCAGCACCACGGCCCGCACGGCGGTGCGCCGCACGTCGTGGCCGACCACGCCGTCGAGCGTGTCCAGCACGCGCAGCGCCGCCCGGTCACGCCCGCGGCGCGCCAGGGACCGGGCGAGCTCCAGCCCGGCCGCCGCGGCCCAGGTGCCGTCCCACCCGGCCTTGCCGAACGCCCGCTCGGCCTCCTCGCCCCGGCCCAGGCGGGCCAGGAGCAGGCCCGCGAGGTAGAGGCCCTCGGCGTCGAGGGGGTTGGCGTTGCGGCGCTGGAGGCGACCCAGGGCGGTCTCGACGCGGGCCAGCGCCGCCGCGTACCGGCCGGCGCGGTGGTCGTGGTCGGCCAGCGCGAGGTTCGTGCGGACGTCCCCGGGGTCGCGCCGCAGCGCCTCGCGCCAGTAGGGCAGCGGCGAGCGCGTCGGGTGCCGGTACTGGCTCAGGTGCACGCCGGTCAGCCAGAGCTCCTCGACGGAGCCGACCGCGTGCGGCGCGGGGGGCTCGTCGGCGACCCAGGGCGTCCCGTCGGCGGGGTGGGAGGGGGCCCAGGAGACGAGGTCGCGGCCGTGCGTGTCGCGGAGCTCGACCCGCAGGTCCTCGCCCGCACCGCCCGGCGCCCCGAGGGTGCCGACCTCGCCCGGCCGCAGGTCGAGCACGCGGCGCGCCACCACCGCGCCCGCACGCAGGACGCGCAGCTCGGCGCCCCGCTGCGGGGACGTGACGGCGACCCGGACGACGACCTCGCCGGTTCCGCCCGCTCCGCCCGCTCCGCCCGCTCCGCCCGTGCGGTCCACGTGCACGGCGGCGTCGGGGGTGGCCGCGTGGGCCGGGCCGATCGCCGGGACGGGGTACCAGTGCTGCGTGAACACCTTCGTCTCGCCCGGCAGCAGCCAGGAGAAGTCCGGCTGGTTGTCGGTGTAGACCCCGGCCATGAGCTCGACGTAGGGCCCGCCGCCGTCCGTGAGCTGGTCGTCCCAGGCGTGCCCGAACGGGGCGTCGCCCCAGGTCCACTGCTTCTTGCCCGGCGACAGGCGCCGCTCGGCCCAGTGCACGAACCCCGCGCCCGCGGCGTGGTCGTAGCCGCCGAAGAAGCTCTCCTGCGAGTCGACGACCATGTACGAGGTCGGCACGGGGATGTTGCGGTACCAGTCGATCCGGTCCGCGCCGGGGTGCTCCGCCGCCAGCGCGGGGTAGTCCACCCCGTAGTAGGGCCGGTCCGCGCGCGGGAAGGCCGTCAGCGCCCGGCGGGCGTGGTCCGCGACGTACCGCACGTCCTCCGGGAAGAAGGACTGGTAGTCGTCGTGGACGCGCGCGGCCACGTTGGCCCACCACAGGAACGAGCGGCGCTCGCTCGTCCGGTTGTGCAGCCGCACCGCCAGCTCCACCAGCGAGCTGTCCGGGCGCAGCCGCACGCCGTGCTGCGCCGACATGCGCGCGAAGGGGTCGTGGTCGCCGCACCAGACGGTGACCGTGCCGTCGTCGTCGGTCTCGACGTGCGTCTCCACCGGCAGGTACGTGGCCGGCCGGTGGTGCTGCGGCCAGTTGAGCTCGACCCCGCCGCTGATCCACGGTCCGGCCAGCCCCACGAGGGCCGGCTTGATGACGTCGTTCCGGTAGAAGAAGTCGTACCCCGTGGTCTTGTCGTACCCCACGTGGATCCGCCCGCCGAGCTCGGGCAGCACCACGAGCCGCACGTACGCGTTCTCCAGGTGCACCGCCTGCCACGGCCGGTCGACGCCCTCGTCGGCCACCCTCTCCACGAGGGGCAGGGGGTACACCGCGCCGCTGGAGCCCTGGTAGACGCGGTGGTCGAGGAACATGGGGTACGGGCTCGGCTCGCCCGCCTCGTACGTGCGGATCGTCAGCGGCTCGGACCACGCCACGGCGCCCCCGGCGGCGAGGGTCGCGGCCAGGTGCGCGGGGGCGTCCGGCAGGGTGATCCGCGGCCGCGCGTCCACCGCCGCGGCGGCAGCGGCGTCGACGGCGCCGGGCAGGGCCGGCGCGGGCGGGGCGTGCTGGTCGGTGGTCATGGTGCGGTCCTCGCAGGGTCGTCGGGGGGAGGGCGGGTCGTCGGGATGCCGTCGGGGGTGCCGGGGCGGTCGTGGCCACGGCCGCTGCAGGGAGGCGGGGTCAGTCCTCGAGGGTCACGACGACCCGGGGGACGCGCACCACGTCGACCGCCGCGACGGTGATGCCGTCGGGGACGTCCCGCACGGAGGGGTCGACCCACACGCCCGTGGCCCGGCGCCAGGGCAGGAGCTCGAGCCGGACGCCGTGCCGGCGCACCTCGTCGCGCCAGGGCGCCAGGTCCACGTCCCACACGCGGCCGTGCCAGAAGTGGTCGCCCACCACCTCCTCGCCGACGAGCAGGCGGCCGACGTCGCCCGTCCACGTGATCCGCAGCAGCGCGCGGTCGACGTCGGCGAGCAGGGCGTCGGGCACGGCGAGGTCGACGCGGGCCGCGCCCGACAGGTCCGTCGGGGCGGCGAGGCGGTCCATCGGCCCGCCCCGCGTCGGCGCGGGGGGTGCCGGTGCGACGGGGTGCAGGTCCGCGACGAGCCGGCGGGCCCCTGCGTCGGGGGTCGTGAGCGTCCACGTCGTCCAGGGCGCGGTCGACGCCGCCGGCGTCACGCCCTCGCCGACGAGCCGCGCCGGCGCCGGGAGCACGGACACGGACGACACGGGACCGGTCGGGTGGGCGACGAGGGCGCCGTCCTCGGCGTGCACGGGCGCGTCGGCCAGCACGAGGCGGTCGCGGCCGCCGAGGTGGAGGCGGTGGAGCCGGTCGGCGGACGCCTCGTCGACCACGAGGACCCGGACGCCGGGCAGCCGGACGACGGTCCCGGGCCCCGGGGCGTCGGCCAGCGTCACGACGGTCGTCCCGTCCCGGGCGGCGCCGCGGCCCGCGCCCCCCACCGGCACGTCGCCCTCCAGCACGAGCTCGACGGGCACCCCGTCCGTCGCGACGAGCACGACCAGCGGGTCGACGTCCCCGGTCGCGTCGGCGGCGTCCTCGGCGTCCAGGCGCGTGAGCAGCCCCGCCGTCGCGCTGCGCAGGACGAGCGCGTCCGTCAGCGGCAGGCGCAGCGGCCAGACGACGCTGACCCCCGCGGGCAGGTCGACCGGCGCCGACGGCACGGTGAGCGGGGTGCCCCCGAGGACGACCTCGACCTGGACCCCGGGCTGCGGGGGCAGCGGGGTGTGCGCCGGCTGGTAGGTCGTGAGGAACAGGTAGCCGCGGTGCCCGTCCGAGCGCACGGACCACCGCAGCTCCTCCGGGTCCTCGCCCCCGCCCCCGATCGTCGCCGGCATCGCCGCGAGCGCGGCGTCCGCGGCCAGCCAGAGGTGCTGGCGCCGCAGGGCGTGGTGGTGCGGCCGGACCTGCCCGTGCTCGCCGATCGGCGCGTGGAAGTCGTAGGTGCGCGTCGGCACGTCGTTGGGGTAGCCCGTGGCCTGCGACTCCTGCTCCGTGCCGTGCGCGCCCACCCGCTGCGTCCCGCCGGCGTACATGTAGTAGCCCTGCCAGACGGAGCCGCTGCCGATCTTCGCCAGCGCGAGGGCGGCCACGTCGAGGGGCTGCACGAGCGGGCGGCGGTGGTAGGCCACGTGCATCCCCCCGCCGAGCTCGCAGGTGGCGTACGGGAGCGCGTCGTCGTCCTGGCGCGGCGGCACGGCGGGGTCGAGGACCACGCCGTCGAGCGCCTCGCGCAGGTCGGCGCCCACGGACAGGTCGTCGCGGACGCTGCTGTACCGGAAGTGCACCGGGGCGAAGGGCGGCCAGCCGGTCGTCGTCTCCTCCCAGAAGCCGTCGGGGTAGGCGCTGTAGACGGGCAGCAGGGTCCCGGGCACCTGCGCCCCGCCCCACCCCGTCGCCGTCCACAGCGGCACCCGCAGCCCCAGCTCCTCCGCCGTGCGCCGCAGCGTCGCCAGGTGGCCCGGCTGGTCGTACAGCTCGTTGTCCACCTGCACGCCGACGACCGGCCCGCCGTCGGTGTGGCTGAGCCCCTCGAGCTGGGCGGCCGTCTCGGCGTACAGCCGGCGCACGAGCGCGAGGTAGGCGGGGTCGTCCGTGCGCGGGCGCACGTCGTCGCGCCCCACGAGCCAGTCCGGGAAGCCGCCGTGGCGGGCCTCCCCGTGCGCCCACGGGCCGATCCGCACGACGACGTCCAGCCCGTGCCGGGCCGCGAGCAGCACGAAGGCCCGCAGGTCGCGGTCCCCGTCCCAGCGGAACACCCCCGGCTCGGGCTCGTGGGCCTGCCACAGGACGTAGGTCGCCACGCTGTCGAGCCCTCCGGCGCGGGCGTGCCCCAGGACGTCCGACCACCGCTCCCGCGGCACCCGCGCGTAGTGGACCTCGCCGCTGACCGGGAACCAGGGCCGCCCGGCCCGCTCGAACCAGCCGCTCGTCACCTCGATCCGGTCCGGCGTCCCGGCCGGCTCCCCCAGCGGGAGGTGGCCGCGGCGCGGCGCGGGCGGGACGGGCACGACGAGGCGGCGTGCGCCCCGGGCCGGCCCGGGCGCGCGGGGCCCGGTCGTCCCCGGCACGCCCTCGGCGGCGGTCTCTGCGGTGAGCATGCGACGACCGTAGGGTCCGCCCACGCCGGCGCGCAGGAGCCGGGTCGATGCAGACCCTGGACGAAACCGCGCCGGGGCTGGGGACGTCCCGCGCCCGGGGGCGCAGCGACTCAAGGGGTGCCCTCCCCGCGTCGATGAGGAGGGGTCGACGACCGTCGGCACCGGTCCTCCCGCCCTCGGAGCCCCCCATGAGCGCCACCCTGCTCGCGACCCCGCCCGTCGCGGCGACCGACCCCGCCGCCGTCACCGCCACCGCCACGGCCACCGAGACGCTGCGCGGCGTCGACGCCGCCACCGGGCGCGTCGGCACCTGGCACCTCGTCGCCGGGTCGGGACCCGACGCGGGCCTGTGGGTCGTCGAGCACGTGGCGGGCCACGTCATGAGCGACGCGGTGTGGATGCAGACGGCCAAGGACGTGACGGTGCTCGACGAGGGCGCCGTCCTCGCGCTGCGGGAGCGCGTGCGCCCCTGCTGCTGAGCACGTCCCCGGGGCGCCGCGGGACGGTCCGGCGCGCCCCGGACCCCCGCGCACCCGTTCCCCGTGCAGCGGCACGCACCTGCCTCCCGGGGCGCGCCGTCCGGTGGTCCCCGGGTCCTCACCCGGTCGTGGGACTCGTCGTGGGACTCTTTGCGGCGCCCGAGGCGTTACGGGTACGGTCGTCGCGCCCACGGCGACGGTCCGGGACAGGCGAGGAGGGGACAGGCGTGCTGCACCGCACCCTCCGGTCCCTCGTGGCCGTGCCGTCGCAGGCGGACGACGTGGTCGTCGCCCGCCCGTGTCGCTGTCCCTAGAGCGCTGGACGCCCTCGTCCGAGGGCGGGTCCGTCCCTGCGACGCACCCGCACCAGCGCTCGCCCCGCGGACGGCCCCGTCGCACCCCTCCCGGACCCACGTCCCGGGCCGGCCGTCCACGACGACCACCGCCCCGACCGGTCCCAGGAGGACAGAGACGCCATGGCCCGCATCTACGACGACGCGACCCAGCTCATCGGCAACACCCCGCTCGTGCGGCTCAACCGCATCACGGACGGCGCGCCGGCGACCGTCCTGGCGAAGCTCGAGTTCTACAACCCCGCCAACTCGGTCAAGGACCGCATCGGCGTCTCCATCATCGACGCGGCGGAGGCCTCCGGGCAGCTGACGGCCGGCGGCACGATCGTCGAGGCGACCTCGGGCAACACGGGCATCGCCCTCGCCTGGGTCGGCGCGGCGCGCGGCTACAAGGTGGTCCTCGCGATGCCGGAGACCATGTCGAAGGAGCGCCGGGCGCTGCTGCGGGCCTTCGGCGCCGAGCTCGTCCTCACGCCCGGGTCCGAGGGCATGCGCGGCGCGGTGAACCAGGCCGAGGCGATCGCCGCCGAGCGCCCGGGCGCCGTCCTGGCCCGCCAGTTCGCCAACGAGGCCAACCCGGCCGTCCACCGCCGCACGACGGCCGAGGAGATCTGGACCGACACCGACGGCGCCGTCGACATCTTCGTCGCGGGCATCGGCACGGGCGGCACCATCACCGGCGTCGGCCAGGTGCTCAAGGAGCGCAAGCCGGGCGTGCAGGTCGTGGGCGTCGAGCCGGCCGAGTCGCCGATCCTCAACGGCGGCGCCCCCGGCCCGCACAAGATCCAGGGCATCGGCGCCAACTTCGTCCCCGAGATCCTCGACCGCGAGGTCTACGACGAGATCATCGACGTCGACGCCGAGACCTCGGTGAAGGTCGCCCGCCGCGCCGCCGCCGAGGAGGGCCTGCTCGTCGGCATCTCGTCGGGCTCCGCGCTGCACGCCGCGACCCTGCTCGCGCAGCGTCCCGAGAACGCCGGCAAGACGATCGTCGTCATCGTCCCGTCCTTCGGGGAGCGCTACCTGTCCACGATCCTCTACCAGGACCTCATGGACTGACGGGCCGCCCCCGTCCCGCGCACCACCGCCCGTCCGGCCCCGGCACCGCGCCGGGGCCGGACCGGCGTCCGCCCCTCCCGATCCGAGGCCCCCTGCATGTCCCACCACCTGCCCTTCCGCGCGACGCTGCGGGAGGACCTGCAGGCCGCGCGCGACCACGACCCGGCCGCACGCAGCCTCCTCGAGGTCGCCCTCGGCTACCCGGGCGTGCACGCCGTGTGGGCGTACCGGGCCGCGCACCGGCTGTGGCACCGCCCCGGCCTGCAGCTGGCCGCCCGCCTGCTGTCCCAGGCCGCGCGCGCCACCACGGGCATCGAGATCCACCCCGGCGCCGTGCTGGGCCGCCGCCTCTTCATCGACCACGGCATGGGGGTGGTGATCGGCGAGACGGCCGAGGTCGGCGACGACGTGGTCCTCTTCCACGGCGCCACGCTCGGCGGCACGTCGATGCGCCACGGCAAGCGGCACCCGACCGTCGGCGACCGCGTCGTCGTCGGCTCCGGCGCCAAGGTCCTCGGCCCGGTGACCGTCGGCGACGACGCCCGCATCGGCGCGAACGCCGTCGTCATCCGTGACGTGCCGGCCGGCAGCACCGCGGTCGGCGTGCCCGCGACGATCCGACGCCGCCCCGTGACCCCGCTGCTCGCCGACGTGGACGACCCGGCGATCTACATCTGAGGCCCGGCACCCGGGCCGGCGGCGCCCGGGCCCGCGGCGCCCAAACCCGCGCGACGCAGGGCCGCGACGACGTCCGGCAGGTCCCCCGGGTCCGTCTGCAGCGCGAGCGTCGTCGCGACGGACCCCCGCCACCGGCGTGCCTGCTCCGTGAGGTCCGCGGCGGTCCCGACGAGCGCCACCTCCCGGACGAGCTCCGTCGGGACGGCGGCGGCGGCCCCGGCGCGGTCACCGGCGCGGAAGCGGGCCTCGACCTCGTCGAGGGCGTCGGCGTACCCCAGCCGGTCCAGGGCCGCCCGGTGGTGGTTGGCGCCCGGGGCCCCCATCCCGCCGGCGTAGAGCGCGACAGAGGGCCGGACCCGGTCCGCGGCCCGCTCCACGTCCGGGCCCAGCGCCACGGGCAGCGTCGCGACGACCTCGAACGCCTCGGGCGGCGGCAGGCGCGGGTCCCGCCGTGCGAAGCCGTCGGCGAGCTGCTCGCGGACGGCCGCGTCGGACGACGGCGTGACGAACAGCGGCAGCCACCCGTCGGCGATCTCCGCCGCGAGCGCGACGTTGCGCGGGCCCTGCGCCGCCAGCAGCACGGGCAGGTCGGCCCGCAGGGGGTGCAGCGTGGGCCGCAGCGCGCGGCCGAGCCCGCTGCCCTCGGGCTCGGGCAGGGGCAGGCGGTAGAAGTCGCCGGCCGCCTGCACCGGGGCCTCCCGCCGCAGCACCTGCCGCACCACGGCGACGAACTCCCGGGTCCGCGCCAGCGGCCTGGCGTAGGGGCGGCCGTACCAGCCCTCGACGACCTGCACGCCGGAGGCCCCCAGCCCGAGGACCGCGCGCCCCCCGGAGAGGTGGTCCAGCGTCATCGCCGCCATCGCGGTGGCGGTCGGGGTGCGCGCGTCGAGCTGCGCGACCGCCGTGCCGAGCCGCACCCGGGACGTGGCGGCGCCCCACCACGCCAGGGGCGTGAAGGCGTCCGACCCGTACGCCTCGGCGGTCCAGACGGAGTCGAGCCCCAGCGCGTCCGCGCCCGCGACGGCCTCGGCGACGCCGGGCGGCGGCCCCGCGGACCAGTAGCCCGTGTGGTACCCCAGCGCGGGTCCTGCCTGCCGTCCGTCCATGTCGACGCCCCTTCCGGCGCCCGCCCTCGCCGCGCCGGCCGCCACCGTAGCGGGCCGCCCCACCACCGGTGCGGCGGAGGGTCGGCCGTCGCGGCGGCGCTAGGGTCGCGGCCGTGGACGAGGAGTACCTCGAGGCCGTGCTCGACGTCGTCGCCGGCATCCCGTCGGGGCGCGCGATGTCCTACGGCGCGGTGGCGGAGGCGGCGGCGGAGCGGCTGGAGGCGGCCGGGTCCACCCGCCGCGGCGGGCCCCGCCAGGCCGGGCAGGTGCTCGCCCGTGCCGGCTCCGGGGTCGCGTGGTGGCGCGTCGTCGACGCCTCGGGCCGCCCGCCCGCGCGGCACGCGTCCCGCGCGCTGGGGCACCTGCGCGAGGAGGCCACGCCGCTCGTCGCCGACGGCACCCGCGTGGCCCTGCGCACCGCCGGGTGGTTCCCGCCGCCGCCGACCGGCGCGGACCCCACGAGGGGGTCGGCCGGGGACGACCCGCACGACGGCTGATCACCTCTCCTGCCACGCCGCCCCGGGGCCGGTCCCGAGGGCCTCGACCACCGCGCCCTCCGCCGGGACTCCGACGTCGCGGACGACCGCTCCCCCGCCGTGCCGCGGCCACTCCCGGAACCCGGCGAACACCGACGGGACGCCCCGGGCCCGGGCCAGGTCGAGGTCGTCCATGACCTGCACGTGCACGTGCGGCTGCGTCGAGTTCCCCGAGCTGCCGCAGGCGCCCAGGGCCGTCCCCGTCACCACGCGGTCCCCGACGGCCACGCGGAGCGACCCCGCCCGCAGGTGCACCAGCGCCACGAAGGGGCCCCCGTCCGCGAGCGCCAGGACGACGTGGTTGCCGGCCACCGCGCCGGTCCCCGCCCGCAGCCGCCCCGGCTGCCCGAGGGCGTACGGCAGCAGCGTCAGCGGCGAGCGGCGCGCCGCGTAGTCCGCCTCGCCGTCGTGCGCGACGACGACGACCCCGTCGCCGGGCGCGAGGACGGGGCGCCCGAACCCGACGAACCGCTCCGGCGGCTCCGTGCCCAGGACGGTGCGCAGGTCGCGGACGGGCGAGGAGCGGCCGCGCGCGTCGACCCCGACGAAGTCGATCGCGTACCGCTGCCCCATGAGGTCGGTGCCGTGGCTCGGGACGCGGCGGGCGGGGCTGTTCTCGACCCGCCACCGTCCCGCGAACGGCAGCGCGAGCACGACCATCCCGGCACGGTAAACCCGCGACCCCTCAGCCGGACGGGGTCTCGTCCGGCGACGACCCCTCGAGCACCGTGCGCAGGAGGGCGAGGTCGGCGGTGACGAGCGCGACGTCGCGCTCGAACTCCTGGTCGGACATGCCGGGCGCGCGCCGGACGGTGAGCACCACCTCGCACCCGTCCTCGTCGGGCAGCGCGCGCAGCGGCACGTGCACGGTCTCCCCCGAGGGCGTGACCACGTCGTGGTCGAGGACGCCGAAGGGGTTGGGCGGCGCGAACGTCACGCGCGCCTCCCCCTGCGGCGTCGCGACGAACCACTCCCCGTCCCGGTGCTCGACCGAGGTGCCGAGGCCCGGTGCCCACGACGGCAGGTGCGCGGGGTCGGCGACGAAGGCGCACACCTCGTCGAGCGGGCGGGCGACGTGGACGGCGACGTGCCGGGACTCGTGGACCATCCCCGCAGCCTGCCACCGGGGCCGCTGGGGGACGAGGCCGACGGACGGACCGCCGGGCCCTCCCGCCCCGTCGGGCGGGCGCCCGATGAGTCGTCGGACGGCCGGCGGTCTACCCGCGCATGACCACCACCACCGCCGCCGAGCCGGTCCTCGTCCCCGCGCGCGGCGCCCGCATCGCCACGTACCGCCTCGGCGACGCCGCCGCCATCACCCCCGGCGTCCCGCCCCTGCTCCTCGTCGGCTCCCCGATGGACAGCACGGGCTTCGGCACGCTCGCCTCGCACTTCCCCGACCGCCTCGTCGTCCTCGTCGACCCGCGGAACACCGGCCGCAGCGAGCGCGACGACCCGTCCGCCGCGGTCACCGTCGAGCAGCACGCCGAGGACCTGCACGCCGTGGTCGAGGCGCTGGGGGACGGTCCCGTCGACCTGTTCGGCTCGTCCGGCGGGGCGACGAACGGCCTCGCGCTCGTCGCCGCCCACCCCGACGACGTGCGGCTCCTCGTCGCGCACGAGCCGCCGCTGGCCGCTCTCCTCCCCGACGCCGACGGCGTGCGGGCCGCCACGGAGGACATCCTGGCGGCCTACGACGCCGGCGGGTCCGGGCCCGCGATGGCGCGGTTCATCGCCCTCGTGTCCCACCGCGGTCCGGTCGACGCGGACTTCCGCGCGCGGCCCGCCCCGGACCCGGCGGCCTTCGGCCTGCCGACCACGGACGACGGCACGCGCGACGACCCGCTCATGGCCAACATGCGCGGCGGCGGCGTGGGGTGGACGCCCGACCTCGAGGCCCTGCGCGCCGCGCGCACGCGGGTCGTCGTCGCCGTGGGCGAGGAGTCCGGCGGCCCCGACGACGGCGAGATGGCCGGGCGTGGCGGGCACGCGCTCGCGGCGGCGCTCGGCCGGCCGCCCGTCGTCCTCCCCGGCGGGCACGCGGGCTTCCTCGGCGGCGAGTACGGGCAGACCGGCCGGCCGGTGGAGTTCGCCCGTGCGTTGCGCGCGGTCCTGGCCGGCGATGCCTGAGGGCGACGACGCCGCCGCCGTCGTCCGGGCGGAGACCCTGCGTGCGCCGGGCAGCCGGACGCTGCGGTTCGAGGGGGCGGCGCACGGGTCGGGCGTCAGCTTCTACCTCGTCGACGACGACCCGGGGCAGGGGCCCGGCCTCCACCGGCACCCCTACACCGAGACGTGGACCGTCCTCGAGGGCCGGGCGACGATCACCCGGGGCGACGTCGTCGTCGTGGCGGAGGCCGGGGACACGGCGGTCGTGCAGCCCGGCACCTGGCACGCCTTCACGAACACGGGGTCCGGGCGCCTGCGCATGGTGTGCATCCATGCCTCGCCGGTGTTCGTGCAGGAGGACCGGACCGACGAGCGCGGCCGGGCGAGGTGAGGACGGACCTGCGGCGGACGCTCGACCGGTACGCCGCCCGGCGCGGTGAGCCGCGCGTGCTCGAGGTGCCCCCGGCGCGCTACCTCGCCGTCGACGGGCGGGGCGACCCGGACACCGTCCCGGCGTACGCGGAGGCGGTCGCCCTGCTCTACCCCGTGGCGTACGCGCTGCGGGCGGTGAGCCGGGAGGCGCTCGGCGCGGACTACGTCGTGCCGCCGCTCGAGGGGCTCTGGTGGGCGGACGACCCGGTGTCCTTCACGGACCGGCGGGACAAGGGCGCGTGGTCGTGGACGCTCCTGGTCCTCGTCCCGGACGGGCTGGGCGACGAGCACGTGGCGGCGGCGCGGGCGGCCGTCGCGGCGCGCTCGCCCGTCCTGCCCCTCGACCGGCTGCACGTGCTGGGGCTCGACGAGGGGCTGTGCGTGCAGACCCTGCACGTCGGCCCGTACGACGACGAGGGCCCCGTGCTCGCGGACCTGCACGGGCGGTTCCTGCCGGAGCACGGGCTCGTGCCGACGGGCCGGCACCACGAGGTCTACCTCGGAGACCCGCGGCGCACGGCGCCGGAGCGGCTGCGCACGATCCTGCGCCAGCCCGTCCGCCGGACGGCCGACGCGGCCGGGTGAGCCCGGGTGCTGGTGCGGCAGGGCGGGAGGCCCGGGCCACGGCCCGTGCGGCGGTTCAGGCCGCGGCGGGCAGGGGCCCGGCGACGACGGCGATGGCGCCCTCGGGCAGCGGCCCCGGCGCGGTCCCGGCGACGACGAGCGCGGCCCGCTCCCAGGGGCGCTGCGCGGCGAAGAACGGCAGCTCGTGCGCCATCCACTCGTCCCAGAAGGCGACCGCGGCGGCACGGTCGCCGTTGACGCCCTGCGCCACGTCGCGGTCGATCGCGCGCCGCTCGGCCTCCGCCGCGTCGGACTGCACCCACACCGTGGCGTCGAGCAGGTGGGCGTGCTCCCGGTGGCTGGCGCCCGTGCCCTCGACGACGACGAGCGACGTGCCCGCGGGCACCTCGACGGCACCCGGCCGCCCCCGCCGCTCCCACGCCGGAGGCCGCAGCCGCCCGGCGCCGTCCCGGTGGACGGCCTCGAGCAGCCCCTGGAGCAGGTGGCCCCAGCCGAAGAACGCCTCGTGCCAGGCGAGGTCGTCCGTGTGCACGACCGCCGTGCTCGGGACCGCCGCGGCCAGCCGCCGGGCGAGGGTCGACTTGCCGGCGCCGCCCCGCCCGTCGACGGCGACGACCCGCGGCCGGCCCGCCGGCTCGCCCGCGGCCTCGAGCACCCGGGCGACGAGCGCGGCCTCGTCGACGACCCTCCACCCCGTCGCGGCGGGCTCGCCCGTGGGCAGCAGCATCGGCACGGCCGACATCCTGCCGCACGGCCTCCCGCCGGCCCCGGTCCCCCTGCCGGAAAGGTGGTGCCCGGGGCCCCGTGGGGACGGCACGATGGCGCCATGGTCGCCACCGACACCTCCACCGCCGCCGCTCCCGGTACCGGGACGCCCTCGCAGGACGTCCCCACCGTCCGCCCGCACGCCCTGCCGGAGGGGTACCGCACGGTGCCCGTGCCGGCCGAGCGCGTCGAGGAGTACCTCGCGGTCGACGCGCTGGCGTTCGCGATGGCCACGACGCCGGAGCTGCAGGCCCAGCTGCCGTTCACCGTGCCGGTCGACCGCGCCATGGGCGTCGAGGGGCCGGACGGCGGCCTCGCGGCCGTGCACGGCTCCTACGCGTTCCGCATGCCCGTGCCCGGCGGCGACGTGGCGTGCGCGGGCCTCACGTGGGTCGGCGTGCGCCCCGACCACCGCCGCCGCGGGCTCCTGCGGAGCATGATCGCCACGCACGTCGAGCGCAGCCTCGAGCGCGGCGAGCCCGTCTCCGCGCTGTGGGCCGCCGAGCCGGCGATCTACGGCCGCTTCGGGTACGGCTCCGCGGCCGACTCCGTCACGTGGGACCTCACGCGCGGGGCGCGGCTGCGGGACGTGCCGGGATCGGCGGACCTGCGGGTGCACCTGCGCCGCGCGGACGGGGCGCACGACGGCGAGCTCGTCGAGCGGCTGCACCGGGCCGGGGCGCACCGCCCGGGCTGGATGACGCGCGACTCCGACGTCCTGCGGCAGCGGGTGTTCGTCGACCCCGTCGAGTGGCGGCACGGGGCCGAGGCGCTGCTGCTGCTCACCGTCGCCACGGCCGACGGCGAGCCGCGCGGCTACGCGCTCTTCGCCCGCACGGAGAAGTGGGAGCCGACCGGCCCCGCGGCGTCCGTGCGCGTCAAGGAGGTCGGCGCGCTCGACGCCGCCGCCGCGCACCGCGTGTGGTCGTTCCTGCTCGACCTCGACCTCACCGCCACCGTGCGGACGCCGTCCCTCGCGCTCGACGACCCGCTGGCCGCCCTCCTCGTCGACCCGCGGGGGCGCGGCACCCTGTCGGACAACCTCTGGGTGCGGCTGCTCGACCTGCCCACGGCGCTCGCGGCCCGGCGCTGGAGCGCACCCGTGGACGTCGTCCTCGAGGTCACCGACGCCTTGCTCCCCGCCAACGCCGGCCGGTGGCGGCTGGCCACGGGCGAGGGTGCCGCGGACGGCACCCGCCCGGCGGTCCTCGAGCGGACCGACGCCGAGGCCGCGGTCCGGCTCGACGTCCGCGAGCTCGGCGCCGCCTACCTCGGCGGCCGGTCCTTCACGGCCCTCGCCGCCGCGGGGCTGGTCCGGGGAGACGCGGCCGCGCTGCGCGCCCTGGACCTCGCCGCCGGCTGGCCGGTCGCGCCCCTCTGCAGCTGGGTCTTCTGACGCAGGGTCCTCTGACGCAGGGTCCTCTGACGCAGGACCGGGCCGCGGGCGGCCCGGGGGCGGCGGGGCGGGCACGGCCCGTCGTGCCGCGTCCGGCGCCTGCGGGCCGGGCGGTCGGGCGCGTGCGGCCGGGCCTGGGCTAGCGTCCCGGCCCGTGCCCCGCGACCCG
>NZ_RWJX01000059.1 GCF_004123805.1 Cellulomonas endophytica | reverse complement strand
CCGCGAGCCGGGCCCGCGCGGCCGCCGCGCGGCCCCTCGCCCCGCCCGCCTCACCGCCCCCGTCCCTGCTCCCGTCCGCTCCCCCGTCCGCGCGCCCGTCCGCGCCGGCACCCCCCGAGGGCGCGGGCGTCGGCGCCAGCGCCGCCAGGAGGTCGAGGCGTGCCAGCGCCACGGGGTCGCCCAGCGACCGCCACAGCGCCCGCGCCTGGTCGACGAGGGCCGCGTGCCCCGGGCTGCCGGCGGCGAGCGCCGCCCGCAGGTCGAGCGCCCCCGCGGTCGTCCGGCGGTCCCCGGTCCGCGCCGCCTCGCGCTCCGCCGCCTCCAGGTGCCCCTCGACGGGCGAGCGCGCGGCGAGGGCGACCCACGCCGCCCCGAGGTGCGCCGCGGCGAGCATCGTCCCGGGCGCGACCGCCACCGCCTCCGCCGCCGTCCGCACCGCCGCCGCCGGGTCCTCGTCGACGAGCAGCACGGCGGTGCCGGTGAGCGCGGTGCACCGGGCCAGGGCGTCGCCCCCGGGTCCCGCCGCCGCGAGCGCGGCCGCGAACGACGGACGGGCCAGCGCCGCGTCGCCGCGCAGGAGGTGGGTGTCCCCCAGGGCGGCGAGGGGGAGGGCGGTCGACCCGGCGCCCACCGCCCGCGCGCGCGCCACCGCCTCCTCGTGGTCGGCGAGGGCCTCCTCGAGCCGGCCCCGGTACAGGCGCGCGTAGCCGCGCACGACGAGGGCGACGACGCGCGACCCGTCGTGGCCGGTGAGCTCCGCGCGTGCCAGGGCCTGCGTCGCCCGCTCCTCCGCCCGCGCCGCGTCGCCCTCCTCCAGCGCGGACGAGGCCGCGTTGACCCGCGCGCGCAGCTCGAGCAGGACGTCGCCCGAGCGCTCCGCCCGGACGACCGCCTCGGCGTCGTGGGCGGCCGTCGCGGCGCGGTCCCCCTCCGCCGCGGCGACGACGCCCAGGGCCGCGTGCGCAGCAGCCAGCGCCCCGTCCTCGCCCGACCGACGCGCGGCCGTCATCGCCGCCTCCGCGTGCCGGCGGGCGGCGGCCGGGTCGCCCTCGAGCCACGCCACCGAGGTGGCCCACGAGGCCAGCCGCGCGCGGTCGCCGACGCGGGCGCCGGCCGTGTCGGCGCGCGCCAGGACGGCGGCGGCCGCCCCCAGCGCGCGCCGGTGGACGTGCACGAGGACGAGCCGCCAGGCCAGCGCGGCCGGGACCGGGACCGCGGCGGGCCCGCCCGGCAGACGCGCGGCGGCGTCCTGCCAGGTCCGCAGGGCCCCGTCCCAGTCCCCCCGCACGTGCCGCGCGGCCGCCTCGGGGACCGCGACGGCCGGGTCGCCGGTGAGCCCCGCACCGTCGAGCGCGTGCAGGAGCGCCTCCGCGTAGGCGGCCGAGGCGGGAGCGCCGGCGAGCGCCGGGTGCGCGAGGAGCGCGAGGAGGTCCGGCGCGGACAGGCCCCCCGCCGCCGTGGCGAGCGCGTCGGCGGGCGCGCCCGCGTCGACCCACCACCGCGCCAGGCGGGCCCGCAGCCCCCGCCGCTCGGCGTCCGGCACGTCGGCGAGCCCACGGGCGGCGTCGGCGAGGGGCTGCGGCACGGCGAGCACGCCGTCCCGGGGCCGCACGAGCCCGCGCCGGACGAAGGCGTCGACGTCGGGCTCGACGCCCGAGCCCCGCGCGGCCTCGGCCGTGAAGGGCCCGAGGGCGGCCAGGCGGGACAGGCGGCGGGCGAGGTCGGCGTCGCCCTCGAGCACCTCCTCGAGCAGGTAGGCCGCGAGGGGCGACCCCGGTCGGCCCAGGCCCGCCAGGACCCGCGGCCGGTCCTCCGGCGGCACGGCCGCGAGCGCGTCGGCCGCGAGCCGGACGAGGGCGGGCCACCCCCCGGTCGCGGCCGCGACGGCACCGGCGCCGGCCTCGTCGCCGACGACCTGGCGCAGGAGCGCGGCGACCTCGTCCGGCGCGAGCGCGAGCGCGTCCGGCCCGACCTCGGCCACCTGGCCCGCCGCCCGCCACCGGGCCAGACGCAGCGCCGGCGCCCCCCGGGACACGACGACGAGCGCGAGCCCCACCGGGCCCAGGCCGACGAGGGCGTCGAGCACGGCGACCGCCGCGCCGGACGGCACCCCGGGCGCGGCGTCGGGCCCGGCGTCGCGCCCGGTGACGGGCCAGGCGTCGGGCCCGGTGCCGGATCCCGCGTCGGACCGGGTGCCGGACGTGATCCCGGCGGCGTCGTCGACGACGAGGAGCAGCGGGTCGTCGCCGAGCCGCTCGTGCAGCGTCTCCGCGAGGGCGGCCCCGATCGCCGCGCCCCGCGCCGCGGACGGCGGGCTCCCGTCCGGGCCGCCCGGCGGGGTCGGCAGGGGGGTCGGCAGCGGGGACGGCACGGGCACCGACGGCCCGTCCCCCGCCGGCCGGACGCGCGCGACGGCCGCCAGCAGCGCGGCGGCCAGGACCTCCGGGTGGGCGTCCTCCGGGCCCGTGGTGCACCAGGCACCGTCCCGGGCCCGCGCCCAGGCCGCGGCCAGCGTGGTCTTGCCCGCCCCGGCGCCGCCCGTGACGACGGTGACGCGCCGGTCGGCGACCTCGTCGGCCCGGCCGTGCAGGCGCGGCCGCTCGAGCAGGGGTCGGGGCGGCAGGGGCGGCCGGACCCGGCCCGCAGCGATCCGCACCGACCCTCCCGAGGACCCGCCCGCCCCGGCGCAGCGGCCGGGGTCGGGCCGATCGTACGGGCGGGCGGTGCCCGCCGGGGCGGGTCCTGCGAGGGGACCGGCCGGTCAGCCCGCCGTGCGCACCAGGACGCCCGCCGTGACCTCCCGGTCACCCAGGTCCTGCACCGGCCGGGCGCTGTCGCCGTGCGCCTCGCCGAGCGCCGCGAGCTGCTCCGCCGACATCTCGACGGTGTCGGCGAGGACGACCCAGCGGACGGGCTCCGAGCACGGGGGCGTCGTCAGGCTGCCCGCGTAGGACCAGAAGACCCCGCCGGCGGGCAGCAGGTCGGCCGTGTCGAGCCGCACCGGCGCCCCGGACCCCTCCCCCTCGAGGAAGGTCTCCCACGCGGGCGAGGGTGCGCCCGTGCGGACCCGCACCCCGACCACCAGGAGCCCCTCGGCGTCCTCGTGGACCAGGTGCACCTCGGCGTCGACGGCCTCGCCGGCGACCGTGTGCTCCGCCGGCGTGTGGGCGTGCAGCTGCACGAGGTGCAAGGCGCGTCCCTCGTGCACGAGGCCGCCCTCCGAGCCCGTGGCGGTCAGCTGGAGCACGTGCCCGGTGTCGGCGACGGCACCCGTCACGGCGCCCGTCGTGAGCTCGACCTGCGCCGTGGGCGCGGGCGGCACGGCCGGCAGGTCGACGGGCGACTGGTGCTCACCCAGCGTGCAGGTGCCGTACTCGTCGGACAGCTCGGCCCAGTGCTCCGGGCCCTCCGCCCCGGTGTAGGACCAGTGGGCGGGGGCGGCCTCCCCGTGGCCGCCGGAGGCCGGGGTGGAGGGTTCGACGGACGAGGGGGACGGCGACGCCGACGGCCCGGCCGCGCCCGCGGCGGCCGACGGGCCGGTGCAGGCGGACAGGACCAGCGCGGCAGCCAGCGGCAGGGCGACGAGCGGGAGGGCGGCGGGCCGGACGACGGCGGGCCGCACGGCGGACGGGGGCAGGGACGGACGGGGCACGGAGGTCTCCTCGGACCGGGCGGACGTGACGCGAGGAGACGCTAGGGACGGCGGTTCGGGTGCCCTGAGGGTGGCCTTCGGGCGGGCACGTCGCCGGTGCCGCCAGGCGGGTGCGCTACTTCTGGGCGTCCCCGGAGAAGTGGAAGGACGCCGGCGCCGCGGGCCGGTCGCGGTGCGGCCACCGCTGGGTGACGACCTTGCCGCGCGTGTAGAACCGCACGCCCTCGGGCCCGTAGACGTGCGACTCGCCGAACAGGGAGTCCTTCCAGCCCCCGAAGGAGTGCCAGGCGACCGGGACCGGGATGGGCACGTTGATGCCCACCATGCCGACCTTGACGCGCCGCCGGAACCTGCGCGCCGCCTCCCCGGACGCGGTGAACAGGGCCGTGCCGTTGCCGTAGGGGTTCGCGTTGACGAGCTCGATGGCCGCGTCGAGGTCGGGCACGCGCACCACGTCGAGGACGGGCCCGAAGACCTCCTCGCGGTACACGTCGTGCTCGGGCCGCACGTGGTCCACGAGCGTCGGCCCGACGAAGAACCCGCCCTCGTGGCCCGGCACCACGGTGCCGCGGCCGTCCACGACGAGGGTCGCCCCCTGCTCCTGCGCCGACGTCACGAGCCCCTCGATCCGCCGCTTCGCGGCCGCCGTGATGACGGGGCCCATGTCGGCCCCCGGCGTGCTCCCCGGCGCGACGCGCACGGCCCGGGCCCGCTCGGCGAGGCGAACGACGAGCGCGTCGGCCACCGACTCCTCCACCACCGCGACCGACAGGGCCATGCACCGCTCGCCGGCCGCGCCGAACGCCGCCGCGGTCAGCTGCTCCGCGGCGTCGTCGAGGTCGGCGTCGGCCAGCACGACGCCGTGGTTCTTGGCCCCGCCGAGCGCCTGCACGCGCTTGCCGTGCGCGCTCGCCGTCGCGTGGACGTAGCGCGCCACGGGCGTCGACCCGACGAAGGACACCGCCTCGACGTCCGGGTGGTGCAGGAGGGCGTCGACCACGACCCGGTCGCCCTGGACGACGGAGAAGACCCCGTCGGGCAGGCCCGCACGGGACCAGAGGTCGGCGAGGAACAGGGACGCCGACGGGTCGCGCTCGGAGGGCTTGAGGACGAAGGCGTTGCCGGCCGCGATCGCCACGGGGCTCATCCACAGCGGCACCATGACCGGGAAGTTGAACGGCGTGATGCCGGCGACGACCCCCAGCGGCTCCCGCGACGACAGCACGTCGATCCCCGTCGCGGCCCCGTCGGAGAACTCGCCCTGGAGGAGCTGCGGCACGCCGCACGCGAACTCGACGACCTCGAGCCCGCGGGCGATCTCGCCGCGGGCGTCGCTCAGCACCTTGCCGTGCTCCCGGGACACGAGCGCCGCGAGCTCGTCCGTCGCGCCGACGAGGAGCTGGCGGAAGGCGAAGAGCACCGATGCGCGCTTCCCGAGCGACATCTGCGACCACGTCTCGGCGGCGGCGACGGCGGAGGCCACCGCTCGGTCGACGTCCTCCGCGCTGCCCAGGGCGACGTGCGTGATCGTCTCCCCGGTCGAGGGGTCGAGCACGGGCTGCTCGCCCGTCCCGGTCGAGGCGGCGGGCTTGCCGTCGATCCAGTGCGCCACAGTCGTCATGCGGGTCCTCCCCGGGTGCGGTCCGACCCGGATCGTCGCCCGTCGGCGGCGCGCAGGACAGTGCCAGACTGTCGAGGTGCACCCACCGGTCCCGCCACCGTGTCCTCCGGGGGCGGCCCCGTGGCCGTGACCCTGCGGGACCTGCTCGGCGTGGACCGGTTCCGTCTCCGTCTGCTCGTCGCGCAGGACGCGGCCGACGGTGCGCCCCCCGCGCTCGACCGGCCGTTGGCCTGGGCGCACTCGTCCGACCTGCCCGACCCGACCCCCTGGCTCGAGCCCGACGGTCTGCTCCTCACGGACGGGGTCCACCTCGTGGGCGCCGACGCCGCGACGGCGGAGGCGTACGTCGCCCGTCTCGTCGCGGCCCGCGTCCGCGCGCTGGGCTTCGCGACGGACGTCGTGCACGCACGGGTGCCGGCGGTCCTCGTCGACGCCTGCGCGCGGCAGGGCCTGCCCCTCGTCGAGGTCGCCGACCGCGCCCCGTTCATGGCGCTCATCCGCCACGTCTCGGACGCCCTCGCGCACGAGCGGCAGGAGCGCCTGGAGTGGTCGCTGGCCGCCCACCGCGCCGTCGCCCGGGCCGCGCTGCGCCCCGACGGGCTCACGGCCGTGCTCCGCGAGCTCGAGCGCCGGCTGGGCTGCTGGGTCGCCCTCGTGGACGCCGCCGGGAGGCCCGTCCCCGTGCGCACCCGGCGCCGGCCCCCGCCGGAGGCGCTCGGCGCCGCCCTCGACCGCGCCCGGACGATGCTCGCCCGGGGCCTGCGCGCCTCGTCGACGCTGCCGGGGGACGCCCCCGCCGCCGACGTCACGCTGCAGACCCTGGGCGCCGCGGGCACCCCGCACGGGGTCCTCGTCGTCGGGACGCCCGCCCCCCTCGACCCCGTCGGGCGGGACCTCGTCGCGGGGGTCATCGCGATCGCGTCCATCGCGCTCGAGCAGAGCCGGGGCCTCCTCGCCGCCCGGCGGCGGCACGCGGGCGACCTGCTCGAGCTGCTGCTCGCCGGGGCGATCGACCCGGCGGCGACCCTCGCCCCGCGCGACGCCGGCGGGCCGCTCGCCGCCCTGCCCGAGCCGCCCGTGCGCCTGGCGCTCGTCCCCGCGGGCGGGGACGCGGGCGGGGACGCGGGGACCGGGGACGCCGGCGACGACCCCGTCGCGGCGGCGCTCGAGCTGCGGGACGCGGCCGGGGACGGCGGGCACCTGTGGGCCCGGCGGCCCGACGGCACCCTCGTCGTGCTGCTGCCCGCCGCGGACGCCCCCGAGGTCGTCGCGCTCCTCGCGCCGACGGGACGTCCCCTCGGGGTCTCGGGCCCCGGCGGCCTCGCCGCGCTGCCCGCCCTGCTGGCCGAGGCGCGTCGGGCGGCCGAGCGCGCCGCGGCCCTGCCCACCGCCCCACCCGCGCCCGGGGGCCGCGCCGTCCTCTTCGACGCCCCGACCGAGGGGCTCCTCGGGCTGCTCGCCGCGGCCGGCGGCGTCGAGCACGCCCGTCGCCGGCTCGCCCCGCTCCTGGCGCACCCCGCCGCCGACCTGCTCGTCCCGACGGTGCGGGCCTGGCTCGAGGCCGGGCTGCGGGCCGACCCCGCCGCGCGCGCCCTCGGCGTGCACCGCCACACCGTGACGGCGCGGGTGGCGCAGGTCGAGGCGCTGCTCGACGTCGACCTGCGCCGTTTCGCCGCGTGCGCCGCGCTCTGGGCCGAGCTCGAGCTCGCCGGCGCGGGCTGACCGCTGACCTCGGACGGCGCCCGGGGTCAGCGCACGGAGACCGCGAGGTCCACGACCGCGGGCCGGGTGCCGACGGTGCGCGTGGACCCCTCCACGACCGCACCGGTGGCGAGGTCGACGACGGACAGCGTCGTGCGCCCGCCGTCGACGAGCGCGACCAGCGCGACGTCCGTCCCGCCCCGCGTGGCGATGTCGAAGCCCGCCCGGGTGCCGACGGGCAGACCGAGACCGGGGCCGACCGGGACGAGGCCGCCGGCGTTGGGCGGGTCCTGGCGGAGCAGGGCGTCGGTGGTCGCCGAGAGGTTGTACAGGACGGTGCCGGTGGCGGGGTCCGTGTCGCTGCCGGTGTAGGCCGCCGCCGTGACGCCCCGGCCGCCCGGGGTCAGGGCGCCGTCGACGAAGGTCGTCCCCGTCGCCCCCGCGGCACGGTCCGACAGCAGGACGCGGAGGTTTTGGTCGGCGTCGCTGACGACCCGGAGGGCGTCGGCGACGGGGTTGACGTCGACGCCGAAGCCGCCGCCGACGAGGACCACGGGCGCGCCGTCGACGCCCCGCAGCGGCGTCGAGGACGTCACGGCGCCCGTCGCGGGGTCGAGGACCACGAGCCGTCCCGTGCCGTCGTCGCCGCGCACGACTCCGACGAGCTGGTCCGTCAGCGGCCGGCGGTCGATGCCGAGGAGCTCGCCGCGCAGGCCCGTCACCTTCACGGAGCGCGTCACCTCCTCCGGCGACCCGGCGAGGAACGTCACGAGGCGGCCGTTCTGGGTCAGGCCGGTGACCTCGAGGCGCTCGTGCGCCGCCTGGGCGGGGCCCGCGGCGAGGACCCCGGCCACGAGGGCGGCGGCGAGGGTGAGGGCGGGGACGGTGGGGCGCATGGTCGACCTCCGGACCGGGCCGGTCGGCGTCGACCGGCGGCTGTGCCGGCGGGAGCGCCGACCCCTCGGGTTCGGTGCCGCGGCCCCCGCGGACGGGTCGTGCGGCGCGGGGTCCGGGGGCGGCGGGCGTCGGGCCCTACGCGCAGCGGTGCCAGGGCTCGTCGAGCCCGAGCCGCTCCCGCAGCCAGGGGACCTGCTCGCCCTCCACGGCGAGCTCGACGACGCCGTCGGGGGTGCTCGCCCGCAGGATCCGCGCGCCGGGGCGCGCGCTGCCGTCCCGCCACCGCGTCGTCCGTCCGGTGTCCCGGACGTCGAGGACGAGCAGGACCAGGGGGCCGTCGGCGAGGATCCCGTGCCCGGCGCCGGAGAGCACGAGGGCGGCCCGGCCGGGGCGTGCCCGGACGCTGCGCCAGCGCGGCCCGAGCCCCCGGTGCTCGCGGTCGGGGTCGCGCACGACGACCTCGACCCAGCCCGACCGGGCCCGGCGCCGCTGCCGCTCCCGCCGGGCCCGGGCCGCGAGGACCACCGCCGTGCACGCGCCCGCCGCGACCGCCGCGAGGGTCACCACGGCCGGCAGGAGGCGGTCGCCGAGCCGCAGCCCGGCCGCCACCGCCGCGGCGCCGGCCAGCACGACGCCGGCCGGGGCGAGGGCGCGGGCCGAGACGCGGGCCAGGACGCGGGCCAGGACGCGGACGAGATCGCGGGCCCTCGGAGCGGGCACGGGCAGCAGCACGACGACGCCCCTCTCCCCCGGCGGCCGTGCCGGGGCACCATCGTCGCGCGCGAGGGGCACTCCTGCCCCCCGACGGCGCGGCGCCGGCGCACGACGACGCCCGCCCCCGGTGACCGGGGACGGGCGTCGTGGGGTGCTGCGGCGGCGTCAGCCGCCGATCTTCTCGTCGGCCGCGCTCTGCGCCTTGTCGATCTGGTCGCCGTGGCCGCCGGCCTTGGCCTCCGCGGCGTCGCCGGCCTTGTCGATGCCGGCGTCGCTCGCCTTCTCGGTGATGTCGTCCAGGCCCATGTCGGCTCCCCTCGTCGTGCTCGCGCCCGGCCTGCCCGGGCCCGCCCTCGAGTCTGCGACGCGGCCGCCGCACCCGCGACCGCTGCGGCCGTGGCGGGGCTACCGGTACGGCCGGAAGAAGTCCCGCAGCTCCTGGGCGTACAGCTCGGGCTCCTCGACCGGCGCGAAGTGGCCCCCGCGCGCCGGCTCCGTGACGCGGACGAGCCGCGTCGTCCGCTCGAGCCAGGCCCGCGGCGGCCGGAGCAGGTCCCCGGGGAAGAGCGAGAACCCCGAGGGCACCTCGACCCGGCGGGCGTGCTGCTCCGCCGGGATCGCCGCGTTCGCGCGGTCCATGCGCAGGGAGGAGCCGATCGTCCCCGTGAACCAGTAGCGGGACAGCAGGTCCAGGACCGCGTCCCGGCCGATGCCGTGCCCGTGCGGGTCGCTCCACGCGTGCAGCTTCTCGACGAGCCACGCGGCCAGGCCCGCCGGCGAGTCCGTGAGCCCCACGGCCAGCGACTGCGGCTTCGTGCGGTGCACGGCGGCGTAGGCCCCCTCGGCCGCACCCCACGCCGCGGCCTGCGCCACCCAGTCCCGCTCCGCGGGGGTGAGCGCGGCGGGGTCGACCGGCACGGGCACCCCCGCGTCCGTGCGGTGGACCGCGACGACCCGGTCCGGGTGGTCCAGCGCCAGGTACCGGCTCACGTGGCTGCCGATGTCGCCGCCCGCCGCGCCGAACCGCTCGTAGCCCAGGGCCGTCATGAGCCGCGCCCAGAGCCCGGCCACCGCGACGGAGTCCAGGGGCACCGGGGGGCGCTGCGACCAGCCGAACCCGGGCATGTCGGGGACGACCACGTCGAAGGCGTCGGCGGGGTCCGCACCGTGCGCGCCGGGGTCGGTGAGCAGCGGCACGACCGTCTCGAACCGCCAGGAGGAGTCGGGCCACCCGTGGCAGAGCACCAGCGGCAGGGCCGGCCCCGCCCCGGGGACCGCGCGGGCGTGCACGACGTGCAGGTCCAGCGCGTCGAGGCGGACGGTCCGGCGCGGGAGGCGGGCGAGGCCCGCCGACCAGGCCTCGAGGTCGAACGCCGCCCAGTCCCGGACGACCTCGCGGAGGTGGTCCAGGTCCGTGCCGAGCGACCACCCCGCGTCCTCCGGGGCGTCGGGCCACCGCGTCGCGAGGAGCCGGCGCCGCAGGTCGGCGCGGTCCGCCGGGTCGACCTGCACGAAGGGCACGGGGCCCGCCCCTCCCGTACCGGGTGCAGTCCGCGGGGGCTGCGGCCGTCCGGCCGTGCGCGGTCCGTCCACGGCGCCGATGCCGGCACGACACCGGGGGGTCGCGGGCGGCTTTCCCTCAGGGACGGACGGGGATGTCCGTGAGCCGGAAGGCCTGCGAGCCCAGCGCGCCGTCGACCTGCACCGAGACGGTCGCGGGCTCCCCGACCTCGGGGTAGACGAGGCTGTAGGTGCGGGTCTGGCCCCCGTCGAGACGGCCGACGGTCTCCAGGTCCGCGGCGGGCAGCCACGTCTCGGGGACGCCCTCCCGCACGGGCTCGGAGCGGTGGTCCATCGGGTGGACGGCGGTCGACCCGAGCAGCAGGGTCACCCCGGCCGCCGAGGTCTGCGTCGTCCAGGTGCCGGGGCGGTAGGAGAAGACGCTGGAGAGGAAGCCGACGCCGGAGAAGGGGTCGACCTCCTCGTCGAGCGCGGTCACCTCCAGGTCGACCACGACGTGCCCGTCGACGAGCCGGGCCTCCGGCGCGGCCACGCGGAAGGGCCGGCCCTGCTCGACCCTCACGCCCTCGGGCCCGGTGGCGACGGGCCCGTCGAGCGGCGGGGGCGCGCCGGTCGTCGCCGGAGCCGGCGTCCCGGTCGCCTCCGCGACGAGCTCGAGCGCCACCCGCCGGTTGCGCGCGCGGTCCTCGGGCGAGGTCCCCGTCACGACGGGCTCCGTCTCGCCGCGGCCGGACACCTCGAGCGGGTGCCGCGCGGCGTCGACCCGCGTCGCGAGCGCGGCGGCCACGCTGCGCGCCCGCCGCTCCGAGAGGTCCTGGTTGTAGGCCGCGTCGGCCACGTCGTCCGTGTGCCCGACGACGCGCACGGTGCCCGGCCCCCGCGCCTCGAGCTGCGCCACCGCCGCGTCGAGGGCCGCCTGCGCGTCGGGCGACAGGTCGGCGGAGTCCGGGGCGAAGAGCACGTCGGCCCCGAGCGTGATGGTCACCGCCTCCGGCGACGCGAGCGTCGCGACGGCCCCGCCCAGCTCCCGCGTGTACGAGGCGAGGGGCACCACGGGCGCGACGTCGACGGCCGCGGGGCCCGCGTCGGAGGACGGGGTGGGGGTGGCGGAGGGGGTGCCCTCCCCCGCCGCCGGCAGGACCGGTGCCGGCACGTCGCCCGCGACGACCGGCACGCTCTCGACGTAGGCCGTCCCGGGCAGGAGGAGCCCCAGCGCCTCCACGTCGGCCGGCGGTGCCGCGTACACCGCCTGCAGGCGCGTGCCGCCCCGCTCCACGGTCAGCCACCCGCCCCGTCCGGTGGCGACCGGGTCGCCGTCGCCGTCGAGCGCGACGAGGTACGCCGTGTCCGCGGCGAGGTCGAGCAGCCGCACCGCGCCCGGCGACGGGACCGGGTCGACGGCGGTGGCCCCGAGGAACGAGGCGAGGAAGAGCCCCTCGTCGGGCGTCTCCTCCGCGTGCAGGTCCACCGTCAGGACGAGGTGCTCCCCCGTGCGCACCAGCGGGTGCACGTCGGCGCGCACCTGCGTCCCGCCGGCGGTGAGCACGGGCGCCACCACGACGTCCTCGGGGTCCGGGGCGGGCGCCGCGGACGGCGTCGTCGCGGACGGCCGGGCCGGGTCCGGCTCGATCGGCGGCGGCCCGGCCGTGCAGCCGGCGAGCGCGAGCAGGACGACGGGGACCAGCAGGGACGGACGGGGACGACGCACGGGGACCTCGGGGGACGGGGGGCGGCGCAGGACGCCGCGAGCCGGGACAGGGTAGGTCAGCCCCGGCGGTCCTCCGTCAGGCCCGCGCGGCGCCCGCGGCCGGGCGGCGCGCGCCGTCCACCGCGACGACGGGCGCCCCGGCCTCCAGGGGCCTCTCGTCGCGCGCCCCCTCGACCCGCGCGAAGGCCGGGTCGTCGTCGAACGACTTCAGCCGTGCGACCCGGTAGAGGATCAGCGTGTAGACCGCCTTGGCCACGATGTCCGCCACGGAGTAGCCGACCTGCTTGGCCACCCAGGCGTCCGGGCCGGCGAGGTCGAGCATCGGCAGCAGGTAGGCGATCGGGTACACGCCCCAGCTGGCCAGCAGCAGGACGCGCAGCCGGCTCAGGTGGGTCCGCACGGCGGGGGGCTGGGTCGCCAGGGACCGGCTCAGCTGCACGAACAGGACGTAGAGGATGTAGAGGAAGGGGATCGTCGACAGGATGCCCCACAGGCCGCGGGAGCCGCCGTCCGCGTCGATCTCCCCGGGATAGCCCAGCACGATCATGAGCACCGCGGCGGGCACGAGCCGGACGAGGAGCGCCCGCTGCGTCGCGTGGGCGAGCGCCAGCACCGCCACGAGCTCGACGAGGAGCAGCGGCACGGTGAGGAGCCAGTCGACGCAGCGGTAGCCCTCGTTGAACCCCTCCCCGACGGCCTGCGTGTACGGGCCGGCGCCGCCGACGGCGTCGGTGGTGAACGCGGACCGGAACGAGTCGAAGATCCGGACGTAGTGGTAGGCGGCGATGCCGCAGACGACGATCGCGACCGTGATGGCCTGGCGGTACCGGGGCAGGATCCGCGGCAGCGCGACGAGCAGGAACACCGCGGTGAACAGCTGCGCGGCGATGACGAGGGACAGGGAGTTGTAGACCGTGTCGTACTGCGCGTTCGTCAGGACGTCGGGGATCACGAGGGCCTCCGGTGACCGCCGGTCGCGACGGACGCCGCGGCTCGACTCGTTTGAGACGCTGAACTGTTCACCGGGTGAAGGACAGGGAGCCGGACTGCCGGAACGGTCGGCGCCCTCAGCAGCACGACAGGATCGGGGCCGGCCCGGTCGCCCGGCCCCGGAGGCGCCATGACCGGCAGCAGCACGCCCGCACCGGAGCCGGCGGCCGCGCCGCGGCCTGCGGTGGCCCTCGGGGGCTTCCCCGAGGCGGCGGTCCACCTCGTCCGGGCGCTCGAGGCCCGGCGCCGGCACCTCGCCGCCGCGGCGGGCCTGTCCGAGACCGACCTGCGGGCCCTGTTCCGGGTGGCGGAGGCCGGCGGTCTCGCCCCCACGGGCCTCGCCGCGGAGCTCGGCCTCACCAACGGTGCGGTGACGGGGGTCGCGGACCGCCTCGTGCGGGCGGGGCTCGTCCGGCGGCGCGAGCACCCCCGCGACCGGCGCAGCCTGCACCTCGAGCTCACGCCGCACGGCCTCGAGCAGGTGGAGCGGATGCACCGCGACCTGCAGGCGCTGCTCTCCGCCGCCGGGTCGGGCGCGGGCGAGGACGACCTGCGGACGGCCACGGAGGTGCTCCGGCGCGCCACGGCCGCCCTCCGGGCGGCCCCCGACGTCGCCGCGGGACGCTAGGCCGGGCGCATCCCGGCCTCCCCGGGGCGCCGACCCGTCCGGCGCCGGGTCAGGTCCCGTACGCCACCCAGCGGCCCTCGGAGACGACCTCCACCGCGTCGCCGTCGACGACGACCGCGGTCTCCTCGTCGATCGCGTACGCGGGTCCGCCGATGGTCCGCGCCCAGCGCTCCGCGTGCGCGGGGCTGTTGCCGGGGAACAGGCCGAGGTGCGGGAAGAGCGAGAAGTCGACGAGGCCGAGCGTCCGGTCGTCCGGCGCGCCGGACCACTCGACGAAGTGGTCGCCGACCCGGGGCGTCATCACCATGCTCCCCGCGCTGACGCCGACCCAGACGAGGTCGGGCAGGGACGGCAGCAGGTCCGCGAGCCCCGACGCCCGCACCCAGTGGTGCAGGTACGTGGCGTCGCCGCCGTCGACGAGGAGCACGTCGGCCGCGCGCACCCACGGCACCCAGCGCTCCGGCCCGACGGTGGGCAGCGCGGTGAGCTCGAGCACGCCCAGCGACGCCCACCCCAGGCCCGTCAGGTGCGGCGAGCCCTCCCCGGCGGCGACGAGCCCCCGGACCGAGGCCGGTCCGCACATCGGGTGGCCCCACTGGGCCGTGGGGACGACCAGGGCGTGGCACTCCCCGACGGGTCGGCCCAGGAGCCGCTCGAGGGCGGTGCGGATGCTGGCGTTGGTGACGCCGCCGGACGTCAGCAGGAGCTTCACGGGTGTCCTCGGGGTGCTCGCGGGGAGGGGGACGTCGTGGAGACCGCCGGCGGGGCGAGAACTCGTCGCGGCCCCGCCGCCGCGCCTACCCTGCTCGGACCGTCGACGCGCGGCGGCCACGGAGGGGGCGGGCAGTGGCGCAGATCAAGGTGTACGGGCGCGCGGACGTCCTCGAGCCGTCGCGGCAGGCGGTCTCCGACGCGCTCCACGCGGCCGCCGTCGAGACGCTCGGCCTGCCCGCGACGAAGCGGTTCCACCGGTTCTTCCCCATGAGCGCCGAGGACCTCCCGCTCCCCGACGGCCGCTCGGAGCGCTACACGCTCGTCGAGGTCCTGCTCTTCGAGGGCCGCACCGTGGCGACGAAGAAGGCGTTCTACGCCCACGTCCTCGCGGGTCTCGGCGCCCTCGGGACCGCGCCCGTCGACGTGGAGATCACGCTCGTCGAGACCCCGCGCCACGACTGGTCGATCCGCGGCGTCCCCGGCGACGAGCTCGACCTCCCCTACCGCGTGGACCGGTAGGGCACCCGCGGGGCCGTCCGCCCGGAGGGGAGCCGGCCCCGGGCCTCACAGGCGCAGGACGCGCCCCGCGGTGCCCGCCAACACCGCCCGCTGCTCGTCGACGGTGAGCTCGGCCACGGCCGCGCGGAGCGCGCCGACGACGTCGCCGTACCCGCTCCACAGGCGCTCGACGGGCCAGTTCGTCCCGACCATGCACCGGTCGGGCCCGAACGCCTCCACGCACGCAAGGACCCACGGCCGCCGGCTCGCCGGCGTCCACCCGTGCTCGAACAGCCCGAGGCTCGAGATCTTCACGACGGTGTTCGGCTCGGCCGCCAGGGCCCGGAGCGCGGCGGACCAGGCCTCGCGGTAGGCGGCGTCGCGCTGCAGGGGCAGCCCGGCCTGGTCGACGACGAGCGTCACGTCCGGGAGCGCCCGCGCGAGCGCCACGCCCTCGGCGACGCCCTCGACCCCCACCGGGTGGCAGAACACCTCGCCGGTCCCGGACAGCAGCGCGAGGCCGCGCCGGAGGGCGGGGTCCGCGAGGGCGGCGGGCGGCCGGTCGTCGCGCACGCCGCGGAAGCGGCCGTGCGCCCGGTGGCGCTCCAGCACCGCGGCCGCGTCGGGGGCGGCCAGGTCGCAGGCCGCGACGAGGGCGTCCGGCCAGCCCGTCGCGTCGCCCAGGCCCTGGAGCCAGGCCGTCTCCGCCACGGGGTCCGGCCCCGTGGCGGCCGCGGCGTGCACGACCGCCGTCACCCCGTGCAGCCGCGCGTCGGCCCGCAGCTCGGGCACGGAGTACCGGTCGACGTCGAGGCCCGCCAGGTCCCCGAGGACGGGGTGCCGCCCCGCGTCCAGCCAGCCGTAGGCCAGCCCGGAGCGTCGCCGGTCCCACAGGTGCACGTGGGTGTCGACGAGGGGCAGCACCCCCTCGGGCGGCGTCACGCCGGTCAGGGGCGCGGCTTGATGTTGAGGTTCACGCCGAGCCGGGCCTCCGCGTCGACGACGGTCCACGAGCCGCCGGGGTAGAACCCCACGGTCCGCAGCGCGTAGCCCTCCGCCTGGAGCTCCTCGACCACGGCGTCCCGCTCGTCGCCCACCACGAAGCCGAGGTGGTGCACGCCCGGGCCGTGCGCGGTGAGGAACTCGCGGAACGTCGAGGGGTTCTCGTCCGGCTCCTGCAGCTCCAGCACGAGGCCGCGCTCGGGGCACTCGATCACGGCGAGCTTGAGGCTGTAGGCGGCCGTGTCCCCGCGGTACGTCTCGTCGGGGTTCGGCTCCTTCGACGAGACGCGCACCTCGGGGCGCTCGACGTCGAGCAGCCGGCACCAGTGGTCCAGCGCCGCCTCGACGTCCTCGACGACGATCGCGACCTGCAGGAGCCGCGCGAGCGGCACGGGGTGGGCCATCGGCGGCCGGGCCGGGGACCCGGCGGCCGGGGTGGCCGAGCGGCCCGGGGTCGCGGCGCTCATGCCGCCACCGCCCCATCGGCAGCCGCGGCACCGGCGGCACCCTCGGCACTCTCGGCGTCGCCGACCGTGACGTCCGTGCTCGTGCCGCCGCCCGTGACGCGGTAGGTCCCCGCGAAGCCCTCGACCGCGACCCGCCCCTCCGCGTCGGTGCGCACGGTCGTCGGCGCGAGCCACCAGTCGCCCTTCACCAGGCCGTGCAGCGCGTCGTACGACGGCTTCGTCGTGCCGTCGGCGCGGACGAGCCCGACGGGCGCGCCGAGCCAGGACCCGGCGTCGGTCAGCCCCCAGTACGTGACGGCGTCGACCTGCGGGTGGGACAGCAGCGTCGTGTAGTGCCGCACCATCTCCTCGGCCTGCCGCTCCTCGCCCTCGGGCGTCGTCGGCCACTCCGGGACCCGGTAGTCGTTGAGGTCGTCGATCTCGGGCGGCATGAGGTGGCCGGACACGAGCGTCGTCTCCGTGAAGTGCAGCGGCAGCCCGAACCGGCTGAACCGCTCCAGCACGTCCCGCGTCCTCTCCTCGCCCCAGTAGCCCTGGTGCATGTGGCTCTGGAGGCCGAGCGCGTCGATCCGGATGCCGGCGTCCAGGCACTCCTCGATCAGCCGCTCGTACGCGGGCGACATGTTGAAGTCGTTGAGCAGCAGGCTGATGCCCGGGTTGCCCTCGCGCGCCGTCTCGAACGCCAGGCGCACGGTGTCGACCTGCCCGAGCTCCTGGCACAGCCGCGTCAGGCCGTTCTCCTCCTTGTCGAAGACCGGCATGATGACGACCTCGTTGATGGCGTCCCACAGGTCCACCACGCCGGCGAAGTCGCGCGTCTCGCGCAGGATGCGCCCGCGCAGGGCGGCCTCGACCTCGTCCGCGGGCAGGTCCAGCAGCCACTGCGGGGCCAGCGTGTGCCAGGCCAGGGGGTGCCCCTTGACGCGCACCCCCCGCTCGACGAACCACTCCGCCGTCCGCAGGAGGCGCCGGGTGTCGGGGCGGCCGCGCTCGGGCTCGAAGGCCGCCCAGTAGAAGGGCAGCGTCGAGAGGTTGAACAGGCCGGTCCACAGCTCGGCCAGGAGCGCACCCTGGGACGGGTGGGCGCCGCCGAAGGGGTTGTCCGGGACGGCCTCGGTCTCCCCGTTGGCGAAGGGGATGAGGTCGAAGCCGATGTTGCCGAACCCGAAGGCGTGCGCCGTCTGCTCGACGACGACCTCCGCGTCCGCCAGGGGCCGGCCCGCGGCGTCGCGGACGACGACCTCGGTGCGGCGGAGCCGGTGCCGCAGGGGCTCGGCGACGGTCAGTGCTGCGTGCTGCATGGGTGCGACCACTCTCTCGGGACTCAGGGGGTGTGGGACGTCAGACCTGGCTCATGCCGCCGTCGACGACGAGCTCCGCCCCGGCGACGAAGCTGCTCTCGTCGGACGCCAGGAACAGGGCCGCCGCGGCCACCTCGTCGACGTGCCCGACGCGGCCCAGCGGCACCATGGCCTCGATGCGGCGCAGGGTCTCCTCGCCGTGCCCGACGAAGTCGGAGAACCCCTCGGACATCGTGGGCCCGGGCGACAGCGCGTTCACGCGGATCCGGCGGTCGCGCAGCTCGGAGGTCATCGTGCGGGCGAAGGAGCGGACGGCGGCCTTGCTCGCGTTGTACACGCCGTGCGTCGGGTCGCCGTTGGAGCCGGAGATCGACCCCAGCAGGACGACGGCGGCCCCGTCGCGCAGGTGCGGCAGCGCCTTCTGCACGGTGAAGAACGACCCGCGCACGTTGAGGTCGGCCACCGCGTGGAAGAGCTCGGCGGTCATCTGCGGCAGGGGCGCCTCGGAGCCGCCGCCGGCGTTCGCGACGAGCACGTCGAGGGGCCGGCCCGTCGCGGCGACCGCCTCGACGAGGCGGTCGAGGTCCTCGAGGGAGGCGGCGTCGCCGACGACGGCGGTGGCCCGCTCCCCCAGGGCCGCCCGGGCGGCCTCGAGCCGGTCGGCGCGGCGGCCGGTGAGGACCACGTCCGCGCCCTCGGCGACGAACCGCCGGGCGATCGCGAAGCCGATGCCGGCGCTCGCGCCCGTCACCACGGCGAGCCGCCCCGCGAGCAGGCCGCGGCCCGCCCCGGTGGTCGCCCCGGTGGTCGACCCGGCCGGCGCCCCGGTGGTCGTCGTCACGAGGCCCACACCTCCTTCGCGACGCGCACGTCCTGGCCGGTGCGCGCGGACTCCTCGATCGCCAGCCCCAGCGCGTGGTCCTGGCACGCCTCCGCCAGGCCGTACGGGCCGGGGCCCTCGTCGCGCGCCCACGCGCCCGTGGCCTCGAGGAGGTCCGCCACCGCGAGGTCGTCCTCGGAGAACCGCGTGCCCGCCCAGGCGTTGCGCCAGACGACGCGGCCGTCGAACGAGGCGTGCGTGACGTCGTTGCCCTCGAGGTTCATGTCGACGCCCGTCCGCCGGTAGGCCACCGGGGACGTGACGACCCCGTCGGGCGTGAGGCGCGTGACCGTGTCGTCGACGACCTCCCCGTGGGAGCCGCGCACGACGATCCGGCGGGCCCGCAGGGGGTTCCACCACTGGTTGTCGACGAAGTCGTAGAGCCCGGTCCGCCCGTCGCCGAAGTCCAGCGTCGCCAGGGTCGTCGTGGCCGGCCGCGGCTGCGGGTCCGGCACCCAGCCGTCGAAGGTGAGGGGGTCGACGAGGGGCGCGACGAACGTCCGCGCGTTCACCACCGCCTCCTCGAAACCCACGCCGAGGAAGCCGCGCACGAGCGAGGTCGCGTGGTACAGGTGGGTCGAGGCCACCTCGACGCCCGTCACCTGGCCGATGGTGCCGGCGCGCACCACCGCGAGGCGGGCCGCGTGCCCGGGCATGAGGGTGTACTGCTCGGCCACCTGCACGAGCCCCGAGCCGCCGACGTCGTCCCAGAGCCGGCGCAGGCCCGCGAGGTCGGGGGCCGGCGGCGTCTCGGCGAGCGTGCGCACGCCCGCCGCGACGAGGTGGCGGGTCACCTCGGGCATGGAGGCCCAGGACACGGACGCGACGACGAAGTCGGGCCGGTCGGCCAGGGCCTCGTCGACGGTGGCGACGGTGCGGACGTCCCAGCGGGCGGCGACGCGCTCGGCCGCCGCGGGGGTCCGGGCGACGACGGCGGTGACGCGCAGGCGCTCGGGTGCGGCCTGCGCGAGGCGGAGGAAGAACTCCGACCGCCAGCCGGTGCCGACGACGGCGAAGCTCGTGGGTGCGGGCACGGGGGTGGGCACGGCGGTGGGCACGGCGGTGGTTCCTCTCGGGGGACGGGTCACTTCAGCGCGCCGGCCGCGAGGCCGCGCTCGAAGTACTTCTGCAGGCACAGGTAGGCGACGACCTCGGGCACCGCGGTGATGACCGCGGCGGCGAGCACGCCCGTCTGGTCGTTCGTGTACTGGCTCGTGAAGAACGACGGGAGCAGGGTGACGACCTGCTGGCCGGGGTCGTTGAGCATGAGCAGCGGGAGCAGGTAGGCGTTCCACGCGTTGATGAGCGTGAGCACGACGATCGCCGCGGCGATGGGGCGCGTCAGCGGCAGCACGATCCGCCAGAAGACCTGCACGATGCTCGCGCCGTCGACGCGGCCGGCCTCCATGAGCTCGCTCGGGATCCCGGCGAAGAACGTCCGGGCGAGCATCACGGTGAAGGGCACCTGGAGGGCGGCGAGCGGCAGGATCACCGCGATCGGCTGGTTGTAGACGTCGAACGTCGACGCGGTGACGAACAGCGGCGTGAGGAGCACGGCCTCCGGCATCGTCAGGGCCAGGACGAGCACCCAGAACCAGACCTCGCGGCCGGCGATCCGCAGCTTCGCGAAGCCGAAGGCGGCGAGCATCGTCGTGACGTAGACGAGCGCGATCGTCGCGGCGGCGAGGACGACGCTGTTGCGGAAGTAGGTCCCCACGACGCCCGTGGCGAAGACCTTGGCGTAGTTGCCCAGGCCGGCGCCGGCGAGGGAGCCCTGCACCATCGCGACGAGGGGCAGGACGAAGGGGACGACGAGCACGACCGCCAGGAGCTGGAGGCCGAGCCGGGCGGCGGGGGTGCGGGCCTCGAACACGGGTCAGCCCCTCTCGGGGCGACGGGCGCGCAGGGTCATGAGGACGCCGCCGGCCACGGCGAGGACGAGCAGCGCGACCGAGATCGCGGCGGCGTAGCCGAAGTGCTTCTCCTGGACCATCGTCGAGTAGACGAGGGTGCCCAGGAACTCCGTGGCGTGGTTGGGCCCGCCCTTCGTCACGAGGTACGGCACGTCGAAGGTCTTGAGCGCGCCGATGAGCCCCAGGAGCGCGAGCGCCGCGGTGGTGCCGCGGACCATGGGCCAGACGATGGCGCGCAGGGTGCGCAGGTTCCCGGCGCCGTCGATGCGGGCGGCCTCGAGCACCTCCGTGTCGATCTGGCTCATGGCGGCGTAGAAGAGGATGAAGGTCAGCCCGGTCCACTGCCAGACCGTCACCGCCATGACGACGGCGAGGGCGGTGCCGCCCTCCGCCAGCCAGGGCCGGGCGAGGGCGTCCAGCCCCACCGCCCGCAGCGCGGTGTTGAGCTGCCCGTCGGCGTCGAAGACCTGCCGGAAGACGGGCGCCATGATGGCCGGCGCGAGCACCGTCGGCAGGAAGACGAGCACCTTGTAGAGGGTGCGGAACCGCAGCCCCGAGTGCATGAGCGCCGCGAAGACGAACCCGAGCACCGTCTGCACCGTGAACGTCACGACGAAGAAGACCCCCGTGCGCCCCAGCGCGCCCCAGAACACCGGGTCGCCGACCATCTGGACGTAGTTCGCCCCGCCGACGGGCTCGGGCTCCGAGAGGATGAAGCCGTTCCAGTCGAGGGTCGAGACCCAGCCCGTGTAGCCCAGGGCGAAGTAGACGACGCCCACGACGAGCGCCACGGAGGGCAGGATCCACGGCAGGCCCGACGCCACGCGCGGGCCCGTGCGCCCGGCGCGGGGGGCACCCGCTCCCGGCGCTCCGGCGGCGCCGGGCGCACCGGGGGTGCGCCCGGCGGCGCCGGGCGCACCGGGGGT
>NZ_RWJX01000058.1 GCF_004123805.1 Cellulomonas endophytica | reverse complement strand
CGTCGCGCGCGGCCTCGCGCTCGGCGACCCGGGCCCGCAGGAGCGCGCCCTCCGCCTCGGCGACGCGGGCCGCCTCGCGGGCGCCGGCGGCGTAGCCCGCCGCGAACCCGGAGGCGCGGGAGCCCGCGTCGGGCGCGGACGGCACGGCCACGGCGACGGCCTCGAAGGCCCGCACGTCGGCGGCGCCCGTGGCGCCCGTGGTGCCCGTGGTGCCCGGCCCGGGGACGCGCCCGGCAGGGTCGGGCGCGAACCGCCCGCTCGTCGTCGTGCCCTCGACGGCCGGCGCGGACCCCTGGCGGGGCAGCGCGCCGAGCGGCGTGGCGACGAAGGCCCGGTCAGACAAAGTCGTCCTCCCCCTCGCGGCTGATGACGATCTGGCCGCTCTCCTCCAGGCCGCGGATGACCTGGACGACGGCCGCACGGGCCTCCTCCACCTGCGACATGCGGGTGGGGCCGAGCAGCTCGATCTCCTCCAGGAGGTTCTCGCGCGCCCGCTCCGACAGGTTCCGCAGCACCTTGTCGCGGACCTCCTCGGCCGTGCCCTTGAGGGCGACGGACAGCGAGGACGTCTCGACCTGGCGCAGCACGAGCTGCATCGCGCGGTCGTCCAGCAGCGTGATGTCCGCGAAGACGAACATGAGCGCGCGCACCTGGTCGGCCAGGCCCTCGTCGCGGGTCTTGAGGCCCTCGAGGATGACCTTCTCGGCGCTGGGGCCGGCGCGGTTGATGATCTCGACGAGCGGCTGGACGCCGCCGACCGCCGCCATCTCCTTCGGCGCCAGCACGGCCGAGGCCTTGCGCTGCAGCACCTCGGCGATGACCGCGACGACGTCGGGCATGGCCCGCTCCATGAGCGCGATCCGGTGGGCGACGTCCGCCTGGAGCGACGGCTCGAGCGCGCCGAGGATGCCCGAGGCCATCTCGGGGCGCAGGTGCGCCAGCACGAGGGCGACGGTCTGCGGGTGCTCCCCGTCGAGGAGGGAGAGCACCTGGCGGGCGTCGGCCTGGAGCAGGAACTCGAAGGGCTGCGGGGCCATCGTCGCCTGCAGGCGGAGCATCATCTCGCCGGCCTGCTCGCGTCCGATGGCGCCCTCGAGGAGCTGCTGGGCCAGGCCCAGCCCGCCGCCGACGCCCGGGCCGGCCGCGGAGAAGTCGTAGAACTCGTCGACGACCTGGTCCGCGAGGGTCTGGTCGACCCGCTCGAGCCGCAGGATCTCGGCGGTCAGCTCCTCGATCTCCGCGGTGTCCATGCGCGCCATGACCTTCGCGGCGCGGTCCTTGCCGAGCTGCAGGAGCAGCATCGCGGCCTTCTGCGACCCCGACAGGGTGGTGGTGACCGTCATCAGCGGCGCCTCGATCCGGAGGTGGCGGGCTCGTTCAGCCAGCCGCGGAGCAGCTCGGCCATCTCGGCCGGGTTCTCGTCGGCCAGGTCGGTGATCTCCTGGCGGCGCTGGGCCGTCGGGTCGTCGTCGTCGCCGTCGGGACGGGCGGTGAGGGCGGGCCGGTCCTCGGCCGCCAGGGCCTCGAGCGCGGCGCGCTCGGCCTCCTCGCGGCGCGTGTCGAGCTCCCCGAGGTCGAGCGCCTCGCGCTTGGCCTTCTTGCCCCGGCGGGCGGCCAGGACGATCGCGACGACGACGGCCAGGAGGACCGCGCCCCCGATCGCGCCCTGCTGGACGAGCTCGCCCTGCGCCTCCTTCGCCGCGGCGGCGTCGGCGGCGGCGAGCGCCTTCTCGGCGGCCTCGGCGGACGTCGTGTCGAACGCCATCTGCTGCACCGCGAGGGTGTCGCCGCGGGTGGTGTCGATGCCCGCCGCGGCGGCGATCGTCGTCTGGAGGTTGGCCAGGTCGATGCCCGCCGCCACCGTGGAGTCGACGACCACGGCGACGGACTGGCGGGCGACCGCGCCGGCGGGGCTGCTCGTGCGCTCCGTCGTCTTGTTGACCGCGTTGGTGACGTCCTCGGTCGCCGAGCGGTAGTCGCCGGTCCCCCCGGCCGCCGCGCCGTTCGGGACGGCGATGTTGTCGGGGCCGAGGACGCCCGTGGCGCCCGCGCCGCCGGTGCCCGTGTAGGTCTCCTCCGTGGTGGAGGAGGCCAGGGGGCCGACGTCGGGGGTCTGGGTGAACGTCTCCGTGGTGGTCTCGCTCGTGGCGGAGTCGACCTCGGCGGTGACCGTGACGGCCGAGCGGCCGGCGCCGAGCACCTGGTCGAGCATCGCCTGCACGGAGGCGGCGACCTTCGTCTCGTAGTCGGAGGACTGGGCGGACCCCGAGCCCGTGACACCCGTGCCGACGGCGGACAGGACGGTGCCCTCCGCGTCGACGACGGACACGTCGAGCGGGTCCATGCCCTCGATGCCGGCGGAGACGAGGTGGACGACCGCCTGCACCTGGTCGTCGGTGAGCTGGCGGCCGGCGGCCGTGCGGACGAAGACCGACGCGGTCGGCGTGCCCTTGGACTCGACGAAGACCGTCTCCTCCGGGATCGCCAGCTTCACCGACGCCGTCTCGACGCCCGTCATGGACTCGATCGTCTTGGCCAGCTCGCCCTGCAGGGCCCGCTGGTAGGTCGTCTTCTGCTGGAAGTCCGACGAGGTCATCGACATCGTGTCGAGCAGGGAGTACCCGTCGCCCGAGGCGTCGGCCGGCAGGCCCGCCGCGGCGACCTTGATGCGCTCGGCGTAGATGGAGCCCGTCGGGACGAGGATCGTCGTGCCGCCGTCGGCGAGCTCGTAGGCCACGCCGTCCGCGGTGAGCACGTCGGTGATGGCGCTGGCGTCCTCGGGCGAGACGCCGGAGAACAGCGGGCCCATCGTCGGCTTCGACAGGTAGCCGTAGAGGGCGGAGCCGCCGAGGGCGAGGACGGCGACGCCGATGATCGCGAGCGTGCGCTGCGCGAGGGAGAACTGGCCGACGGCCCCGCCGAGGCGGCCGAGCGCGGACTTCATGGCAGCCATCAGGCCTGCATCCTCATGATCTCGGTGAACGCCTCGACGGCCTTGTTGCGCACGGCGGCCGTGAGCTCGAGGGCCGTGGCGGCCTGGGCGGAGGCGATCGTGTAGTCGTGCACGTCGGAGAGGTCGCCGGTCACGGCCTTGACCGCGAGGTCGGCGGACGTCGACTGCAGGCCCTGGACGCTCTCGAGCGCCTGCACGAAGGAGGCGCCGGAGACGCCGCCCGTCGCGCCGGCCGCGCCCGCGCCGTCCAGGGGGCCGGCCGCGGTGGCGGAGCCGACGGCGTCGGCGGCGGACAGGTAGCCGGTGGCGCTGACGCCGCCGACCGCCTCGATGCCGGGGAGGATGCTCATCACATGCGTCCGATCTGGAGTGCGGCCTCGTACTGCTGCTTCGCCCGGTCGATGACCGCGGCGCTCGCCTGGTAGCCGCGCTGGGCCATGATCAGCTGGCTCATCTGGCTCGCCATGTCGACGTCCGGGTACTTCACGTAGCCGCCCTCGTCGGCGAGGGGGTGGTCGGGGTCGTAGACCATGCGGCCCTCGGCGGAGCCGAACTCCACGCCCTTGACCTGCACGCCGCCCTCCCCCGTGGTGATCTCCTGCGCGACGACGAACCGCTGGCGGTACGCGTCCTCGGACGTGGAGGTCACGGTGTTGGCGTTCGAGATGTTGTCGGAGAGGGCGTCCAGCCACTTGCGGTGCACGGTCAGACCGCTGCCCGCCACCCCGATGGCGCCGAAGATCGTCATCAGCTCGTCCGCATCGCGGTGCGGAGGGCGGAGAACTGGCCCGAGGCGGCCTGCGTCGCGAGCTGGTAGCGCAGCTGCGTGTCGACGTTGGACACGGTCTCCGTGTCGAGGTTGACGTTGTTGCCGTCCTCGCGCGTGGGCTCCAGCGAGCGCGCCACGGACGCGGTGACCGCGCCGGAGCCGCGGCGCACCGCGGTGGCCAGCGAGTCCTCGAACGCCACGCGCTGGGCGCGGTAGCCCGGCGTCTGGATGTTCGCGATGTTGTCGGCGATGACGCGCTGGCGCAGCGCGAGGCCGTCGAGCGCGCTGCTGAGCGCGACGTTGCTGACGGAATCGAACAGTCCCATGGACAGGGAGCCCCTTGTCGATCTCGACGAGTGAGGGTCGGCCGATCCGTGGCCTCCGAGCACGAGCGATCCGTCGCTCGTGAGGGGTATCGGCCGACGTCACCCCCGGCATGAGGGTGAACGGGTGACCTCTTTCCCCGGACGGGTGGTCCTCCCGCCGGCACCGGCGTGTCGCCGGCGCACCCGTGGGGGCTCGCGCCGGGGGGCCCTCCCCCGGGGACGACGAACGGCCCGCGCCGGGTGCGACGCGGGCCGTTCGGGGTGCTGGGGTGCTGCGGTGCTGCCGTGCTGCCGTGCGGCCGTGCTGCGGGTGCTGCCGTGCGCGGCGGTGCGCGCAGCGCCGCCCTCAGTCCACGGAGTCCACGTACACGGGTCCGGCGGGGACGCCCACGCGCATCGCCTCGGCGGCGGCGGCGTGCCGGCGGCCGCGGCCGATGGCCTCGACCATCCGGCGGGCGGCGGCGGACTGCCGCTCGACGAGGGCCGTCGCGCGCTCGAGCAGCGGGCGCGGCAGCGGGCCCAGGCCGAGCGGCGGCAGCCACGCGCCGACGACCGGGGCGGGGGCCTCCGCCGCGCGGTGCGCCTCGTCGAGCAGCCGCTCGGCCTCGGCGACGTCGAGCTCGAGCTCGTCGAGGGCGGCGCGCCAGGCGGCGTGGAAGCGGTCCTCGTCACCGGCCGGGCGCGGGGTGGGCAGGAGGACGGGGGGCGCCCCCGGCACGCCGGTGCGCTCGGGGGCGGCCACGTCAGCCGACGCCGAGCAGGCCGAGGCCGCTCGTCGCGACGCCCTGCTCGGCGGCGGGCGCCGGGCGGGGGGTGGGGACGGAGGTCCGCGCGATGGTGGCGGCGGCCTCGTGCCAGGCGGCGGCGAGCGGGGCGACGAGGCCCCGGCACGCGACGACGCGGTCGGCGTCCGCCCGGACGTTGGCCTGGACGAGCTCGTCGAACAGGAAGGCGTACACGGACATGAGCTGCGCGCCGGCCTCCCACTCCCGCGTGTCCAGGCTGCCCATGAGCTCGGCGACGATGTCCTGCGCGTGGCACAGGTGCCGCGAGGCGGCGCCGCGGTCGGCGAGCCGGAGCGCGGCCTCCCCGCGGTCGAGGTCGAGCAGCAGGCGGTCGTAGAGCATCGTCAGGAGCTTGGCCGGTCCGGCCGTGGTGATGCTGTCGGCCTTGTAGCGCGAGCGCACGTCGTACATGAGGTCTCTATCGTCCTTCGGCGGCCGGTGCTTGAACGGGGGACGGGTGTCAGTTGCCGTTGCTCGACAGGCTGGACAGCTGCCCCGCGAGCCACGTGGACTGCGACTGGAGCTTGGACAGGGACACCTCGAGCGCGGCGTACTGCTTCTCGAGCGCCGACCGGCGCAGCGCCAGGCGGTCGTCCCAGGCGCTGACGCGCTCGCCGAGGTCGCGCACGAGCGACTCCTGCGCCTTCACCTCCAGGCTGAGCGTGCCGGTGGAGGCGTTGCTCGCGGAGTCCGCGACGCCCGCGACGGCCTTCGCGAAGCCGGCGAGGACCGCCTCGACCTTCTTGGGGTCCTTCGCCAGCGCGGAGGCGAACGCGGCCTCGTCGAGCTTGAACGTGCCGTCCTTCTCCAGCGACAGCCCGAGCTGCGCGACGGAGCCGCCGGCGGTCGTGGTGGACGCCGTGCCGAGCATCGCCTGCTTCAGCGCACGGACCGCGGAGCTGCTCGTGAGCACCCCGCCCTTGACGAGGCTGCCGCCGTCGGAGGCGGTCGAGGTCTTCGACGCGGTCTGCGCCGTGATCTCGCCGAGCACGAGGTTGAGGTTGCTGACGAGGTCGGTGGCGAGCTTCGTGCGCGCCTTGTCGTCGGAGCCGACCGCGAGGGTCACCGGGGTCGTCTCGACCTTGCTCACCGTGACGTCGACGCCCGACATGAGGCCGGAGAAGGTGTTCGTCGCGCTCGTCACCGGCTTCGCGGCGGTCGTGCCGGGGAACAGCGTGATCTGCGCGTCGGCGGCGGCGCCGACCTGCGTGAGGGCCATGGCGACGGGCTCGCCGTCGGCGCCCTCGTAGCTCACCGTGAACGCGCCGGCGGCACCGGCGGTCGCGCTCGTGAGCTGGAGGCTGTAGGAGGGCGCGGCGTTCGTGCCCAGGTTGATCGCCGACGCGTGCAGGCCGGCGGAGGTGCCGCCGAGGGCGGACAGGACGTCGGCGAGCGAGCCGCTCGTCGCCGTCACGGTGGTGGGCACCCCGGTCAGCGTGTTCGTGACGGTGAAGCGCGGCGGCGTCGACATGGCCGACGCGGCCGGCAGCTGCGTGAGGGAGGACTGCGCGGAGGCGAGCCGGTCGACCGTGAACGACACGGTGGACGGGGCGGCGAAGGAGGTGACGGCGGTGACCGAGGTCGCGCTGCTGGTCGCCGACGTCCTCTGCCACGACGTCGCCTTCGCGGCGGCGTCGGCGGCGTCCTTGAGGGACGCGGTCTTCGTGTTGAGGGACTTCAGCGCGCCGGAGACGCCCGAGGCGGTCGACTGCTTCGTGGCCAGCAGCGTCTGCTGCTGCTTCTCGACGGCGATGAGGCTGTCGACGAGCGCCGCGGTGTCCATGCCGGAGACGAGCCCGCTGATCTGCAGGGTGCTGCTCGAGGTGCTGCTGCCGACGCTCGCCATGGGGTCCTCCGGTGGTCAGTCAGGGGTCGTACGGGTCCGGATGCACGACGGGCGGCGGGCGGAAGCTCCGCCCGCCGCCCGTCGTGGGGTGCTGCGCCCGGGCCGGCGGCACGAGGCCGCCGGCCCGGTCGGGATCAGCCCTGCAGCAGCGAGAGCACGCTCTGGGGGAGCGACTTCGCCTGCGCCAGCATGGAGGTGCCGGCCTGCGACAGGATCTGGGACCGCGTGAAGTTCACCATCTCCGAGGCCATGTCGGTGTCCTGGATCCGGCTGTTCGACGCGGTGAGGTTCTCCGCCGCGACGTTCAGGTTGTTGATGGTGTGGTCGAAGCGGTTCTGCACGGCACCGAGCGACGACCGGATCTTGGAGACCTGGCCGATGGCGGAGTCGATCGCCGTGATCGCGGCCGTGGCACCACCGGAGGCGGTGACGTCGACCGAGGACAGGCCGAGGCCCGCGGCGGACACGCCCGAGGCGAGCGTGACGACGATCTGGTTGTCCGTGCCGGTGTTGGCGCCGACCTGGAACGTACCCTTGTAGGAGCCGTTCAGCAGGCTCGTGCCGTTGAACTGCGTCGTGGCCGAGATGCGGGTCAGCTCCGTGGAGAGCTGGTCCATCTCGTCCTTGATGTTGCCCTTCGCGGCGGTGGACAGGCCACCGTCGTTCGCGGCCTGCACCGACAGGGTGCGCATCCGCTGGAGGATCGAGTGCGTCTCCGTGAGGGCACCCTCAGCGGTCTGGACGACGGAGATGCCGTCCTGCGCGTTGCGGACGGCCTGCTTCGTCCCGTTGATCTGGGAGGTGAGGCCCTGGGAGATCGACAGACCGGCCGCGTCGTCCGCCGCACGGTTGATGCGGAGGCCCGAGGAGAGCTTCTCGAGCGAGGAGCTCAGCGAGCCCTGCGTGCTGGAGAGGTTCCGGTAGGCGTTGAGAGCGGCGACGTTGGTGTTGACAGACAGACCCATGATCGAATTCCTCTTCCTTGACGGGGTCGGGCGGCCCTTCCGTGGGCACACCCTTCTCATCGGTCCCGGGGGGCTCGGCTTGAGCCCCGGGCCGAAGTTTTTTTCTATGCGCCCGCCGACACGAGGCCGGGCGCCACGAGCTCGAGCTCCGCGGCCAGCGCGGGGGCGTCGCCGGGCGCGACGAGGGCAAGCGCCCCCTCGAGGGCGGCGAGGGCGCGCTCGTCCCGGTAGACGTCCCAGGCGAGGGCGCCGGCGAGGGCGCGGTCGCGCACCGGGGCGCCGGGGTCGGCCGCGAGCACGACGAGGGGGCACCCGTCCGGGACGCCGGCGCGGCGCAGGTGCGCCGACCACGCGACGGCCTCCTCCAGGTCCATCTCGGGCGCGAGGACGGCGGCGGCCTGCAGGACGGCACCGCTCGTGGGCCGGTGCGCCTGCATGGCGGCGAGGAAGGCTCGGGCACCCGGCGAGCCGTCGGCCGCGCACGCCGCGGCCCAGCGCACCCACGCCTCGTCGGGGACGCGGGCGACGAGCGTCGCCACCGTGCGCTCCCCCACGGCCGCGAGCAGCTCGCCCGGCCGGCCGACCACGCGACCGGTCTCCACCGCCTCGAGCGCCACGCGCTGGGCGTCCCGCGGGCGGCCGAGCGCGGCGTACGCCCACACGGCGACGTCGGCGAGGTCGCGCCGGTCGACGCGGGCGCCGGCGTCGCCGACGGTGACGGTGGGCATGCGCTCGAGGACCTCGACGGCCGTCCCGGGCCGGTCGCGCCGCCGGGCCACGAGCGCCCGCGTGCGCAGCGGGAACGCCGCCTGCGCCGTCGCGCCCTCCCAGACGTCGAGCCAGCGGTCGACCGCGTCCTCGTCGGGGAGCGCGGCCGCGGCCATGATCGCCGCCTGGGCCAGGACCGTGAGCGGGTAGCCGGCGGCGCCGGCGTCCAGCGCGCGCCCAGCGTGCTCGAGGACCTCCGCGTGGCGGCCCGTGAGGACGAGCGAGCGGGCCAGGTTGACGTGCAGCTGCGCGAGGCGCGGCCCCGTGACGCCGGCCGCGAGGCCGTCCTCGAGCTCCGCCCGGCTGATGGCGACGTTGCGGGCCACCTTGTCGCGGCTGACGAGCACGTCCTGGCGGTAGCCGGAGTGCCGGACGCCGACCCCGGGCAGCGGCTGGGAGACGTCCGCCGTCCCCGACCCGGGCAGCGGCACCGGCGACTCGTGCAGCGCGCCGACCCAGCGGTAGGCCGTGCGGCGGAACAGGCGCGGCAGCGCGATGTCCGCCCCGTCGACGTGCCCCCGCTCGTCGAGCAGCATGAGCGTGCGCAGGCCGGCCGTGGAGCGCGCGAGCTGGCGGCGGACGCGGGCGGGGTCGCCGGAGAACACCTCGTCGGCGTCGACGGAGAGCACCCACTCCCCCGTCGCGTGCGCGAGGGCACGGTTGCGCGCCGCCCCGAAGTCGTCGTCCCAGTACCCCTCGACGACCCGGTCGGCGAGCTCGTGCGCGATCGCGAGCGTCCCGTCGGAGGAGCCCGTGTCGTAGACGACGACCTCGTCGGCCCACGCCAGCGCCTCCAGGCACGCGCGGAGCACGGCCTCCTCGTCCTTGACGACGAGGACGGCGCTGACCGTCGGGAGGCCGGTCGTCGGGGGGAGGGGCGTCGGGGGGAGGGGCGGCGCGGTACGGGGCGGGCGGGCCATGGTGCTGCCTCCGGCGGGGTCGGGGACCTGCAGCGGCTGCAGGGACGGTCTCCTCGGACCATCGGCCGGACGGGTGGTGGACCTGAGCCCGTCCGGGTGACCGGCCCCCGCGGCTCAGGTCGGCCGGGTCCCCGCCGATGGGGAGGGGGACCGCACCGTGCGGGGCACCGCGCCGACCCCGGGGGACGACATGACCGTGCGAGTGATGACCTACGGCACCTTCGACCTGCTGCACGTCGGGCACGTCTCGCTGCTGTCCCGCGCCCGGGCGCTCGGCGACGAGCTCGTCGTGGCCGTCTCCACGGACGAGTTCAACGCCACGAAGGGCAAGGGCGCCTACTTCCCCTGGTCCGAGCGCGCCGCCATGGTCGCGGCCCTGCGCTGCGTCGACCGCGTGGTGCCCGAGCACCGCTGGGAGCAGAAGGCCCACGACGTCGTCCGCCTCGGGGTCGACGTCCTCGTCATGGGCGACGACTGGGTCGGCCGCTTCGACGAGCTGCGCGCCCTCTGCGACGTCGTCTACCTGCCCCGCACGCCCGGCATCTCGACGACCCGCATCAAGCAGGACCTGGTCGCCTGAGCCGCGGCCCGCGCCCGCCCCGCCCCCTGGCGGGCGCGGTGACGACGGGACCTCCGTCACCCTTCAGGTCGACGCCCGTTCGGCCGATCGGGTGAGCATGACCACCACCGCGCCGGCCCCCGCCCGTCCCGCCGTCACGCTCGCGCTCGACCTCGGCCGCGGCCTCGACGCCCCGGGCGCGGACGTGGTCCTCGCCGCGGCCGCGCAGCTCTTCGGCCCCGACGCCGGGGCGCACCTCGCCCTCGTCCTCGACCGCGAGCCCGTGGAGGACGACGGCGTTGCCCTCGTGGCGCGGCTCCTCGAGCTCGTGCCGCGCCTGGAGGCCCTGCCCCCGCTCGAGCTCGTGGGCCCCGACGAGGCCAGGGCCCTCGACGCCACCGTCCGCGTCGTCGCCCACGGCGACCCCGCTGCGGTGGCGCGCGCCGTCGCGCTCCTGACGGCGACCGCGCAGACGCTGCAGGAGGACCGCACGCCCGCGGCGCCCGCCACGCCCGTCACGGGGACGGCCTCCGCCGCCCCCGCCCTGCCGCCCGCCGTGCTGGCCGCGCGGGACGCCGCCGACGAGCGCCGCCGCGCCGAGGGCCCGGCGCCCGTGCGCCTCCTCGTGCCCGTCCAGCACCTCGACACCTGGGGCGCGCTGGCCACGGTCGTCGCCGCCGCGCAGCGCCACCCGCGCGTCGAACCCGTCGTCGTCGCCCTCGACAGCGTCCAGAGCCGCGTCCCCGGCGAGACCGCCGCGTTCCTCGACGCCGCCGGCGTGCGCCACGTGGGCCCCGAGGAGGGGGTGGCGGCCGTCGGCACCGCCGACGTCGCGCTCCTCGTCGACCCCTACGACGAGTTCCGGCCCGCGGGGCTGCACCTGACGGACCTGCTGGCCGCCGGGGTGCGCATCGCCTACTCCCCCTACGCCCGCAACATCAGCGGCAGCCCCACGGAGGTGCTGCGGCAGTACAACACCCCGATGCACAACGTCGCGTGGCGCGTGTTCGCCGCCTCCGCGTCGCAGCGGGAGATGTTCGCGCGCCACTGCCGCGCCGGGGCGGGGCACGTGCGCGCGCTGGGCTCGGTGAAGGGCGAGTGGCTGCTCGAGCACGTGCCGCCGGCCGACGGCTGGACCACGCGGTGGCGGTTCGCCCGCACCGTGCTGTGGAACCCCCACTTCTCCGTCGGCCCGGGCGGCTGGTCGACGTTCCTGCTCCACGTCGGCACCGTCCTCGACGAGGCCGCTTCGCGCCCCGACCTCGGCGTCGTCGTGCGGCCGCACTTCCGGCTGCTGCCCGACCTCGCCGCCTCGGGCCCGCAGGGGGCCGCCGCCGTCGCCCGCTTCCGCGCCGCCTGCGCCGCCCTGCCGAACGTGCACCTCGACGAGGACCGCGACTACCGCACCGCGCTGCACGTGGCGGACGTGCTCGTCTCGGACCTGTCGTCCCTCGTGCCCGAGTTCCTCGAGCTCGGGCGGCCCGCGGTCCACCTGCAGCACGCGGGCTACGCCGGTGCCGGCGCCGAGGCGGACTGGCGCGCGGACGTGGAGTCCGTCCTCGACGAGGCCGGCCTGCGGGACGTCCTCGCCCGCGCCGCCACCGGCGACCTGCGCCGCCCGGCCGTCCCCGCCGACCCCCGGGGCGCGGGCGCCCGCGTCCTCGACGCGGTCCTCGGCGACCTCGTGCAGGAGGTCTGGGGCCGCGTCTGAGCGCGGGGGGCGGCCGATCGCCCTAGCATCGGCGCGAGCGCGGGCGCCCGTCGGCGACCCGGACCCGCGCGCCGCCGCAGGGCACCGACCCGGAGGACCCCCGTGCCGAAGAACCCCCCGCACGCGCCCGTCGGGGCGCAGGTGTCCCAGCTCGCCCGGGCCGCGGACGAGCTCGCGCAGGTCGTCGAGGGGGTGGCCCAGCGCCTCGGGCGGCTGGAGCAGCGGGCCTTCGGGGAGGACCTGGCGCACCTGTCCCGGCGCGTGCGCAAGCGGCCCCTCGTGCTCTTCTTCGGGCGCCGGCACTTCGCGGACAACAGCAAGTACCTCTACCTGCACGCGCTGGCCCGGCCGCGGGGCTACGACGTCCTGTGGTGCACCCTCGAGGACGACCTGGCCGCCACGCTCGAGCGGCACGGGCTCCCCCACCTGCACCTGAACCGCGACCCTGACGCGAGCATCGACGTCCTGCTGCACGCGGCCGCCGCCGTCTTCACCGTCAACCCGCACGAGAGCGTCGGCGGGTCCTTCGCGTTCCGCGGCGCCCTGGCCGGCGCCACGCAGCTCCAGCTGTGGCACGGGGTGTCCGTCAAGCACCTGACGCTGCAGCTGCTGCCGCACCTCGGCACCCGGCAGGAGCCCCTGCGCGACCCGTGGGTCGCGAGCTCCTCCGTCGACGCCGTCCTGTCGACCTCCCCGGACCTCGACGCCTACTGGCGCGAGGTCTTCGGCGTCCCGCAGCTCGTGCGGGCGGGGCAGCCGCGCAACGAGGTGCTGCTGCGCGACGCCACCCCCACGGAGCTCGTCGGGGCGGACCTGCCGGCGCGCACCATGGCGGCGCTGCAGACCCCCGACCCGGCCGTGCTCGTGGTGCCGACGTGGCAGCGCGGCCGGACCACGCCCCTGACGGAGCGGCGCTTCCTCGAGCAGATGGTCGAGTTCGGCACCCGGCACGGCGTGACGATGGTCTACAAGCCGCACCCCGTGTACCTGCCCGTGGCCCTCGCCGAGCTGCAGGTGGACCGGCTCCACGTCCTCGACCCGGGGATCGACGTCTACCCCTGGATGTTCCGGTTCGGCGCCCTCGTCACCGACTACTCCTCGATCCTCTTCGACTTCCTCCTCACCGGGAACCCGGTGCTGACGGTCGAGCTCGGGGAGCACCAGAGCTTCGAGCCCGACTTCGGGCTCGTCCCGCCCGGTCTGCCGACCACGCCCTTCGCGCCCGAGGCGTTCGCCGCGACGCTCGCCACGGCCCTGGCCGGCGACGGCCGCCGCGAGGAGCGCCTGGCCTACGCCCGGCGCGTCTTCGCCTCCGACCCCGCCCGCGCGTGCGCGGACCTCGTGCCGTTCCTCGACGAGGCGGTCGCGCGGTCGCAGAGGCCCGACCACGCGGTGTGGGCGCCCGGCGGGGCCGAGCGCGTCTGAGCCCGGCGCGGCCGCGCGCCCGGGCCGGCGCGGGTCAGACCGGGGCGACGGCCCCGGGGGACGTCGCGACCGCACGGGCCGGCGCCGGGACCGGGAGCTGGGCCGGCGCCGGGACGGCCGCCGTGGGCGTCGTCGTCGACGCCGACCGCAGCGCGCGCACCTCGTGGTCGAGGACGCGGACCTCGGTGCCGCCCTCGAGGGCGACGTAGTAGACGGGCGCCTCCAGGCCGTCGACGCGGACCGCGACGGTGCCACGGGCGGGCGTGCCGTCCCCGAGGCGCACCGCCACCGCGCGCCCGGGCTCGAGCGGGCGCCGCCGCCGGGTCGGGGCGGCGGGGAGGGTCGGCCAGGACGTCACGGCGAGGCTCATCGTCGGCTCCAGGTGCTCAGAGCGCCCGGACGTGGTAGAGCCGCCGGGGATCGCAGTGTGCACCACGGAGCCGGGCGCCGTCACCGGCGGGTCGCCCGCCGGTCGCCCGCCGGTCGCCTCCTGGTCGCCTCCTGGTCGCCCGCCGGCTCGCCCGGCAGCCCACCGCCGCGCCCCGGGTGGCGCCGGCCCGCGGTCGTCCCCGGACGCACCTCGGCCCCGCCGCGAAGGGTCGCGACGGGGCCGAGGGGTGAGCGACCGGGCAGGGGCCCGGTGGCCGGCGGACGGGGTGGACGGGGTGGGCGGGGTGGGCGGTGGCGGCGCCGGGGCGCCGCCGGTGACGGTCAGACCGTCGTGGCGAGCGCGCGCTCCTCGTCGTAGACGGACAGCGGGGCGGCGCCGCGCTGCGTCGGCAGCACGCCGGCCGGGGCCATCGTCGCGCGGGCGGCGACGGCGGCGAAGTAGCTCTGGCGGCGCCGCTCGGCGACCCCCTCCGGACGGCTCGGGGCCTGCAGCATGTCGGGGTCGAGACCCGCGTTCATGCCGTCGCGCAGCAGGCCGAGGGCCTCCGTGCGCAGCTGGCTGATGCGGGACTGGGTGACGCCCAGCTCGTCGGCGAGCTCCGTGACGGAGCGGTCCTCGAAGAAGAGGCCGACGACGACCGTCCGCAGGCGCTCGGGGAGCGTGTCGACGGCGGAGCGCAGCCAGTGCAGGCGCTCGGAGTCGAGCAGCGCCTCCTCGGGGTTGGGCGCCTCGTCGGGCATGGTGTCGGCCACCGGGCGCTCCGTGGCGTCGATGCTCAGCACGCGGCGGTCGGCGTCCTGGCGGGCCTTGTCGACCGTCGCGACGTCGGACCCGAGGGCGCCGGCGAGCTCCTCGCGGCTCGGGGCGCGCCCGAGGGTCGCGGTGAGGCGCTCGGAGGTCGCGGCGAGCTCGCGCACCCGGCTCCGGGCCCCGCGGGTGGCCCAGTCCATCGAGCGCAGCTCGTCGACGAGGGCCCCGCGGATGCGCAGCGCGGCGTAGCGGGCGAAGGGGACCCCGGTGGTGGGGTCGTAGGCCCGGGACGCGAGGACCAGGGCCAGGCTGCCGGCCGAGGCCAGCTCGTCACGGGAGACGGTCGGGGGCACCCGGTGCAGCAGCTCGCTGACGTGGTACCCGACCAGCGGGAGGTGGGCCAGGACCAGCTCGTCCGGGCTCTGCGTGGTGTCGCTCACGGCGGGTTCTTCGGTGCGCGGCGAGGCGGACTTGAGCACTGCTCCGGACGAGTCGCGGCAGGGCCGTCCGGGTGGACGGTGCCGCCCGGACCGGAAACCGGACACATCGGAGCACCGGACCGGTCACCGTGGGACGGAACGGACGGCGGACGGGCGCTGGTGTGAGGCGGATCACACCGGAGGTCCCCTCCGCACGGCCCGCCGGCTGCCGAACCGCGGGGGTCGCGCGCCCGTGCGGGGGACGGCGGTCGGGCCTCCCCGTCCCGCCGCCCGCTCCCGCGGGTCCGCCGGGCGGCGGGTGCGCCTGCGGCGGACGGGTGACACCCGGACGGCAGCGGGATCACCCGCAGGGGTCATGCCGGGGCCCCCCGTGCCGATAAGGGGGACGGAAGCACGCCGCCGGACCGCCGGCGGCCCGACCGCCCACCCGTGGGAAGGACACGACGACCCATGTCGCTCACCCGGCTCTCCGAGGTCCTCTGGCGCGAGCGCCACCTCCTCGAGACGCTGCTCTTCAAGCTCGAGGAGGAGCAGCTGCTCCTCACCAACGGCCGCACGCGCTGGCTCGCCCTGGCGACCGCCGAGGTCGAGCTCGCCTTGGAGGAGATCCGGGACGCCGAGCTGGCCCGTGCCGTCGAGGCCGAGGGCGCCGCCCTCGACCTGGGCGTGGACCCGGGCTCGAGCCTGTCCGTCCTCGCCGCGCACGCGCCGGAGCCGTGGGACGAGCTCCTGCGCGCGCACCGGGACGCGTTCGCGTCGCTCACCGCCGAGATCGGCCAGCTGGCCGACGGCAACCGCGAGCTGCTCGCGCTGTCCCACCGCGCCACCCAGGAGACGCTCGCGTCCCTCCAGGACGACGTCCGCACCTACGACGGCACGGGCCAGGCCGCCCTGGCGGCCCCGCACGCGCACCTCATCGACCGCTCGATCTGACCGATCGGTCGGCGAGGGCCACGCGCCCGCCGGCCACGTACGCAGGGAGGAAGCCGTGAGCACCTTCTCCGGCATCGGGACCGCGCTGAGCTCGCTCAACGCGCACCGCCAGGCGCTCGACGTCACCAGCCAGAACGTCGCGAACGCCAACACCGTCGGCTACACCCGGCAGCGGGCCACCATGGTCGCGTCGCCGACCGCGGTGAACCCGTCCATGTTCCAGTCCGCCTCCGGCGTCGGCGACGGCGTCCGGGTCACCGGCGTCGAGCGCCTCGCCGACGCGTTCCTCGACGCGCAGGTCCGCTCCGCCTCGAGCTCCGCGTCCTACCAGGGCGTCCGCTCGACCGCCTACACGACCCTCGAGGCCTCGCTCGGCGAGCCCTCGAAGACCTCGCTGTCGAGCCAGATGTCGCAGATGTGGTCGGCCTTCGAGGACCTGGCCAACAACCCGCACCAGGCCTCGGCGCGGACCGCCGTGCTCTCCACGGCGGCCGCGGTGACCGACAAGGTCGGCGCGCTCTACTCCTCCGTGCGCGACCAGTGGACGCAGGCGCGGGACCAGGCGGTCTCCCTCGTGGACCAGGTCAACGCGAAGGCCCAGGGCATCGCGGACCTCAACGGCCGGATCCTCGCGACGACGAACGTCGGCGGCAACGCGAACGAGCTCGTCGACCAGCGGGAGAGGGCGATCACCGAGCTCGCCGGCCTCACCGGCGCGACCTCGCAGACGCGGGCGAACGGCACGGTGGACGTCCTCGTCGGGGGCAACCCGCTCGTGGAGGGCTCGCGGACCAACGCGCTCGTCGTCACCGGCGCCCCGGCGTTCGCCGACGCGGCCGGCGGGGCCCCCGTCACCGTGTCCTGGGCGCACCGCCCCGGCTCCGTCGTCGCCCTGTCGGGCGGCTCGCTCGCCGGGCAGCTGTCCGTCCTGGCCCCGGCCGACGCCGCGGGCACCGGCGGCGTGCTCGCCGAGGCCGCGGCCCGGCTCGACACGGTGGCCACCGAGCTCGCGGACCAGGTCAACACCCTGCACCAGGGCGGGTACACCGCGGCGGGCGCGACCGGCACCGACTTCTTCCGGCTCGAGGCCGGCCTGCCCGCCGCCCTGGGGCTGCGCGTGGCCGTGCCCGACGGCGACGGCATCGCCGCCTCGGGGGTCGACGGCGCCGCGTACGACGGCGGCGTCGCGGACGCGATCCACACCCTGTCCAGCGCCGCGCGCGGCCCCCAGGCCCTGTGGGCCGCCGGGGTCGTCGACACGGGCAACCGGTCGGCCAGCGCCACCGCCCGCGCGACGGTGGCCGAGGCCGCCCGCGCCCAGGCGGAGTCGCAGCAGACCTCGGCCGCCGCGGTCGACACCGACGAGGAGACCGTGAACCTCATGGCCTACCAGCGCGGCTACCAGGCCGCCGCCCGTGTCCTGTCCACGATCGACAGCGTCCTCGAGACGCTCATGAACATGGCGAGGTGACGACATGATCGGCCGCGTGACCCACCAGTCCATCCAGCGCTCCAGCCTGGGCCACCTCCAGACGAACCTGCAGCGGATGTCCGACCTGCAGGCGAAGCTCTCCCGCGGCACCACCGTGGGCGTGCCGTCCGACGACCCCGCCGCGACGTCCGACATCCTGGCGCTCGACCGCCAGACGGCGCGCACGGCGCAGTACCAGCGCAACGCGCAGGACGCCACGACGTGGCTCAACGTCGCCGACAGCACCCTGCAGCAGTCCGTGACCGCCACCACGCGCGCCCGCACGCTCCTCGTGCAGGCCGGTGACGGCGCCCTCGGCCGGGAGCAGCTCGGCTCCATCGCCACGGAGCTCGAGGGGCTGCGCGAGACGCTGCTGGCGCAGGCCAACACGTCCGTCAACGGCCGCACGGTCTTCGCGGGCGCGTCCGACGCGGGCGTCGCCTTCGACGCGGCGACCTACGCCTACCGCGGCCGCGCCGCGGACGGGTCGGTGACCCCGGTCGAGCGCCGGCTCGCCGAGGCCGTCACGGTGCGCGTCGACGGCGACGGCGCGGCGGCCTACGGCGAGGGCGCGGACTCCGTGTTCGCCGTCCTCGACGCGGCCGCCGCCGCGCTGCGCTCGGGCAACCCGGACATCGGCGCCCTCCTCGGCACGGTGGACGGGCGCCTGGCGGCGCTGCAGTCGGCCAACGCCGCGGTCGGTGCACGCCAGAAGCAGGTCGAGGTCGCGCAGGAGTCCCTCGCGGACCAGGCGCTCTCGACGAAGACCCAGCTCTCGAGCGTGCAGGACATCGACCTCGCCTCCGTCGTCCTCGACCTGCAGTCCCAGGAGGTCGCGTACAAGAGCGCCCTCTCCGCCACGGCCCGCACGCTGCAGCCCTCTCTCCTGGAGTTCCTCCGATGACCGCTCTGCCCGTGTCCGCGCTGCCCGTCCCCGCCGCCGACGACCTCGTCGAGGTGCGCACCGCCGCCGGCCCGGCCGTCGCGGTCCCCGCCGTGCTGGAGCTGGCCGCCCCGCTGCCCGGGCTCCCCGGCCACGAGGCGCTGCTGCTCGAGCCGCTCGACGACACCGGCGTGCTCTTCGCGCTCCGCTCCGTGCCGGGCGCGGCGAGCGAGCTGCGGCTGTTCGTCGTGGCCCCCGGCGCGTTCTTCCCCGGCTACGGCCCGGACGTGACCGGCGTCGTGGACGGGCTCGCCGCGGGGGCGGGCGCCGACCCGGTCCTCCTCGTCGTCGTCCACCCGGTCGACGACGCGCACGAGACGCCGACCGCCAACCTCCTGGCCCCCCTCGTCGTCGACCCGACGACGGGCCGGGCCGTCCAGACCGTCCTCGAGGGCGACTGGCCGCTGCGGGCGAGGCTCGGATGAGCTGGACCACCGTGCCCGCCGGCACCGGCCGGGCCCGGGCCCCGTGGCGTCCGCGCCGCGTCGCCGCCGCGCCCGACGGGCCGTCGGGCACGGCGACGACGGGCGGCACCACGGGCACGGGCACGGGCACGCTCGGCACCACGGGCACGGGCACGACGGGCGGGACGACCACGGGCACGACGACCGGCAGGGCGGAGGGGGTGAGCGTGGACGTGCGCGTGGGCACCGGCCTCGGCCGGGCCGCGGTGGGCTCGACGATCCAGCGCCAGCCGATCGTGCACCCGGACCGCTCCGTGTTCGGGTACGCGCTGCGCGCCAAGGTGTTCGGCAGCGCCTCCACGGCCGTCGACGACCGCGCCGACCGCGTGCGCGACGACGAGTACAGCCGCCTCGACCTCGACGGCCTCGGCGGCGACCGCCCCGTGCTGCTTCGGGCGACCGCCGGCATCCTCGCGGGCACCACGCCCGTGCCGCCGTGCAGCTACGGCGTCGTCCTCGAGGTGCCGCACGCCCTCGCCGTCCGCCCCGACACGGCGGAACGGATGGGCGCCCTGCGCTCGGCCGGCTACGCGCTCGCGCTCGGCGACTTCGCGGGCACGACGTCGCAGGAGGTCCTCCTCCCCCTCGTCGACTATGTGAAGATCGACCTCGGGCTCGACCCCGCGCTCGTGCGCACGCTCGCGGAGCGCGCCCACGACGCGGAGGTCGTCGTCATCGGCGAGCGGGCCGACACGACCGCGCGCCTCGAGCTGGCGGCCGCCGTCGGCGCGGACCTGCTCCAGGGCCCGATGTTCGCCCGCGACACCCGCCCCGAGCAGCGCGGCTTCACCGCCGGCCAGCTCCAGTGCCTCGAGCTCATGCAGCTGCTGTCCTCGGACGCCGTGGACCACGCGGCCGTCGTGCGGATCGTCAGCGCGGACCCCGAGCTGTCCATCCGGGTGCTGCACCTCATCAACTCCTCCGCCTTCGGCCTGCGCCGGCACATCGACTCCGTGCACCAGGCGGTCGTGCTCGTCGGCCCGCACCAGCTCGCCGCCCTGGCGACGGCGGGTCTCGTCGACGCCCGGCCCACGCACGTCGGTCCCCTGTGGTCGATGCTCGTGCGCGCCCGGACGATGCACGCCCTGTCCGGCTCCGACGCGGGCTACACGGTCGGCCTGCTGTCCGCCCTCGCGGCGCAGCAGCGCGTCCCGATCGGCGAGATCCTCGACCGCACGGGCGTGTCCGCCGACGTGGCGGACGCCCTGCGCGACCACGGCGGGCCCTGGGGCGCCCTGCTCGAGGCGGTCGTCTGCCACGAGGAGAACGACTCCGAGGGCATCGCGGCCACGGGCCTGGAGCCGCTCGCGGTGGCGCAGGCCTACCTCACGGCCGTGCCGGAGGCGCTCGCGATCGCGTCGGCGCTCGCGGTGGTCACCCGCTCCTGACGGCCCCGGCCGCCCCGACGACGGCCCGGCGCACCCCCCGAGGGGGCGCCGGGCCGTCGCCCGTCCCGGGTACCCTCGCGGTGTGCGTGCCCTCGTCGCGGTCCTCCTCCACCCGACCCGCACGCCCCCGCCCCCGCTCGCCATCGACCTGCGCGCCGTCGCGCTCGCCGGGGCCGCGCTGTTCGCGCTCGCCGGCGTCGTGTGCCTCGTGCTCGCGCTGACCGGGACGACGACCTGGCGCCCCGTCGAGGTGTGCGTCGTCGGCGTCGTCCTCGGGCTCGTCGGCGCCGAGTGGTCGCGCCGGAACCTGCCCGCCACCGGGCACGGGCACGGCGGGCACGGCGGGCACGGCGCGGCGGCCGACCCCGAGGGGCACCGCCCGCGCTGACCCCGCGGAGCGGTCGGCCGTCGTTCAGCGCCCGGTCGGCGGCCCGGCCGGCGGTGCCGCGGGCGGTCCGGGCTCCACGACCGCCCCGGCCACGACCTCGGCCAGGCGCCCGGGCTCGACGAGGAGCGCCTCCACCGCGTGCCGCGCGCCCGGCCGCCCGGCCGCCGCCGCGAGCCCGGCCGCCAGCCCCCGCAGGTGCACGGCGTGGACCCGCGCACCCGGCCCCGACCCCTCGACCCACCAGTCGACGGGCTCGCCGTCGACGAGGAGCCGCTCGTGCTCCCACCAGCGCGCCGGGGCGCCGGGCAGCACCGCCGCGACGGCCGCCGGCACCTCGGCCGGCCCGGCGTCGGGCGCCGCGTCGTCCCGCGTGAGGCGCCCCGGGGCCAGCTCGTCGACGAGGGGCACGTCGAGCCGTCGCGCGACGTGCTCGGCGCGGTCGGGGGCGGCGGGCACGAGCCCCCCGAGGTCGGCCCGCTGCCACCACATGGCGTCGGGGGCCACGGCGACCTCGTCGACCGGGACGACCCTCACGGCCGCGCCCCCGGCGACGAGCGCCGGCAGCCGGTCCGCGGGCACCGGCCCCTCCCCCGCCGCCAGCGCCCGCCAGGCCACGGCCGCCTCCGCCGGGTCCACCGCGGCCCCGACCTCGCCGAAGGCGTCGAGCACGTCGGCCAGGAGGTCGCCGGGCAGCGCCTCGGGGTCGGCCGTGCCGCCCAGCGCGCGCAGCACCGCGGCGTCGAGCCCCGCGAGCGCGGCCGGCGGGGGCGGCAGCACGCGGGCGAGCACGGCGTCCTGCGGCGCGCTCGCGGTCGCGGCCGGGCGGAAGCCGCCGCGGGGCACGAGGTCGGAGCGGTGCCGCAGCCACCACGCGGTGTAGGAGGGCGCCCCGGGACCCCGCCCGCTCCCGGCCGCCGCCGTCCCCCGGACGGCGGCGAGCAGCGCGTGCCGCAGCGCCGGGGTCGTCGCGAGGCGTCGGAGCACGGCCGGCCACGCGTCCTCCGCGACCGCGTCGAGGTCCGCCACCGCCGGCAGGTCGCCCACGAGCTCGCCGGGCCCGAGCAGGTCGGCCAGGTGGTCGACGTAGTCGTCCCAGCCGTCGAGGTCGGCCGCCAGCAGCGCCGCCGCCGAGCCGTCCGCCGCGTCGTCCACCTCTCCGGTGAGGACCTCGGGCACGGTCACGACGAGGAGGTCCGCGCGGACCCCGACCGCGACGAGCACCTCCGCCCCCCAGCGGGCGGCGGTGGCCGGGTGCACGGGGGCCAGGACGCGCGGGTCGAGCAGCGCCGCGGCCGGCGAGCCCGGCAGCACGAGCCCGTGCGCGGGCGCGGGCTCGCCGTCCGCGTCGGGCAGGGTGAGGAGCCCGAGCAGCGGCGCGACCGGCGCCGGGACGGCACCCGCGGCCGCGACGCACGCCAGGACCGCGCCGGTGACCCCCTCCGCCAGCACGAGGTCGTCCTCGTCGGCCTGGGCCAGCACCGCGGCACGCACGGCGGGCAGCGCCAGCACCGCGCCGGCGTCGGCCTCGACCGCGCCGAGGCGGGCGAGCAGCGGGTGCGCGGCCGCCGGGTGCACCGCCCGCAGCCCCCAGCGCGCGAGGACCGCCGCCGCCGTCGGGGTGGCGCGGCGCGCCGGGCCGACGCCG
>NZ_RWJX01000057.1 GCF_004123805.1 Cellulomonas endophytica | reverse complement strand
CGACGGAGCCCTGGACCTCGCCCGTGACGAGGTAGGTGATGCGCCGCGCGACCGAGACGCCGTGGTCGCCGAACCGCTCGTAGTAGCGGCTGAGCAGCGTCACGTCGACCGCCTCCTGGGCGGAGCCGGCCCACGACGCGCCGAGGAGCGCCTTGAAGGTGTCCTCGTGCAGGTCGTCGAGCAGGTCGTCGGCCGCCTCGATGGCGGCGGCCACCGCGAGGTCGCGCGTCGTCAGCAGCTCGACGAGCCGCTGGGACAGGCGCACGGCGGCCGCGTCCATCTCGACGAAGGTCTGCGTCAGGTGCGGCGGCACCGCGTGCCGCGGGTAGCGCCCGCGGGCGACCTGCGCGATGTGCCGGGCGAGGTCGCCCATCCGCTCGAGGGACGCGGAGATCCGCAGCCCCGAGACCACCATCCGCAGGTCGGTCGCGACGGGCTGCTGCTGGGCGAGCAGGCGCACGCAGCGCTCGTCGAGCTCCTCCTCCAGGCGGTCGATCGCGAGGTCGTCGGCGATCACCGCCTCGGCGACCGCGAGGTCCGTGCTGACGAGCGCGACCCCCGCCTTCGTGATCGCGTCCTGCACGAGCCCGCTCATGGTCTCGAGCCCCTCGCCGAGCGCTCGGAGCTCGGCCTCGAAGATCTGGCGCATAGTCGTCCTTCCACAGGTCCTCCGGCCAGCGTGGCACGGCCAGGTGAACGGCGCGCCCCCGCGAGGTGAACAGTCACCCCGACGGGGCGCCGCGGTCCCCCCGCGTCCGGCCGGGCGGCGGCCGGCCGCTACGGTGACGGGCGTGGAGGGGACCGGTGGTGAGGTGACGGTGCTCGCCGCGGGCCTGCTCGGGCTGCTCGTCGGCGTCGTGGCCGTGCTGGCCTTCCGCCTCAGCGAGCGGCAGCAGCGGGGCCTGCCCGAGCGGCCGCGGACGGCGCTCGACGAGGGGCTCGTGCGCGTCCTCACGGTGCTGCGGTCCGCCGCCGTGGTGCTGGACGCGCAGGACGACGTGGTGCGGGCCGGGGCGCCGGCGCTCGCGATGGGGCTCGTGCGGGACGGCCGCCTCGTCCACGCGTCCATCGGCGACCTCGTCGCGCGCGTGCGCCGGGACGGCGTCATCGTCGACACGGAGCTCGACGTGCCGCGCGGGCCGCTCGGCCGCGGACTCCTGCGGCTGCAGGTCCGGGTGGCGCAGGTCGACGACCAGCACGTCCTCGTCCTCGCCGAGGACCTCACGCAGGCCCGCCGGCTCGAGGCGGTGCGGCGCGACTTCGTCGTCAACGTGTCGCACGAGCTCAAGACGCCCGTCGGCGCGCTGTCGCTCCTGGCCGAGGCGACCGTCGAGGCGGCGGACGACCCCGAGGCGGTGCGGCGGTTCGGCACGCGCATGCGGTCCGAGGCGGCGCGGCTGCACCAGCTCGTGCAGGAGATCATCGAGCTGTCGCGGCTGCAGGTCTCGGGCGCGGTCGCCGACGCCACGCTGGTCGACCTCGACGACGTCCTCGAGGAGGCCGCCGACCGCGCGCGCACCGTCGGCGACGCGAAGGACGTGCGGCTCGTCGTGGGCGAGACCGGCGGGGCCCAGGTGTTCGGCGACCGCAACCTGCTCGTGACGGCCGTGCGCAACCTCCTCGACAACGCGGTCGCCTACTCCAACCCCGGCACGCGCGTCGGCGTCGGCGTCCGCACGGTCGGCGACGTGGTCGAGGTCGCGGTCGTCGACGAGGGGATCGGCATCGCCGCCGAGGACCTCGACCGCGTCTTCGAGCGCTTCTACCGCGTCGACCCCGCGCGCTCGCGCGACACGGGCGGCACCGGGCTGGGCCTGTCCATCGTCAAGCACGTCGCGGCCGACCACGGCGGGGACGTCACGGTCTGGTCCCGCCCGGGCCGGGGGTCGACGTTCACGCTCCGCCTGCCCGTCGCGCGTCCCGACGAGGCGGACGGCCCCGCGGCGCGGCTCACCGTCGTCGACGCCCCGTCGGCGCCCGCGCCCCCCGTCCCTCCCCGCACAGGCTCCCCGGCCGCCACCCCCGCCGCCACCCCTGCAGCCACCCCCGCAGCCACCCCCGCCGCCGACCGTCCCCGTCAGGAGACCCCGTGACCACCGCCCCCACCCGGAGCACGCCGTGAGCCGCATCCTCGTCGTCGAGGACGAGCCCTCGTACAGCGAGCCGCTGGAGTTCCTGCTCCAGCGCGAGGGCTACGACGTGACGGTCGCCGCGACCGGCCCCGACGGGCTGGCGGCGGTGGAGGCCGGCGGCGTCGACCTCGTCCTGCTCGACCTCATGCTGCCCGGGATGCCCGGCACGGAGGTCTGCCGGCGGATCCGCCTCACGTCCGACCTGCCGGTCATCATGCTCACGGCCAAGGACGACGAGATCGACAAGGTCGTCGGCCTGGAGCTCGGTGCCGACGACTACGTGACGAAGCCCTACTCCGGCCGGGAGCTCATCGCGCGCGTCCGTGCCGTGCTGCGCCGCCCCCGCGGCGGCGGGGCGGACCCGGACGGGGAGGGGGACGACGAGGAGGTCGGCGTCCTCCAGGTGGGCCCGGTGCTCATGGACGTGGAGCGGCACACCGTCCACGTGCGGGGGCTGCCCGTGGGCTTCCCGCTGAAGGAGTTCGAGCTGCTCGAGCTGCTCCTGCGCAACGCGGGGCGGGTCCTCACGCGCGGCCAGCTCATCGACCGGGTGTGGGGCTCGAACTACGTGGGCGACACGAAGACCCTCGACGTGCACGTCAAGCGGGTGCGCGCCAAGATCGAGGACGACCCGGGCGACCCCCGGCTCCTCGTGACGGTGCGCGGACTGGGCTACAAGCTCGACGACCCCGCCTGACCGCACCCGTCGACGGCCCCGCCGGCCGCGGACGTCGTCGTCCGCGGAGTGCCCGGCGCCGGGTCGTCAAGTGGCGTGCGTTCACCCGGACGAGTCGACGCCCGCCGTTCACCTCCGGTTCACCGATCCCCGACCGTGCGGTCACCTCCCCTCCCTACCGTCGGGGCACGGCGCGCAGAACGCTGCGCGGACGTGCGACAGGACGGACGGATGACTGTGAAGCTGAACCGAACCAGCCGTGGGGCCCGTGCCGGCGTGGTGGTGGGTGCCCTCGCCCTCACCCTCGCGGCGTGCGGCTCGGACAACGCCGTGACCCCCGCGGCGGACGGTGGCAGCGAGAGCGCCGCCGCCGAGGGCACCTCGGAGCTGGCGGGCGAGCTCGTCGGCGCGGGCGCCTCCTCCCAGGAGTCGGCGATGGAGGCCTGGCGCGCCGGGTTCCAGGGCGCGAACCCCGACGTCTCGGTCTCCTACGACCCCGCCGGCTCCGGCGCGGGCCGCACGCAGTTCCTCGAGGGCGGCACGGACTTCGCCGGCTCCGACGCGGCGCTGGACGAGGAGGAGCTGGCGACGGCGGAGGAGCGCTGCTTCGGCGCCGGCGTCACCGAGCTCCCGCTCTACATCAGCCCCATCGCGGTCATCTACAACCTGCCCGAGGTCACGGAGCAGCTGAAGATGAGCCCGGCGACGATCGCGGGCATCTTCTCCGGCGCGATCACGAGCTGGAACGACCCGGCCATCGCCGCCGAGAACGAGGGCGTCACGCTCCCCGACCTGGCCATCACGCCGGTCAACCGCTCCGACGAGTCGGGCACGACGGAGAACTTCACGGAGTACCTGGCCGCCGCGGCCCCCGAGGTCTGGACCGAGGAGCCCTCGGGCGACTGGCCCTTCACCGGCACGCAGTCCGCGCAGGGCACCTCCGGCGTCGTGCAGACGGTCGAGGGCGCCGAGGGCACCATCGGCTACGCCGACGCCTCCCGCGCCGGCTCGCTGGGCACCGTCGCCGTCAAGGTCGGCGAGGAGTACGTGCCGTTCTCGCCGGAGGCCGCCGCGGCGGTCGTCGACGCCTCCCCGGTGGCCGAGGGCCGCGCGGAGCACGACCTCGCGCTCGAGCTGCAGCGCGACACGACCGAGGCGGGCGCCTACCCGATCGTCCTCGTCTCGTACACGCTCGCCTGCCTCGCCTACGAGGAGCAGGAGCAGGTCGACCTCGTCAAGGGCTGGCTGACCTACCTCGCGTCGGCCGAGGGCCAGGAGGCCGCGGCCGGCGCCGCCGGCAACGCCCCGATCTCGGAGACCCTGCGCGAGCAGGTCACGGCGGCGATCGACGCCATCACCCTGGCGTCCTGACCCCCACGCCCGTCACGCTGGTGGCCGGTCCCGCAGGGGACCGGCCACCGGCGCGCCGCCCCGGCACCACCTGTCCTGCGGAGGATCGATGAGCCTCACCCCGACGCGACGCCCCGAGGGCGCCGAGCCGTCCCTGACGCCGGCGGAGTCGATGACCCACGGCCGCGCGAGCCTGGCGAACCGCGCGTTCGCCCGCCTGAGCACCGCCTCCGGGGTGACGATCCTCGCGCTGCTCGCGGCCGTGACCGTGTTCCTCGTGATCGAGGCGCTGCCCGCGGTCACGACGAGCCCCGCCGAGCTGGCCGAGCGCATCTCCTGGTTCCCCGAGACCGGGGGCATCCTCGGCTACGTCGGGCCCCTCGTCTTCGGGACCCTGCTGGCGGCGCTCATCGCGCTGCTCATCGGGACGCCGCTGGCCATCGGCATCGCGCTGTTCATCTCGCACTACGCCCCGCGCCGCCTCGCGCAGGGGCTGGGCTACCTCGTCGACCTGCTCGCCGCGATCCCCAGCGTCGTCTACGGCCTCTGGGGCTCCCTGGTCCTGGCGCCGCGCATCGTGCCGGTGCAGGACCTCCTCGCCCAGTACCTCGGGTGGTTCCCGCTCTTCGACGGGCCCGCGGCCCAGCCCGCCCGCACCGTGTTCACGGTGGGCGTCGTGCTCGCCGTGATGATCCTGCCGATCATCACCGCGGTCTGCCGGGAGGTCTTCCTGCAGACCCCGCGCCTGCACGAGGAGGCCGCGCTGGCCCTGGGCGCGACCCGGCTGGAGGTCATCCGCACCGCGGTCCTGCCCTTCGCCCGCTCGGGCATCATCTCCGCCGCGATGCTCGGCCTCGGCCGGGCGCTGGGCGAGACGATGGCCGTCCTCATGATCCTCTCGCCCGGGTTCGCGTACAGCTTCGCGCTGCTCCAGGCGGGGCAGCACCAGACGATCGCGGCGAACATCGCCAACCAGTTCCCGGAGGCGAACACCGCCGGCGTGAGCACGCTCATCGCCACGGGCCTGGTGCTCTTCGTCATCACCCTCGCCGTCAACATGCTCGCGCGCTGGGTCGTGTCGCGCCGGGCCGACTTCTCCGGAGCGAACTGATGGCCACCCTGCAGACGCCGGCCCCGCCCGCCGCGGGCGACGAGGAGCTCCGCCGGCAGCTGACCGGCGCCGGCCTCGAGCCCCGCCGCAAGCGCGCCGACCGCGCGATGACCGTCGTCGTGGCGCTCGCCTTCGCGCTCGCCCTCGTGCCGCTGGTCTCGGTGACGTGGACGGTGCTGAGCCGCGGCCTCGAGCGCTTCGACCTGTACTTCCTCACCGTGTCCATGCGCGGCGTCTTCGGCGGCATGGACGCCGGCGGCATCTACCACGCGATCCTCGGCACGCTCCTCATCACTCTGTTCGCCACCCTCATCTCGGTGCCGATCGGGCTGCTCTGCGCGATCTACCTCGTCGAGTACGGCCGCGGGCGGCTGGCGAAGGCGGTGACGTTCTTCGTCGACGTCATGACCGGCATCCCGTCGATCGTCGCCGGCCTGTTCGCCTACGCGCTGTTCGCGCTGGTCTTCGGGCCCGGCGTGCGGCTGGGCATCGCGGGGTCGGTGGCGCTGTCGGTGCTCATGATCCCGGTGGTCGTGCGCTCCTGCGAGGAGATGCTGCGGCTCGTGCCGAACGAGCTGCGCGAGGCCTCCTACGCGCTCGGCGTGCCGAAGTACCTGACGATCCTCAAGGTCGTGCTCCGCACCGCGATCGCGGGCATCGCGACGGGCGTCATGCTCGCCGTCGCCCGCGTCATCGGGGAGACCGCGCCGCTCCTCATCGTGGCCGGGACGATCGACAGCATCAACACGAACGTCTTCGACGGCCGCATGATGACCCTGCCGGTCTACATCTTCGGGCAGTACCGTCAGGGCAACGTGTCCTGCGTGGCGGGGGCGGCGGACTGCATCCCGACGATCAACTTCGACCGGGCGTGGGCCGCCGCCCTGACGCTCATCCTCATCGTCATGGCGCTCAACCTCCTCGCGCGCCTCATCGCCCGCTTCTTCGCCCCGAAGGCCGGTCGCTGACCGCCCCGGCGGACCAGCGGACCCGGCCGGCCGACACCGACACCACCGAAGGACTCCGATGGCCAAGCGCATCGACGTCAGCGACCTGAACATCTACTACGGCAGCTTCCTCGCCGTGGCGGACGTCTCGATGACCATCGAGCCGCGCACCGTCACGGCCCTCATCGGCCCGTCCGGGTGCGGCAAGTCGACCTTCCTGCGGACGCTCAACCGCATGCACGAGGTCATCCCCGGCGCGCGCGCCGAGGGCAAGGTCGTCATGGACGGCGTGGACATGTACGCCTCCGACGTCGACCCGGTCGCCGTGCGCCGGCACGTGGGCATGGTGTTCCAGCGCCCCAACCCGTTCCCGACGATGTCCATCGCCGAGAACGTGCTCGCCGGCGTGCGCCTGAACAACAAGCGCATCTCCAAGGGCGACGCGCAGGACCTCGTCGAGCGGTCCCTCCAGGGCGCCAACCTCTGGAACGAGGTCAAGGACCGCCTCGACCGCCCCGGCTCGGGCCTGTCCGGCGGGCAGCAGCAGCGCCTGTGCATCGCCCGCGCCATCGCGGTGCGGCCGCAGGTGCTCCTCATGGACGAGCCCTGCTCCGCGCTGGACCCCATCTCCACGCTCGCGATCGAGGACCTCATCGCCGAGCTCAAGAACGACTACACGATCGTCATCGTCACGCACAACATGCAGCAGGCCGCCCGCGTGAGCGACCGCACGGGCTTCTTCAACATCGCCGGCACGGGCAAGCCCGGGCGCCTCATCGAGATCGACGACACCACGACGATCTTCTCCTCGCCGCACGAGCAGGCCACGGAGGACTACATCTCCGGCCGCTTCGGCTGACGGGCGCCGACGCCCACGGCCGCGAGGTCCGGACCGGGGCGTCCCACCGACGACGCAGGCCCGCCACCCCCGAGGGTGGCGGGCCTGCGTCGTACCGGGCGGAGGCGCCCGGCGCAGGGGCTAGTCGTCCGCGTCGCCCTCCTGGGCGTCGGCGGTCGCGCTGGGGCTCGGGCTGACCGTCGCGTCGGGGTCCGGGTCGACGGTGGCCGCCGGGTCCTCCGGCTCCTCGTCGGAGGCCGTCGGGGTCGCGGTGGGGACCAGGCCGGAGTACTCGGGGAGCGTCCCGTCGAGGACCGGCACGGGCACGGTCGTCGAGCCGCCCGTGGGGCTGCTCAGCTCGACCTCGACCGTCGCGCCGGGGGCGGCGCCGACGGAGGAGAGGGGCACGGGGTCCTCGCCGCTGCCGCCGAAGAACACGGTCTCGCCCGCGCCGAGGCGGAAGTCCTCGCCGCCCTCGCCGGGCAGGCCCACCGTGAGCTCGACGTCCTCGCGGCCGTCGTTCGTCACGGCGCCGACGAGCACGCCCGGCGCACCCTCGGCGGCCGTCACCACGAGCAGGTTCGTCGCGCGGGCCTCGCCCACGTTCGCGCCCACGCCGTCGCTGGCGTCGTAGATCTCGTTCGAGGTGACGGGGTTCGTCGTGGTGCAGCCGGCCAGCGCGACGCAGGCGACCACGAGGACGCCTCCCAGTCGCATGCGGGGGCGGGACGCGGTCACGGTCTTCTCCTGGTCTGTCGTCGCGGGCGGGCCGAGGGTCCGACCCGGCCGGTGCCGGCGAGCGGCGTGCGGCGCTGGTGCCGGACGGCAGCCTATCGGCCAGGGGGCCGGGTCGCGGGCCGAGCGGGGGCGCGCCGCCCCTGACCAGGATGTTCGGGCCGGTCCCCGGCGTGACGGCGGTCACGGGCCCGCCGGGGGGCGGGGGGCCGCGTGGTAAGGTAGGCCTCTGCGAAAGGGGACACCTGCAGATGACGTTCACGGTTGGGGAGACGGTCGTCTACCCGCACCACGGTGCCGCACTCATCGAGGAGATCAAGACCCGGACCATCCGGGGGGAGGACAAGATCTACCTCAAGCTCAAGGTCGCCCAGGGCGACCTGACGATCGAGGTCCCCGCCGAGAACGTCGACCTCGTCGGCGTCCGCGACGTGGTCGGCCAGGAGGGCCTGGACCGGGTGTTCGAGGTCCTGCGGGCCCCGTACACGGAGGAGCCGACCAACTGGTCGCGCCGCTACAAGGCCAACCTCGAGAAGATCGCCTCGGGCGACGTCATCAAGGTGGCCGAGGTCGTCCGCGACCTGTCCCGCCGGGACGCGGACCGTGGGCTGTCCGCCGGGGAGAAGCGCATGCTGGCGCGCGCCCGGCAGATCCTCGTCTCCGAGCTCGCCCTGGCGGAGCACACGGAGGAGGAGAAGGCCGAGGCCATCCTCGACGAGGTCCTCGCGTCCTGACCCGCACCGGGGCCCGTGGCCCCGGGCGGTGCACCGACCCGCGCCCATGACGACCGCCGCCGTGCTGACCGCAGCCGGCGGCGGCGTGCGTCTGGGGGCCGACGTGCCGAAGGGGCTCGTCCCGCTCAGGGGCGAGCCCCTCGTCGTGCACGCGGCGCGGCGGCTCGTGGCGTCCGGCGTGGTCGCCCACCTCGTCGTCACCGCCCCCGCCGCGCACCGGGCGGCGTTCGCCGCGGCGCTGGGGGAGACGGTCGGCGGCGTGCCCGTCGTGCTCGTCGCGGGCGGCGCGAGCCGGCAGGCGTCCGTCGCCGCCGGGCTCGCCGTGCTGCCCGACGAGGTCGACGTGGTGCTCGTCCACGACGCGGCGCGCGCCCTGGCGTCCCCGGACCTCGTGCGCCGGGTGGATGCCGCCGTCCGCGCCGGCCGGCGCGCGGTGGTGCCGGGCCTGGCCGTCACCGACACGGTGAAGCGCGTGGGGCGGGCGGACGGGACCGACGGGGCGCAGCCCGTGCACGGCACCGTCCCGCGCGCGGACCTGCGCGCCGTGCAGACGCCGCAGGGCTTCGACCGGGCGCTGCTGGACCGCGCGCACGCCGCGGCCAGCGGCGCCGCGGCCGACGAGGCCACCGCGGCCACGGACGACGCCGCCCTCGTCGAGGCCCTCGGCGAGGGCGTGTGGACCGTCCCCGGCGAGGAGGCCGCGATGAAGGTCACCACCGCCCGCGACCTCGCGATCGCCGAGCTGCTCCTGACGACGGCGACCGACGCCACCGCCACCACCCCCGTCCCGGGGCCGGTCCCGCCCGCCGCCGCGGTCCCGGCGTCCGTCCACGGGCTGCCGCGGACCGGGATCGGCGTCGACGTGCACGCCTACGAGCCCGACCCGGCACCGGGGGCCGTCCTGCACCTCGCCGGCCTCGCGTGGCCGGGGGAGCGGCCGCTGGCCGGCCACTCCGACGCGGACGTCGCGGCGCACGCGGCCGCCGACGCGCTGCTCGTCGCGTCCGGGGTGGGCGACCTGGGCTCCGTGTTCGGCACCTCCGACCCCCGGTGGGCGGGGGCGGCCGGCACCGTGCTGCTCGCGGAGGCGGCCCGGCGCGTGCGCGAGGCCGGCTTCGTCATCGGCAACGTCGCCGTGCAGGTCGTCGGGAACCGGCCGCGGCTGGGCCCCCGCCGGGCCGAGGCGGTCGCCGCGCTGTCCGCCGCGGTGGGGGCGCCGGTGTCCGTCTCCGCCACGACGACGGACGGACTGGGCCTCACCGGCCGGGGCGAGGGCGTGGCGGGGATCGCGACGGCCCTCGTCGTCCCCGTCGTCCCCCCGCCGCCGGGCGGCCCCGCGGCGGGACCGGTCGCGGCGCCCGTGGCGGGCCCCGACGTCACGGCTCGGTAGCCTGGCCCGGTGACCCTCCGCCTGTTCGACTCCGCGACGCGCACGGTGCGCGCCCTCGAGCCCGTCGTGGCGGGACAGGTCGGCATCTACCTGTGCGGGGCGACGGTCCAGGCGCCGCCGCACGTGGGCCACGTCCGGTCCGCCGTCGCGTTCGACGTGCTCGTGCGCTGGCTGCGCCGCAGCGGCCTGCGCGTGACCCTCGTGCGCAACGTGACGGACGTCGACGACAAGATCCTGGCGAAGGCCGCCGCGGCGGGGGAGCCCTGGTGGGCGTGGGCGCTGGCCAACGAGCGCGCCTTCACGCGGGCCTACGACGCCCTCGGCGTCCTGCCGCCGACCTACGAGCCGCGCGCCACGGGCCACGTGCCGGACATGGTCGCCCTCGTGGCGCGCCTCGTGGAGCGCGGGCACGCGTACACGACCGCCGAGGGCGACGTCTGGTTCGACGTGCGCTCGTTCCCCGCCTACGGGGCCCTGACGAACCAGCGCGTGGAGGACATGGTCCCCTCGCCCGACGAGGACGGCCTGGCCGGTGCGGCGGCGGACGGCGCCGACCCGGTGCCGGGCAAGCGCGACCCCGCCGACTTCGCCCTGTGGAAGCGTCCGCGCCCGGGCGAGCCCGCGACGGCCGCCTGGGACACCCCGTGGGGCCGCGGGCGCCCGGGCTGGCACCTGGAGTGCTCCGCCATGGCGCACCGGTACCTCGGCGAGACGTTCGACCTGCACGGTGGCGGCCTCGACCTGCGGTTCCCCCACCACGAGAACGAGCAGGCCCAGTCGCACGCGGCGGGGTACGCGTTCGCGCGGCACTGGGTCCACAACGGCTGGGTCACCCAGGGCGGCGCGAAGATGAGCAAGAGCCTGGGCAACGGGCTGCTCGTCGACACGGTGCTGCGGACCGTGCCCGCCGCGGTCGTGCGGTTCGCGCTCACCGCCGTCCACCTGCGCTCCATGCTCGAGTGGACCGACGACACGCTCCGCGACGCGGCCGTCACCTGGGACCGTCTCCAGGGCTTCGTCACGCGCGCGGCGGAGACCGTCGGGGCCGCCGACGAGGCCGAGGTCGCGGCCGTGGCGCTGCCCGCGGCCTTCGTCGAGGCGATGGACGACGACCTCAACGTGCCGGCGGCGCTCGCCGTCGTGCACGAGCACGTCCGCGCCGGCAACAGCGCCCTCGCCGCCGGCGACCGCCCGGCGGCGCGGGCGGGGATGGTCGCCGTGCGCGGCATGCTCGACGTGCTCGGCCTGGACCCCGCCGGCGCGCAGTGGGGGGCGTCGGCCGCGGCCGGCGACGACCGCACCGCCCGCGCGCTCGACGCCGTCGTGCAGTCCGAGCTCGAGGCGCGCGCCGCCGCCCGCGCCGCGCGCGACTGGGCCACGGCCGACGCCATCCGCGACCGGCTCACCGCCGCCGGCGTCGTCGTCGAGGACTCCCCGACGGGGGCCCGCTGGACGCTGGCGGCCCCCGCACCCGTTCCCACCCACGCACCGGAGGACTGATGGCCGGCAACTCCCAGCGCCGCGGGGCGACCCGCAAGGCCGGCTCCAAGAAGGGCGCCACCGTCGGCTCGGGCGGCCAGCGCCGTCGCGCCCTGGAGGGCCGGGGCCCCACGCCGAAGGCCGAGGACCGCACGTACCACCCGGCGCACAAGAAGAAGGCCGCGGCCGAGAAGGCCACGACCCCGGCGCGCACCGCGGGCACGCGCCCGGCCGGGGCCCGCACGCCGTCGCGGACGAGCGCCCCCAAGGGGCCGCGCTCGGGTGCGACGACCGAGGTCATCGCGGGGCGCAACTCGGTGCTCGAGGCCCTGCGCGCCGGCATCCCGGTCTCGGCGCTCTACCTGTCCGCGCGCCTGGAGGCCGACGAGCGCACCCGCGAGATCGTCGGGATCGCCGCCGACGCGCGGTACCCGCTGCTCGAGGTCGGCAAGCCCGAGCTCGACCGCCTGACGGACGGCTCCGTGCACCAGGGCGTCGCGCTGGCCGTGCCGCCGTACGCCTACGCGGACACCGACGACCTGCTCGACGCCGCCGCCGCGACGGGCCGGCCGCCGCTGCTCGTCGCGCTCGACGGCGTCACCGACCCCCGCAACCTCGGCGCGGTCCTGCGCTCGGCCGGGGCCTTCGGGGCGCACGGGGTCGTCGTGCCCGAGCGCCGCGCGGCGGGCGTGACGGCGTCGGCGTGGAAGGTCTCCGCCGGCGCCGCCGCCCGCGTCCCCGTGGCGCAGGTGACGAACCTCGCCCGGTCCCTGGAGGAGCTGCGCGAGGCCGGGCTGTTCGTCGTCGGGCTCGACGCGGGCGGCGACGTGCCGCTGGCGGAGCTGCCGTTCGCGGGGGACCCGCTCGTGCTCGTCGTCGGGTCGGAGGGCAAGGGCCTCTCGCGGCTGGTGCGCGACCGCTGCGACGCCGTGGCGTCCATCCCCATCGCCTCCGCGGTGGAGTCCCTCAACGCCGGCGTCGCCGGCGGCATCGCGCTCTACGAGGTGGCCCGGCAGCGGACCGCCACGGCCGGCGCGTGAGCACGGCGCCCGACGCGGCGCCCGACGGGCGGCCCACCGGTTCCGCGGGCCGGCGGGACGAGCCGGCGTGGGTGGAGCACGCGCTGCTGTGGCACGTGTACCCGCTCGGGGCGCTGGGCGCGGAGCGCACGCGGGCGGAGGTGTCGACCGACGCCGTCCCCGACCCGGCCGACGTCCGGCACCGCCTGCCCGACCTCGTGCCGTGGCTCGACCACGCCGTGCGGCTGGGGGCGTCGGGCGTCCTGCTGGGGCCCGTGTTCGACTCCCGGACGCACGGCTACGACACCACGGACCACCTGCGGGTGGACCCGCGGCTCGGCGACGAGGCCGACCTCGTCGCGCTGACGGCCGCGGCGCACGAGCGGGGCCTGCGGGTCGTGCTCGACGGCGTCTTCAACCACGTCGGCCAGGACTTCCCCGCCTACCGCCGCGCCCTCGCGGAGGGGCCCGGCTCCGACGCCGCCCGCTGGTTCCGCCTGCACTGGCCGGACCCGTCGGCGCCCGACGGCGGCGGCCCGCCGACGCACGACGCCTTCGAGGGGCACGACGCCCTCGTCGAGCTCGACCACCGCAGCCCCGAGGTCGCCGCCCACGTCGAGCACGTCATGCGGTACTGGCTCGAGCGCGGCGCGGACGGCTGGCGCCTCGACGCCGCCTACGCCGTGCCGCCGGGCTTCTGGGCCCCGGTCCTCGAGCGGGTGCGCGCCGCCCACCCCGACGTCTACGTCGTCGGCGAGGTCATCCACGGCGACTACGCCGGCACCGTGGCGGCCTCCGGCATGGACGCGGTCACCCAGTACGAGCTGTGGAAGGCGGTGTGGTCCTCGCTCAACGACGGCAACGCCTGGGAGCTCGCGCACGCCCTCGGCCGCCACGACGCGTTCCTGCGGACCTTCGTGCCGCTGACCTTCGTCGGCAACCACGACGTGACGCGCCTGGCCAGCCGCCTCGACGACCCCCGCCACCTCGACCACGCGCTGGCCGTCCTGCTCACCGTCGCCGGGACGCCCTGCGTCTACGCGGGCGACGAGTGGGGCCTGGAGGGCGTGAAGGAGGACCGGGAGGGCGGTGACGACGCCGTGCGCCCCGCCCTGCCGCCGACCACGGACGCCCCCGGCCCGGCCGCCGCCGCCGTGCTCGCGCGCCACGCCGAGCTCGTGGGGCTGCGGCGCCGGCACCCGTGGCTGCACACGGCCCGCACCGAGGTGCTCCACGTCGAGAACCGCCTCCTCGTCCTCGTCCACCGCCCCGCCGGGCCGGACGGCGAGGCCGACCCCGCGGCGGCGGCCCTCGTCGTCCTGCTGAGCACGGACGACGCCGGGCGGCGCTGGGGGCTGCCCGCGGGCGTGCCCGACGGGTCCGGCGGCGGTGCCGCGCTGCTGGCCGGCACGGCGTCCCTCGACGACGGCGGGCGCACCGTCGTGCTGCCGCCGCACGGCTGGGCGGTGGTCGGGGCGTGAGGTCGGCGGGGACCGGGGTCTCCGCCCGCGCCTGGGTCGTCTGGGGCACCGGGCTGCTCGCCTACGTCCTCGCCGTCACGAGCCGCACGTCGCTGTCCGCCGCGGGGGTGGACGCGGCGGAGCGCTTCGGCGCCGGCGCGGGCGAGCTGTCGCTGTTCGCGGTGCTGCAGCTGGCCGTGTACGGCGGGCTCCAGGTGCCCGTCGGCGTCCTGCTCGACCGGTTCGGCACGCGCCGCGTCCTGGCGGTGGGGATGCTCGTCATGGCCGCGGGGCAGGTGCTGCTGGCGCTCGCGGACGACGTGCCGACCGCCGTCGCCGCGCGCGCCCTCGTCGGTGCCGGCGACGCCTCGGTGTTCGTGGCCGTCCTGCGGCTCGTGGTCGCCTGGTTCCCACCCGCGCGGGCGGCCGTCATGGTGCAGGTGACGGGCATCGTCGGGCAGCTGGGCCAGGTGCTCAGCGTCGTCCCGCTGCTCGCGCTGCTGCACGCGGCCGGGTGGAGGGCGGCCTTCCTCGGGCTCGGCGGGACCCTCGCGCTGGGGGCGGTCCTCGTCGGGGTGCTCGTGGCCGAGGGCCCGCGGCGGGGCGCGGCCGAGCGCGTCACCCCGGCCACCGGCCGCGCGCGGGACGGCCTCCGGGCGGCGTGGCGGCACCCGGGGACGCGGCTGGGGCTGTGGACCCACGCCGTGGCCCCGTTCGGCGCCCACACCTTCGCCCTCCTGTGGGGCTTTCCCTACCTCACCGCCGGCGAGGGGCTGAGCCGGTCGACGGCGCAGGCGCTCTTCACGCTCTTCGTCCTCGCCGGCATCGTGGCGGGCCTCGTCATCGGCCGGTTCACCGGGCGGCACCCGCTGCGCCGGTCGTGGGCGGTGCTCGCCGTCATCGCCGTGCAGGTCGTCGTGTGGACCGTCGTGCTCCTGCAGCCCGGGCCGGCACCGCTGTGGCTCCTCGTCGTCCTCGTGCTCGGCCTCGCCTGCGGCGGCCCCGGGTCGCTCGTGGGGATCGACTACGCGCGCACCTTCAACCCGCCGGAGCGCATGTCCAGCGCGCAGGGCATCGTCAACAGCGGCGGGTTCGTCTCCGCGCTGGTGACGATCCTGCTCGTCGGGCTGGCGCTCGACGTCCAGGGGGCCGGGACGCCCGCCACCTACTCCCTCGACGCCTTCCGGTGGGCGATGGCGGTGCAGTACCCGCTGTGGGCCGTCGGCGTGTGGGGGCTGCTGCGCGCCCGGGCCCGCGCGCGCCGGCTCCTGGCCGAGCAGGGCACGCTCGTGCCACCGCTGCGCGAGGTGCTCCGCCGCCGCCGGTAGGGCGCGGGGCGGCACGTGAAGTGCCCCTTTCGGGTGACGCACGTCACGAGTAGCCTGCCCGTTGTCGACCGGAATGTCCGGTTCGCCGGCGGCCCTCCGCGAGGACGGGGCGGCCCGCCCGAGCACAAGGGGACGCCATGCCACGCACCCGCTCGTCCACGCACCTCCTGTCCGCCGCTCTCGCCACCGGTCTCGTCGTCGCCACCGCCGGCGCGGCGCAGGCCGCTCCCGGCGACGAGCCCCTCCTCCTCGCCGACGGCCTCGTCGGCCCGCTGTCCGTCGCCGTCGACGGCTCCGGCGGTGCCGTCGTCGCCCAGAGCTTCGGCGACCGCCTCAGCTGGGCCCGCCAGGGCGTCGTCACCCGGATCGGGGGCACCGTCGCCCCCGGCACGGAGCTGGCCGCCCTGTCCTTCTCCGACGACGGCCGCCTCACCTACGCCGAGAGCACCATGGAGGGCGGGGCGCTCATCAAGGAGCGCAACGTCTTCGGCGGCACGAAGGTCGTCGTCGACCTCGCCGCGGCCGAGGCGGAGCTCAACCCCGACGGGGAGCAGTCCTACGGCCTGCTCGACCTCGACGAGGAGTGCGCCGCGCAGGTCCCGCCCGGGGTCCCGGTGGTCCCGTACACGGGCGAGACCTACTCCCACCCCTACGCGACGGCGCGGGTCGGCGACACCCTCTACGTCGCCGACGCGGGCGGCAACGCGATCTGGCAGGTGGTCGACGGGGAGGCCACGCCGCTCGTCGTCCTGCCGCCGCAGACCGCGACCTTCCCCGACGAGGTGTACGCCGAGGCGGGCCTGCCCGAGTGCACCTTCGGGCTGGAGTTCTCGGCCGAGCCCGTGCCGACGGACGTCGAGGTCGGTCCCGACGGCTGGCTGTACGTCACGACCCTGCCGGGCGGGCCCGAGGACCCCACGGCCGGGCCCCGCGGCTCCCTCTGGCGCGTCGACCCCGCCGACGGCACGGTCGAGCCGATCGCCACCGGATTCCTGGGCGCCACGGGCCTCGCCGTCTCCGACACGGGCGACGTGTACGTCGCCGAGCTGCTCGGCGGTCGCGTCTCGAAGGTCCCGGCGGGCTCGTCGACCCCGGAGGTCTTCGTCGAGGCGCCGCTGCCCGCCGCGGTGGAGATCGGCGACGAGGGCCTCTACGTGACGTGGGACGTGCTGCCGGGCGAGGGGACCCCGCCCGACGGCAAGCTCTCGCTCTTCCCGTGGTGACGGCCGGGACGCCGCGCACCGCCTGAGCAGGACGCACGAGGGCCCCGGGGGACGTCCCCCGGGGCCCTCCGCGCGCCGGGGCGTCGGTCCCCGGCCGGTCAGCCGATGAGCATGTCCCCGTCGAGGTCGTCCTCGACGCGCTCGCGCGGGACGGTGGGGAGCGTGTCGGTGTCCGTGTCGCGCAGGTCCTCGGGACGGATGCCGAGGATGGCCTGCTCGTCGGGCCGGTCGGGGAGCACCGTGCGCACGTAGCTCTTCACCGTCTCGCCCATGGGGACGTCGCGGTTCTGCTGCTGGGAGAGGAACCAGCGGTGGTCGAGCAGCTCGTGGAAGATCTGCGCGGGCTCGAGCTTGCGGCGCAGCTCCCGGGGGACCTTGCGCACGGCCGGCTCGAAGACCTCCGTGAGCCAGTCGTGCGCGACGAAGGCCTCGTCCTCCATCTGCCGGTCCGTGGCGGCACGGTACTCGTCGAGGTCGTTGAGCAGACGCCGCGCCTGCCCCTCCGTGACGTCGAGGCCCGTGAGGCGCATGAGGCGGCGGGCGTGGTGGCCGGCGTCGACGACCTTGGGCTGGATCCGGACGGTCGTGCCGCCGATGTCCGTGGTGATGTCGAGCTCGCCGACGTCGAAGCCCAGGTCGTTGAGGCGGTCGATGCGCGCCTGCACGCGCCAGCGCTCCCCGTAGTCGAACGACTCCCGCTCCGTCAGCGCGCGCCACAGCTCGAGGTACCGGACGACGATGGCGCCGCCGATCTCGACGGCGTCGACGTCCTCGGACAGGTAGTGCCCGGCCTGCAGGTCCATGAGCTCGCCGATGATGTTGACCCGGGCGACCTCGAGGTCGTAGGAGCGCTGCCCGTCGGAGAGACGCTCGTGCAGGTCGCCGGTCTCCGCGTCGACGAGGAACGCCGCGAACGTCTCCGCGTCCCGGCGGAAGAGGGTGTTCGACAGCGACACGTCGCCCCAGTAGAAGCCCACGAGGTGCAGCCGGACGAGGAGCACCGCGAGGGCGTCGATGAGGCGCGTCGTGGTGTCGGCCTGCAGCGACTGGCTGAACAGCGCGCGGTACGGCAGGGAGAACTGCAGGTGGCGGGTGAGCAGGCACGCCTCGAGCGGCTCGCCCTCCGGCGACAGGCGGCCCGTGATGACCCCGAGGGGCTCCACGCTCGGCACGTCGAGCTTGCGCAGCTGGCGCAGCAGCTCGTACTCGCGGTAGGCGACGCTCTCGCCGATCTCCTTGATGGCGACGACCCCGCCGGACAGCTTGGCGAAGCGCACGATGTGCCGGGAGATGCCGCGGGGGAGCGCGGCGAGGACCTCCTGCGGCCACTGCTCGAGGGGCACGTGCCACGGCAGGTCGAGCAGCGCCGGGTCCGCGAAGGCGGCGGTGATCTGCAGGCGGTGCGGGGTCGGGGTGCTCATCGGCCTGTGCTCCTGCGCGTCGTGGTCCTGGGCCTTCTGGTCCGGGGTCCCGGTCGTCCTGGGGGATCCTGGTCCGGGTGCCGCCGTCGGTGCCCGGACGCGCCAGGGGCGGGCCCGGACCTGCCGGACCCGCCCCTGGCGGTCGTGCTGGGCGACCGTGCGGTCAGACGGCGATGCGCTCGCCGCTGCCCGCGTGGAAGAGGTGCGACTCGCCGGCGCGGATGCGGACGTTGATCGTCTCACCCTTGCCGGGCACCTGGCGCGGGTCGACGCGCACGATGACCTGCTCGTCGCCGGCGCCGGACTGGACGTGCACGCCGCTGGTGACGGCGCCGCGGGCCAGGGAGCCGTAGACGAACGCGTCGGAGCCGAGCTCCTCGACGATGTTCACGACGACCGGGATGGAGTCGGGCGAGCCGGCGGGCACGACGTCGAGGGACTCGGGGCGGAAGCCGATGGTGATCTTGCCGCCGTCCTCGTTGCCGAGGGCCGAGATCGCGTCGCGGGGGACGTTGATCGACGCGTTGCCGAGCGTGGCGACGCCGTTCTGCACCGGGAAGGTGCCGATGTTCATCGCGGGGGAGCCGATGAACCCGGCGACGAAGACGTTGGCCGGGGTGTCGTACATGTCGCGCGGCGTGCCGACCTGCTGCAGGAGGCCGTCCTTGAGGACCGCGATGCGGTCGCCCATCGTCAGGGCCTCGGTCTGGTCGTGCGTGACGTAGACCGTCGTGACGCCCAGGCGGCGCTGGAGGGAGGCGATCTGCGTGCGCGTCTGGACGCGGAGCTTGGCGTCGAGGTTCGACAGCGGCTCGTCCATGAGGAACACCTGCGGCTGGCGCACGATCGCGCGGCCCATGGCGACGCGCTGGCGCTGGCCGCCCGAGAGGGCCTTCGGCTTGCGGTCGAGGTACTGCGTGAGGTCGAGGATCTTGGCGGCCTCCTCGACACGGGTGCGGATCTCCGCCTTCGGCGTGCCGGCGATCTTCAGGGCGAAGCCCATGTTGTCGGCGACCGTCATGTGCGGGTACAGCGCGTAGTTCTGGAACACCATCGCGATGTCCCGGTCCTTCGGCTGGACGTCGGTGACGTCGCGGTCGCCGATGAGGATCCGGCCGGCGTTGACGTCCTCGAGGCCCGCGAGCATGCGCAGGGAGGTCGACTTGCCGCAGCCCGAGGGGCCGACGAGGACGAGGAACTCGCCGTCCCCGACGTGCAGGTTGAGCGCGTCCACCGCGGGACGCTCGGAGCCCGGGTAGAGCCGGGTCGCCTGGTCGAAAGTAACCGTGGCCATGACTGTAATTCCCTCCACCGGCAGGTACGTGCCGGACGATCCGTCGTGAAGAGTGTCAGCGTGTCGTCTCTGACACCGCCGCAGGGGGGTGCCCGCGACGTGGGGCCATCATGGCACACCGGGTCCCGGCCCGGCCAGGAGCAGCGGGAAAGCCCTTCCCCGCGGGGAGGCGGTCCGGGCGGCGGACGGGCGCCCCTCCGGTCGGGACCGGCTCCGCGTCAGGCCGGGTCGGGCGCCCCGAGGGCGTCGGCGAGGGCGGTGAGCGCCCCGGCCACCCCCTCCGGGTCGGCCAGCCGGTGGGTCGCCGCGGTGTCCCCGTCGCCGACCTTCACGGTGAGCACCGCGGCGCCCCGCGCGTCCTCGGCGAGGGCGCGGAAGGCGTTCTCGTCCGTGACGTCGTCGCCGGCGTAGACCACCGCGCGGGCGCCGAGCTCCCCGAGCAGGGCCTGCAGGGCGGAGCCCTTGTCGGCGTCGAGCACCGACATCTCGACGACGGACTTGCCGTGCAGCACGCCGACGCCGAGCTCGGCGCCCAGCGCGAGCGCCTCGCTCTCGGCCGTGGCGGCCACGTCCCGCCCCGCCAGCCGGGTGTGCACGACGACGGCCGCCGGCTTCGTCTCGACCCAGACGCCGTCGCGACCGCGGGCGACCGCCGCCGCACGGGCGCCGAGGCGGGCGAGCGCGTCCGTCTGGTCGTCGGACAGCCGGACGACCGAGCGGTCGAGGCCGAGGGGCGTCACGCGGGCGCGCTCGCCGCCGTGGCTGCCGACGAGCAGCGTGCCGGGCGGCATGGCGGACAGCGCGTGCAGGTCGGCCATGGCACGCCCCGACACGAGCGCGAGCCGCACGTCCGGCACCTCGGCCAGCCGTCGCAGCGCCCGTGCCGACCCCGGCAGCATGCGGGAGGTGGACGGGTCGTCGACGAGGGGCGCCAGGACCCCGTCGAAGTCGAGCGCGACGAGCAGCGGCCGCCGCGCGGGGTCGGCGGCGAGGTCGCGCAGGGCGCGGGTGGCGCCCTGCCCGTCGTCCGCGCCCGGGCGGGTGCCCGTGCCGGTGCTCGTGCCGGTGGACCGGGCCGTGCCCGTCGCGTCAGCCACGGCGGCCCTCCCCGACGAGCAGGCTCGGCCCGCTGGGTGCCACGGCGCCGCGGTCGCGCCCGTCGCCCCCGTCCTCCGGCAGCGGCACGGAGGTGGCCTGCGGCGCCTGGAGCACCCCGAGGAACTGCTCCGACCAGGCCGTGACGTCGTGCTCGAGCACCCGGCGGCGCAGGCGGCGCATCCGCGTACGGGCCTGACGGGGCTCCATGGTGGCCGCCCGGGCGACCGCGTCCTTGAGCCCGTCGATGTCGTGGGGGTTGATGAGCACGGCGCCGGCCAGCTCGTCCGCCGCACCCGTGAACTCCGACAGCACGAGCGTGCCGCGCTCGTCGTTGCGGGCCGCGACGTACTCCTTCGCGACGAGGTTCATGCCGTCGCGCAGGGCGGTGACCAGCATGACGTCGGCGGCCAGGTACAGGGCCGCCATCTCCTCCATGGGGAAGGACTGGTGCAGGTACTGGATGGGCGTGTGCCCCACCGTGCCGTGGTCGCCGTTGATCCGCCCGACGAGGAGCTCGACCTCGTCGCGCAGCTGCTGGTAGGCCTCGACGTTCTCGCGTGACGGGCTCGCCACCTGGACGAGGCGCACGTGCTGCGGGTCGAGCCGGCCGTCCTCGAGGAGCTCCCCGAAGGCCTTGATCCGGTGGATGATCCCCTTGGTGTAGTCCAGCCGGTCCACCCCGAGCAGCAGCACGTCCGGGTCGCCGAGCTCGTGGCGGATCTCCCGGGCGCGGGCCTGCACCTGGGGCGTGCGCGCCAGGGCGTCGAAGGCGCCGCTGTCGATGGAGATGGGGAACGCGGAGGCGCGGACCTGGCGGTCGGGCGCCCCGGGGCTGGGCACGGTGACGAGCGACCCGCGCGTCGACAGGTCGGTGAGCCGGCGGACGACCCGCACGAAGTTGGCGGCGTCCCCCGCCCGCTGGAACCCCACGAGGTCGGCACCGAGCAGCCCCTCGACGACCTGCCGCCGCCACGGCAGCTGCGCGAAGATCTCCAGCGGCGGGAACGGGATGTGGTGGAAGTAGCCGATCCGCAGGTCGGGGCGCAGCTCGCGGAGCATGGCCGGGACGAGCTGGAGCTGGTAGTCCTGCACCCACACGGTCGCGCCGCGCTCGGACTGCACCGCGGCCGCCTCCGCGAAGCGGCGGTTGACCGCGACGTACGCCTCCCACCAGTTGCGGTGGAACGCGGGGGGCGCGATGACGTCGTGGTAGAGCGGCCACAGCGTGTCGTTGGCGAAGCCCTCGTAGAACTTCTCGACGTCCGAGCGGCTGAGCGCCACGGGCACGAGCCGCGTGCCGTCGACGTCGAAGGGCTCGAGCTCCAGGTCGGGCGAGCCGCCCCAGCCGACCCAGGCGCCGTCGGCCTTCGCCATGACGGGGGACAGGGCCGTGACGAGGCCGCCGGGGGAGCGGCTCCAGGAGACGGCGCCCTCGTCGTCGACCGTCACGTCGACCGGGAGGCGGTTCGCGACGACGACGAGCTCGTACCCCGTGGCCGCGTCCGGCACCGTGCGAGGGTCCGGCGCCGGACGGGGGCCCTCGTCGCCCGCGGTGCCGGAGCCGGGCGTGCCTGCCGAGCCTGCGGTGCCTGGGGTGCCGGTGCTCGCCGGGCCTGTCGTCGTGCTGCCGTCTGCGGGCACGGTGCCTGGACCTCCTGGGGTGGGACGCCGACGTACGGTGCGTGCGTCAGACCGGTCGGGGGACTGCGTTCACCCTAGCCGGGGCCCCCATCGCCCGCCCGGCGGCTACCGTGCCGCCATGGAGCGCATCGGCCTGGCCCCGGGCACGGAGGTGGGCGGCTACACGGTGGTCGCACCGCTCGGCGCCGGCGGGATGGGGGCGGTCTACCGGGCCGTCGACGGCGGCGGGACGGCCGTGGCCCTCAAGCTGCTGCACCCGCACGTCGGCGCGGACCCCGCGGCCCGGGACCGCCTGCGCCGCGAGGTCCTGGCCCTGCAGCGCCTGCGTCACCCCGGCGTCGCGGCCGTCCTCGACGCCGAGGCGGACTCCACGGAGGCGTTCCTCGTGACGGAGCTCGTCGGCGGGCAGGACCTCGAGGCGCGGGTCCGCCGGGACGGGCCGCTCGACGCCCCGGACCTGGCCCTGCTCGCCGAGGGCCTGCTCGACGCGCTGCGGGCCGTCCACGACGCGGGGGTCGTCCACCGCGACCTCAAGCCGTCGAACGTCATGGTCACCCGTGACGGGCCCGTGCTCATCGACTTCGGCATCGCCCAGAGCGCCGACGACACGCGGCTGACGTCCACGGGCCTCGTCGTCGGGACGCCCGGGTACCTGGCCCCCGAGCTCGCGGACGGCGGCGAGCCGTCCGTCGCCTCCGACCTGTGGGGCTGGGCGGCGGTCGTGGCCTTCGCCGCGACCGGGCGGCCCCCGTTCGGCCGCGGGTCGGCCGTCGCCGTCCTCGACCGCACCCGCGCCGGGGCCGCCGAGCTCCCGGGCGTCGGGCCGCGCACCGCCGCGGCCCTGCGGGCGGCGCTGCACCCGGACC
>NZ_RWJX01000056.1 GCF_004123805.1 Cellulomonas endophytica | reverse complement strand
GGCCGCGGCGCCGCGTGCGCCGCGGGGGGCGCCGACGGGCCGGGGGCGCGCGCGGTGGGCGCGGTGGGCACGGTCGGCACGGCGGGCGACGCTCGGCTCCGGGCAGCCCTCACCGTGGCCGCTGCGGTCGCGGGCGGGCTCGGCGTGCTCGACGACCTCGCCGAGGACCGTTCCGCCGTCGCCAAGGGCCTGCGCGGCCACCTGGGCGCGCTCGCGCGGGGCCGGCTGACGACGGGCGGCGCGAAGGTGCTCGGCATCGGGGCGGGCGGCCTCGTCGCCGGTGCGCTGCTGACCACCGGCCGTGCACCCGGACGGGGCGCGGCCCGGGTCGGTGCCGACGTCGCCACCTCCGGCACCCTCGTCGCGGCCTCGGCGAACCTCGTCAACCTGCTCGACCTGCGGCCGGGACGCGCCGCCAAGGCGGCCGCACTCGTCGCCCTGGCCCTCCTGCCCTCCCGCGCCACGCGCGCGCCCGCCGCCGGGGTGCTCGGGGCTGTCGCGGCGGCGCTGCCGGCCGACCTCCGCGGGCGCGACATGCTCGGCGACGGGGGCGCGAACGCGCTCGGCGCGGTGCTGGGCACGCTCGTCGTGCGCGCGGCCGGTCCGCGGACGCGCGCCGCGGTGCTCGCCGCCCTCGTCGGGCTCACCCTCCTGAGCGAGCGGGTGAGCTTCACCCGCGTCATCGAGCGGACCCCGGTGCTCGACGCGCTCGACCGGTGGGGACGGCCGCCCGTCCAGGCGCGGGGGACGGACGCGGTCCCGCGGCAGGGCGTCGGCGCTCCTGCCGACGTTCCCGTTGACAGGCCCGCCTCCGGGACCGTCGACGGGGACGGGGACGGGGACGGGGACGGGGCGGCCGGGGACGGTCCCGCCGACCGGGGCGCCGCCCCGGACCCGGCGTAGGGGACCCGGGGTGACGGGCGCGCTGCGGCGCGCGCTCCCCGGGCTCGCGGGCGCCGCGGCGCTCATCGCCGGCGTGACCGTCGTCAGCCGCGTCCTGGGCTTCGTGCGCTACCTGGCGCAGGCCGACGGCCTCGGGGCCGGCGCCATCGCCGACGCGTACAACCGCGCGAACCTCCTGCCCAACGTGCTCTTCGAGGTCGCGGCCGGCGGCGCGCTGGCGGGTGCGGTCGTGCCGTTGCTCGCGGGGCCGCTGCGGCGCGGGGACCGGCGCGAGGTCGACGCGGTCGTCTCCGCGGCCGTCGGCTGGACGCTGACCGTGCTCGTGCCGCTCGGGCTCCTGCTCGCCGTGCTGCACGACCCCCTGGCACGGCTCCTCGTCCCCGACGAGGGGTCGGGGCTGCGGGACGTCGTGCGCCTGTTCCTGCTGGTGTTCGCCCCGCAGGTGCCCCTCTACGGGCTCGCGGTGCTGCTCTACGGCGTCCTGCAGGCGCACCGCCGCTTCTTCTGGCCGGCCTTCGCCCCCGTGATGTCCTCCGTCGTCGTCATCACCACCTACCTCGTCTACGGGGCGCTGGCGGCGGGGGAGCAGGACGACCCGGGCACGCTGCCGGACGGCGCCGTCGCGCTGCTCGCCTGGGGCACGACGGCGGGCGTCGCCGCGATGTGCCTGCCCATGCTCGTGCCCGTGCACCGGCTCGGGGTGCGCGTGCGGCCCTCGTGGCGGTTCCCGCCGGGGACGGGGCGCCGTTTCCGCTCGCTGGCGCTCGCCGGGGTGGGGGCCGTGGTGGCCCAGCAGGTCGCCACGCTCGTCGTGCTCGCCGTCACCGCGGCCCGGGGCGGGGACGGCGCGTACACGGTGTGGACCTGGACCTGGCAGGTGTTCCTGCTGCCGTACGCCGTGCTCGTCGTGCCGCTGGCGACGTCGACCTTCCCGCGCCTGTCGGAGCGGTGGTCGGCGGGCGACCGGGACGGGTTCGCGCGGCTCGGGGCGGGCACCACCGCCGCGGTCCTCGCGGCCGCTGCGGCCGGGGCCGCGGCCGTCGCGGCGGCGGCGCCGGGGGTCGCCGTGGTCTTCGCCGCGGTCGCCGACGGCGGTGCGCTCGTCGCCGACGGCATGGTCGTCACGCTGTCCTGGCTGGTCCCGGGGCTCGTCGGCTTCGCCGCCGTCTTCCACGGCTCCCGCACCCTCTACGCCGCCGAGCACGGGCGTGCCGCGGTCGCGACCACCGCGGCGGGCTGGGGCCTCGTCGCGGTGCTGGGGCTGGTGCTGGGCCTGGGGCTCGTGCCGCCCGGGGCACCGCCGACGCAGGTCCTCGTCGCGCTGGCCGCCGCGTCCTCGGCGGGGCTGCTCGCCGGCGGGGCGCTCGTGCTCGGCGCGGTGCGCCGGGTCGCCGGACCCGCCGCCGTGGCCGGCCTCGGGCGCACGGTGGCGGTGCTCGCGCTCGGCGGCGTGCTCGGTGCGGTCGCGGGGCGGTGGGTCACCGACGCGGTCGTCGCCCTCGTCGGGGGCGGGGTCGCCACGGGGGTGGCCGGCGGCGCGGGCGGCGGGCTGGTGGCGCTCCTCGTCGTCGGCGGGGCCGTGGCGCTGCTCGACCGGCGCACGGTGCTGCGGCTCACGCGGCGCGACGGGGCCGGGTAGACCCGGGCGGCCCCGGCCCGCGCTAGAGTGGAAACCCGTGACAGAGCGCGCGCACCGACTCTCCGGGCGGTCGGACTCCCTGACCCGGCACATCTTCGTCACCGGGGGCGTCGCCTCCTCCCTCGGCAAGGGCCTGACCGCGAGCAGCCTGGGGCGCCTCCTGCGCTCGCGCGGCCTGCGGGTCACCATGCAGAAGCTCGACCCGTACCTCAACGTGGACCCCGGGACGATGAACCCGTTCCAGCACGGCGAGGTCTTCGTGACCGAGGACGGGGCCGAGACCGACCTCGACGTCGGCCACTACGAGCGCTTCCTCGACGTGGACCTCCACGGCGCGGCGAACGTGACGACGGGCCAGGTCTACTCCGACGTCATCGCGCAGGAGCGGCGGGGCGAGTTCCTCGGCGACACCGTCCAGGTCATCCCGCACATCACGGACGAGATCAAGCGCCGGATGCGCGAGCAGGCCGGCGAGGGCGTCGACGTCATCATCACCGAGATCGGCGGCACGGTCGGCGACATCGAGTCGCTGCCGTTCCTCGAGGCCGCACGCCAGGTGCGGCACGACCTCGGGCGCGCGAACGTCTTCTTCCTGCACGTCTCGCTCGTGCCGTACATCGGCCCGTCGGGCGAGCTCAAGACGAAGCCGACCCAGCACTCCGTCGCCGCGCTGCGCTCCATCGGCATCCAGCCCGACGCGATCGTCCTGCGCGCGGACCGCGAGGTCCCCGAGCACACGAAGCGCAAGATCGCGCTCATGTGCGACGTCGACGTCGAGGGCGTCGTGACGGCCAAGGACGCGCCGAGCATCTACGACATCCCGCGCGTGCTGCACTCCGAGGGCCTGGACGCCTTCGTCGTGCAGCGCCTGGCCCTGCCCTTCCGGGACGTGGAGTGGCGGCTCTGGGACGGCCTGCTCCAGCGCGTGCACGCGCCGGCGCACCAGGTCGAGATCGCACTCGTCGGCAAGTACATCGACCTCCCCGACGCCTACCTCTCGGTGACGGAGGCGCTGCGCGCCGGCGGCTTCCACCACGACGCGAAGGTCGTCCTGCGCTGGGTGCGCTCCGACGACTGCGACACGCCCGAGGGCGCCGAGCTCGCGCTCGGCGGCGTCGACGCGGTGCTCGTGCCCGGCGGCTTCGGGGTGCGCGGCATCGAGGGCAAGCTCGGCGCGCTGCGCTGGGCGCGCGAGCAGCGCGTCCCCACGCTCGGCATCTGCCTGGGCCTGCAGTGCATGGTCATCGAGTACGCACGCAACGTCCTCGGGCTGCCCGAGGCCTCCTCGACCGAGTTCGACCCCGCCACGCCGGACCCCGTCATCGCCACGATGGAGGAACAGCTCGCGATCGTCGGCGGCGAGGGCGACCTCGGCGGCACGATGCGCCTCGGGGCGTGGGAGGCGGCCCTCGAGCCCGGCTCCATCGTCGCCGGCGTGTACGGCAGCACCCGCGTCTCCGAGCGCCACCGCCACCGGTACGAGGTGAACGAGCGCTACCGCGAGCGCCTGGAGGACGCCGGCCTCGTCGTGTCCGGCGTGCACCCGGAGCGCCGGCTCGTCGAGTTCGTCGAGCTGCCGCGCGAGGTGCACCCGTACTACGTCGCCACCCAGGCCCACCCGGAGTTCAAGTCGCGCCCGACGCGGGCGCACCCGCTGTTCGCCGGGCTCGTGGCCGCGGCGCTCGTGCGCGCCCAGGGCGCGGGCACGGACGTCCCGGCCGGGGGCGACGAGGCCGACGAGACCCTGTCGGCGGACCTGTCCGCCGCCGCGGCCGGCGGCGCCGAGTGACCGCGGACGCTGCCGAGGAGCCTGGGCGCCGGGACCCGGCGCACCTGGCCGACCGCGCCGCGCGGCGCCCCGTCGTCGAGCACGGGGTCGTGCACGAGGGCAAGGTCTTCGACCTCGTCTCGGACACCGTCGACCTCGACGGCAGCCGGGTCGTGCGCGAGTACCTGCGCCACCCGGGCGCGGTCGCGGTCGTCGCGCTGGACGACGAGGAGCGGGTCCTCCTGCTCGACCAGTACCGGCACCCCGTCGGCCAGGAGCTGTGGGAGCCCCCGGCCGGGCTGCTCGACGTGCCGGGCGAGGACCCGGCCGTCGCGGCGGCGCGCGAGCTGGCCGAGGAGGCCGACCTGCGGGCGGGCCGCTGGTGGCGGCTCGTCGAGCTGTTCACCACGCCCGGCGGCTCGAGCGAGCGGATCGTCGTCTTCCTGGCCCGCGACCTCACGCCCGTGCCGGAGGCCGAGCGCCACCACCGGGTCGACGAGGAGGCGACGATGCGGCCCGTCTGGGTGCCGCTGGACGACGCGGTGCTCGGCGTGCTCGAGGGTCGGCTGCGCTGCCCCACGACCGTCAGCGGTGTCCTCGCCGCCGCCGCCGCCCGCGCGCGGGACTGGTCGACGCTCGTCCCCGTCGAGGCCGCGGGCGAGCAGGGCTGAGGCGGGCGGACGGCCGGCGCCGGTCCCGGCCCAGCCAGGTGCGCGCGCGTCCCGGGGCCCGCCCGGCCTCGGGACGCGGCGCTCAGCGCTCGACGAGCTCCGGGGCGGGCGTGGTGCCCGGAGCGACCGGCGCCACGGCGCCCCCGCCGGTGCGGACGCGCGTCGTGCCGTGCAGCCACGTGGTGGCGGCGACGAGGCCGGCCGCGCCCACGAGGTGGAGGTTCACGAGCGCGATCGGCAGCCCGGTGAAGAGCTGCACGTAGCCGATCAGGGCCTGGGCGAGCGTCACGACGAGGAGCCGCGACCCGGCCCGCCGCGTCCGGGCGGCACCGGTGCGCCGCAGGCGGACGAGCAGGGCCGCGAGCAGCCCCACGAACACCCACACCGCCGCGGCGTGCACGCGCGCCACGAGGTAGGGGTCGAGGGCGAAGCGGTAGCCGCGGCTCTCGTCGCCGGAGTGCGGTCCTGCGCCCGTGACGACGACGCCGAGCACGAGGACGACGACGAGGGCGGCCCACAGCGCCCCCACGAGGACCCGCTCCGCGCGCCCGACGAGCGAGGAGGCCGGCGCGTCGCCCTCGTCGTGCCGCAGCAGCAGGTACGCGGACGCGGCGACGAGGACCATCGACAGCAGGAAGTGCGCCCCGACGACGGCGGGGGCGAGGTCGACGAGGACCGAGATGCCGCCGACGACCGCCTGCACGAGGACGCCGACGACCGGCACGAGCCCGAGGCGCCGGTAGGTGGCGGAGCGGCCGCGGTCGCGGAGCACGAGGAGGGCGACGGCGACGGCGACGACGACGAGCGCGAACGTCAGCATCCGGTTGCCGAACTCGATGGCCTGGTGGCCGGGGACCGCGGAGTGGCGCACGGGCACGAAGGAGCCGGGCTCGCACTGGGGCCACGTGGAGCAGCCGAGACCCGAGCCCGTCAGCCGCACGAGGCCGCCCGTGGCGACGATGGCGATCTGCGCGACGAGGTTCGCCACGAGCACCCGGCGGGTCCAGCGCGGCCGCAGACGGTCGAGGAGGGCGGTGCCGGACGCGACGAGGCTCACCGGCCCAGGATACGGGCGCCGCGGCACGCCCCCGCGGCGCCTCGGCGACCTCTCAGCCGGCCCAGCGGAAGAGCCGCGCCGCCGCCGCGCCGAGGACGACGGCCCACCCGGCGAGCACCGCGAGGGGCCCGGCGGCGGCCGTGCCGTCGAGGAGCGCGACCCGCAGCGCCTCCCCGAGCGCGCCCGACGGCAGCCAGGCGGCGACCGCGGCGAGGCCCGCCGGCAGGTCCGCGAGCGGCACGACGACCCCCCCGGCCAGCGCCAGGAGCACGAGCAGCAGGTTCGCCACCGCCAGCACGGCCTCGGCCCGCAGCGTCCCGGCGACGAGGAGCGCGAGGGCGGTGAACGCCGCGGTGCCGAGCGCCGCCGCCAGGAGCGCCGGGCCGGCGCCGGCCACCTCGGGCCGCCACCCCAGCGCCAGCGCCACCGCGCCGAGCACGACGAGCTGCACGACCTCGACCGCGAGGACCGCGAGCACCTTGCCGGCGAGCAGCCCGGAGCGCCCCAGCGGCGTGGTGGCCAGCAGCCGCAGCACGCCGTTGCGCCGGTCGAAGGCGGTGGCGATCGCCTGGGAGGTGAAGGCCGTCGTCATGACGGCGAGGGCCAGCACGCTCGGCGCGAGGACGTCCACGCGCGCGGCGCCGTCCGTGCCGATGCTCACGAGGGTGCTCCGCGTCATGCCGACGAGCAGCAGGGCGGGCAGGACGAGGGTCACGAGGAGCTGCTCGCCGTTGCGGAGCACGGCGCGCGCCTCGAACGCCGCCTGGGCGGCGACGCGGCGCCCGACGGGCGCGGCCCCGGCGGCGGTGGGTGCGGCCGGGCCCGCGGCGGGGCGGGCGGCGGGGTCCGTCGGCGCGGGGTCCGTCGTCGCGGGGTCCGTCATCGCAGGGTCCGTCCCGTGAGGTCGAGGAAGACGTCCTCGAGGGTGCGCCGCCCGACCTCGAGGCTGCCGACGAGCACGTCGCGCCGCGCGAGCTCGGCGGTGACCGCGGCGACCGTGGCGGGGGTGACGGGGCCGGTGACGGTCAGGGTGCCGGCGGCAGGCACGGCGACGGCGAACCCCGGGCCGACGGCGCCGGCCAGGTCGGCCTCGCTCAGCGGGCCGGCGAGGCGCAGCACGAGGGTGCGGTCGTCCGCCGCGGCGGCCCCCGTGCGTCCGGCGGCCGTGGTGAGCTCGGCCACGGACCCCTGCGCCACGACGCGCCCGCCGTCCACGACGACCACGTGGTCGGCGAGGTCCTCGGCCTCGTCCATGAGGTGCGTGGTGAGCACGACCGCGACGCCCTCGCCGCGCAGCTCGCGGACGAGGGACCACACGGCGTGCCGCGCCTGCGGGTCCATGCCGGCGCTGGGCTCGTCGAGGAAGACGAGCTCGGGGCGCCCGACGACGGCCGCGGCGAGGGCCAGGCGCTGGCGCTGGCCGCCGGAGAGGCGACGGACCGTGGTCCCGCCGAAGGCCGCCAGGCCCAGGCGCTCCGTGAGCTCGGCCACGCTGCGCGGCGCGGCGTACATGCGGGCGACGTGGGGGAGCACGTCGCGGGCCCGCGCGCCGCTGGGGAGCCCGCCGTCCTGGAGCATGACGCCCACGCGCGGCCGCAGCCGCGCGCCGTCGCGGGCGGGGTCGAGGCCGAGGACGCGCACGGAGCCGGCGTCGGGGGAGCGCAGGCCCTCGCAGCACTCCACGGTCGTCGTCTTGCCCGCCCCGTTCGGGCCGAGCACGGCCGTGACGGCACCGCGCCGGGCGCTGAGGTCGAGGCCGTCCACGACGGCGCGCCCGCCGTACCGCTTGACCAGGCCGCGGATCTCCACGGCGGGCGTGTCCTGCACAGGCCGGGAGTCTAGGCGTGCGGCGGACGGCCCTCCGACGCCTGTGAGGGGTGGCCCCGGGTGAGGCGCACCTTCCTTGCGGGGATGGATTTCGGCAACAAGGATGTTGCCAAAAGCAGGACCGACCGGTCCGCCGTGTGACGACCCCAGGAGGTGCGATGAGCACGACGCTGCCCGTCGCGCCGCCGGTGTCACCGTCGGTCGCGCCCAGCGCCGTCGACGAGGGCACCCGCCGTCGCGTCCTCGACCTCGTCGCCTCGGCCGGGCCCGTGTCGGCGCCGGAGCTCGCCGAGCGTCTCGACCTCACGTCCGTCGCCGTCCGGCGGCACCTGTCCCTCCTCGAGGGCGCGGGCCAGATCGTCGTGCACGCGGGCACCGCCGGCGGGCCGTCGCGGCGCGGGCGGCCCGCCCGCCGCTGGGTCGCCACCGGGGCCGGGCAGGCCGCGCTGTCCCAGCGCTACTCCGAGCTCGCCGCGCAGGCCCTGCGCTTCCTCGCCCGCACGGGCGGCCCGGCCGCCGTCGAGGCCTTCGCGGAGCAGCGTGCCCGGGACCTCGAGGAGCGCCTGGCGCCCCTCGTCGCCGGCGACGCCCTCCCCGAGCGGGTCGCGGCCGTCGCCGCGGAGCTCACCGCCGACGGGTACGGCGCCACGGTCCGGCCCGGCCCCGGCGGGTCCGCCGCCGTCCAGCTCTGCCAGGGCCACTGCCCCGTGCAGGACGTCGCGCGCGAGTTCCCGCAGCTGTGCGAGGCCGAGGCCCGGGGCTTCTCCCGGCTCCTCGGCGTCCACGTGCAGCGGCTGTCGACGCTCGCCTCCGGCGGCCACGTCTGCACCACGAACGTCCCCCTGACCCCCCGCACGCCCCACGGCACGACCACCGGCACCACCCCGGCGCGACGCACGGAAGGACCGCACGCATGAGCGCTCCCACGCAGGACGCGGCCACGCAGCCGCTCACCCAGGACGAGGCCATCGCCTCGATCGGGACCTACGGCTACGGCTGGCACGACCCGGACTCCGCCGGCGCCACCGCGCGCCGCGGCCTGTCCGAGGAGGTCGTGCGCGACATCTCGGCGCGCAAGAACGAGCCCGAGTGGATGCTGAAGACGCGCCTGAAGGCCCTGCGGCTGTTCGGCAAGAAGCCCATGCCCTCGTGGGGCGCGGACCTGTCGGGCATCGACTTCGACAACATCAAGTACTTCGTGAAGTCCACGGAGAAGCAGGCCACCTCGTGGGAGGACCTGCCCGAGGACATCCGCAACACCTACGACCGTCTCGGCATCCCGGAGGCGGAGAAGCAGCGCCTCGTCGCCGGCGTCGCCGCGCAGTACGAGTCCGAGGTCGTCTACCACCAGATCCAGGAGTCGCTGGAGGCGCAGGGCGTCATCTTCGTCGACACCGACACGGGCCTGCGCGAGTACCCCGAGATCTTCGAGCAGTACTTCGGCTCGGTCATCCCGCCCGGGGACAACAAGTTCGCCGCGCTCAACACGGCCACCTGGTCGGGCGGCTCCTTCGTCTACGTGCCGCCGGGCGTGCACGTCGAGATCCCGCTGCAGGCCTACTTCCGCATCAACACGGAGAACATGGGCCAGTTCGAGCGGACGCTGATCATCGCGGACGAGGGCTCCTACGTGCACTACGTCGAGGGCTGCACGGCGCCGATCTACCAGAGCGACTCCCTGCACTCCGCGGTCGTCGAGATCATCGTCAAGAAGAACGCGCGCGTCCGGTACACGACCATCCAGAACTGGTCGAACAACGTGTACAACCTCGTGACGAAGCGGGCCACGGCCGCCGAGGGCGCCACCATGGAGTGGGTCGACGGGAACATCGGGTCCAAGGTGACCATGAAGTACCCCGCCATCTACCTCATGGGCGAGCACGCCCGCGGCGAGACGCTGTCCATCGCGTTCGCCGGCGAGGGCCAGCACCAGGACGCCGGCTCGAAGATGGTCCACGCGGCGCCGCACACCTCGTCGTCCATCGTGTCGAAGTCCGTGGCGCGCGGCGGCGGTCGCACCTCGTACCGCGGGCTCGTGCAGATCCTCGAGGGCGCGAGCCACTCCGCGTCCAACGTCCTGTGCGACGCGCTCCTCGTCGACCAGATCTCGCGCTCCGACACCTACCCCTACGTCGACGTCCGCGAGGACGACGTGTCGATGGGGCACGAGGCGACGGTCTCCCGCGTGAGCGAGGACCAGCTGTTCTACCTGATGTCCCGGGGCATGCCCGAGACCGAGGCCATGGCCATGATCGTGCGCGGGTTCGTCGAGCCCATCGCCCGCGAGCTGCCCATGGAGTACGCCCTCGAGCTCAACCGCCTCATCGAGCTGCAGATGGAAGGGGCCGTCGGCTGATGACGACCACCACGAACGGACCGGCGGCGCTGCGCGAGACCACCGAGCTCCCCCTGGAGCACGGGGCCGCGATCTCCGACACGGCCCACTCGCACGGCCCGGGCTCCGTCCCGGAGACCTCGCGTGCGGAGCGCCCGACGTCCTTCGACGTCGCGGACTTCGCGGTGCCGAACGGCCGCGAGGAGGAGTGGCGCTTCACCCCGGTCGACCGGATCGCGCCGCTCTTCGCGGGTGCCACGGGCGGCCGCCTCACCGGCCACGGCGTCCTCACCACGGTCGTCGAGGCCCCCGAGGTGCGGGTGGAGGTCGTCGACCGCGACGACGCCCGCCTCGGGACGGCGGGCCGCCCCGGCGACCGCGCGGCCGCCGTCGCCTGGGCGTCCTTCGACCGCGCGACCGTCGTGACGATCCCGCGCGAGGCCGTCGCCTCGCAGGTGACGTCCGTGCGCGTCGAGGGCGTCGAGGGCGCCGGGACGAAGCCGCCGGCCCTGGAGCCGACGGCCTCGCACCTGCTCGTGCACGCGGAGCCGATGTCGCAGGCGACGGTGCTCGTCGACCACGTCGGCCACGCCGCGCTGACCGAGACCGTCGAGATCGTGGCGGAGGACGGCGCGCACCTCACGGTCGTGTCCGTGCAGGACTGGGCCGCGGGCTCGGTGCACACGGCCTCCCACCGCCTGCGCCTGGGCCGCGACGCCACGGTCAAGCACATCGTCGTCACCCTCGGCGGGGACGTCGTGCGCCTCACGCCCGACACGGAGTTCGTCGGCGAGGGCGCCTCGGTGACCAAGCTCGGCCTGTACTTCGCCGACGCGGGCCAGCACCAGGAGCACCGGCTCTTCGTCGACCACTCCGTGCCCAGCTGCGTCTCCCGCGTCACCTACAAGGGCGCGCTGCAGGGCCAGGGCGCGCACACCGTGTGGGTCGGCGACGTGCTCATCCGCGCCGCCGCCGAGGGGACGGACACCTACGAGCTCAACCGCAACCTCGTCCTCACGGACGGCGCGCGGGCGGACTCCGTGCCGAACCTCGAGATCGAGACGGGCGTCATCGAGGGGGCCGGGCACGCCAGCGCCACGGGCCGCTTCGACGACGAGCAGCTGTTCTACCTGCGCGCCCGCGGGATCCCCGAGGCGGACGCGCGCCGGCTCGTCGTGCGCGGCTTCTTCGCCGAGCTCGTCCACGAGATCGGCGTGCCCGAGGTCGAGGAGCGCCTGCTCGCCTCGATCGAGGCCGAGCTCGAGAAGTCCATGAGCGAGCTCGGCGGCGCCGGCCCGTCGGCCGCGGGGACCTCCGCGGACGACACGGCCGACCTGCACGTCGAGGGCTCCGAGCTCGCGGCGACGAGCGTCCCGGCGACGGCCGAGGCGGCCGCCGGTGACGGCGCGCCCGTCGAGCCCGGCCGCGCCTGAGGCGCCGCGCGTGGCCGCACAGCTCGCCTGCCTCGTCTCCGACGTCCCCGTCGCCGGCACGCTCCGCCTCGAGCTCGACCTCGAGGCGGGCGGCCTCGTCGAGGTCGCGATCGTCCGCGACGAGGCCGGGGAGTGGCACGCGATCAGCGACGTCTGCTCCCACGGGGCCGTGTCGCTGTCCGAGGGCGAGGTCGAGGACTGCTCCGTGGAGTGCTGGCTGCACGGGTCGCGCTTCGACCTGCGCAGCGGCGCGCCGCTCAGCCCCCCGGCCGTCCGCCCCGTGCCCGTCTACCCCGTGACGGTGGACGGCGACCGCGTCCTCGTCGACGTCGACGCGCCCCTCTGACCTCCCTGCACGCCTGCCCCCCGAGGAGAACCCCCATGTCCACCCTGGAGATCCGCGACCTGCACGTCAGCGTCGAGACGAAGGAGGGCGCCAAGCCCATCCTGCGCGGCGTCGACCTGACCATCGGCAGCGGCGAGACCCACGCCATCATGGGCCCGAACGGGTCCGGCAAGTCCACGCTGGCCTACTCCATCGCCGGCCACCCCAAGTACACGATCACGAGCGGCACCGTGACGCTCGACGGCGAGGACCTGCTGGCCCTCTCCGTCGACGAGCGCGCCCGCGCCGGCCTCTTCCTCGCCATGCAGTACCCGGTCGAGGTGCCCGGCGTGTCCGTGTCGAACTTCCTGCGCACCGCGAAGACCGCCATCGACGGCCAGGCGCCGCCGCTGCGCACGTGGGTGAAGGACGTCCGCTCGGCCATGGACAACCTGCGCATGGACAGCACGTTCGCCGAGCGCTCCGTCAACGAGGGCTTCTCCGGCGGCGAGAAGAAGCGCCACGAGATCCTCCAGATGGAGCTCCTCAAGCCGCGGTTCGCGATCCTCGACGAGACCGACTCCGGCCTCGACGTCGACGCGCTGCGGATCGTGTCCGAGGGCGTGAACCGGGCGAAGGCCTCCTCCGAGATCGGCGTCCTGCTCATCACGCACTACACGCGGATCCTGCGCTACATCCAGCCCGACTTCGTGCACGTCTTCGTCGACGGCAAGGTCGCCGAGGAGGGCGGGCCCGAGCTGGCCGAGCGCCTCGAGAACGAGGGCTACGACCGTTTCCTCACCGCGGCGGTCTGACGCGACGGCCGCCGGGCTCCCGGGCCCGGCGGCCGCACCGCACTGCACCGCTCCGCTCCGCCCCGCACCACGGCACCACGCGAGCACCGGACGAAGGGCCTGACGTGACCACGACGATCGACGCGACGACACCACCGGTGGGCGACGCGACGCACGCGGCCGGGACGGACGCGACGGCCCCGCCGCGCCGGCACCTGTCCGCCGGCGAGCTCGCCGCGGTGCGCGCCGACTTCCCGCTGCTGCAGCGCACCCTCCGCGACGGCCGCCGGCTCGTGTACCTCGACACCGGCGCCACGTCCCAGAAGCCCGACGTGGTGCTCGACGCGGAGCAGGACTTCTACACGCAGCGCAACGCCGCCGTGCATCGCGGGGCGCACCAGCTCGCCGAGGAGGCGACGGAGGCCTTCGAGACCGCGCGGGAGCAGGTGGCCCGCTTCGTCGGCGCGGACGCCGACGAGATCGTGTGGACCTCCAACGCCACGGCGGCGATCAACCTCGTCGCGTACGCGATGTCGAACGCGTCCCTCGGGCGCGGCGGCGACGCGGCCCGGCGCTTCGCCCTGGCGCCCGGCGACGAGATCGTCGTGACGGAGGCCGAGCACCACGCGAACCTCGTGCCGTGGCAGGAGCTCGCCGCCCGGACGGGCGCGACGCTGCGCTGGATCGGCGTCGACGACGACGGGCGGCTGCGGCTCGACGAGCTCGCCACCGTCGTCACGGAGCGCACGAAGGTGCTCGCCTTCACGCACGCCTCGAACGTCACCGGCGCCGTCACGCGCGTCGCGCCGTTCGTCGCCCGCGCGCGGGAGGTCGGCGCCCTCACGGTGCTCGACGCCTGCCAGTCCGTGCCGCACATGCCCGTGGACCTGCACGCCCTCGGCGTCGACTTCGCGGCCTTCTCCGGGCACAAGATGCTCGGCCCCACGGGGGTCGGCGCGCTCTACGGCCGGCGCGAGCTGCTCGCGGCGATGCCGCCGGTCACCACGGGCGGCTCCATGGTCGAGGTCGTGACGATGGCGGGGACCACCTACGCGCCGCCGCCGCAGCGCTTCGAGGCCGGCACGCAGATGGTGTCGCAGGCCATCGGCATGGGCGCGGCCGCCACCTACCTCGCCGAGCTCGGGATGGACGCCGTCGAGGCGCACGAGCAGACGCTGACGCAGCTCCTGCTCGACGCGGTCGCCTCGGTGCCCGGGGTGCGGCTGGTCGGCCCGGCGGACGCCCGCGAGCGGCTGGCGACGGTGGCGTTCGTCGTCGACGGCGTGCACGCCCACGACGTGGGTCAGGTGCTCGACGACGCCGGGGTGGCCGTGCGGGTGGGCCACCACTGCGCGCAGCCCCTGCACCGCCGGTTCGGGGTCGCCGCGACCGCGCGCGCCACGGCCGGCGTCTACACCTCCGCCGAGGACGTCGAGGCGTTCCGGGAAGCACTGGCGGGGGTCCGGACGTTCTTCGGTCTGGAGAGCGCGCCCGGGGTCCCGGGCGGCGCCGCCGGCAAGGGGACGGGAGCACGATGAGCACGGGCTCGATGGAGCAGCTGTACCAGCAGGTCATCCTCGACCACGCGAAGTTCCCGCACGGCCGGGGCCTGCCGACGGACGGCCTCGGGCCCGCCGGGGCGTCCGCGACCGCCGTCGTCGACCACGGGACCTGCGCGGCGCAGTCCCACCAGGTGAACCCCACCTGCGGCGACGAGGTCACCCTCCGCGTCGACCTCGACACCTCCGGCGCCGCGCCGGTCGTCTCCGACGTCCGCTGGGAGGGCCAGGGCTGCTCCATCTCCCAGGCGTCGGTCTCCGTGCTGCACGACCTCGTGGTGGGCGCCGACCTCGCGCGCGTCGACGAGCTGGGCCGCCACTTCCGCCTCCTCATGTCGAGCCGCGGCGCGGGCGTCGACGAGGCAGTCGAGGAGGACCTCGGCGACGCCGCCGCCTTCACGGGCGTCTCGCGCTACCCCGCGCGCATCAAGTGCGCGCTCCTGGGCTGGTCGGCCCTCAACGACGCCCTCATCCGCACCGGCGCCACCGCGCCGGCCACCCCCACGAAGGAGACGGCATGACCACCGAGTCCGTGGCCGGTCCGACGGCCGCCGACGTCGAGGAGGCCCTCCACGACGTCATCGACCCCGAGCTCGGCATCAACGTCGTCGACCTGGGCCTCGTCTACGGCGTCGCGCTCGACGGCGGCACCGCCGTCATCGACATGACGCTGACGTCGGCGGCCTGCCCGCTGACCGACGTCATCGAGGACCAGTCGGCGCAGGCGCTCGACGGGATCGTCGACGGCTTCCGCATCAACTGGGTGTGGATGCCGCCGTGGGGCCCCGAGAAGATCACGCCCGACGGGCGCGAGCAGATGCGGGCCCTCGGCTTCAACATCTGAGCCGCACGGGCGGGGCAGCCCCCGTCCCCGCAGCACCACCGGACCGCCCGGCGCCGTCGATGGCGCCGGGCGGTCCCGTGCTGCCAGGATCGCGCCCGTGACGCACCCCTCCGCCGCCGGCCCGGACGACGACGACCTCGACCACGACGTCGACGGCCCCGACCGGACCGCCGTGCTGCCCGACGACGCCGTGACGCGGGCGCTCGACGAGCTGGCCGCGAAGCTGGCCCGCGACCTGCGGGGCGTGGCCGACGTCGAGACGGACGCCGTCCGCGGGACGGCGTCGTGCGACGTCCTGCCGCACCGGGCCGGAGCGCTCGGCGTGTGGTGGGTGCACGACGCCGAGAGCCTCGAGGTCGGCGTCGGTGAGGCCGGTGGCTGGGAGGTCGGGCGCGACGCCGCGGGCCTCGCGCGCGCCACGCACGTCGTGTGGGCCGCGGTCCACGGCCGGGTGCGGGTCTGTCTCACGCCGCGCCGCACCCGGTACGCGGTGGACCTGCCGGACGGGAGCACGCTCGTCGACGAGCGCCGTCGTCCGGCGGCCGCGCTCCTGCGCGGGCCCTGGCGCGTCCCCGCCCACGACGCCCCCGCCTACCGCTGACCGGGCACGGCAGGGCACGGCAGGGCACGGCAGGGCACGGCCGGGCACGGCCGGGCGCGGCCACCGGCCGGTGAGCCGGCGCGCCGACCCGGGTGTCAGTTGAGCTCGGCCCGGCCCTCGCGCCAGTAGCCCATGAACGCGACGGCCTTGCGGTCGACGCCGCACGTGCCGACGAGGTGCCGCCGCAGCGTCTTGATGGCGCAGGCCTCGCCGGCGAGCCAGGCGTAGAGCGCGGCCGAGTGCTGCAGCGGGGCGCCCGTGTCGTCGACCGGCACCTCCCAGAGCATGCCGGAGTCGACGTCGACGTCCTCGAGGGCCAGCGCGTCGGGCACCGGTGCCTCGCCCGGCATGAGGCGCGCGCACGCCGCCTGGACGGCGGGCACGAGGCGGGCGCCGTGGGCCGCGCCGTCGCGGGGCAGCCAGCGGACGGTGACACCGGCCGGCGCGTCGAGCGGGATCTCGTCGCCGCGTACGGGCACCTCGAGGATCGCCTCGCCGCGGGCGTCCCGGGGCAGGCGCTCGAGGACGGAGCAGATGGCGGGGACGGCGGTCTCGTCGCCGGCGAGCAGCAGCCGGTCGGCGCGCGGCGGCGGGACGAAGTCGACGCCGCCGTGCGGGCCGTCCCACAGCGCGTCGGGGCCGCAGATGACGAGGGGGTCGCCCGGACGGGCGGCGCCGGCCCAGCGGGAGGCCGGGCCGAGGTCGCCGTGCAGGACGACGTCGACGTCGACCTCGCGGGCGGCCTGGCGCACGGCGCGCACCGTGTACGTGCGGATGGGGTGCCGCGCCCCGTCGGGCAGGTCGCGCCACTGGGCGTACCAGTCGCCGCCGCGGGGGAGCGTCTCGTACCCGCGGTCGGGCAGCGGCAGGAAGAACTTGATGCGCTGGTCGAAGCCGTTGTCCGCGAACTCGTGGAGGTCGGCGCCCGTGAAGGTCAGGCGCCGGAAGCTCGGGCAGAGCTGCGTGACCCGCGCCACCTCGACGTCGAACAGACGGAACGACGAACGGGAGGGGGTGGCGGCGGGGGCGGCGACGGCCGTCTCTGCGGTCATGAGACCAACCTACGTTGAGGTAAGCCTTACCTCAACCATCGCTCGTCGATCGCCGGTGTGAGCACGGACTCCTCACAGCAGGACGCAAGCGCCTGAGCGGGCGTGCCGTCAGGGCTGCGCGACCGCGAAGGTGTCGCAGGCGTCGAGGCTGCCCTGCTCGTAGCCCGTCGTGAACCACGTCTGCCGCTGCTCGCTCGACCCGTGCGTCCAGGAGTCCGGGTTCACCTGGCCCCCCTGCGCCTGGATGCTGTCGTCACCGACGGCCGCCGCGGCGTCCAGCGCGTTGCGCAGCTGCTCGGCGGTGATCGGCTCGAGGAACGTGACGCCCGTGTCGGGGTCGACGGTGGTCGCGGCGTCGCCGACGAACATCCCGGCGTAGCAGTCGGCCTGGAGCTCCAGCCGCACGGAGTCCGAGCCTTCGCCCGTGCCGCTGCGGTCGGCCGAGGCGAAGGTCCCCAGGACGTTCTGCAGGTGGTGCCCGTACTCGTGCGCCGTCACGTAGATCTCGGCGAGGGGGCCGTCGCTCGCGCCGAACCGGGAGGCGAGCAGGTCGTAGAAGCCGAGGTCGAGGTAGATCGTCTGGTCCGGCGGGCAGTAGAACGGGCCCGTGCTGGCCGAGGCCGCCCCGCACCCGGTGTCGGTCGCCCCCTCGAAGCTCTCGACCCCGGGGATCTGCGCCCCGAGCCGCTCGAGCTCCGGCTGCCAGTACTCGTCGAGGGCCTGCGCGGTCGCGGAGAGGCGGCACGTGCGGTCGGTGTTGGCCTGCTCGGCGGTGCAGCTGCCCACGTCCTCGACCTGCGCCGCGCCGCCGGTGCCGCCCCGGCCCCCGGTGAGCATGCTGCCCACGTCGCCGCCGAAGAGCAGCGCCAGCACCAGCACGACGAGGCCGCCGGCACCACCGCCGACGGCCAGGCCGCGGCCGCCGCCGCGACCGCCGCCGCGGCTCTGGCGCACGCGGCCGCCCTCGAACTGCCCGCCCTGCTGGAACGTCATGGCGCGAGCGTAGGACCGGGCCCGGTGCCCCGCGCGGGGGCGCCGCGCGCGGCCGACGGGCACCGGGCGTCCCGGCGTCGGCGCCGGGCATCCTGAGGTCGTGGACCTCGACGACGTCATCGCCCTCGTGTCCGGCTGGGACGGCGTGCGCACCTGGCGCCCCGGCCCCGGGGACGGCTCGCCCGAGATCGCCCGGGGCGACGTGTTCTTCCTCGACGACCCCCACCCGGTGCACGCCGGCGCCGGGTGGCTGGCGGTCGTCTGCCCCGGCCCGGCCGGCGACGCGGAGACCTGCGAGCTGCTCGAGCGGTCGTGCCGGTCCGCCCGCGCGCGCGGAGCGGCGCCGGGCCGCCGGCACGGGCCCCCTGGCGTCCTCGGGGGCCGAGGACGCCGCCGCCGACGGGGGGTGAGCGGCGTCAGCGGCGCGGCTGGTTGAACCGCAGCATGTTGCCCGCCGGGTCGCGGAACGCGCAGTCCCGGACGCCGTAGGGCTGGTCGACGGGCTCCTGCAGCACGTCCGCCCCGGAGGCGAGCACCCGCTCGAAGAGGGCGTCGACGTCGTCCGTGCGGAAGATGACGCCGCGGAGCAGACCCTTGGCGAGGAGCTCGGCCATCGTCCGGCGGTCCTCGGGGGACGCGCCGGGGTCGGCCAACGGCGGCTCGAGCACGAGGTCGACGTCCGGCTGCGCCGGCGAGCCGACGGTGACCCACCGCATGCCCTCGAAGCCGACGTCGTTGCGCACCTCGAACCCCAGCACGTCCCGGTAGAAGGCGAGCGCGGCCTCGTGGTCGTCGACGGCGAGGAAGCACTGCGCGACGGTGATGTCCATGCCCGTCACGCTAGGGCCGGTGCGTCGGCCGGCGCTTTTCCGTTCCTGACCGGTCGCGTCCGGCTCTTGGCGATGCACGGCGGGACGGCCGCGGCGGCGGCGTGGTCCCGGGCCCGGTAGGCGCTCGGGCTCTCCCCGACGAGCTCGGTGAACCGCGAGCTGAACGACCCGAGCGAGGAGAAGCCGACCGCGACGCACGCCTCCGTGACGCTGACGTCGCCCCGCCGCAGCAGCGCCTTGGCCCGCTCGATGCGGCGGGTGCTGAGGTGGCCGTACGGCGTCTCGCCGAAGGCGGCGCGGAAGCTGCGGGAGAAGTGGCCGGGGGACATGTGCGCCTCGCGCGCCAAGGCAGGCACGTCGAGCGGCTCCGCGTAGTCGCGGTCCATCCGGTCGCGCGCCCGTCGCAGCCGCACGAGGTCCTCGAGCATCACGGCCCCAGCGTCCCACGGCGGGCGCGGCCGGTGGGGGCGGCTCCGGCGGCCGGCGACCGAGGTGCTCAGTCCTCGCCGAGGCCCCGGGCGGCGAGCGCCTCGCCGGTCGCCCGGGCGGAGGCCACCGCGCGCAGGGCCGCGGGCACGACGAGGGCCCGCGGGTCCCGCTCCAGGCCCCGCGCCCGCGCCGCGTCCCGGGTCTCGAGCGTCGTCGTCACCAGCAGCGGGATCGTCCGCAGCGTCAGCGCGACGGCGAGGGCGACCGTGGCCGGCGCGAGCCCGACGTGCCGCAGGGGACGGGCGAGCCGGACGAGCACGTCGACGAGGGCGTCCGTCCGCGTCGTCGACGCGACCACCAGCGCGGCCAGCACGAGCGCGAGCAGGTCGGCCGCCACCTCGACCGCGTGCGCCGGGCCCCGCGTGAGCACCGCCCATCCGGCCGCCAGGGCCGCGACCACGAGCGCGGGCCGGAGCGCGTGCAGGGTCCGGCGTGCGGCCAGCCCCGCCACCGCGTGGGCGATCGCGGCCGCGGCGAGCAGCACGAGGGCGCCCACCGGGCCGCGCAGGACGACCGTCAGCAGGCCGGTGACGAGCAGCCCGACGAGGGCGGCGCCCGCCGGCAGCCGGTGCATCGGCGAGCGCCCCGGCACGTACGCCCCGACGGGTCCGGACCACGTCGGGCGCAGGGGGCCGCTCACGGGCCCGTCCTCGCGCCGGGCACGCCGCCGCCCTCGCCCGGCAGGGGCGCGGCGCACACCACGTCCCGGTAGTACGCGACCCCCTCGGCCGCCGCCCCGTCGAAGACCACCCGCCCCTCGTCGACGACGAGCACCCGGTCCGCGCGGGACGCGGCCTCCAGGTCGTGCGTGACGACGACGACGCGCTGGGGCAGGGAGGCGAGCAGCCCGTCCACGTGGCGCCGCCACCGCAGGTCGAGCAGCGTCGTCGGCTCGTCGCACACGAGCAGCTCCGGCTCGACGGCGAGCACCCCGGCGAGCGCGAGGAGCTGGCGCTGCCCGCCCGAGAGCGCGTGGACGGGGGTGTCCGCGCGGTCGGCGAGCCCGAAGCGGGCGAGGATCTCCCGGGCCCGCGCGTCGCGCGCGGCCGCCGTGAGGCGGTGCCGTCGCAGGGACAGCGCGACGTCCTCCAGCGGCGTGGGCAGGACGACCTGGGCGCCGGGGTCCGTCAGCAGGAAGCCCACGCGCCGGCGCACCGCCGGGCCGTCGGTGGCCGTGTCCAGCCCGTCGACGAGGACGCGCCCGCTGCTGGGCAGCACGAGCCCGTTGAGCAGCCGCGCCAGCGTCGACTTGCCGGACCCGTTGGCCCCCACCACGGCGACGCGCCGCTCCGTGAGCACGAGCGACACCGGGCCCAGCAGCCGCACGACCGGGGCGTCGGCCGCCGCGGACGTGCAGGCGGTGACCGTGACGTCGCGCAGCTCGACGGTGCCGCTGCCGCCGGCGCCGCTGGTGGCGTCGCCGGCCGTGACCCCGGCGGGGCTGCGGGCGTCCCTCGTCGCGCCGCTGCCCGCCGCCGGGCCGGGCCCCGCGGACCCGCCCGTCAGCGCCGCCGGCCCGGGCGCAGGTCGGGGAACGCCCGCAGGACGGCCGTCGCGACGACCGCCGCGAGGACGACCTTCACGGCGTCCCCGGGGACGAAGGCGAGGTCCAGCGCCAGCGCCTCGCGCCACCCGGTGCCCAGGCGCACCGCCAGCCCGGCGACGCCCGCCGGGTGGTTCACCAGCAGCGTCCCGACGAGGCCCGCGACGACGAGCAGCGGCAGCGGCCGGCGCCGCCGCCACGCGGGCAGGGCGAGGGCCCCGGCGACGAGCGCCAGCAGGGGGAAGGACAGGAGGTAGCCCACGCTCGCCTTGCCGAGCACCCCGACGCCCCCGGTCCCCTCGGCGAAGACGGGCAGCCCCGCGAGCCCGAGGGCCAGGTACAGCAGCACGGCGAGCGCGCCGCGGACGGGCCCGAGCACGAGCCCCGCGAGGACGACCGCGAAGGTCTGCAGCGTGAGGGGCACGCCGAACGGCAGCGGCACCGCCGGGACCACCGAGCAGACGACGACGAACGCCGCGAAGGTCGTCACCAGGGCCAGGTCGGACGCGAGGGTGCGGGGCCGGGCGACGGGGCGCGGCAGCGGCGCGGGACCTGCCGCGAGGGGCACGTCCAGCGGCACGGCGGGGCCGTCGGCGCGGTCCGGGGTGCGGGGCGGCATGGGCGTCAACGTAGCCCGTCCTACACTGGGGACCCGTTGGTGCCCGCGACCAGGATCGGCCCGTGCCCGTGGTGCGGTTCCGCCAGGGACGCGTCGGCGCCCACGGCGAGCCCCCGACCCCCCGCGTGCCCACGGACCCCCGTGCCCGCGGGGAGGGGCCGCCGCCACCTGCCGGACCACGGCCGTCCCCACGGCCCGAGGAGTGCTGTGATCGTCGCCCAGGCCGTCGAGATGCGCATCGGCGCCCGCGTGCTGCTCGAGCCCACGTCCTTCCGCGTCGCCGCGGGGGACCGCATCGGCCTCGTCGGCCGCAACGGCGCGGGCAAGACCACGCTGACCAAGACGCTGGCGGGGGAGACGCAGCCCTCCGGCGGCAGCATCTCCCGCAGCGGCGAGGTCGGCTACCTCCCGCAGGACCCCTCCAGCGGCGACCTCGAGCAGCTCGCGCTCGACCGGGTCCTGTCCGCCCGCGGCCTCGACGAGATCCTGCGCGCGATGCGCCGCACGGAGGCGGAGATGGCCGACCCGGACCCGAAGGTCCACGAGCGCGCCATGGAGCGGTACCCCAAGCTCGAGGCGCGCTTCACCGCGGGCGGCGGCTACGCGGCGGAGAGCGAGGCGCACCGGATCACGGCGAACCTGGCGCTCGACGACCGGGTGCTCGGGCAGACGCTCGGGACGCTGTCCGGCGGCCAGCGCCGCCGCGTCGAGCTGGCGCGGATCCTCTTCTCCGGTGCCGACACGCTGCTGCTCGACGAGCCGACGAACCACCTCGACGCGGACTCCATCGCCTGGCTGCGCGACTACCTCAAGGCCTACGCGGGCGGCTTCGTCGTCATCAGCCACGACGTCGCGCTCCTGCGCGCCACCGTGAACAAGGTCTTCCACCTGGACGCGAACCGCAGCCAGCTCGACCAGTACAGCCTGGGCTGGGACGCCTACCTCCAGCAGCGCGAGACCGACGAGAAGCGCCGCCGGCGCGAGCGCGCCAACGCCGAGAAGAAGGCGGGCGTGCTGCTCGCCCAGGCGGCCAAGATGGGCGCGAAGGCGACGAAGGCGGTCGCCGCCCAGAACATGGCCCGCCGCGCCGAGCGCCTGCTCTCCGGGCTCGACGAGGTGCGCGTCCAGGACAAGGTCGCGCGCCTGCGCTTCCCCGACCCGGCGCCCTGCGGGAAGACGCCCATCACCGCGGCCGACCTGTCGAAGTCGTACGGCTCGCAGGAGGTCTTCACGGGCGTCGACCTGGCGATCGACCGCGGGTCGAAGGTCGTCGTCCTCGGGCTCAACGGCGCGGGCAAGACGACCCTGCTGCGCATCCTCGGCGGCATCGAGGACCCCGACACGGGCCAGGTGCGCCCCGGGCACGGCCTCAAGCTGGGCTACTACGCCCAGGAGCACGAGACGCTCGACCTCGACCGCACCGTGGTGGAGAACCTGCGCTCGGCCGCCCCGGACCTCACGGACACGCAGGTCCGATCCGTCCTCGGCTCGTTCCTCTTCTCCGGCGACGACGCGGACAAGCCCGCCCGCGTGCTCTCCGGCGGCGAGAAGACGCGCCTCGCGCTCGCGGCCCTCGTCGTCTCGGCGGCGAACGTGCTGCTGCTCGACGAGCCGACGAACAACCTCGACCCGGCGTCCCGCGAGGAGATCCTCGCCGCGCTGCGGGGCTACCAGGGCGCCGTGGTGCTCGTCAGCCACGACGAGGGCGCCGTGGCGGCGCTCGACCCCGAGCGCGTGCTGCTCCTGCCCGACGGCGACGAGGACCTCTTCGGCCCGGACTACCTGGACCTCATCACCCTCGCCTGAGCGCCGGCCGGCCGGGCCCGTCGCCGCCGGACCGTCGTGGACCCGGCCGCGGACGGCCCGCGGTCAGCGGCGCTCGCGCAGCTGCGCCTCCACGAGCGCGTCCTCCTCGACCTCCGCGCGGCCCCGTCGGCGCGGGGCGCGGCGCGCGCCGAGCGGGGCGGGCTCCCGCGGCGC
>NZ_RWJX01000055.1 GCF_004123805.1 Cellulomonas endophytica | reverse complement strand
ACGGGGCCGGCGGCGCGCCCACGGGCGAGGCCGTGCCGGGCGGCGGCGGGACGGCGGCGCCGCCCTCGCCGTGACCGCCCCAGCCGCCCGCACCCCCGGGGGGCGGCGGTGCGCCGTGCGCGCCCGCGGGAGTGCCGCCCCAGCCGCCGGCCGCCGCACCGGGCGCGGGCGGCGGTGCCGTCTGGAGCGTGAAGGAGCGGATGACGCCGCGCGTCTCGAGCTCGTGCAGGGCCGTCATGACGCGGTGGCGCTCCTCCGCGGAGGCCGGACGGCCCGTGGCCTCCTGGTACTGCAGGACGCCGAGGTCGCGGAACAGCTTCTCCGCGTCGCCGCCGCCGGGGGCGCCCAGGCCCCCGCCCGGTCCGCCGAAGCCCTGGCTCGCCAGCGCGGTGTCGGCCTTCGCCGCCAGCTCGTTGGCGGCCGCCTTGGCCTTGTCGAGGAACCCCATCGTCGTGCTCCTTCCACCTGTCCGCCCCGTCGTCGAGGACGGCACCGGAAAGAGCCTACGCAGGCACGACGCCTCTCAGTAGAGTCGTCGACGACCCCGCCGCGCCCCTGCGGAGCGGACCACGACGACGTCACGAGGGATGCACCGCCATGCCGATCCACGGTTCGCTGTTCCAGGACTTCCGCGAGACGACGGTCCAGGACCCGTTCGCGCTGCAGGGCAAGAAGATGCTCAAGGTGCAGATGGGCTACGGGCCGGTCTGGGCCAAGCTCGGGTCGATGGTCGCCTACCAGGGCGACATCCGCTTCGAGAACAAGGGCTCCGGCGGCCTGTCGCGGATGCTGAAGTCGGCGATGACGGGTGAGGGCGTCGACCTCATGCAGGCGACGGGGCAGGGCGAGCTCTTCGTCGCCGACGAGGCCCGCGAGATCCAGGTCATGTACCTGGAGAACGACGCCGTCTCCGTGAACGGCAACAACGTGCTGGCGTTCTCCTCCTCCATCGAGTGGGACATCCACCGCATCGCGGCGCGCGGGGGCGCCATGACGGGCGGCCTGTACAACGTGGTGCTGCGCGGCACGGGCTACGTGGCGGTCACGACGAAGGGCGAGCCCGTCGCCCTCGACGTGGCGAGCGCTCCGACCTTCGCGGACGCCCAGGCGGTCGTCCTGTGGACGGCCGGCGTGCACATGGACGTCCGCGTCGACACCGGCGGCCTGCGCTCCATGATCCGCGGCGGCACGGGCGAGACCTTCCAGATGGCGTTCGGCGGCCAGGGCTACGTGCTCGTGCAGCCGTCGGAGTCCGTCACCGACGGCGGCCACCAGCAGCAGGGCGGCAGCTCCTCCGGCGGCCTCGGCGGCCTCCTCGGCTGACCCGAGCGCCATCCGGCGCGGGCGGGTCCTCCCGCGCCCGCGCCGGATGGCCGTCGGCCGGGCCCGTGGGGGACGCTGGGGACCATGACGACGACCGACGCGACCCCCACCGCCGACCCCGCCGCCACCACCACCGACGCCCCCGCCGACCCCGCCCCCGCGCCCCCCGCCGCCCCGGCGGCCGCCACCGGCACCTCCGGACGCCGCGCCTCGCAGGGGGACGGCACGTACCCGCGCCCGCAGCTCGTCCGCGACGCCTGGGCGGACCTGTGCGGCCCGTGGGGCTTCGCCGCGGACCCGGCCGACGCCGGCCGCGACGCCGGGTGGTGGGGCCCGGGCGCGGCGGACGCCCCGTTCGACCGCACCATCACGGTCCCGTTCCCGCCCGAGTCGCCGGCCTCGGGGATCGGCACCGACGAGCCGCTGCGCGTGGTCTGGTACCGCCGCCCGCTCACGGCCGAGGACCTGGCCGCCGCGGGGGCGGGCCCCGACGGCGCGGTCCCCGGGCGGCGGGTGCTCCTGCACCTCGGCGCCGTCGACCACTCGGCCGACGTGTGGTTCGACGGGCAGCACGTGGGCCACCACGAGGGCGGGCAGACGCCGTTCGCGGTCGACCTCACCCCCGTGCTGCGCGCCCGGGCGGCCGCCGGGACCGCCCGCGACGGCGACCCGTACCTCGTCGTGCGGGCCGAGGACGACCCCGCCGACGTGACCCAGCCCCGCGGCAAGCAGGACTGGCGGGCCGAGCCGCACGTCATCTGGTACCTGCGGACGACCGGCATCTGGCAGCCCGTCTGGCTCGAGTCCGTGCCGGAGCAGCACCTCGCCGAGCTGGCCTGGGCCCCCGACGTGCCCGACGGGTCCGTCGAGCTCACCGCGCGGCTCGCGGCGCCCCCCGCCCCCGGCACGCGGCTGCGGGTGGAGCTCGTGCACGACGAGGAGACCCTCGCCGAGCAGGAGGTCCTCGTCCTCGACCGGGACGTGCGGGTGCGGGTCGCGCTGCCGCGGCAGGCCAACGGCCAGCAGTACGAGGAGCTCCTGTGGTCGCCGGAGACGCCGACGCTCCTCGACGCGACCGTCACGCTCGTCGCCCCCGCGGCGCCGGGCTCCCCCGACGGCACCGACGGCACCGACGGCACGGAGGACGTCGTCGCCTCCTACCTCGGGCTGCGCTCGTGCGCGGTCGCCCACGGCCGGTTCCTGCTCAACGACCGCCCGTACGGGCTGCGCTCCGTGCTCGAGCAGGGCTACTGGCCCGGCTCGCACCTCGCGGCGCCGTCGGCCGACGCCCTGCGCGCGGAGGTCCAGCTCATCAAGGACCTCGGCTTCAACTCCGCGCGGGTGCACCAGAAGGCCGAGGACCCGCGGTTCCTCTTCTGGGCCGACCGCCTCGGGCTGGCGGTCTGGGGCGAGACGGCGAACGCGTACGCCTCGTCGCCGCGCGCCGTGGAGCTGCTCACCCGCGAGTGGCTCGAGCTCGTGCGCCGTGACCGGTCGCACCCCTCCGTCGTCACGTGGGTGCCCCTCAACGAGAGCTGGGGCGTGCAGCACGGGGCGCACGACGTGGCGCAGCAGCACTACGGCCTCGGGCTCGTGCACCTGACGAAGGCGCTGGACCCCACCCGGCCGGTCGTGTCCAACGACGGCTGGGAGCACACGGACTCCGACATCTGGACCGTGCACGACTACGCCGCCCACGGCCCCGAGCTCACCGCCCGCTACGGCACCCCCGAGGCGGTCGCGGCGGTCCTCGGGGGCATCGGGCCGGCCGGGCGGCGGATGCGGCTCGCGGACGCCGCGCCGGTGGCCGACCGCGGCCAGCCCGTCATGCTCACCGAGTTCGGCGGCGTGTCCTGGGCCGGCGGCCGCGACGACGCGTGGGGCTACTCCACCGCCACCGACGGCGACGACTTCGCCGCCCGGGTGGGCGAGCTCCTCGGCGCCGCCCGGGCCTGCGCGCCGCTGGCCGGGTGGTGCTGGACGCAGCTCACCGACACCGGGCAGGAGACGAACGGCCTGCTGCACGCGGACCGGACGCCGAAGCTGCCGCTCGCGGTGCTGCGCGCCCTGGTCACCGGGGAGCGGCCGGCGGCGGGCACGGACTGAGAACCGGCTGAGGCCTGCCGGGGCGGGTGCATCCGCACCGGTGCATCCGTCCCGGGGGTACGTGAGGAAGAGGGGGTGTCCGGCACTCGTGCCGTGCCGGCCCGTCGTCGGCCCCGTCAGGGGGCAGACCTCACGAAGGGAACGCACCATGCGTACGCAGATCCTCACCGGCGGGGCCCTCGGCCTCGCGGCAGCGGTCGCCCTGGCGGTCCCGGCGGGCGCCGCCGCCTCCGACCCCGCCGACCTGTACGTCCTGCACGCCGTGCCCGACACCCCCGTCGACGTCTACGTCAACGGGGAGCGCCAGCTCGACGACTTCCAGCCCGCCGCCCTCGCCGGGCCGCTCGAGCTGCCCGCCGGCACCTACTCCGTCGCCCTCACCGCCGCGGACGCCGCCGACGCGTCCGCGCCGATCCTCGGGCCGATCGACCTCACGCTGGCGGCGGGCGGCAGCTACACCGCCGTCGCGCACCTCGCCGAGGCCGGCACCCCGACCGCGACGCTGTTCACGAACGACCTCTCGGCGACCGCCGCCGGTGAGGGCCGTCTCACCGTCCGCCACACCGCGGCCGCCCCGGCCGTCGACATCCTGGCCGGCGGGACGCCGGTCGTCGAGGACCTGACGAACCCGCGCGAGGCGAAGCTCGACCTGCCGGCCGGCACCGTCTCCGCCGCGGTGGCCCTGGCCGGGACCACGGCCCCGGTCATCGGCCCGGCCGACGTCCCCGTGCAGGACGGCACGAGCACGATCGTCTACGCCTGGGGCAGCGCGGATGCGGGCAACCTCGCCGTCGCCGTCCAGAGCATCGGCGGGCTGGGCTCCGCGCCGCACTCCGTCGACACCGGCGAGGCCGGCCTGCTCGACGCGGGCTCCTCGACGGCGGGCTGGGTGGCCGGCGGTGCCGCGGCGGCCCTGCTCCTCGTCGCCGGCGGCGTGGCGCGGGTCCGGACGGCCCGCGTCCAGCGCTGACGCACCGTGACGAGTCCCGGGTCGCCCCTCGCGCCGGAGCAGCGGGCGTGAGCACGACCCCCCGAGGCGTCGCCCCGGCCCGTGCGGCCGGGGCGGCGTCCCTCGTCGCCCTCCTGGCCCTCGGCGGGTCCACCGCCGGCGCCGGCGGGCGCGGGGGCGAGCAGGGCACCGAGCAGGGCGGCGGGGGGACCGGCACGGCCGCGACGGCGGGCCCGTCCGGCGCGTCGGGTCCGGCCGACCCGGTGGCCCCCCCGCCGTCCGTCGCCCCCGGGGACGTGCCCGTCGCGTCGGCCCGGCTCGAGGACCTCGTCGTGGCCGACCCCGTGCCGCCGACACGGGTCACGGTCCCCGGGGCCGGGATCGACATGCCCGTCGACCCCATGGGCGTGGACGCGGCCGGGGGCATGGAGGTGCCGTCGAGCGCCGGCACCGCGGGCTGGTACCGGTACGGCACCGCCCCGGGCGACCCGGCCGGCACCACGGTCGTCGTCGCCCACGTCGACACCGTCGAGGACGGGCTCGGCCCCTTCGCCCGGCTGCGCGACCTGCGCCCGGGGGACACCGTGACGCTCACCGGGGCCGACGGCACGGAGCACCGGTACGCCGTGACCGGGACGGAGGCGGTGGACAAGACGCAGCTGCCCGTCGACGAGCTCTTCACGCGGGAGGGGCCCCGGCGTCTCGTCCTCATCACCTGCGGCGGCCCGTTCGACAGGACGACGGGCTCGTACCGTGACAACGTCGTCGTCACCGCGGACCGGGCGTGAGCAGCCACGCCCGGGCCCGGGTCGCCCCGGGGGCCACCGACGTCCCCGTCCCGGCGTCCCGGGTCCTGTGCCCGCAGCACGAGAGGCGCGGCATGGTCACCGGTCCCCCGCCCGACCCGGGCGCCCCGTTCGACGTGCGCACGGCCGACGACGGCGCGCTCGGCGCCGCCTTCGCCACCGGCGACGAGGACGCCCTCGCCGAGGCCTACCGCCGCTGGTCCGCGCTCGTGCACACCCTGGCGCTGCGCTCGCTCGGCGACACCACGGACGCGGAGGAGGTCACCCAGCGGACCTACGTGTCGGCGTGGACCGGACGGTCCTCCTTCGACCCGGCGACGGGCAGCCTGCCGGCGTGGGTCGTCGGGATCGCGAAGCACCGCATCGCCGACGTCCACGCCGCCCGCGCCCGGGTGCGGGCCCTGGAGGAGCAGCTGCGCAGCGCGGCACCGCCGGAGGAGGGGCACGAGGTCGACCTCACCGACCGGCTCGTCGTGACGGACGAGCTGGCCAAGCTCGCGCCGGAGCCCCGCCAGGTGCTCCAGCTCGCGTTCTACGACGGCCTCACGCACGTCCAGATCGCCGAACGGCTCGGCCTGCCGCTCGGTACCGTCAAGTCCCACATCCACCGGGGTCTCGCCCGGCTCCGCTCGCGTCTGGAGGTGACGTATGCCGCACGATGACCGGCACGTCGACCCCGAGACGCTCGCCCTGCTCGCCCTCGGCGAGGGCGACGGCGCCGTCCGCGCGCACGTCGACGCCTGCCCCGGCTGCACCGCGGAGCTCGCGCAGCTCGGCGCCGCCGTGGCCGTCGGACGCGCCACCGTCGGGGACGGGGCGCTCGTCGCGCCGCCGGCCCAGGTCTGGAACCGCATCAGCGCGGAGCTGGGCCTCGCCCCGGCCCGGACGGCCGCGCCCCACGCCGCGCAGGACGCCCTGCTGCGCGCCGTGCGTGCGACGCCCCCCGACGCCGCCACGGCCGGGCCCCTCCCGGACGGCTCCGCGCCCGACGAGCCGGCGACCGCCGACGTCGTCCCCCTCGGCCGGGCCCGACGGCGGCGCACCCCGCTCGTCGCCGCGCTCGTCGGGGTGGCCGCCGTCGGGGCCGGGGCCGTCGTCGTGGCGAACCTTCCCGACCGCACGGCGGAGCCCGTCGCGACGGCCGTCCTCGACGCCTTCCCCGACTGGCCGGACGCCACCGGCACGGCCACGCTCGCGCGGGACGACCGCGCCCGCCGCCTCACCGTGCAGGTGAGCGCGGAGCCGGCCGGCGGCGACTTCCGCGAGGTGTGGCTCATCGCCTCCGACGGCTCGGGGCTGGTCAGCCTCGGCGTGCTCGAGGGCGACAGGGGCACCTTCACCGTGCCCGACGGGCTCGACCTGTCCGTCTACGACCTCGTCGACGTCAGCGACGAGCCCGTCGACGGCGACCCCGCCCACTCGGGCGACTCCATCGTCCGGGGCCCGCTGACAACCCCTGCCTGACGACCCCGGCCTGACGACCCCGGCCTGACGACCCCGAGGCTGCCGGGGCAGGCCGTCTAGCGCAGGGGGGACCAGCGCGGACCCGTGCGGCGGGTGACGCGACTGGTCTCGACGTCCACGAGCTCGCCGACGCGCGTGACGACGAGACGCCCCACGTCGGAGGCGGCGAGGTCGTCGGCCGCCTCGAAGCGCACGGTGAGGACGGGCCGGCCGCGCACCACCTCGACCTGCCCGGCCTCGACGGCGACGACGGCGCGGGCCGCCTCCGTCGCGGCGGGCAGCACCTGCGCCGGGTCGACACCCCGGCGGAGGTCGCCGACGGTCATGCGGACGCGGTAGGAGGGCATGCCCCGGCGCGGACCGAGCGGGCGGGCGGCGTCGGCGGGGCCGTCAGTGGCGGCGGGGCGGGGCCTGGGACCGGGCCGCGTCCTGGACGGCCTCGTCGAGCAGCTCGCCGCCGCCGGCGACGCCCCACTGGACGCCGATGGTCGCGGCCTCGTCGAGGCAGGCGACGACGAGCGCGGCCACGTCGTCGCGCGTCACCTCCCCCGCGTCGCCCGCGGCGGACAGCGTCACGGCGCCCACCCCGGGGTCGTCCGTCAGCGGCCCGGGCCGCAGGATCGTCCAGTCGAGGTCGGTGGCCCGCAGCCGGGTGTCGGCCTCGGCCTTCGCCTCGACGTAGGCCCGCCACGAGGGGTCCGCGTCCTCGTCGACGGGCCGGTCGACCCCTGCCGCGGACACCTGCACGAACCGCTCGACGCCCGCGAGCGCCGCCCCCTCCGCGAGGAGCACCGACCCGCCGAGGTCGACCGTCCGCTTGCGCTCGGGGCCCGATCCGGCGCCGGCACCGGCGGTGAACACGACCGCGTCGGCGCCGCGCACCACGGCGGCCATCCCCTCGACGTCCGTGCGCTCGAGGTCGAGGAGGACGCCGGTGCCGCCGAGCGCCGCCATCTCGTCCGCCTGCTCCGGGCGTCGCACCACGGCGCGCACCTCGTCGCCCCGCTCCGCGAGGAGCCGGACGAGGCGGCGGCCGATCTTGCCGGACGCTCCGACGACGACGACGGTGGGCACGGGTGGCTCCTCGGGGACGGGGCCCGGCGGGTGCGGGCGGGAGGCGTCGCGCCGGACGTGCGGGCGACCCGGCCACGGTAGGTCCCGGACCGTGCCCCGGCGCGGCGGGGGAGGGCGCGAGCCCCTCAGCCCGTCGGCAGAGGCTCGCCCGGGGCGGGGGACGGCGTCGCAGGGCCGCCGACGAGGTCGACGGTCCCCAGGACCCGCCCCTCGGCGTCGAGCGCCGCGGCGGTCCCGCTCGTCGGGCCGGTCGCACCGGCGGTGGCGGAGGTGCCCGCGTGCGGCGCCCACGCGAACCACCAGTCGGCGGGCGCACCGGTCTCGTCGGGCCCGGTCACGAGCAGCGCGGGCACCGCCGGGGCCGCTCCGAGCGCCACGGCGACCTCCGCGGGCGAGCCGTCGGTGCGCCCCCACGCGAGGTCCCACTCCCCGGCGGTGGCCGCGCCGACGAGCGCGAGCCCCGCGCCGGAGCCCGGCACGCCGGGGACCGGTGCCACCGCGACGGAGGCGGAGGCGGTCGGCTGCGCCAGGCAGGCACGGGTGCCCCAGGTGCCCGAGACGAGGACGACCGCGGACCCGTCGCGCTCGGCGGTGAGGAGCACGGACCGCACCGTCGCCGTGGGCGTCGGCCGTGCCCCGCCGGCCGTGCCCTCCTGGCGGTCGTAGGCGCGCAGGCACGTGACCTCGAGCTCGTCGGCGCGGACCCGGGGCCCGGCCGCCACGACGGGCCGGGGGTCGGCGGGGGACGCCGTGGTCCGGGGCGGTCCGGAGGCGGTCGCGGCCGTCGTCGCCGCCGTGGCGCCGGCGGCCGGGGCTCCGCCGGGTCCGGACGGGTCGCGCCCCGCCCACCCCAGCGCGGCCACCACGAGGAGCGCGACGAGGAGCAGCGCCCCGCCGGCGAGCAGGGGCACGGCCGCAGGTCGCCGGGGCGGCGGGGTCGTGGTCACCCGTCCAGCCTGCGGGGCGGCGCCGCCCGCCGCACCTGCCCGACGCACCTGCCCGACGCACCTGCCCGACGCACCTGCCCGACGCGCCCGCCCATCCCGTGCGGCGGCCGCCCCCGGCCCGCGGCCGGGCTCGGTGCGCGCTCCCCCGTGCGGTGACGTTGGATGAGGGCATGAGATTCCGCTACCTCGGCAACTCGGGCCTCAAGGTCTCCGAGATCACCTACGGCAACTGGCTCACCCACGGCTCGCAGGTCGAGAACGACACCGCGACGCAGTGCGTGCGCGCCGCCCTCGACGCCGGCATCTCGACGTTCGACACCGCGGACGTCTACGCGAACACGAAGGCCGAGACCGTCCTCGGCGAGGCGCTGAAGGGCGAGCGGCGCGAGTCGCTCGAGATCTTCACGAAGGTCTACTGGCCGACGGGCCCGGGCGGCAAGAACGACGTGGGCCTGTCCCGCAAGCACGTCCTGGAGTCGATCGACGGCTCGCTGCGGCGGCTGCAGACGGACCACGTCGACCTCTACCAGGCGCACCGGTACGACACGGAGACGCCGCTGGAGGAGACGATGCAGGCCTTCGCCGACGTCGTGCGCCAGGGCAAGGCCCTCTACATCGGCGTGAGCGAGTGGACCGCGGAGCAGCTGCGCGCCGGCCACGCGCTCGCGAAGGAGCTCGGGGTCCAGCTCATCTCGAGCCAGCCCCAGTACTCCATGCTGTGGCGCGTCATCGAGGAGGAGGTCGTCCCGGCCTCCCGCGAGCTCGGCGTCTCGCAGATCGTCTGGTCGCCCGTCGCCCAGGGCGTGCTCACCGGCAAGTACAAGCCGGGCCAGGAGCCGCCGGCCGGGTCGCGCGCCACGGACGAGAAGGGCGGCGCGAACATGATCAAGCGGTTCATGAACGACGACGTCCTCACCCGCGTCCAGGGCCTGCAGCCCGTCGCCGACGAGCTCGGCCTGTCGATGGCGCAGCTGGCCGTCGCCTGGGTGCTGCAGAACGACAACGTCGCCGCCGCCCTCATCGGCGCGTCCCGCCCCGAGCAGGTGCACGAGAACGTGAAGGCCGCCGGCGTGACGATCGAGGCCGACGTGCTGCAGCGCATCGACGACGTCCTCGGCGACGTCGTGGAGCGCGACCCGGCCCGCACGAAGGAGACGGCGCCCCAGAAGCGCCCCGCCTGACCGGATCGCCTGACCGGATCGCCTGACCGGATCACCGGACCGGACCGCCGGCCCCGGCGTCGTCCCCGTCAGCGCCGCAGGTGCCGGTGCGCCGCGGCGACGACGGCGGCGGCCACCGCGTCGAGCGCCGGGGAGCGCAGCCGCCACTGCTGCCAGTGCAGCCCCACGTCGACCGCACCGTCCGGGTCGAGGTCGACGAGGGCCCCGCTCGCCTCGTCGGGCGCGCTCTGCAGGTCCGGCAGCATGCCCCAGCCGAGGCCGAGGCGGACCGCGGCGAGGTAGTCCGCCGACGACGGCACGACGTGCGTCGGCGGCCGCGCGCCCGCGGGCAGCCGGGGGCGCAGGTACCGGTGCTGCAGCTCGTCCTTGCGGTCGAACACCACGACCGGGGCCCGCGCGAGGGCCTCGGGCGTGGGCCCGTCCGGGAACCAGCGGCGCGCGCCGCCCGCGGCGGCCATCGGGCGGTACCGCATGACACCGAGGCGGGTCACGGAGCAGCCCGCCACGGGGTCGGGGTCCGCCGTCACCGCCGCCACGACGGTCCCCGCCCGCAGCAGCGCGGCCGTGTGCTCCTGGTCCTCGCGGTGCAGCTCCAGGGCGACGGTCCCCGCCAGCGGGGCGAGCGCCGGCAGCAGCCAGGTGGCGAGGGAGTCGGCGTTCACCGCGAGCGGCAGGGTCGGCACGGCGGCCGGGACGCCGTCGGCCGTGCCGGCACCGAGCTCGACGAGGGCGTCGGCGGCGAGCAGCTCGACCTGACGCGCCAGCCGCAGCAGCACCTCGCCCGAGGGCGTCACGCGCACGGGCCGGCTGCGCACCAGCAGCACCCGGCCCGTGGCCACCTCGAGCGCGCGCAGCCGCTGGCTCACCGCCGAGGGCGTCACGTGCAGCGACCGGGCCGCGGCGTCCAGCGACCCCTCCCGCACGGCGGCGTCGAGCGCGCGGAGCTGGGCGAGGTCGAGGTCCACGACAGCAATGCTAACGATGCCTCAGGAACGTGAGCTGCGCTTCGTCAGACCCCGCGCCTACCGTCGGGACGTGCCTCCCACCCTGCTCGCCGCCCTGTCCGGCCTCGGCCTCGGCCTGTCGCTCATCGTCGCGATCGGCGCGCAGAACGCCTTCGTCCTGCGCCAGGGCCTGCGGCGCGAGCACGTCGGCGCGGTGGTGGCGGTCTGCGCGGTGTCGGACGCGGTGCTCATCGCGGCGGGGGTCGCCGGGGCGGGGGCCGTCGTGTCGGCGCACCCGGGCGTCCTCACCGCCGTCCGGCTGGGCGGCGCCGCGTTCCTCGCCGCCTACGGGCTGCTGGCCGCCCGCCGCGCCCTGCGCCCGCAGGTGCTCGACACCGCCGAGGGCACGGGCCGCACGCCGCTGCGGACGACGCTCGCGACGGTCCTCGCGCTCACCTGGCTGAACCCGCACGTGTACCTGGACACGGTGGTGCTGCTCGGCTCCATCGCCCAGGGGCACCCCGGGCGGCAGGGGTGGTTCGCCGCCGGCGCGGTGCTGGGGAGCGTGGCCTGGTTCTCGGCCCTGGGCTGGGGCGCGCGGCTGCTGCGCCCCGTGTTCGCACGTCCGGGCGCCTGGCGGGTGCTCGACGGCACCATCGCCGTCGTCATGCTGGCGCTGGCGGCCTCGCTCGTGCGTCCCCTGCTCTAGGGCCCGGCCCGTCAGGGCGCCGTGATGCGCAGGAGCACGCGCTCCCCGGTGCCACGGCCGAGCTTCTCGACCCCGAGGACGACGCGGTACTCCATCCCGTACTTCGTCCCGAAGACGGCGTCGCGGTGCGCGCGGGCGGCCTCGTCCTCGACCTCGACCGCGGCGACCCCCGCCACGACCGGCGCGTCCGGCTCGACCCCGCCCCGCCGGCCGCACGGCCGCAGGAGGACGCGGGGGTCGCGGCGCAGCCGCTTCACCTTGCCGCTGCCCGCCGGGGTCGTCACGACGAGCGCCTCGCCGTCCCGGGCGACCCAGACCGGCACGCCGACGGAGGTGCCGTCCCGGCGGAACGTCGTCAGCTCGACGAACCGCTCCTCGGCGAGGGCGGCGAGCTCGGTGGTGAGGGGCACGGCGGTCTCCCGGGGGTCGGCGGCCGGGACAGCATGGGGGCGGCCGGCCGTCGCCGCGACCCGGTCCCCGCCCGTCGCCCTCAGGGGCGCGGGTCCGTCCGGCGCCAGGGCCGCTCGTCGCGCCGGGCGCCCGTGCCCGCCGCGCACCGCCGGCACGCGCCCGTCACCGCGTCGGCGTCCCGCCCGCGGGCCGGCTGCGCGTCCTCCCACGTCACGTGCGGGAACCGGAGCAGCCCCTGACGGCCCAGCTGGAGGCCGCACACCGTCGCGTTCGTGCCGCGCTCCCACGCGTGGACCTCGCCGGCGGGCATCCGCACCCCGTCCGGGTCCGTCCACGTGCCCGTCGCCGCCACGGCGGCCCCCGTCACCCTCGTGCGCACCGTCACAGCCTCGGCCCCGGGCGCTCGACGCGCACGACCGGCGGCCAGCGGCGACCCTGGTCGCGTGACCACCACCGCACCCCAGGACGCGGGCACGGGCCTGCGCCGCGCCGTCTCCGGCCGCCTGCTGTTCCTGTTCGTCCTCGGCGACGTCCTCGGCGCCGGCATCTACGCCCTCGTCGGCGAGATGGCCGGCAGCGCGGGCGGCTTCGTCTGGCTCGCCTTCCTCGTCGCGCTCGCGATGGCGCTGCTCACCGCCGGGTCCTACGCCGAGCTCGTGACGAAGTACCCGAAGGCCGGCGGGTCCGCGGTGTTCGCGGAGCGGGCGTACCGCTCGCCGCTGGTGGCGTTCCTCGTCGGGTTCGCGATGCTCTCCGCCGGTGTCGTCAGCGCGGCGGGCCTGGCGCTCGCCTTCGCCGGGGACTACCTCGGCGCGCTCGTCGACCTGCCCGCCCTACCGGTCGCGCTGCTGTTCCTCGCGCTCGTCGCGGCGCTGAACGCCCGTGGCATCCAGGAGTCGCTGCGGGCGAACCTCGTCATGACGACGATCGAGCTCAGCGGGCTGCTGCTCGTCGTCGTGGTGGGCCTGCTCGTCCTGGGCCGCGGCGACGGCGACCTCGGCCGCGTCACGCAGGCGCCCGAGGGCACGACGACCGCCGTCGCCGTCCTGGCCACGGCGCTGGTCGCCTTCTACTCCTTCGTCGGCTTCGAGACGTCGGCGAACCTGGCGGAGGAGGTGCAGGACGTGCACCGGGTGTACCCCCGGGCGCTCTTCGGCTCCCTCGCCGTGGCCGGCGTCGTGTACGTGCTCGTCGGGCTCGTCGCGCCCGCCGTCGTCGCGCCGGCGGACCTCGCGGGGTCCAGCGCCCCGCTGCTCGAGGTCGTGCGGGCCTTCGGGTCGGTGCCCTCGTGGCTGTTCGCCCTCGTCGCCCTCATCGCCGTGGCGAACGGCGCCCTGCTCACGATGATCATGGCCAGCCGGCTCGCCTACGGGATGGCCAACCAGGGCCTGCTGCCCAGCGCTCTCGGGCGCGTCCTGCCCGGCCGCCGCACGCCGTGGGTCGCCATCCTCGTGACGACGGCGGTCGCGATGGTGCTCGCCGCCACCGGCGAGCTCGTCGACCTCGCCTCGACCGTCGTCCTGCTGCTGCTGTTCGTCTTCCTCTCGACGAACGTCGCCGTGCTGGTGCTGCGCAAGGACCGGGTCGACCACCCCCACTTCCGCGTCCCCGCGGTCGTGCCGGTGCTGGCCGTGGTCTCGTGCCTCGTGCTCCTCACGCAGCAGGAGGCGCAGCACTGGGCGCTGGCCGGCGGGCTGCTGGCCGTCGGCGTGGTGCTGTTCCTGCTGACCCGCCGGTCCTCCCGCGCCGCGGTGACGCCCCGCGGCTGACGCACGCGTGGGACGGGCGCGGGACGGGCGCCGGACGGGCGCGGCGCCGGGGCACCCCCGCGCCGCGCCCGTCGCACGTCGTCCCCGGCCTCCGCCCGCGCTCCCCCGACACCGGTCCTCCGCCCGACCGACCGGCCGGTCCGTTTCTGCCCCGTCGCAGCAGGTCAGCGCCGACCCTGTGCCCCGGCCCTCCGGCAAGCGCTTGCCGGACGGCGCGGCACCTGCCTACGGTCGTCCCCACCGGGCAGCCAGAGGCGTCTGAAACGATCCAGTCGCACGACGCCGATGTCGCAAGGGACAGGCCGCCCACGGACGAAGGATTCGACGATGAGTCTTCTCCCCCGTGCCGCCACCGGGCGCGCACTCCTCGTGGGCGGCGCCGGTGCCGCCCTCGTCGCCGGCCTCGCGTCGGGCGCGGCCGCGACGCCGACCGGGGCCGCCGCGCCACCCTCCGGCGGCCCGCCCAGCACCGCGCCCCGCCTGGAGCACCTCGACCGCGGGCTCGTCGCGGCGGCCACGGACCGCGGCGTCTTCCTGTCCTGGCGCCTGCTCGGCACGGAGGTCACGGGTGCCACGGCCGACGGGATGACGGGGCCGGACTTCCGCGTCTACCGGGACGGCACGCTCGCGGCGACCGTCACGGACAGCACGAACTGGCTCGACGAGGCCGGCACGGCCCTCTCGTCGTACCGGGTCGTCCCCGTGGTCGACGGCCGCGAGACCGGCCCGACGGGCACGGCGACCCCCTGGGGCGGCGCCTCGCTCGACGTCGCGCTGCAGAAGCCGGCGGACGGGTTCATCCCCGCCGGGGCCATCCACCCGGCGGGCGAGGCGTACACGTACTCCGCGAACGACGTGACCGCGGCGGACGTCGACGGCGACGGCGCCCTCGAGCTCGTCGTGAAGTGGGACCCCTCCAACTCCAAGGACGTCTCCCAGCGCGGCTACACCGGCAAGGTGTACGTCGACACGTACGAGCTCGACGGGACGCTCCTGCAGCGCCTCGACCTCGGCTGGAACATCCGCGCCGGCGCGCACTACACGCAGTTCGTCGTCCAGGACCTCGACGGGGACGGCCGCGCCGAGATCCTCCTCAAGACCGCCCCGGGCACGACGAGCACCCGGTACGTCGACGGGCAGCCGCAGCCGACCACGCCCATCACGCTCCTGCCCGAGGACGTCGCCGCCGGCGTCACGCACGACGACGACTACCGGCTGAGCGCCGCGGGGTACCAGGACCACCTGGCGGAGATGCTGCAGGGCTGGAGCAGCCACCCCGAGGTGGTGGCCGGGCGCTGGCCCGCGACGGTGGAGGAGGCGCTCGGCCTCGCGCCGCGGTACTCCTACCCCCTCGCGGACGCCGACGCCGAGGCGCTGGCCGACCACCTCGTCGACGTCTACGCGCCCCAGCGGTCCGCCCGCAACGAGCTGCGGCTCTTCGAGGGCTTCGTCCTGGACGGCCCCGAGTACCTCTCCGTCTTCGACGCGGGCACGGGCACCGAGCTCGAGACCGTCCGCTACGAGCCCGGTCGCACGGACGACGGGCTGCTCTGGGGCGACTACGCCATGAGCCGCATCGAGCCCGGCAACCGGGTCGACCGGTTCCTCGCCGGCGTCGCGTACCTCGACGGGCAGCACCCGTCGGCGGTGTTCGCCCGCGGGTACTACACGCGCTCGACGATCGCGGCCTACGACTGGGACGGCGAGCACCTGCAGCAGCGCTTCCTCGTCGACAGCGGGTGGACGCCCATGACGAACCCGTTCGACGACGGCCCGCACGGGCGCGACGGGACCGACCCGGAGTTCGGCACGATCACCACGCAGGGCTTCCACTCCCTGTCCGCGGCGGACGTGGACGGCGACGGCCGCCACGAGATCGTCTACGGCTCCGCGACGATCGACGACGACGGCACCCTCCTGTACTCCTCCGTCGACACGATGCCGCCGCCGTCGGCCACGCCCGGCGTCGAGGCGCGGCTCGGGCACGGCGACGCCATGCACGTGACGGACATCGACCCCGACCGCGACGGCCTGGAGATCTGGACCGTGCACGAGGGCGCGACCTTCGCCCCCTTCGGCAGCGCGATGCGGGACGCCGCGACGGGCGAGGTGCTGTTCGGCGCGTACTCCGGGCGCGACACCGGCCGCGGCATGATCGGGGACGTCGACCCGACGACCCGTGGCATCGAGGTGTGGGCCTCCATGCCGAACGGCACCGAGGGCAGCGGCCTCCTGAGCGCGACGGGCACCACGATCGGCGCCGCCACGCCCGGCACGAACCAGTCCATCCGCTGGGCCGCCGACGGCACGACCCAGGTCGTCGACGGTGCGGGCGACGTGACCCCGACCGTGGTCGACCGCACGCGCGGGGTCCTGCTCACCGCCACCGGGACGCGCACGAACAACGGCACGAAGGGCAACCCGTCCCTCGTCGCCGACGTCCTCGGCGACTGGCGGGAGGAGCTCGTCGTCCGCACGGCCGACAGCAGCGCCCTGCGGATCCACCTGTCCACCGAGGTGACGGACCGGAAGATGTCCACGCTGCTGCACGACCTGCAGTACCGCGCCGAGGTCACCCGTCAGCAGACGGCCTACAACCAGCCGTCCTACCCGGGCTTCTACCTCGCCTCCGACACGGACTTCACGCAGGTCCCCGTGCCGGACCTGGTGCTGCCGGAGCCGGCGTCCGTCCGGGCCGACCTCGCCCGGCTCGTCGCGTCCGGGGACGTCTCCGGGCCCGTGGCGCAGCGGCTGGCGTCCCGCCTCGACGCGGCGCAGCGGCACGTCGACGCGCACCGCACGGCGCAGGCGCTGACGGAGCTGGAGAAGGCCGTCGCCGTCCTCGACGCCCCCACGGGCCCGAGCACGGTGTCCGACCACGCGGCGACGACCCTGCGCCTCGGCATCGCCGCGGCGGTGCGCTCGCTGACCTGACCGCGCCCGGTGCGGCCGGCCGTGCCTCTGCCTGAGGGGACGCGGCCGGCCGGCCCCTGACCGGTCCGTCCCCCGCCGACGCCCGGCGGTCGTCCCCGCGACGGCCGCCGGGCGTCGCCGTGCCGGCAGCACACGTCCCCACCCCGACGAGATGCCGGTCCCAGCCGCTCAGGGAGGAGCAGAGGCGACCGGAACAGGCATCTCGTCGGGAGGGCGGCGCACCCGCGGTGCGGCCAGAACCCCTCCCCACCCCCCGACGAGATGCCGGTCCCGGTCGTTCCGGAAGGTGCGGAGGCGAGCGGAACGGGCATCTCGTCGACGGTGCCGGACCCGGGCCGGGCGGGGGTCGGGCCGGGCGGGGGTCGGGCCGGACGGGCGCGAGCCCCGGCCGACGGTGGTCGGACGGGGCTCGCGGCGCGTCTGTGTGCGGCGGTGCGGCCGTGGGTCGGAGGGCTAGAGCTGGAGCTCCGCGAAGAACTGGGCCGCGAAGTCCTCCGGCGTGATGTTGCCGTAGTTGAGCTCCTCGGCCAGCTTCGTCCAGGTCTGCGTGAGCGTGCCGATGCCCTCGGGGTAGACGGGGGTGTCCGCCGTGACCTCGTCGGCGACGGCCTCCTCGTACGCGAGGACCTTCGCGTCGATGCTGCCCTCCTCCGTGACGACCGCGTCGCGCTGCTCGGGGTCGGCCGGGACGCCCTTCGAGGTGCCGAAGATCTCGCCGACGCGGGGGTCGGTGAGGAGGAAGTCGATGAGGACGGCGGCCTCGGCCGGGTGCTCGGTGTTGCCGCCCGCGGACAGGAGCATCGACGGCTTCCAGAACATGTGGCGCTCGCCGTCGTCGGCGACGGGCACGGGCATCATCTCGAGGTTCGTCTTGCCGGAGTCGTTCGTGTGCTGGGCGAGGAAGTTGTCCCAGGTGAAGTCGGCGGCCTGCTCGTTGGCGCCGAACCCGGTCTTCGGGGCGAGCGCGGTGGCGCGGGCGGCCGGGAACACCGAGCCCGAGGCGCGCAGGTCGGCCGTGCGCTCGAGGAACTCGACGATGTCGGCCTCGTCGAACAGCGGGCTGCCGTCCTCCGCGAAGGGGCCGTCCCCGTTCTGCACCATCCACAGCGTGAAGTACTCGAAGTTCGCGCCGGTGTCCGGGCCGCCGTACAGCGGCTGACCCTCGGCGGTGGTCGCGCCGGAGGCCGACACCTCCGTGATGAACGCGTGCAGGTCGTCCCAGGTGAGGTCGCCCGTCGGCAGGGGGACGCCGGCCGCGGCCGCGACGTCGGGGTTGAGGAAGATCGCCAGGGTGTTCGTCGAGGTGGGGATGCCGACCTGCCTGCCGTCGACCGTGCCGGCCTCGACGAGCTTCTCGTCCCAGCCCTCGAGGTCGATCGTGCCGTCCTCGAGGTAGGGGGCCAGGTCGAGGAAGCTGCCCTGGCCGCCGTACTCCTGCAGGTAGGAGACGTCGGACTGGATGACGTCGGGCAGGGCGCGGCCGGCGGCCTCCGTCGCGCGGGCCGGCCAGTAGTCCGCCCAGGCGGCGAAGGTCTCGTTCACCGTGATGTCCGGGTGCTCCGACTCGAAGAGGTCGAGCGCCTCCGTGTAGCGGGTGGCGCGGTCCTCGCTCCCCCAGAACGTCATCGTCAGGGTCACGGGCCCGCTCGACCCCCCGTCCGCGGCGGGGTCCTGGCCCCCGCCCCCTCCGGAGCACGCGGCGAGGCCGAGCACGGCGGCCAGGCCGGCGGACAGGACGACAGGACGACGTGGAGGCATCGTGAGCTCCCTCGCTCGGATGACGGAAGGCCCTTTCCTACCGCGAGAAACCGCTTTCGTCCAGACCGGCGGCCGGCGCGGGGTTCCCCCTCGGGCCCCCGTGCACGACGGTGGACGCATGGCCCCGGACCCCGCCCCGCCCGTCCCGACGCCGGTCCCGACCCCGGTGACGACGCCCGTCGGGCACGTGGTCCGCGACGCCCTCGGCCTGCACCTGCGCTTCCGGCGGCACGTGCCCCGGCCGGTCGCCGCGGTGTGGGCGGGGCTGACGGACAACGCCGTGCTCGCGCGCTGGTACGGACGGTGGGAGGGCGACCCCGCGAGCGGGCGCGTCCTCGTCCACCTCTCCGAGGAGGGCGACGCGCCGCCCGAGGCCCTCGACGTCCGCCGGTGCGCGCCGCCGCACCACCTCGCCGTCACCGCGTCCCCCGGCGGGGAGGACCCCTGGCCGCTCGAGGTGGACCTCGCGCCCGACCCGGCGGACCCGGGCGCCACGCTGCTGACGTTCGTGCACCACCTCTCCCCCGGCCTGGCCCCCGGCGACGTGGGCGCCGGCTGGCACTGGTACCTCGACCGCCTCGGGGCCGTGCTGGAGGACCGGCCCCCGCCCGGGGACTGGGACGAGTACGCGGGGCTGGCCGACCGGTACCCGGCGCCCTGAGCCGCGAGCGACCCCGGGCCCGACGAGGACCGTGACCGGACAGATCACCCGCAGGGGCGACCCCGCCCGGCGCTACGATGCGCCCGTGCCGGCCGCGCTCCTGTCCCGTGAGGCGGAGACGGCCGCCCTCGACGCCGCCCTCGCGCGCGCCGCCGCGGGCGAGGGAGCCGTGGTCCTCCTCGAGGGACCCGCCGGGATCGGCAAGACCGCGCTCCTGCAGCACGCGCGGGACGGCGCCGCCGGAGCCGGCCTCCGGGTCCTGTCGGCCCGCGCCAGCGAGCTCGACCGGGGGTTCGCCTACGGGGTCGTGCACCAGCTCGTCGGGCCGGCGCTCGCGGAGCCCGGGGCCCGCGCGTCGCTCCTCCAGGGGGCCGCGGCCCGCGCCGCCGCGCTGCTCGACCCCGAGGCCGAGGCGTCGGAGGAGCAGGCCTACGCCCTCCAGCTCGCGCTCTACTGGCTCGTCGCCAACCTCGCCGAGGGCGGCCCGCTCGTCCTGCTCGTCGACGACCTGCAGTGGGCGGACCTGCCCAGCCTGCGCTTCGTCGAGTACCTCGGCCGGCGCGTGGACGGGCTGCCCGTCGTCGTCGTGGCGACCGTCCGCACCGGCGACCCGGGCGCGCCGACCGACCTGCTCGCGGAGATCGCGCAGGGGCCGTCGGCGCTCAGCCTGCGCCCGGAGCCCCTCGACCTCGCCGCCGTGGAACGGGTCCTCGCGACGGGGCTCGGCGCGAGCGCGGTCGGCGACGGCTTCGCCCGGGCGGCCTTCCGCAGCACGGGGGGCAACCCGCTGCTCGTGAGCATCCTCGCCCGCGAGGCCGCCACCGCGTCGCTGGCCGGCCGGGACGACGAGGGCGCCCGCCTGCTGGCGCTCGGCGGGCGGGGCGTCGCCACCGTCGTCGCACGGCGCCTGCGCCCCCTCGGCGCGGGCGCCACCGCGGTCTCCCGTGCGGTCGCCGTCAGCGGGCAGCGCGGCACCGTCGAGGACCTGGCGACGCTGGCCGGCCTCGAGGTGGCGGCGGTGCGCGTCGAGCTCGACCGCCTCGTCGACGCCGAGGTGCTCCAGCCCGGGGGCGGCTTCGTCCACCCCCTCGTCGGGGCCGCCGTGCTCGACGGGTGCCCCGGGCGCGAGCTGTCCCGGCTGCACCGGCTCGCCGCGCGGCTGCTCCGCGAGCGCGGCGCCCGGCCCGGCGAGGTCGCGGTGCACTGGCTGGCCGCGGAGCCGGCCGGGGACCCGCAGGCCGTCGACGACCTGCTGCGCTCCGCCACCGCCGCCGCGGCCGAGGGGTCCCTGGAGACCGCGATCACGCACCTGCGCCGGGGACTGGCCGAGCCGCCGACGCCGGAGCAGCGGCCGACCGTGCTGCTCGAGCTCGGGGACGCCGAGGTGCGCGCCCAGCTGCCCGAGGGGCCCGACCGGCTGCGGGAGGCGCTCGCGCTGCTGCCCCGCGGCAACGGCTCGGCGCGCGCCCGGGCCGCCCTGGGCAACCAGCTCGTGCACACGGACCCCGTCGCGGCGCTCGACGAGGTGGGCCGCGGGCTCGAGGAGGCCGACGACCCGGGCCTGCAGCTGCGCCTCGAGGCCTTCATGCTCGAGTCGCTCATCTTCCCCGACGCCTTCGCCGACGCCCGCCGGTCCGCCTTCGAGCTCGGGCGCGCCGACCCGTCCCCCTCGCCCGTCATGCTCGTCCACCTCGCCGTCGACGGCGCGTGCGCCGGCCGGCCCGCCCCGGAGGTCCGGGCCCTCGCCGAGCGGGCCGTCGCCGACGGCGGCGTCGTCGAGCAGGTCGGCCCGGCCAGCTCGACGTGGAACCTGCTGACCCACTCCTTCCGCTTCGTCGAGGACCGGGACCGCGCGGCCCAGGTGCTCGAGGAGGGCGAGCGGATCGTCGTGGACCGCGGGCTCGTCTCCGCGCGCTTCTTCATCGAGCAGTCGTGGGGCTACTGGCACCGCGACTTCGGCTCCGTCGCCGTGGGCGCCGCCCGCGCGCAGCTCGGCCACGCGACGATCCGCGAGCTCGGCCTGGAGCTGACGATCCCGGCCCTCGCCGCCATCGCCGCGGAGAACCTCGCCCACCTCAACCGCCTCGACGAGGCGGCGCAGCACATCGACCGGGGGTTCGGGCCGGCCGAGAACACGTACATGGAGCCGTTCACGATCAGCGCGCGGGCGCTCGTGCGCCTCCTGGTCGGCCGGCACGAGGCCGCCGAGGCGGACCTGCGGCGGGGGCTGGCGCTCGAGGCGGAGCGCGGCTGGTCCTCCCCGCACGCCACCCGCGCCCGGCAGCGGCTGGCCGAGGTGCTGCTCGCCACCGGGCGGCCGACGGAGGCGGTGGACCTGCTCGAGGCCGACCTCGCCGTGGCCACCGCGGCGGGCCTGGCCGGGGCGCGCGGGATGACCCTGCGGCGCCTGGCCGCCGCCACGCGCGGCGACGAGGGGCTCGACCGGCTGGAGGAGGCCGTCGCGACGCTCGCCACCACGCCGTACCGCCTCGAGCACGGCTGGGCGCTGCACGACCTGGGCGTGCGCCTGGCCCGGCGGGGCGACCGGGTCGGCGCGCGCGAGCCGCTGCGCCTCGCGCTCGACGCCGCCACGCGCACGGAGAGCACCCGGCTGGCGCGCCACGTGCGCACGGAGCTCGAGGCCGCCGGCGCGCGGCCCCGGCGCGCCTACGCCTCGGGCGCCGACGCGCTCACCGCCTCGGAGCGGCGCGTCGCCGACCTGGCGGTGTCCGGGCTGACGAACCGGGAGATCGCCGAGACCCTCTGGATCACCCCGAAGACGGTCGAGATCCACCTCAGCCGCACCTACGGCAAGCTCGGCATCACCTCCCGCCGGGAGCTGCCGCAGGCCCTGGGCCTGGCCGCCGCCGCGTAGGCCCGACCCGGACCGCCCGCACCGCCGGCACGGCCGGCACCGCCGGCTCCGCCCGGACCGCCCCCGTGGCGGCACGTGCCGCGGCTACGCTCGCCGGGCCGGGCGGGGAGCGGTCCCACGCCCCGGCGCGCGGGCGGTCCGAGGGGGGACGCGATGTCGGAGGCGACGCTGCAGGGCCTGCGCGCGCGCCCCGCCGTGCCCGCGGACCCGGCCGACGACGACGCGCTCGTCGTGTGCGAGAGCCTCGTGCGCATCCACCGGACCGGGTCCGTCGAGGTCCAGGCGCTGCAGGGGCTCGACCTGCGGGTGGCGGCCGGGGAGATGGTGGCGGTCGTCGGCGCGTCCGGCTCGGGCAAGAGCACCCTGCTGCAGGTGCTCGCGGGCCTGGACACCCCGACCGCCGGACGGGTCCGCGTCGCCGGGCACGACCTCGCCGCCCTCGACCGGCGGGCGCGCGTGGCCTACCGGCGGCACGTCGTCGGGGTCGTCGCCCAGCGCACGGCCGAGAACCTCCTGCCCTGGCTGACCGCCGCCGAGAACGTCGCCGTGCCCCTGGCGCTGGCCGGGGTGCCGCGCCGGCGACGGGCGGCCCGCGGGGCCGAGCTGCTCGAGGCCCTCGGGGTCGCCGACCTCGCGGGGCGCCGGCCCGGCCAGATGTCCGGCGGCCAGGCGCAGCGGGTGGCCGTGGCGGTCGCGCTCGCGAACCGGCCGCGGCTCCTGCTCGCCGACGAGCCGACGGGCGAGCTCGACACGGCGACGGCGGCGGCGCTGCTGGCGACCCTGCGCGAGGTGCACCGCGCGCACGGCACCACGGTCGTCGTCGTCACGCACGACCCCGCCGTCAGCGGTCAGGTCGAGCGCACGGTGGCCATCCGGGACGGGCGCACGAGCACGGAGGTCCTGCGCCGCGCCCCCGGGGCCGACGGGCGGGCGGGCGTCGCGGAGGAGTACGCGGTCATGGACCGCGCCGGACGGGTGCAGGTGCCGCGCGAGCACCGGGAGGCCCTGGCCCTCACCCGGCGCGTGCGGATCGCGCTCGAGGGCGACCACGTGGCCCTGCGGGCGGCGCCCGAGGCGCCCCGCGCGGCCGACCCCGGCGGGCCGGCGTGACGGCGGGGCCGCCGCCACCGCCGGCGGGCGCGCAGGACGCGGTGGCGCCCCCGCCGCTCGTGCGGGCCCGGGGCCTGCACCGCACCTACGGCCGCGGCCCGACCGCCGTGCACGCGCTGCGGGGCGTCGACCTCGACGTGGCGCCGGGCGAGCTCGTCGCGCTCGTCGGGCGCTCGGGCTCGGGCAAGTCGACGCTGCTGCACCTCGTCGGGGGGCTCGACCGGCCCGACGCCGGCACCGTCGAGGTCGCGGGCACGGACGTCGGGGACCTCGACGAGGACGGGCGCGCCCGCCTGCGCCGCGGGACCGTCGGCTTCGTCTTCCAGTCCTTCGGCCTCGTGCCGGTCCTCTCCGCGGCGGAGAACGTCGGCGTGCCGCTGCGGCTGCAGCGGCTGCCCCCCGACGAGCGGGAGCGGCGGGTGGCCCTGCTGCTCGAGCTCGTCGGCCTCTCCGACCACGCGACGCAGCGTCCCGACGAGCTCTCGGGCGGCCAGCAGCAGCGGGTGGCCGTCGCCCGCGCCCTCGCCGCCGCCCCGCGGCTGCTCGTCGCCGACGAGCCGACGGGCCAGCTCGACGCGGAGACCGGGCTCGCGGTCATGGCCCTCGTGCGCGGCGTCGTCGAGGCCGAGGGCACCGCCGCGCTCGTCGCCACGCACGACCCGGTGATGATCGGGCTCGCCGACCGGGCCGTGCACCTCGTCGACGGGCGGCTGCGCGAGGCATGAGGGCGTCCCTGCGGCGGGGCCGGGCCGCCCTCCACGACGCGGTCGCGGCGGTCGCGCGGCGGGCGCCGGGGCAGCGCGCCCTGCTCGCGGCGGTGCTCGTGCTCCTCGTCGCGGGGTCGACCGCGCTGGGGCTGGGCGCCTGGCTCGCGACCACGGCGCAGGAGCGGGCCCTCGTGGCGGGGCTCGCGTCCGCCGACGCCGCCGACCGGACCGTCCGCGCCACCGCGTCGCTCGTCGGGGGCGACGCGTCGGCGGGCGTCGGGCGGGCCCGGGCCGCCCTCGCCGACGCGCTCGCGCCCGCCCCCGTGGCCCTCGTGCTCCGGCTCACCGGCCCGCTGCGCGCCCTGCCCGCCGCCGGCGCACCGCC
>NZ_RWJX01000054.1 GCF_004123805.1 Cellulomonas endophytica | reverse complement strand
CGTGCGCGGTGCAGGCCGACCTGGCCGTGGCGCTCGAGGCGGAGGAGCGCCGGCGGCAGGCCGAGCTCGGGGTCCCGGCCGCCCGGCGCGGGCAGGGCGTGGCCGCCCAGCTCGGGATCGCCCGACGGGTGTCCCCCCACCGCGGGCAGGTGCTCCTGGGCACCGCGAAGGCGCTGACGGAGATGCCCTGCACCGCCGCCGCGCTGCGTGCCGGGGCGCTGGACGAGTGGCGCACCACCCTGCTCGTCCGCGAGACCGCGTGCCTCGAGCGCGAGGACCGGGCCCGGGTGGACGCCGAGCTGTGCGCCGACCTGGACCGCCTGGACGGGCTCGGCACCCGCCGGCTGGTCGCCGCCGCCCGCCGACGCGCGGCCGAGCTGGACCCCGCCGCCCTGGTCCGGCGCCGCGCCCGCGCCACCGCCGACCGGTCCGTGAGCCTGCGGCCCGCCCCGGACGCGATGACCTACCTGACCGCGCTGCTGCCCGTGGCCCAGGGCGTCGGCGTCCTGGCGTCCCTGCAGCGGGCCGCCGACACCGCCCGCGCCACCGGCGACCCCCGCCCGCGCGGGCAGCTCATGGCCGACCTGCTCGTCGAACGCACCACCGGCCAGGCCAGCGCCCAGGCCGTGCCCGTGCGCGTCGACGTCGTCCTGCCCGCCACCACCCTGCTGCACGACGGCGACGAACCGGCCCTGCTCCTGGAGACCGGCGACGTCCTACCCGCCGCCACCGCCCGCGACCTGATCACCACCGCCGCCACCGCCACCACCGGCCAGGCGGGTGCACACCACGCCGTCGGCGACAGCGGTGACACGGAAGCTCACCGACGGAGTGGAACCACCCGAGCCCACGGGAACACGGGGGTACCCGCGACGACCGCCGGCAGCAGGGACGCCGCTCCGGATGGGCCTGGGTCGCCGATCGCGGCGTGGGTGCGGCGCCTGTACGCCGACCCCGGCGGGCACCTGATCGCCACCACCAGCCGCGCCCGCCTGCGCCCCGACGGCCTCGCCGCCCTCATCCGCGCCCGCGACGGCGGCATCTGCCGCACCCCCTGGTGCGACGCCCCCATCCGCCACACCGACCACATCACCCCCGCCGCCGACGGCGGACCCACCAGCCTCACCAACGGCCAAGGCCTGTGCCAGACCTCCAACCACACCAAGCAGGCCCCCGGCTGGCACCAGCACGTCGACACCGCCACGACCGCCCACCGCGTGACCACCACCACCCCCGGCGGCCTCACCGCGACCTCCACGCCTCAACCCGCGCTCGCGCCCACCCCGCCGGGCACCCCACCGCGGGCGGCGATGGCTCCGCCCGACCTGCGCCCACCCCGACCGGCCCGACGGGCTCGCCGGCGCCCGCGGACGCGGGTCCGCACCGTGTTCGTGCACGTCGCCGGACCGACCGCTTGCGAGCTCGCGCTGGTGAGCGCGGTCGACACGCCGCCCGGCGGCTGACGACGCACGGCCGTCGGGCCTGGCCCGGCCGTCGCCGACTGGACCCCCGATCGGACGGAACAGACGGGTCGGACGGACGGACGGTGGGACGGTGGACGGTCGGGCGTTCGGACGGCGCGACCGACCCGGAGGGGCCGACCACCGATGGGTCAGACGGGCGGAGCGGGGGCTGGACGCCCGGGTCCCCGGGCAGCACGCTCGGGTCCGTGGCCCCGCCCTCTCCCCCTGTCGACGAGGCCGGCCGACCATCCGGCGCCGACGCGCCCGAGCAGCGGCGCACCCTGCGCGTCCTCGTGCTCGCCCAGGTGCTGTCGGGCGCCGGGCTCGCCGCGGGCATCACGGTCGGCGCCCTCCTCGCCCAGGACATGCTCGGGACCACCGGGCTCGCTGGGCTGCCGACCGCGCTCTTCACCGCCGGCGCCGCCGGCACCGCGCTCCTCGTCGGGCGCGTCTCGCAGCGCAGGGGTCGGCGCCCGGGTCTCGCCCTCGGCTACGCGGCCGGCGCGGCCGGCAGCGCCGGCGTCGTGGTCGCGGCCGTCGCGGGATCCGTGCCGCTGCTCCTGCTCGCCCTGCTCGTGTACGGCGCCGGCAGCGCGACGAACCTCCAGGCGCGCTACGCCGGTGCGGACCTGGCGGCGCCGCCGCGGCGCGGCCGCGCGGTCAGCACGGTCCTCGTCGCGACGACGTTCGGCGCGGTGGCGGGCCCGAACCTGGTCGGCCCGCTCGGCGCCCTCGCCCGCGGCTGGGGCATCCCCGAGCTCGCCGGGCCCTTCCTCCTGTCCGGTGCGGCCTACGCGGCAGCCGCCCTCGTCCTCGGCGCCCTGCTCCGACCCGACCCCCTGCTCCTGGCCCGGACGCGCGCCGAGCAGCGCCGGGCGGCGGGCGGCGCGCCGCCGCCCGACCCGGACGCGGCCGCCGTGCGCCGGGCGGTGCTCCTGGCGGGGACCGTCATGGTCGTGACCCAGCTCGTCATGGTGGCGGTCATGACGATGACGCCCGTGCACATGCAGGCCCACCACCACCCCGTGACGGCGACGGGGTTCGTCATCGCCGTCCACGTCGGGGCGATGTACCTGCCGTCGCCGCTGGCCGGGATGCTGGTCGACCGGGTCGGCGCCTCCCGCACCGCCGCGCTCGCCGCCGGCGTGCTCCTGCTCGCCGGGGTCGTCCTCGCCGCGGTCCCGGGCGCCTCCGTCCCGGGTCTCGCCGTCGGCCTCGGGCTGCTCGGGCTGGGGTGGAGCCTCGGCCTCGTCGCCGGGACGGCGATGCTCGGCGACGCGGTGCCCCTCGCGGCGCGGGCACGGACGCAGGGCGCGGTGGACCTCGCCGTGGCGGTGGCGGGCGCCGGAGCAGGGCTGGGGTCCGGGCTGGTCGTCGCGTGGGGCGGGTTCCCGCTCCTCGCGCTGGCGGGAGGCGCGCTGGCCCTGGCGCTGCTGCCGGTCCTCGCCCGCGGGGCGCGCCGGACGGCCGTCTGACGTGTCGGCGGCCCGTGCCAGGATCGCGGCGTGGACCCCCGGACCCTCGTGCTCGTCGGGCCGCCCGGCGCCCCGGTCGTCGAGGTGGCGCGGGCGCTCGCGCGGCGCCTCGGCGTGCCCGTCCTCGACCCGGCCGAGGAGCTCGCGCGCCGCGCCGGGGGCCGCGACCCGGGGCTCGTGCTCGTCGAGGACGGGGAGGACGCCTTCCGCGCGCTCGAGCGGGCGGTCGTGGCCGACGCCCTGGCCCAGGCGCACGGGGGAGGAGTCGTCGCCGTCCCGAGCGGCGCGGTGCTCGACGCGGGCACCCGCGAGCGGCTCGTGGGGGTCGGAGCGGCCGGCGGGGCGGTCGTGCACCTGGAGCTCGACGCCGGACGGTCCGCGAAGCTCGCCGGGCTGGACGCCGCCGGAGCCGTGGCGCTGGGGGCCACCCGGGCGCGCTGGCGCGCGATGCTGGCCGAGCGGCGTCCCCTGCTGGAGGCGGTGAGCACGCACGTGGTCGCCGCCGGCGAGGCCGCGGGACCCGGGGCCGACGAGGTGCTGGCGACCGCCGTGGCACGGGCGGTCGGCCTGCGCGCGGTCCGCCCGGTCGTCCTGCGGGGCGGGCTCGCCCTCGGCACCGGGACGCCCAAGGTGGTCGTCCCGCTCGTCGCCGCGACGCCGGGCGCCCTCCTGGCAGCAGCCGCGGACGTGCGCGCGGCGGCTCCCGACCTCGTCGAGTGGCGGCTGGACGCGCTGGCGGGCGGGCCCGAGCCCGGGGTCGTCGCCACGCTGGGGCCGCAGCTCGTCGCGGCCCTCGGCGGCCTCCCGCTGCTCGTGACGGTGCGCACGGACGCCGAGGGCGGGCCGCGGCCCGTCAGCGGGGAGGCCTACGTCGCCGCCTACGCCGCCGGGCTCGGCGCGGGGGTCGCCGACCTCGTCGACGTCCAGCTGCTGACGACGGGCGACGCCGGCGCCGCCGTCGTCGCCGCGGCCCGCGCCGCCGGTGTCCCGGTGGTCGGCTCCAGCCACGACTTCGCCGGCACGCCGGCAGTCGACGCGCTGGTCGGCACGCTGCTGGCGCTGGAGAGGCGGGGGGCCGACGTCCTCAAGGTCGCGGTCATGCCCCGCTCCCCCGCCGACGTGCTGACGCTGCTCCGGGCGACGTGGGAGGCCGGCGCGCGCACCGACCGTCCGCTGCTGACCGTCTCGATGGCGGCGGACGGGGTCGTGTCGCGGTTGGCCGGCGGGGTGTTCGGGTCCTGCGCGACGTTCGGCACCGTCGGCGCCGGTTCGGCCCCCGGGCAGGTGCCGGTGGCCGACCTGCGGGCCGCGCTGGCGCTCGTGCACGGCGGGCTAGGGTGACCGCCGTGCCCGAGCCGCTCCCCGCCCGCGGCCCCCGCGTCGTCCTGTGCGGCCCGATGGGCTCCGGCAAGTCCTCCGTCGGTGCACGGCTGGCGCGCCGCTGGGGCGTCACGCTGCGCGACAGCGACGCCGACGTGGAGGCCGAGGCCGGCCGGGCGGTGGCGGAGGTGTTCCGCGACGAGGGCGAGGCCGCGTTCCGGCGCCGCGAGCACGAGGCGGTGGTGCGGGCCCTGCGCGAGCACCCGGGCGTGCTCGCGCTCGGCGGCGGCGCGGTGCTCGACCCCGGGACGCGCGCGGCGCTGGCGGAGTACGTCCGTGCCGGGGGCGCGGTGGTGCTGCTCGAGGTCTCCGCGGACGCGGCGGCGGCCCGCATCGGCGGAGGCGCCTCGCGGCCCCTGCTCGCCGGGGACCCGCGCGAGCGCTGGGAGACGATCGCGGCCGCGAGGCGGCCGGTCTACAGGGAGGTCAGCACGGTGGTGGTGAGCACGGACGGGCGCGACCCGGACGAGGTGGCGGCGGCGGTCGAGGCGGCCGTGGGCACGGGAGACCGCACGGGAGACGGCACGCCCGGGGCGGTGGCGCCCACCCGCATCACCGTGAGGGGCGACGTCCCCTACGACGTGGTGGTCGGCCGGCACCTGCTGGGCGAGCTCGACGCCCTCGTCGGCGCGGACGCCCGCAAGGTGCTCGTCGTCCACCCCACGGCCCTGGCGACGACCGCCGCCGCCGTGCGCGACGACCTGCTCTCCGGCGGCCGCGAGGTGCTGCTGGCGGAGGTGCCCGACGCCGAGGCGCAGAAGACCGCGCAGGTGGCGGCCTTCTGCTGGGGCGTCCTCGGGCAGGCGGACTTCACGCGCACGGACGTCGTGGTCGGGCTCGGCGGCGGGGCGACGACCGACCTCGCCGGCTTCGTCGCCGCGACGTGGCTGCGCGGCGTGCGGGTGGTCCACGTGCCGACGACGCTGCTCGGCATGGTCGACGCCGCCGTGGGTGGCAAGACGGGCATCAACACGACGGAGGGCAAGAACCTCGTCGGGACGTTCCACCCCCCGGCGGGCGTGCTCTGCGACCTCGCCGCGCTGGCCTCCCTTCCGCGGTGGGACCTCGTCGCGGGGCTCGCCGAGGTCGTCAAGTGCGGCTTCATCGCCGACCCGGTGATCCTCGACCTCGTCGAGGCGCACGCCGACGAGCTCACGGACCCGGCGCGGGCGGCCACGTCCCCGGTGCTCGCCGAGCTGGTCGAGCGGGCCGTCGCCGTCAAGGCCCGTGTGGTGGGCGAGGACCTCAAGGAGGCCGGCCTGCGGGAGATCCTCAACTACGGGCACACGCTCGGGCACGCCATCGAGCACGTCGAGCGCTACCAGTGGCGGCACGGCGCCGCCGTGTCGGTCGGCATGGTCTTCGCGGCCGAGCTCGCGCGGCTCGCAGGCAAGCTCGACGACGCCGTGGTCGACCGGCACCGCGCGGTCCTCACGCGGCTCGGGCTGCCGGTCGGCTACCGCGGCGACCGCTGGGACAAGCTCCTCGCGGCGATGCGCCGGGACAAGAAGGCCCGGGGCGACCTGCTGCGGTTCGTCGTGCTGGAGGACGTGGCACGTCCCGCACGGCTCGAGGGCCCGGACCCGACCCTGCTCGTCGCCGCCTACGCGGAGATCGCCGAGGGCGTCGTGCCGTCGCGCTCCATCGCCCTCTGACGCCTCAGCGCAGGTTCTCCGGGACCGCCTCGAGGTAGGCGGTGAGGTTGCGGCGCACCTCGCCGACGCTGTCGCCGCCGGTCTTCTCCAGGAGGGCGTCCGCGAGGACGAGCGCCACCATGGCCTCGGCGACGACGGCCGCGGGCGGCACGGCGCAGACGTCCGAGCGCTGGTGCTGCGCCTGGGCGACCTCGCCCGTCGCGACGTCCACGGTGCGCAGGGCGCGCGGGACCGTCGAGATCGGCTTCATGGCGGCGCGGACGCGCAGCGGCTCGCCGTTGGTCATGCCGCCCTCGAGCCCGCCGGCGCGGTTGCTCGTGCGCAGGAGCCGTCCGTCGGGGCCGCGCTCGATCTCGTCGTGCGCGGCGGACCCGCGGCGCGTGGCCGTCCGGAAGCCGTCGCCGACCTCCACCCCCTTGATGGCCTGGATGCCCATGAGGGCCGCGGCGAGGCGCGCGTCGAGCCGCCGGTCGCTGTGGACGTAGCTGCCCAGGCCCGAGGGCAGCCCGTAGGCGAGCACCTCGACCACGCCGCCGAGGGTGTCGCCGGCCTTGTGGCAGTCGTCGATCTCCGCGACCATCGCCGCCGACGTGGCGGGGTCGGCGCACCGGACGGGGTCGGCGTCGAGCCGCGCGACGTCCTCGGGGAGCGGCAGCGGCGCGTCGTCGGGCACCGCGACCGGGCCGATGCCGACGACGTGCGCGACCAGCCGGATGCCGGCGGCCTGCTCGAGCAGGTGCGCGGCGACGGTGCCCAGCGCGACGCGGGCAGCGGTCTCCCGCGCCGAGGCGCGCTCGAGGACCGGCCGCGCGTCGTCGAACGCGTACTTGCGCATCCCGACGAGGTCCGCGTGGCCCGGGCGCGGCCGCGTGAGGGGGGCGTTGCGGGCCCGCGCCAGCAGCGCCGGGTCGTCGACGGGGTCCGCGGACATGACGTCGACCCACTTGGGCCACTCCGTGTTGCCGATCTCCACGGCGACCGGGCCGCCCTGGCTCGTGCCGAGGCGGACACCGCCGAGGATGCGCACCTCGTCCTGCTCGAAGGACATGCGCGCACCGCGCCCGTAGCCGAGGCGGCGGCGCGCGAGGGCCGCCCGCAGGTCCTGGGTGGTCACCTCGACGCCCGCCGGGAGGCCCTCGAGGACGGCCACCAGGGCCGGGCCGTGCGACTCTCCCGCGGTCAGCCAGCGCAACATGCGCCGATCATCCCCCACGTCGGGACGTGGACCGGCCCGCGTCCGGGCTGCGGACGCGGGCCCGGCGCCCGGCCTCAGCCCTGGTCGGCCTGCACGGCCGTGCCCGTGCCCGTCGGCACGTCGGACGGCACCGTCCCGGCCGTCGTCGTGGCTGCGGTCGACGGCGCCGCCACGCCCGTCGTCGCGGCCGCGGCCGCGGCGGCGGCGGCCGCCTGGGCGGAGGCCGCGGAGGCGGCGGCCTCGGTGGCCTCCGCCAGCCGCTGCTCGATGGCGGCGCTCATCTGCTCCAGCGCCGCCGTGGCGGCGTCGGCGGCCTGGGTCGAGGCCGCCGCCTCCAGGACCTGCTCGGGCGTCACCGTCGTGGCGCTGTCGGGCAGGAAGACGCTGCGTCCGGGCGTCTCGGGCAGCGGCCCGGTCACCACCGGCGGCGCCGGGACGGCCTCGGCCCCGGTCGCCGGCAGCACGAAGGCCCACGTCCCGACGACGGCCCGGATGTCCCCGGCCGCCGCCGCGGGCGCGCCGTCCTCCCCGCCCGACGGCTCGAGGGCCGAGACGCCGAGCGAGGTGACGAGCAGCTGCCGCTCCAGCCCGGTCTGGAGGGCCCGCACGAAGGCGCGCACGCCGTCCACGGAGCCCTCGACCGTCGTGGTCACGGGGACCGCCACCCTCCCCGCCGGTACGGCGGCCGCGACGGCCGTCGCGGTGGTGGCGACCTCCCCGCCCGACCCCTCCGAGCCGGCGTCGTCGGACCCCGGCACCGTGGGGTCGACCGGCACGGACGTGCTCGTCGTGCCCGGGCCCCCCGCGAGGTCGACCGCGTCCGCGACCTCGACGGCCACGAGCGTGACGCCCGCACCCGACGCGGCGGCGGCGACCTCGCGGCTGAGGGCCGTGAGGGCGGCGTCGGCCGGCAGCTGCAGACGGAGCTCGGCGAGCTGCGCGCGCAGCCCGTCGATGCCGGCGAACTCCGTCGCGACCTCGTCGAGACGGCCGGCGAGGACGGCGTTCTGCGCACGCACGTCGTCGGCCCGGTCGTGGGTCGCGGCGGCGGCGTCCATCATGGGCCCGAGCACGAGCAGCCAGGAGCCGACGAGGGCCCCGAGGCACACGACGCCGCTGCCGGCGACCCAGCGGACGGGCAGGGTGCTGCTCATGACTCCCCCTGGGTGTCGGTGACGTCGTCGAAGCGGTGCGAGAGGGCCTCGGCGTCGACCTGCACCGAGCCCGAGACGCTGTAGGGCAGGCCGCCCGCCCCGCCGGAGTCGTCCCGGCGCACGGCGTCGATGCGCGCGTCGGAGAACCCGGGCAGGGCGTCGAGGGCGTCGGCCCACGCCGCGGTGTCGGGCACGCCCGAGGCGTGGCCGGCGAAGGTGAGGGTGCCCAGGCCCGTCGTGACGAGCGGGTCGGTGCTCGCCTGCACCGGGGCGACGGGGGTGGCCCCGAGGTAGTCGACGGTGGTGAGGGAGATGCCGTCGGGCGTCACGGCGACGAGCGCCCCCAGCCGTTCGGACCACAGGACCTCGCCCCCGAGGACCTGCCGGCGTGCTGCCAGGGTCTCGTCGAGCGCCGTGCGCACCGTGGACAGCTCCGCGTAGGGCGCCTGCTGCGCGACGAGCCGGGCGGTGTCCGCCTCGGCCTGCGCCAGGTCCGCGTCGGCGGTGTGCGTCTGGAGCTGGGCGACGGCCGCGACCGTGCCGATCGCGACGGCCGTGACGGCCGCGGACGCCAGCACCCAGCGCTTGACGACGCCGAGGGTGCGCGCCACGCGCACCTCGTCGGGCAGGAGGTTGACCTGCGGGGCCCGGGGCGCGACGGAGGGAGCCGTCGTGGTCGTGGCGACCGCGGGCGCGGTGCGCGCGGTCATGCCGCCACCCCGAGCGCGAGGCCGACCGGCGTGGTGAGGGACGCCTGCTGGGCGGCGGCGGCGTCGAGGTGCGCGGTGGCGGCCACCTTGAGCGCGGCGAGCGGGTCGCCGTGGACCACGGTGAGACGGCTCGTGCTGGCCAGGTAGCGGTCGAGGCCGCGCAGCCGGGCGCCGCCGCCGCTGAGGACGGCGACCTCCACGCCGGCACCGGGGTTGTTGCTGCTGTAGTACACGCAGGTGTTCCGGATGGCCTCGACGAGGGGCCGGACGACCGTGCTCACGGCCTCCCCGGCCACCGCGAGGTCGTCGCCCAGGGGCAGGCCGATGCCTGCGGCCCGCTTGACCTCCTCCGCCTCGGACGCCGCGATGCCGAGCGCCCCGGCGACCGCGTCGGTGACGTTCTGGCCGCCCGAGGGCAGCAGGCGCACGAAGCGCGGGACGCCGCCCGCGACGATGACGACCTGGGTGATGCGCGCCCCGATCTCGACGAGCGCCACGGTCCGCCCGTCGTGGGCGCCGTGGGTGAGCGCGCGCTGCAGAGCGAAGGCGTTGAGGTCGACGAGCCGGGGGCGCAGGCCGGCCGACTCCACGGCCAGGAGGTTCGCGCGCACGGTGTCCCGCGTCGCGGCGACGAGCATGCCCTGCACCATCCGGCCGGAGGGGCCCTCCCGCTCGCCCGTGGCGTGGTAGTCCAGGAGCGCCTCCTCGACCGGCCACGGGATGAGCTCCTGCACCTGGAAGGGCAGGGACGCGCGGATCTGCCCGAGCGGCACCCACGGCAGCTCGAGCTCGCGGACGACCACGCGCTGGTTGCCGACGCCGATGTTGACGTCGCGCGACGAGAAGCGCCCACGCGCCCACAGCTCCTGCAGGGCGGCGGTGACGGCGGCCGCGTCGGCGACCTCGCCGTCGCGCACGGCGCCGAGCGGCAGCGGCACCTGGGCGTAGCGCCGCAGGGTCGCGGCTCCCCGGGCGCCCCGGGCGAGCCGCACCTCGGCGGCGCGCACGTGCGTGCTGCCGAGGTCGAGCCCGATGACTCCTGCCTTCGGCACGGAGGTCTCCTCTGTCGTGGTTCCGTCGTGGTTCCGTCGTGGTGCGAGTGGTCCGACCGGCCTATCGGCGGCGGGGGCCGTCGGCTGAGCGTCAGGCGAGCAGGGACACGTAGGCGTCCCAGGCGGGCTCGCCGACGAGGGCCCCGAGCGCGGCCCCGACGAGCATCCACGGGCCGAACGGGATGCCCGTCCGCCGGCCGGCGCGGCGGGTGGCCATGAGCCCCAGCCCGAACACCCCGCCGAGCAGGAACGCCGCGAAGGCGCCGACCGCGAACGGTCCCCACCCGAGCCAGGCCAGCGCCGCGCCGAGCGGACCGGCGAGCTTGACGTCGCCGAAGCCCATGCCGCCGGGCTGGGCGAAGCGCAGCACGAAGTACCCCGCGAAGAGCGCGGCGCCGCCGACGGCCGCCCGACCCAGCGCCGCCCAGTCCCCCGTGCCGGCGCTCGCCAGGGTGAGCAGCACCGCCAGGACCGGGTAGGCCGGCAGGACGATCGCGTTCGGGAGGCGCTGCGTGTCGAGGTCGATGAGCGCGAGCGCCACCCCGATGGCCACGAGGTACGCGTAGGCGGGGACCGCCCACGGCGTCACGACGAGCGGGACGAGCGCGACGAGGACCGCCGTGCCGGCCTCGACCAGCGGGTACCGCCGGGAGATCCGCACGCCGCAGTCGCGGCAACGCCCGCGCAGGAGGAGCCAGGACAGGACGGGCACGTTGTCACGGGGCCGCACGGCGTGGCCGCAGGCGGGGCACGCGCTCGGCGGGTGCGCGACGGACTCCCCGCGCGGCACGCGCCAGACGACGACGTTGAGGAACGAGCCGACGGCGAGGCCGAGGACGGCGCAGAAGGCGACGAGAGGGCCCGTGGTCACGACGTCACGTCCCGCTTCGACACGACTTGCATGGGCGGGACCGCGTCGGGGGCCTGCATGCTTCGGCCCACGGGCGCGTAGGTGAGGGTGGTCGGGTCCTGCAGCGAGACGCCGCACCCGATGATCTGCCCGCGGAAGTCTTGAGTGGGGCCGACAGGAGCGCCCGTCGTGGCGCGTTCCTCAGGTGATGCGCCGAGTTGCACCCCCTGCGCGCTGTAGAGCAGCACGCGTGTCCGTGGACCCGTCACGATGCCGCCGTTTCGGATAACTATGTTTGGCGTCCGCGATTCGCAACTCGTCGCAGTATCGGGCCATGGACTGACGATCGAGACCGCGAACTCCTTCTCGCCGGTGCCTGCGGCCGCCTCGAAGCGAATCGGGCCGTCGAGGGTGAACTTGTTGACGAGGAGCGTGACGTCGCCGTTGAGGGTGACGACGAGCGGGGGGTACGGCTCCCCCGGCTTGGCCGTGCGCATGGTGACCCCGCCGGGGCAGTCGGACGTGGAGTCTGCGACGACGCCGAGGGGGCTGTCGGAGGACCGGGCGCCCCACCCGGAGAAGTTGCAGAAGTTGTAGTAGTCGTCCGTCCAGTACTTCACGAAGTCCTGGAAGTTCGGCACGAAGTACCGTTTCCACCAGCGCGAGTCCGAGCGCGTGATGCGCGGGAAGGCGAGGGCGGGCGAGCTGGGGTCGAACGGGCCCACCACCGGAGCGCCCTGGGTGCTGCACGGGCTCGACGGGGTGTAGGTGCCGGACACGTAGAGCGTGCCGGTGTGCGTGAGGGCGGGGCGGGTCTCGGCGCAGGTGACGTCGCCCTGGACGCTGACGTCCGCGTTCGTCGTGCCCTGCCCCAGCACCGACAGGGGCGCGACGAGGCGCAGGGAGGTGCCGGCGGTGATCGCCGGCAGCGGCTTCGCGACGGCCTCGACCGTCCGGGTCCGGCTGGCCGCCTCTCCGTCGACGCCGGGGTCCGCCGCCGTCCCGGTGGAGGTGAGCCGCACCTCGGCCGCCGCTGAGGTGGGGCACTCGTCCTCGCGCCACGGGCCGTTCGTCGCGTGCCAGTCGACCTCGACCCGGAACACCGGGGCCGTGCCCGCCGGGCTGGTGATGACGCCCGACACGCAGGTGGCCAGGTTGAGGAGGGCGTGGTCGACGCCGCCCTCGGCGGCGGCCCTCGCCTGGACCCCGGCGCGGTTGGCGCCCGCGAACCCGGTGCTGAAGGTGGCGGTCGCGAGCAGCGTCACCGAGACGACCGCCAGCACCGCGACGATGGCGAGGACGGAGGCCAGCGCGGCGCCCCGCTCGCCGTCGTCGGCGCCGCGGTCCGGGCGTCGACGCAGGGCGTCGCGGGCGCGGCCCGTCGTGCGCGTCGTGCACGTCCTCAGAAGCATGGTGCGCTCCCGGTCTGACCCTGGGGTCGCTTGCTGATGGCGGTGGACAGGACGACGGGCTTGCCGCGGCCCGTCGCGACGGTGAAGCCGAGCTCGACGCCGCGGGACGTGGCGGTGAGGACCGCCGGGCCCGTCAGCCCCGCGGCGGGCGTGGGCGTCGGGGACCCCGACGGCACCGGCCGCGCCCGCGGGGTGACGCCGCGCGCGAGGGCGGTCCAGCCCGCGGGGATGCCGCTCGACGGCGGCGTGAGGGCGGCGGCCGCGCCCGCGCTCTCCGGGACGCGCCGGGTCCACACCGTGTCTGCCGCGGCGTCGTACCACCAGGCCTCGCACCGCCACGTCGCGCCCGTGCCCCGGGTGCGGACCACGAGCAGCTCGTCCGGGTCCGAGGACGGGGTCGGGCGGACGTACGTGACCCGGAACGCCGAGGCGTTGCGCACGCCGGCCTCGACGGAGCCGGCCACGGTCTGGGCGGCGTCGCCCGCGCGCGTGAGGTCCCCCGTGTCCCGCTGGGACAGCAGCGTGCTCTCGAGCAGCAGGCCCGCCAGCGGCAGCAGGACGACGAGGATCGCCATCGACACGATGAGCTCGACGAGCGTGACGCCCCTGTCCCTGCCCGCGAGCCTCGTGCGCCACCCGCGGCGCCGGCCGGTGCTCACGAGCCGTCCATCGCGAGGCGCGTCGTGGCGGCGGCGATCCGCTTGCCAGGCGCCGTCGTGTGGACGACCCAGACGTCGTACTCCACGACGCCGGCGCCCGGGCACTGACCGTCGATGTCGGTCCGGGTCTCGAACGCGCCGCCGCGGGGGTCGGGCGTCGTCACCACGACCGCGCCGTTGCGGTCGTCGCAGATCGTGTTCGGCACCGCCCGCTTGGCCTCCATCTGCTCGGCGACGAGCCGCGAGGCGGTGGCGAGGCGGACGCCCGTCGCGGAGGCGCGCGTGACCTCGAGGACCAGCGGCAGGACCGCGAGGGCGACGAGCGCGAGCAGGACCATCGCGATGACGGTCTCGACGAGGCTGAAGCCGGCGTCGTGGCCCGGGTCCGGCGCGGCCGGGGTCATGGCGGTCCTCCTCTCGAGGTCGGCGCGGTGGTGGTGCGGGAGTGCGGGCCGGACGCGGGGACGGGGTGCGACGGCCCTCCCGTCGCACCCCGTCCGCAGCGTCAGCGTCAGCAGGCGGTGGTGGTGATGCCCGTGCTGTTCGTGACGTAGTACGTCGGGGCGGCGGCGGAGGCCGACTTCGCCGACAGGCAGAACGTGCCCGCGGACTTGTCGAACTTCACGACGTTCAGCTCAGACGTCGAGGACGACGCCTTGTAGACCGTGGTGGGCAGTGCGGCGTTGATCGTCGGCGCGAAGGCGGTGTCCTCGAGCATCTTGACGACGACGGCCGTCTTGGCGCTCGACAGGTCGGCCTGCGCCGCGTTGTCCTTCGCCTTGTTCTGCTGGTTCAGGTACACGGGGATCGCGATGGCGGCGAGGATGCCGATGATGATGACGACGACGAGCAGCTCCACGAGGGTGAAACCCTTCTGGTTCTCGTCGAGGGCCTTGCGGACACGAGCCAGCATGGGGGCTCTCCTTCGGGTGTCGCGGTGGTGAGCAGTCGCTCCGTTCGTCCCTCTCATCGGCACCCCGCGGCCGGCCCTGAGGCGTCGGGGACCAGGTGGCGCCGGTCGTCCGGCCCGGGCCGGAGGTCGCCCCGGGAGACGACGACGCCGCCCGGCCCGGGGCCGGACGGCGTCGACGGAGCGGCGGCGCGGTGCGCCCGCGCGGTCACTCGATGAGCGTGAAGATGTCGAAGATCGGCAGGTAGAGGGCCACGATCATGCCGCCGATGACGACGCCGAGGACCGCGATCATGAGCGGCTCGATGAGCGAGGTGAGCTGCTCCGTCGTGCTCTGGACCTCCTGGTCGTAGAACTCCGCGATCTTCCCGAGCATCGTCTCCAGGGCACCGGCGTCCTCGCCGACGGCGATCATCTGGACGACCATCGGCGGGAACACGGGGTGCTCCCCGAGCGGCCCCGCCAGGGGGTGCCCGTTGCGCACGCTCTCCTTGATGCGCACCACGGCCCGCTCGACGGCCCAGTTGCCGCTCGTCTCCCCCACGATGTCCAGCGCCTGCAGGATCGGGACGCCGGCGCCCATCATCGTGCCGAAGTTGCGGCTGAACCGGGCGATCGCCACCTTCTTGAACAGGGTGCCGAACACGGGCAGGCGCAGCTTGAGCGGGTCGACGACGGACCGCACGCGCGCGTCGTACCGGTGCTTGCCCCACCACCAGGCACCGACGAGCCCGGCGACGAGGAGCACGGGGCCGGCGTAGCGCATGACGTGGCTGAGCTCGACGAGCACCCGGGTCGGCAGCGGCAGCGTGCCGCCCATGCCCGCGAACATGTCCTGGAACACGGGCACGATGAAGACGAGCATGCCGACGACCGCCAGGACGGCCATGCCGAAGACCATGACGGGGTAGGTCATGGCGGCCTTGATCGTCGAGCGGAGCCTGACCTCGGACTCGTAGTTCGCCGCCACCGACAGCAGCGCGTCGTCGAGGAAGCCGCCCGTCTCCCCCGCGCGCACGATGTTGACCATCAGGGGCGGGAAGACGTCCTTGTGGGCGCCCAGCGACACCGACAGCGCCTGGCCGTTCTCCACGTCGTGCCGGACGCGGCCGAGCACCCGGGCCAGGGTCTTGTTCTGGGTCTGCTCGGCGAGGATCGACAGGGTCCGGATGAGGGACAGGCCCGAGGAGACCATCGTCGCCATCTGCCGGGCCATCACCGCGATGTCCTTGAGGCCGACCCGCTCGCCGAGGGCGGGCAGCCGGACCTCGCGCCGCAGGCCCGTGGTGGTCACCTCGGTGATCGCCACCGGGGCGAGCCCCATCGTGCGCAGCCGGTTCGCGACGGCGGCGGTCGTCGTCGCCTCGATGCGGCCCTTGACGAGCTTGCCGCCCCGGTCGCGGACGGCGTACTGGAACGTCTTCGTCCCGGCCATCAGAGCCCGCCCCCGAACGAGCCGAGGCCCACGGGCGCGCCGAAGGCGTCCGTCCCGAGGTCGGTCCCGAGGTCAGGATCCGGCGCCGGGGCGCTGCCCGAGGCGCGACCGCTGCCCGTGCGGTTCGTCAGGCGCGTGTAGTCCTCGACGTGGTGGCACCTGTCGAGGCCGTCCTCGTACGTGATGCGCCCGGAGACGACGAGCTGCGCGAGGTCCTGGTCCAGCGTGTGCATCCCGAACTGCCCCCCGGCCTGCATGACGGAGTAGAGCTGGTGCGTCCGGCCCTCGCGGATGAGGTTGCGGATCGCGGGCGTCGCGACGAGCACCTCCGTGGCGACGACGCGGCCACGGCCCGTCGCCGTCCGGCACAGGGTCTGCGACACGATGCCCTGCAGGGCGCCGGCGAGCTGCGTGCGGATCTGCCCGTGCTGCTCGGCGGGGAACACGTCGACGATGCGGTCCACCGTCTGCGCCGCGTCCTGCGTGTGCAGCGTGGCGAACACGAGGTGGCCGGTCTCCGCGGCGGTGAGCGCGACGGAGATCGTCTCCAGGTCCCGCAGCTCGCCGACGAGGATGATGTCGGGGTCCTGCCGCAGGGCGTGGCGCAGGGCGGAGGTGAAGGACTGCGTGTCGGCGCCGACCTCGCGCTGGTTCACCAGGCAGCCCTTGTGCCGGTGGAGGAACTCGATGGGGTCCTCGACGGTGACGATGTGGTCGTGGCGCGTCCGGTTCGCCAGGTCGAGGATCGCGGCGAGGGTCGTCGACTTTCCCGAGCCCGTGGGGCCGGTGACGAGCACGAGCCCGCGCGGCAGGCCGGCGAAGTTGCCGACGACCGCCGGCACGCCCAGCTGCTCGAGCGGCGTGATCTCGTGCGGGATGACGCGGAAGACGGCACCCACCGAGGACCGCTGCTGGTACAGGTTCACGCGGAAGCGCGCCGCGCCCCCGAGGGAGTAGGCGAAGTCGAGCTCGAGGTCGGCCTCGAAGCGGTCCCGCTGGCGCTGGGTGAGCGTCGCGAAGACGCTGCGGCGCAGCGAGTCCGCCGCCAGGACCGGGTAGCCCTCGAGCGGGCGGAGGGAGCCGTCCCGGCGGACCGTCGGCGGCGCGCCGACCGTGAGGTGCAGGTCGGAGGCCCCGACGGCCATCGCCGCGCGCAGGGCCGCGTCGAGGTCGACGTCGTCCGCGTCGGACGCCGCAGCACCCCCCGGGCGGGCGGCACCGGCGAGGGCCGCCGCCCGCGGCGCCCGCGGACCGGTCGCCGGGTCGGCCGGCCCGGGCGCCAGGGGCGCGAGCGGGACGAGGGCGGGCGCCACGGGGACGGGTGCGAGGGCGGGCGTGGGGAGCTCGCTCACAGGTGCGCCTCCAGGTCTCGGGCAGGTCGTCGGGCAGGTCGTCGGGCAGGTCGTCGGGCAGGTGGTCGAGCAGGTCGTCGAGCGGGTCGTCGAGCGGGTGGGCCGCCCTGACAGGGCCTATCGGCACCGGGGCGGAGCGCGTGAGGTGGCCCTCAGGCGACGACGCGCAGGACCTCCTCCATCGAGGTGAGGCCGAGCAGCACCTTCGACCAGCCGTCCTGCCGCAGCGGCACCATGCCCTGGCGCCGGGCGGTGCGGGCGATGTCGGCGCTGGAGGAGCGGGCGACGGCGTGCCGCTCGATCTCCTCCGTCACGCGCATGACCTCGTGGATGGCGATGCGCCCGCGGAACCCGGTGCGGCTGCACGCCTCGCAGCCGACGGGGCGGAAGGTCGTCGGGCGCTCCCCGTCGGGGGCGAGCCCGAAGCCGGCGACGGCGAGCTCGTCGTCGCTCGGCCGGTACGCCTGCTTGCACCGGTCGCACAGGCGGCGGGCGAGGCGCTGGGCGACGACGGCGTCCAGCGCGGACCCGACGAGGAAGGGCTCGATGCCCATCTCCACCAGGCGCGTCACGGCGGACGGCGCGTCGTTCGTGTGCAGCGTCGAGAGCACGAGGTGGCCCGTGAGCGCGGCCTCGACGGAGATCTGGGCCGTCTCGTGGTCGCGGATCTCGCCCAGCAGCACGACGTCGGGGTCCGAGCGCAGGATGGAGCGCAGCGCGCCGGCGAACGTGAGGCCCGCCTTCGGGTTCACCTGGACCTGGTTGACGCCCTCGATGCGGCTCTCGACCGGGTCCTCGACCGTGATGACGTTGATCTCGGGGCGCGACACGGCGTTGACGGTCGCGTAGAGCGTCGTCGACTTGCCGGACCCGGTGGGGCCCGTGACGAGGATCATCCCGTAGGGCTTCGTGTAGGCCGCGCGGTAGGCGTCGAGGTTGCCGGCGAGGAACGACAGGTCGCGCAGGTCCAGACGCGAGGACGAGCTGTCGAGGATCCGCAGGACGATCTTCTCGCCCCACACCGTCGGCAGCGTCGCCACGCGCAGGTCGACCGTGCGGCCGTTGTGCGTCACGGACATGCGGCCGTCCTGCGGCTTGCGCCGCTCGGCGATGTCGATGTCGCTCATGATCTTCACGCGCGAGATGACGCCGCCCTGGATCTGCTTGGGCGCCCGCTGGGTCTCGTGCAGCACCCCGTCGATGCGGTAGCGGATGCGGACGTCGTGCTCCGCGGGCTCGATGTGGATGTCGGACGCGCGGTCCGTGATGGCCTGCGCCACGAGGAGGTTGACGAAGCGCACGACCGGCGCCTCGTCCTCGGCGACGTCGCCCATCCGGGTCAGCTCGTCGTCCTCGTCGGGGGCGACCTCCTGCTCGAAGGCCGACGAGAGGTTCTCGATCTCGCCGTCGACCCGGCAGAAGCGGTCGATGGCGCGCGCGAGGTCGTCCTGCGTCGCGACGACGGTCCGCACCGCCATGCCGCAGTACGTGCGCACGTCGTCGACGGCGACGACGTTGCCCGCGTTGGCGGTGGCGAGCACGAGGACGCCGTCCTCGATGGCGATGGGCAGCACGACGTGGCGCCGGCACAGCGCGCCGGGCACGAGCGAGACGGCCATGCGGTCGACCGGGTAGTCCTCGAGGTCGATGAACGCCATGCCGACCTGGGCGGCCAGGGCGGCCACGAGCTGGCGCTCGTCGAGCAGGCCGATCTCGACGAGCGTGCGGCCCAGCGACTGCCCGCGCACCCGCTGCTCGGCGAGCGCGGCGGTGAGCTGGGACTCCGTCACCAGGCCCTCGTCGAGCAGGATCTGACCGAGCTGCCTCACGCGTCTCCTCCGGGGTCGTCGCCGGCCGCGACGCGCCGGGCGGTCGCCGGACGTCGGGCCTCGCCTCCCCCATCGGCGTCCGGACCCGGACCCTGAGGGGTCGCCGGACGGCGCGCTACCGGGCGAGCGCCGCCGTGAGCGCCGCGTCCATCGCGGCCACCGGGGCCGGGCGGCCCGTCATGAGGCGCACCTGCTCGACCGCCTGGTGCAGCAGCATCCGGTCGCCGCCGACGGTGGACCCGCCGAGGTCGAGCCACGCCCGCTGCAGGTCCGTCGGGCGCGGGTCGTACACGACGTCGAGGAGCGTGCCGGGCAGCGGCGTGCCCGCGGCCCGCAGCTGCGCCGCGAGCTCGTCGGGCGCGTGCGCGGGCAGGGTGGAGACGACGAGGTCCGCCTCCGGCAGCCGCGCCGCCGCCTCCCGCAGCGGCACGAGGTGCGGGTGCAGGCCCATCCGGCCCGCGGCGGCGAGCAGCGCGCCCGCGCGGCCCGGGGACCGCACGAGGACCTCCGCCTCCGGGACCCCGAGCTGGGCGAGGGCCGCCAGGGCCGAGGCCGCCGTCGCGCCGCCGCCGAGGACGACCGCCCGCCGCGGCGCGGGCGCCCCGGGGCCGCGCCCCTCCCCCAGCGCGGCGACGAGGCCGTGCACGTCCGTGTTGAGCGCGACGAGCTGCGGCCGGGTGCGCCCGGGCTGCAGCAGGACGGTGTTGGCGGCGCCCACGACGACCGCCAGGGGGTCGACGTGGTCCACGAGCCCGAGCAGCGCGTGCTTGTGCGGCATCGTCACGCTGAGGCCGGCCCAGCCCGCGTCGAGCCCCGCCAGCAGCGCCGGCAGGTCCTCGGGCAGCACGTCGAGGGCGGTGTACGACCAGCCCTCGAGCCCGAGGGCGGCGTAGGCGGCCCCGTGCAGGACCGGGGACAGCGAGTGCGCGACGGGGTGGCCGACCACCGCCGCGCGGCGGGGGCCGGGGGCGGCGGCGGTCATGGGCGCGACGTCACTCGTTCTCCGCCAGCCACTGCTCGTAGAGGCGGCGGTTGGCGTTGTGCTCGTCGTTCGTCGTGGCGAAGAGCGTCTCGCCCGTCTCGAGGTCCACCGTCACCCAGAAGAGCCACGTGCCGTCCTCGGGGCTGAGCACGGCGTCGATGGACGCCGCCCCGGGCGAGGCGATGGGCGTCGGCGGCAGGCCGCCGACGAGGTAGAGGTTGAACGGGTTGGTCGGGTCCTCGAGGTCCGCCGTCGTCAGGTCGCGCCCCGACTTGCCCGCGCCGTAGGCGACCGCGGCGTCGATCTGCAGCGGCATGCCGCGCTCGAGCCGGTTCTCGATGGCCCGCGCCATCTTGGGGCGGTCCTCGTCGCGGCCGGCCTCGCGCTCGACGAGCGAGGCCTTCGTGAGGACCGTCTGCCACTGGTCCGCCGGGATGGCGCGCTGGTTCAGCACCGCCACCGTCTGGGCGACCATGGGGGCCAGCACGTCGGCGGCGGTCGCCTCGGGCTCCACGTCGTAGGTGGCGGGGAACAGCCAGCCCTCGAGCTGCCCGCCGGCTTCCGCCGGCAGGCCCGTCGCGGCCGGGTCGGCGGCCGCCGCCTCCAGGTCCGCCAGGGGCACGCCCGTGACCTCGGCGGCGCGCGCGAGCACCTGGTCCCGCGTGAAGCCCTCGGGCACCGTGAGGCGGGTGGTGGCGCGGCTGGCCGGGTTGAGGAGCGCCTCGACGGCCGCGCTCGCCTTCATCTCCAGCAGGAGGTTGTACGTGCCGGGGCCGATGGTCGCGGCGTCGGCGTTCGCGGCGAACGCGTCCGCGAAGGCCGCGGCGGTCGCGACGACGCCGGCCTCCGTCAGCACCTCGCCCATCTGCGCGCCCGTCGCGCCCTCGGGGATGACGACCTGCGCCGACGGCCGCCCGGGGCCGGGGTAGTCCTCCACGCCGGCGGACGTGCCGCCCTCGTCGCGGATCCCGCCGAGGAAGGAGGTCACCGCCCACGCGCCGCCGCCGAGGACGAGCGCGACGACCGCGAGGACGACGAGCAGGCGTCGCCGCCGCTGCCGTCGTCGTGCCGCCTGCGCCCGCCCGCGGGCGCGGGACCGCCGCTCCCCGAGGGAGCCGTCCACGCCCACGAGGAGGTCGTCCGCCGACCCGGCGCGGGTCGTCGTGCCCTGGGTGCCGTCGTTCACGTCCTGTCCTCTGCGTCCGTCGGGTCGGCCGGTGCCCCCGCTGCCCGCCGCTGACCGTGCTCCACCCGGGGCCTGACCGGCTCCCCGCTGCGCCGTCCCGTGGCCCGCTCCGCGTCCAGCGCCGTCGTGAGGATCACCACGGCGGCGGCCTGGTCGACCACCTGCCGGTGCTTCCGGCCCGCCCGGCCGGCCTCCCGCAACGCGCGGTGCGCGGACACGGTGCTCATCCGCTCGTCGACGAGACGGACGGCCACCGGGGCCACCGCGCTCGCCAACGCCTCAGCGTACGCGCGCGCCGCCGCGGAGGACGAACCCTCCGACCCGTTCAGGTGGCGCGGGAGCCCGACGTACACCACCTGCGCACCCCGCTCCTCCACCTCCGCCACGATCGTGGCGACGTCGGCGGGCCAGGCGGCGCCGGGCGCCGGGCGCGCCGCGCGGGCGAGCGTCGCCACCGGCGTGGCGACGAGCCCGTCCGCGTCGGACGCGGCCAGACCCACCCGGACCGTGCCGACGTCGACGGCCAGGCGGGCGCCCCGGGGGACGGACGGCCCCCCGGGCTCAGCCAACCGCGCCGCGCTCGAGCTCGAGCTCCAGGGCCCGCAGCGCCTCCGGCAGGGCCGCCGGGTCCTGGCCGCCGCCCTGCGCGACGTCGTCCTTGCCGCCCCCGCCGCCGCCCAGCACGGTGGAGGCGACGCGCACGAGCGCGCCCGCGCGGGCACCGGCCGTGCGGGCGGCCGCGTTCGTCGCGACGACCACCACGGGCCGGCCCTTGGCGACGCCGCCCACGGCCACGACGGCACCGGCGGAGTCGCCGAGGCGCGCGCGCACGTCGAGCGCGAGGGTGCGCAGGTCGTCCGCGCCCGCGACCTCGCCCGCGTCGTGGGTGACCACGCGCAGGCCGCCGCCGAGCGTCCGCGCGCCGGCCGCCAGGCCGCCGGCCTGGGCCAGCACCTGGGCCTGGCGCAGCGCGCCGAGCTCCTTCTCCGCGTCGCGCAGCCGCGTGACGAGGGAGGAGACGCGGTCGGCCAGGTCGTCGGGGCGTGCCCCCAGCAGGCCGGAGAGCTGGCCGACGAGGGCCCGCTCCTTGGCCTGGTAGCCGTAGGCCCCGGCACCGACGAGCGCGTCGACCCGGCGCACGCCGGAGCCGATGGAGGACTCGCCGAGCAGCGTGACGAGGCCGAGCTCGCCCGAGCGCCCCACGTGGGTGCCGGCGCACAGCTCGCGCGACCAGTCCCCGCCGATGGACACCACGCGGACCTCCTTGCCGTACTTCTCGCCGAAGAGCGCCATCGCGCCCAGGGCGCGGGCCTCGTCGATCGGCATGGTCGTGTCGGTGACGTCGAGGTCGTCCTGGAGCCGGTCGTTCACCCGCTGCTCGATCTCGGCCAGGGCGCCCGCGGGCACCGCGGACCCGAGGCGGAAGTCGAAGCGCACGCGGCTCGGCGCGTTCTCCGACCCGGCCTGCGTCGCGGTGTCGCCCAGGGACTCGCGCAGCGCCTTGTGGACCATGTGCGTCGCGGTGTGCGCCCGGGCGATGGCGCGGCGGCGGTCGACGTCGATGCGCGCGACGCCCCGCTCGCCGAGCGTCAGCGTGCCGTCGACGAGCCGCCCCCGGTGCACGTTCAGCCCCTTGATCGGCGCCTGCACGTCGTCGACCTCGACGAGCGCCCCGCCCTCGAGCGCGATCGTGCCCTGGTCGGCGAGCTGGCCGCCGGACTCGGCGTAGAAGGGCGTCACGTCGAGGATCACCTCGACGTCCGCGGGCGCCGTGGCGGTGGGCGCGGCCACGCCGTCGACGAGCAGCCCGACGACGGCGGCCTCCGCCGTGTCGTCCGTGTACCCGACGAAGCGGACGGCGCGCGCGTCGCCGGCGGCACCGGCCAGCGTCGCGTGGACCTCGCGGTAGGCGGAGGTGTCGGCGTGCCCGGTCTTCTTCGCCAGCGCGTCCGCGCGGGCGCGCTGGCGCTGCGCCTGCATGAGGCTGCGGAAGGCCGTCTCGTCGACCGCGACGCCGTGCTCGGCCGCCATCTCCAGCGTGAGGTCGATGGGGAAGCCGTAGGTGTCGTGGAGCTGGAACGCCTGCTCCCCCGTCAGCAGCGGGCCGGTCGCCGCCGGCGTCTCCTGCGCGCGCCGCACGGCGCCCTCGAGGATCGTCGTGCCGGAGGTGAGCGTCCGCAGGAACGCGTCCTCCTCGCCGTAGACGACGCCGGCGATGCGGTCGAAGTCGCGCGCGACCTCGGGGTAGGACGGGCTCATCGCGTCCCGGCTCACCGGCAGCAGGTCCGGGAGCGTGGCCGCGTCGACGCCGAGCAGCCGCATGGAGCGCACCGTGCGCCGCAGGAGGCGCCGCAGCACGTAGCCGCGGCCCTCGTTGGAGGGGCTCACCCCGTCGCCCACGAGCATGAGGCTGGAGCGCACGTGGTCCGCGACGACGCGCATGCGCACGTCCGCGTCCTCGTCGGCGCCGTAGCGGCGGCCCGTGAGCGCCTGCACCCGCTCGATGACGGGGAAGACCTCGTCGATCTCGTAGATGTTCTGCTTGCCCTGCAGGAGGAACGCCAGGCGCTCGAGGCCCGCACCGGTGTCGATCGCCTTCTGGTCCAGCTCGCCCAGCAGCGGGTAGTCCTTGCCGGAGCCCTCGCCGCGCACGTACTGGTCGAAGACGAGGTTCCAGAACTCGAGGTAGCGGTCGCCGCCGGGGTCGACGGTCCCCCCGACCGCGTCCGGGCCGTACTCGGGCCCGCGGTCGTAGTGGAACTCCGCGCAGGGGCCCGCCGGTCCGGGCTGCCCCGTGTCCCAGAAGATCTGCTCGCGCGGCAGCCGGACGATGTGCTTCGGGTCGACCCCGACGCCGGTCAGCGCGTCCCACGCCTCCGTGTCCTGGTCCCACGTCGTCACCCAGATGCGGTCGCCGTCCAGGCCGTAGCCGCCACGCTCGAGCGGCGTGGTGATGAGCTCCCACGCGAGCTCGACGGCGCCCTGCTTGAAGTAGTCGCCGAACGAGAAGTTGCCGTTCATCTGGAAGAACGTGCCGTGACGCGTCGTGCGGCCGACGTTCTCGATGTCGTTCGTGCGGATGCACTTCTGCACGCTCGCCACGCGCGGCCACGGCGGCTGCTGCGTCCCGAGGATGTAGGGGATGAACGGCACCATGCCGGCGATCGTGAAGAGGATCGACGGGTCCGGGGAGATGAGCGGCACGGACGGCGCGATGGCGTGGTCCTTGCTCGCGAAGAAGTCGAGCCATCGCTGGCGGACGTCGGCGGTGCGCATGAGGTCCTCGTGGGGTCGGGTGGCCGGGGCCGGGGTGTCAGAAGAAGGGGTAGCGGTCGTCGTCGTCCGGGTCCTCGGTGGGCTCGTCGGCCCACGCGGCCGGGGCGCTGCGACGGGCGCGCTCGGCGAGCTCCGCGGTGCCGGTGGGGCCGCCGCGCCCGGGCCGGCGGCCGCGGGCGGCGCGTCCGGGGGCTGC
>NZ_RWJX01000053.1 GCF_004123805.1 Cellulomonas endophytica | reverse complement strand
GCCCCGCGGGACGCCCGCGCGGCGCCGGCCCCGCGCCGGCCCCGGGCCGGCCCCGCGCCGGCGGGCAGGCCGACGCCCGGCCGTCCTCGCCGAGGACGACCGGGCGTCGGGTGCCGCGGGCGGGTCAGCGCGTCTGCACGTACGCGGTGACCGCCGTGCCGTCGGCCGCGGCGGCGGTCACGGCATAGCAGGTGCCGGGGGTCCTCGGGGTCCGCCACTGCTGGACGAACTGCCCGGAGGCGGTGTCGTACCGCAGCGCGGAGCTGCCCTGGCCGATCTGCTCGACCTCGTCGACGCCCGCGCTGGTGCTGCAGGACACCGTGCGGGTGGTGACCCGGACGCGGGCCGGGTCGGTGAGCTCCTCGTCGCCCACGAACACCTCGAACCTCAGCGGCAGCGTGCTCCCGCCCTTGACGGTGTTGAGGACGCCGCCCATGTCGAGCGGTGCCGCGAACCCGCGCACGGTCCACGGGACGACCGTCGGCGCGGGGCCGGGGTCGGCGCCCGTGAGCGCCAGGCGCGGTGCGGGCGGCGTGCTCATGCCCGCCCCGAGGAAGTACGACGTGTGCGGCGGCTGGTTGTAGCCCGTGTTCTGCCACGCCACGCCGAGCCGGTACACCGGGTCGGACAGGAGCGTGCGCAGCCGGTGCTCCGTGACGTCCACCGTCGTCGCGATGCGCAGGGCGGTGGAGTCCGCCGTGCGGGTGACGAGCTCCTCCCGCCAGTCGCCGAGCAGGTCGGCCTGGAGCACGGGGTTGCCCTTCGTGTCGTTGTCCGAGAGCGTCCCCGTGGCGCGGTAGACCTCCACGGACCGCTGCGCGGCGGGGTCCCACTTCGCGATCGTCGGGACGCCCGTGCGGGTCGTCTCGTCGAACGCGTGGTCGCCGATCTCCCGCAGGAGGTCGCCGTCCCACCACGTGAGGAAGTTCGCCGCGGGGATGCTCGTCGAGAGCAGCTCCCCGTCCGCGGCCCGCAGCTCCCCGACCGCGGAGTTCCACGGCGAGGACGTGGCCCCGCCGATGGCCCAGCCCTCGGCGCCGGGGTGCGCGGGGTCGACGTCGGCCATGGCGGCACGGCCCGTGTCCCGGACCGCCGGGATCGACCACAGGACCTCGCCCGTGGCGGCGTCCCGGTAGGTCGCGCCCCGGTTGCCCGAGGACGCCATGTCCTCGTGCGCCGCGAAGACCTCGAGGCCGGGGTTCGCCGGGTCGAAGTCCGACACGTGCAGGGCGTCGCCGTGGCCGAGCCCCGTGCTGTGCAGCACGGTCCCGTCGTCGTCGAGCGTGAGGGAGCCGTAGACGACCTCGTCCTTCTGGTCGCCGTCGACGTCCGCCACGGACAGGTTGTGGTTGCCCTGGTGCTCGTACTGCTCGCCGGCCTCCTCCGTGTCGAAGACCCAGCGCCGCGTCAGGCTCTCGCCGTCGAAGTCGTAGGCGACGACGACCATGCGCGTGTAGTAGCCGCGCGCCACGAGGAGGCTGGGGTGCTCCCCGTCGAGGTAGGCGGTGCCGGCGAGGAACCGGTCGACCCGGTTGCCGTAGGCGTCGCCCCACGAGCCGACGTCGCCGCGCGCGGGCTCGTAGGGGACGGTGTCGACCGCCGCGCCCGTGGCCCCGTCGAAGACGGTGAGGTACTCCGGCCCGGTGAGCACGTAGCCCGACGAGTTGCGGAAGTCGGCGCCGGCGTCGCCGATCACCGTCCCCCGCCCGTCGACCGTGCCGTCGGCGGTCTTCATCGCCACCTCGGCCCGGCCGTCGCCGTCGTAGTCGAAGACCTGGACCTGCGTGTAGTGCGCGCCGGCCCGGACGTTGCGGCCCAGGTCGACCCGCCACAGGCGCGTGCCGTCGAGCTCGAGGGCGTCCACGTAGACGGGGCCCGTGTAGCCGGCGGCCGAGTTGTCCTTCGAGTTCGTCGGGTCCCACTTGAGGACGATCTCGAGCTCGCCGTCGCCGTCCACGTCCCCGACGGAGGCGTCGTTGGCGCGGTAGGAGTACGGCTGGCCGTCCTTCGTGTAGGCGTCGGCCGGCTTGTCCAGCGGCACGTCGAGGGTCTGCTGGTCCCAGACCGTGAACTCCTCCGAGGCCCAGCGCTCCACGCCGTCGACGACGGTGCTGATCCGGTAGCGGGACCGCTCCGTGCCGTCCGCGTCGACGAGGTTCGTCGCCCCCGTGACGGGCGCCGCGGTGATGCGGGTCCCGTCGCGGTGGACGTGGAAGGCCAGGTCCTGCGGCTCCTGGCCCAGCAGCCGCCAGCCGACGTAGACGCCCTCGTCGAGCGCCACGGCCACGGGGGCGCGGTCGAGCCGCTCCGCCTGCCGGCTCAGCGTGGTGACGGCGGGCGAGGTGACGGCCGCGCTGCGGGCCGAGACGCCGCCCGCGTTGACGGCGGTCACGGACCACCCGTACTCGACGGTGGTGAGCAGGCCCCCGCTCCGGTCGGTGAAGGTGGTGCCGTCCGTCCGGCCGACGAGCACGGGCTCGCCCGCGCTGCCGTCCGGCTCCGGGTCGGCACGGAACACCTGGTAGAACAGCGCGCCCGGCGAGGCCTGCCAGGACAGCGTGACGGCGTCCTTCTCGACGGCGCCGAGGGCGAGGCCCGTCGGCACGGGGGCGAGCGGCACGTCGGGGTCGACGGTCGTGACCTCGACGGGAGCCGTCGGGACGGACTCGGTCCCCGCGGCGTCCACGGCGCGGACCGTGTAGGAGTACGTCTGGCCGACGTCGGCGGTCGTGTCCGTCGCGGAGGTCCCGGTCGTCTCGGCGACGCGCTCGGCGCCTCCACCCGCCAGGGAACGGTAGACCCGGTAGGACGCCGCGTCCGAGGAGGGCGCCCAGCTCAGGGGGACGGAGACGGACGTGCCGTCGATGGCCACCGCGCCGGCCGCCAGACCCGTGGGGGCCAGCAGCAGCGGCGTGATCTCCAGGCCGTTGATCCACCCGCTCGCGGTCAGGTCGAGACGTCCGTCGGTGACCTGGACGGGCTGGAGGACCTTCTCGGCGTAGGTGTTGCGGCCCGTGGTGGACCGGCCGTGGTCGCGGCCCTCGACGACGAGCTGGAGCGCCGCCGTGCCGATCGCGTCGCCCCACGTCGCCTTCACGGCGTAGGTGCCGTTCGCGACGTCGACGCGCAGCGGGTGCTGCGTGCCGGGCAGGAGGAAGTCCCGCTGGAGCGCCGTGGGCACCGGCGTGAAGGCCGTCCCGCGGTCGCGCGAACCCAGGCCCGTGACGTCGAGGAAGCCGTAGCCCCGCTCGGCGGTGTACGTCGTCGCCGGCGTGATCGGGGTCCAGCCCGGCTGGACGACGCCGTTGGCGGGCTGCAGGTCGAAGCGCTGCAGCGGCGCCTTCGTCGTCACCCGCACCGGCGCGGACGGCAGGGAGTCGCCGCGGCCGTTCGTCGCCACGACCCGCAGGTCGTAGGAGCGCCCCTCGGCCATCCCCGAGACGGGGGCGAGCGGCACGGTCGCGGTCGCGACGAGGGCGTACGCGTCGTCGCCGGCGGCGGCGTCCTTGCGCAGGACCTTGTAGACGTCCGCGCCCTCGACCGCGGTCCAGGAGAGCTGGGCCGCGGAGGAGGACACGCCGCTGACGACGAGGCCCGTCGGTGCGGCCGGCACCGCGGCGGGCGGCTCGACCTCGACGACCTCGTCGGCGAGCGGCACGTCCAGCCGGGCGACGTCCGCCGCGACGAGGCGCGCCATCTGGATCGCGCCGTAGTCCTGGAAGTGCGTGTCGTCGGCCGTGCCGGTGGGGCGGTTCGGGTAGACGCCGGCCGGCACGTGGAGGAAGACGCTCCTGGCCGCCTCCGGGCCGATCTCGTCGAGGTACGCCCGGCTCGAGGCGGACAGGTCGACGAGCGGCACGCCCTCCTCGGCCGCGAGCGCGGCCGCCCCCTGCACGTACTCGGGGAAGGACACGACGGCCTTCCCGGTCGTGGCGTCGAAGGCCCGGCGGGAGACCGGCGTGACGACGACGGGCGTAGCGCCCCGCTGCCGCGCGCCCTCGACGTAGGTCCGCAGGTAGTTGCGGTAGTCCGCCGGGGCGGCGTAGCGGTCGTCGACGCCGTAGCTGTTGTCGTTGTGCCCGAACTGCACGAACAGGTAGTCGCCGGGGCGCACGGAGCGCAGCACCTCGTCGAGACGGCCCTGGGTGATGAAGTTCTTGGAGGACCGGCCGCCGATGGCGCGGTTGTCCACGACGACGTCGTCGGACAGGTAGCGGCCGATCATCTGGCCCCAGCCGGCCTGCGGCTGGAAGTCCTTCGTGTAGGACTGCACGGTGGAGTCGCCGGTCACCCAGACCGTGGGCGTCGCCCCGGCGGTCCGCGGCGCCTGGCGGGTCACGACGAGCGCGTTGAGGCGCGGGGCGCCGCCTGCGACCTCGACGTTGAGCTGGCCGTCGACGAGGGCCACGTCGAAGGACATCTCGAGGAACTGGCCGGCCGGCCGCGCGGTGGTCTGCACCTTCGCCATGCCCTCGACCGTGAGCGCGGTCTCCGACGCGGCGGTGGCGTCGCCCGCGACCACGCTGACGGTGTAGTCCCCGTCGGGCAGGTCCACGACGAGCTCGGTGTCGCCGACGGTGACGAAGTCCGAGCGGAGCGGGTCGGCGGTGGCGCGGTCGCCGCCGCTCACCTGTGCGGGGTCGACGAAGCCGTAGCGGGTGGCGGCGGAGTACGCCGTCGTGGCGTCGAGGCGGGTCGCGCCCGGGGCGAGGGCCCCGGGTCCGAGGTCGAACGTGAGCACGCCGCTCGCCGGCAGGGCGACGTCGGGCACGCCCACGCCCGCGAGGCTGCTCACGGTGGGCGCGGAGGCGACGGACGTGCCGTCCGCCGCGAGCGCGCGCGCCCGGTACCAGTGCGTGACGTCGGTGGCGACGGCGTCCGTCGCGAACACCTCGCGGGCGCCGGTGCGGGCCACCTCGGTCCACGGCCCGGCGAGCGCGTCGGCCCGCTCGAGCACGTAGCCGGTCGCGCCCGCCACCTCGTTCCAGCGGACGTCGACCCGGCCGTCGGCGACGTGGGCCATCCGGACGGAGACGGGTGCCGGGAGGGCGCTGACGGCGGCGTCCGCGGCGACGGCCGGCAGCCCCGCCACGGCGAGGACCGCCGCGGTCAGCGCCGCGGTGACGGCCGCCCGGCCTCCTGCCCGGCGACCGGGGGCCCGGGGGGCGGGGCGGAGGGCGGCGGGGCGGCGGGAGGGGTGGAGGGAGGGGTGGTGGTCGTGCGGGTCCGGGAGGGGGCCCTGCCGGGGTGTGCGCGGGGGCACGGTCATGCGTCACCTGCGTCTCGTCGTCGAGGACGGGTGACCCGGACGGCGCGGCTCCGGGCGCCCGTCCGGTACGGGCGTCGCGGGCGATCGAAAGGATTCAGTGCGTCGGGGACCACGCCGTCGAGGTCGGGACGGACAGAGTTGTAGGGCATCGGCGAGGCGGTTGGCAAGCGCTTCCCTGGTGGTCGCGCGTCCAATGTCCGCTTCCGGTCACCGCCCGGTGACGACGACCTGCGACGCCCCCGCGGCGGCAGCGGCCGCCCCGGTCCGCGGGCCGGCGCCCGGCACCGCGTCCGGCACCGCGTCCGGCACCGCGTCCGGCACCGCGTCCGGCGGCGCTGCGGCGGCCGTTCCCGGGCGCCGTCGTGCCGGGCGGCTGCCGAGCAGCACGCCGGCCACCACCACCGCCCCCCAGGCGAGCTCCGTCGCGCTCGTCGCCTCCCCCAGGAGCAGCCACGACGAGCCGATGCCCACGACCGGCACCAGCAGCGAGAACGGCGCCACCGTGCTGGACGGGTGGCGGCTCATGAGCGCCGTCCACCAGCCGGTGCCCACCAGCGTCGCCACGAGGACGGTGAAGAGGAGGCCCCCCACCGCCAGCAGGCCGGCCGGGGAGCCGACGGTCAGCAGGGAGCGCCCGATGCGGTCCGGCCCCTCGGTCACCAGCGACAGGGCCAGCATGGGCAGCGGGGGGACCACGGTCATCCAGAGCATGAGCCGGAACGGCTCCGTGGTCCGCGCCTGCCGGTTCGCCAGGTTGCCGAGCGCCCAGCCCAGCCCGCCGCAGAGCGTCAGCAGCACGGGCACGAGGGTCGCGCCGCCCGCGAGCCCGGCGCGGTGCACGGCGATGCCACCCAGCCCGGCCACCGCGACGCCGATCCCGACGAGCTGCCCTGCGGTGAGGCGCTCGCGGAGCAGGACGCCCGCCAGCAGCACGGTGAACGGCGCGGACGACTGCAGCACCAGCGACGCGAGGCCCGTCGGCATGCCGGAGTCCATCGCCGTGTAGAGGAAGACGAACTGGAGAACGCCGAAGCCGAGCCCGTAGCCGAGCAGCCACCGCAGCGGCACGTCCGGGCGCGGGACGAGCAGGACCGTGGGCACCGCGAGCAGCGCGAAGCGGAGCGCGACGAGGAAGAACGGCGGGAACTGCTCGAGCGAGACGTGGATGGCCGGGAAGTTCAGGCCCCACAGCAGCGCGACGGACAGGGCGAGCAGGCGGTCGCGGATCGGCACGGGCCCACCCTGCCGGTCGCGGACCGTGCAGCACCAGCACGCGTTCGTGACACCACGATGTAGCGTCGCTGCATGGACGTGCGTGGGCTCGAGGCGCTCCGGGCCCTGCGGACCCACGGGGGCGTCACCGCGGCCGCCGCGGTGCTGCACCTGACGCCCTCGGCGGTGTCCCAGCAGCTCGCCGCACTCGCCCGGGACGTCGGTGTGCCGCTCACCGAGCGCGTGGGCCGCGGGCTCCGGCTGACGGCGGCCGGCGACGCGCTGGCGGACGCGGCGGCCGAGGTGGCCGTCGCCCTGGAGCGGGCGCGGTCGGCCGCGGGGGCCTTCCTCGACAGCCCGACCGGCACGGTGCGCGTCAGCGCCTTCCAGTCGGGCGCCCAGCTCCTCCTGCCCGGCCTGCTCGCCCGCACCGGCACGCACCCCGACGTCGTCGTGGAGTGCTCCGACGCGGACGTCGCGACCGACGCGTTCGCCCCGCTGACCGACAGCTTCGACGTCGTCGTCGCGCACCGCCCGGAGGAGGACGGCGGCTGGGCCGACGGCGCCGGACCCGCGCGGGTGCGCGTCGTGCCGCTCCTGCGCGAGCCGCTCGACGTGGCCGTGCCCGTCGGCCACCCCCTCGCCGCACGGCCGGACGTCGCTCCCGGGGACCTGGGCGACGAACGGTGGATCTCGGTGCGCGAGGGCTTCCCGGTGGACGCCGTGCTCCGCGGCCTGGGACGCACGGGCGCGCCGCCGCGGGTCGTCCAGCGCATCAACGACTTCCACGTGGTGGCGGCGCTCGTCGCCGCGGGGCACGGGGTGGCCCTCCTGCCCCGCTACACCTTCGGGCGGCGCACCGACGTCCGGCTGCTCCCCCTGCGCGGGGTGCGGGCCGCACGCCGCGTCGACGCGCTGCTGCGCCCCGACCGGGCCGAGCGCCGCGTGGTCCGGCTCGTGGTGGACGCGCTCGTCGCCGAGGCGGCCGCGGTCCAGGCCGGCCCCTGACGCGCGCCCCTCACGTCCCGTCCACCGTTCTCTCCTCGCCCGGAAGGCCGGCCTCGGGCCTGACCTCGGGGCCGACCTCGTCGTCGGGCTCGTGGTCGGGCTCGGGCTGCCCCTCGTGCAGGAGCTCGGCCCGGTGCCTCCCGGCCAGCGCGACCAGGTGCGTCCGCAGCCCGGGCAGCACGGCGGGGTCCAGGTCCTCGGCGGCCGCGAGGACCCGGCGGACGTCGGCCAGGCTGCGCGCGGCCCCCGCCCGCGCGAGCAGCGGCAGGTGCACGAGGTCCGGCCGGGCCCGGGGTCGCACCCGCAGGTACCCCTCGAGGAACGCGTCGAGGGTGGCGGCGTGCTCCGGGCGCGGGCGCCCGCGGTGCAGCAGGTCGCGGACGGCGTGCGCGACGTCGGCGAGCAGCGGCCCGCGCTCGGCCTCGTCGAGGTCGAAGGCGGTCGGTCGGCCGTCGTCCCACGCCAGGTTGTCGAGCTCGGGGTCGCCGTGGAGGACCCCGAGCCCGCCGGGCGCCCGCTCGAGCCCCGCGACCCGGGCGGCGACCCTCCGCGCGGCGGCCGCGGCCGACGGGTCGTCGACGAGGGCGGCGGCGGCACGGGCCCGTGCCGCCGCCGCGTCCGGCAGGGCGCCGCCGGGCAGGCCGTCGGCGCACGCGGCGAGGTGCTCGTGCAGCGTCGCCACGTGCGCGCCCCAGGCGAGCGCGCGGTCGGGTCCCAGGTCCTCGAGCGCGACGGCCTCGCCCGGCGCCGCCGCGACGGCGGTGGCGTGGAGCGGCCCGACCGGGGTGGCGACCGTCTCGACGAGCCGTCCGCAGCGTGACCGCAGGAACGGCGCGACGCGCACGCCCCGGGCGACGAGCCGCTCCTGCAGCACCGCCACGGCCCGCACCTGCGCGGCGGTGCGGTGCGCCGCGGGGTGCAGGCGCAGGTAGAGGCGCGGCCGGCCCGGCACGGGCGGCACGACGAAGACGTGCGAGGCGCTCGAGCGCCACCAGCGGGCCGTCCCGGGCTCGAGCCCCCAGGCACCGGCGGCGGCGTCCCCCACGGGGGAGCGCCACGTGGCGTCGACGGTCCGGGCGAGGCGGTCGATCTCGGTCAGCGGCAGCATCGCGAGCACCGTGGCGCGCCGCCGCCGGCCGACGCAACGGGTTTTCCGCGACGGGCCCGGGCACGACGACGCCCGGCCCCCCCAGGAGGACCGGGCGTCGTCACGGGTGCGCCGGGGCGCGTCCCGGTCAGGCCGGGGCGAGCCCCGTCCCGCCGTCACCGAGCGCGGAGCGGTTCGGCGCGGGCGGGACGTCCGTGCCGGAGCCCGGCGTCCCGACGCTCGCGCCGACCCCGACGGGCTCCTTCGCGGCGGCCGCGCGGGGCTCGCCGGTGAAGTGGAACTCCCCGAGCAGGCCCTCGCCCTCGGCGTCGACGACGACCGTCTCCCCCGCCTTGAGCTCGCCGAACAGGATCTTCTCGGACAGGACGTCCTCGATCTCCCGCTGGATCGCCCGGCGCAGCGGCCGCGCCCCCAGGACCGGGTCGTAGCCCTTCTCCGAGAGCAGGCGCTTGGCGTCCTCCGTGAGGCGGATGCCCATGTCCTTGTCCCGCAGGCGCTTGTCGAGCTTGGCGATCATGAGGTCGACGATCTGGAAGATCTCCGGCTGCGACAGCTGCGGGAAGACCACCACGTCGTCGACGCGGTTGAGGAACTCGGGCCGGAAGTGCTGCTTGAGCTCCTCGTTGACCTTCGTCTTCATCCGCTCGTAGGACGTCGACAGGTCGCCGCCGGCCTGGAAGCCGGTCATGACGCCCTTGGCGATGTCCCGCGTGCCGAGGTTCGTCGTCATGATGATGACGGTGTTCTTGAAGTCGACCATGCGGCCCTGCGAGTCGGTCAGGCGGCCGTCCTCGAGGATCTGCAGGAGCGAGTTGAAGATGTCGGCGTGGGCCTTCTCGACCTCGTCGAAGAGGACCACGGAGAACGGCCGGCGCCGCACCTTCTCGGTGAGCTGGCCGCCCTCGTCGTACCCGACGTAGCCGGGGGGCGAGCCGAACAGCCGCGAGACGGTGTGCTTCTCGGAGAACTCCGACATGTCGAGCTGGATGAGCGCGTCCTCGTCCCCGAAGAGGAACTCGGCGAGGGCCTTGGCCAGCTCCGTCTTCCCGACGCCCGTGGGGCCGGCGAAGATGAAGGAGCCACCGGGACGCTTGGGGTCCTTGAGCCCGGCGCGCGTGCGGCGGATGGCCTGGGAGAGCGCCTTGATGGCCGCCTCCTGGCCGACGACCCGCTTGTGCAGGTTGTCCTCCATGTGGAGCAGCCGGCTGGACTCCTCCTCGGTGAGCTTGAACACCGGGATGCCCGTGGCGTTCGCCAGCACCTCGGCGATGAGCTCCTCGTCGACCTCCGCGACGGCGTCGAGGTCGCCGTTCTTCCAGGCCTTCTCCTTCTCCTGGCGCTTGAGGCCGAGCTGCTTCTCCTGGTCGCGCAGGCGCGCGGCCTTCTCGAAGTCCTGCTCGTCGATCGCCGACTCCTTGTCGCGGCGCGTCTCGGCGATCTGCTCGTCGAGCTCGCGCAGCTCCGGCGGGGCCGTCATGCGGCGGATGCGCAGGCGGGCGCCGGCCTCGTCGACGAGGTCGATGGCCTTGTCGGGGAGGAAGCGGTCGTTGACGTACCGGTCGGCCAGCGTGGCCGCCGCGACGAGCGCGGCGTCCGTGATGGAGACGCGGTGGTGCGCCTCGTAGCGGTCGCGCAGGCCCTTGAGGATCTCGATGGCGTGCGTGAGCGACGGCTCGGAGACCTGGATGGGCTGGAAGCGACGCTCGAGGGCCGGGTCCTTCTCGACGTACTTGCGGTACTCGTCGAGCGTCGTGGCGCCGACGGTCTGCAGCTCGCCGCGGGCCAGCATGGGCTTGAGGATGCTGGCGGCGTCGATGGCGCCCTCGGCGGCACCCGCCCCGACGAGGGTGTGGATCTCGTCGATGAACAGGATGATGTCGCCGCGGGTGCGGATCTCCTTGAGGACCTTCTTCAGGCGCTCCTCGAAGTCGCCGCGGTAGCGGGAGCCGGCCACGAGCGCGCCGAGGTCCAGCGTGTAGAGCTGCTTGTCCTTCAGCGTCTCCGGCACGTCGCCGCGGACGATGTCCTGGGCGAGACCCTCGACGACCGCCGTCTTGCCGACGCCGGGCTCGCCGATCAGGACCGGGTTGTTCTTCGTGCGGCGCGACAGGACCTGCATCACGCGCTCGATCTCCTTGGCCCGGCCGATGACCGGGTCGAGCTTGCCGTCACGGGCGGCCTGCGTGAGGTTGCGCCCGAACTGGTCGAGCACGGCCGAGCCCGAGGGCTGGCCCTCAGCGGGACCGCCGGCGGCCACGGGCTCCTTGCCCTGGTAGCCCGACAGCAGCTGGATGACCGTCTGGCGCACGCGGTTGAGGTCGGCGCCGAGCTTGTTGAGGACCTGGGCGGCCACGCCCTCGCCCTCGCGGATGAGGCCGAGCAGGATGTGCTCGGTCCCGATGTAGTTGTGGCCGAGCTGCAGCGCCTCGCGCAGCGACAGCTCGAGGACCTTCTTCGCGCGCGGCGTGAAGGGGATGTGCCCCGACGGCGCCTGCGTGCCCTCACCGATGATCTCCTGCACCTGGGCGCGCACCGCGTCGAGCGAGATGCCGAGCGACTCCAGGGCCTTGGCCGCGACACCCTCGCCCTCGTGGATCAGTCCCAGGAGGATGTGCTCGGTGCCGATGTAGTTGTGGTTGAGCATCCGCGCCTCTTCCTGGGCGAGGACGACCACGCGGCGGGCTCGGTCCGTGAATCTCTCGAACATGCAGCACTCCTCACGAGCGACGGCGTGCCCCGTGGCGGTTCCTGGCAGCCGGGTCCTCCAGGACCCGTGCCGCCGGGGTACGGGGCGGCGTTGTTCGAGACTAACGGCGGCCCCGCCCCGGCTATGCGGCTGTTCTCTGTGGGCGGAGCGGGCGGGGCACCCCCGGGGCTGAGGGCGCCCCGCCGACGGTCGACCGGGGCTCAGCGCCGCCAGAGACCGCCCTCGCGGTAGACCTGCACGACCGCGGGGCGCGGGGTGCGCGTCGTGCCCCCGTACGGGAACAGCGACGAGGGCGCGTCCACGACGGCGTCGGCGGTCTCGCCGGGGTGCTGGACGCAGATGAACACGGAGTCCCCCTCGTCGTCGACGACGGGCCCGCAGGTCTCGGCTCCGGTCGGCACGGCGAGGAACTGCTGGACGTGCCCCCGCTCGGGGCCGTCCACCGGCACGTAGTGCAGGGCGTCGTTCAGGCCCAGCGACCCGGGCTGGCCGTCCGTGGAGATCCACAGCCCCCCGCGCGAGTCGAACGTGAGGTTGTCGGGGCAGGAGATGGGCGACACCCTGTCCGCCGGGAAGCCCGCGAAGTGCGTGCTGGGGTCGGCCGGGTCGCCGCAGACGAGCGCGAGCGTCCACGTGAAGGTCGTCGCGCCCGCGTCGTCGCCGTCCTCGCGCAGCTCCACGACGTGGCCCCAGCGGTTGCCCGGGCGGGGGTTGGCCACCCCGGCCGCGGCTCGGTTGGAGCTGTTCGTGCACGCCACGTAGACACGGCCGTTGACGGGGTTGCGCTCCACGTCTTCCGGGCGGTCCATGGGCGTGGCCCCGACGGCGGCCGCCGCCTCCCGCGTGAAGACGAGGACCTCGGCCAGGGTCATGCCGGGGACCATCGAGCGGCCGCCCCGGGTCAGCGGGACCCACTCGCCGGTGCCGTCGTGGTCCGTGCTCGGGTCCCCCTCGGCGGAGAAGCGGGCGACGTACAGGTCGCCCCTCTCCAGCAGGCGGGGGCCGTTCGTCCCGCCCGGCGAGAGCCGCCCCTCGGAGACGAACTTGTACAGGTGCTGGTCCGCGGTGTCGTCGCCCATGTAGACCGCGACCCGGCGGTCGGCGGCCAGGCTCACCGTGGCGCCCTCGTGCTTGAACCGGCCGAGCGCCGTGTGCTTGACCGGGGTCGAGCCGGGGTCGCGCGGGTCCAGCTCGACGATCCAGCCGAAGCGGTTGATCTCGTTGGGCTCGGCGACGACGTCGAAGCGGTCGTCGACGCGGTACCAGAAGCGCCCGTCCCCGGGGGTGCCGGTGGCGTCGACGAGGCCGTAGGTGTCCCGGTTGCGCGGGTCGCCCACGGGGTCGCCCCGGAAGTACTGGTCGAAGTTCTCCTCGCCGGAGAGCACCGTGCGCCAGGGCGTCGTGCCGCCCGCGCAGTTGTTCAGGGTCCCGATGACGGTCCTGCCGGCGGGGTCGCGGGTCGTGCGGACGAGCGCGTCGCCGGCCACCGGGCCCGTGAGGCGGAACGGCGTGCCGAGCGCCGTGATGCGCCGGTTCCAGCGCGAGGAGTCGGCGTACCAGCGGGGGTCGGAGAGGTAGCGCCGCAGCTGGACGACGGACATGCCGTGCGCGGCCATGGAGGTGCGGATCTGCTCGTCGGTGAGCGAGGCCTCGTCGACGAAGCCCGGGTACATGAGGTTCTCGTTCGTGTACTCGTGGTTCGCGACGAGCAGGGCCCGCGTCGAGGACTGCGGGACGATCGTCAGGTAGTCGTTGTTGTAGCCGAACTGCATCGCCTGCGCCTCGGGGCTCTGGCGGTCCAGGTCGAACGCCGGCGCCCCCGGGACCACCGGGTCGCCCCACTGCACGAGCGTGTGCCACGCGTACCCCGCCGGCACCGTGACGGCGTCGACCGTGCGGTCCACGGGCTCGACCGGCCGGAAGCGGAAGGTCGGCGAGACGACCGCCTCGCCCGCCGCCGGCGCCGTCGCGGCCTGCGCCCGCGGCGTGCCGAGGAACGTCGAGGCGCCCACCGCGGCGGCGGTCAGGCCCAGCGCCTGCAGCACGGAGCGTCGGGACACCGCCGCCCGCGCGACCTCCGCGAAGTGCGGCGAGGCCGAGAGGCTGCCCTCGTCGCGCAGGCAGGCGTCGCCGCACTTGAAGTGGCACGTGGCGGCGGAGCGGGTGCCCATGGTGTGCCCCGTCATGGGCAGCAGGGGGCGGGAGGGGGTCTGCGTCATGGGGGCACCTCGGCGGGGATCCGGACGGCGGTCGCCCTCACGCTAGGGAGCGGCGGTCGACCGCAGGTGACGCGGTGTCGACCGCCGGGTGAACTCTGGCGCGCATCCCCCAGGACCCCGCCGCCCACCGCCACCGAACCCACGATCGGCGTCGCACTCCGCCGTCGGAGACGCACCTGCAGGTGCGACGCGGACGGCGAGGTGCGACGCCGACGTCGGGGCGTGCGACGCCGACGCCGGAGCAGGAGGCGGACGACGGCGCAGCGGCCGTCAGGCCGTCGCGTCCTCGCGGGAGGCCGCGGCCCGGCCGGCCTCGAGGCGGGCCACCGGCACGCGGAACGGCGAGCACGAGACGTAGTCCAGGCCCACGTCGTGGAAGAAGTGGATGGACTCCGGGTCGCCGCCGTGCTCGCCGCAGACGCCCGTCTTCAGGCCCGGCTTCGTCGCCCGTCCGCCGGTGACACCCGCCTCGACGAGCGCCCCGACCCCGTCGGCGTCGAGCGTCTCGAACGGGGAGATGGTCAGCACCCCGTTCTCCAGGTACTGCGCGAAGAAGGCGCCCTCGACGTCGTCGCGGGAGAAGCCCCAGGTCGTCTGCGTGAGGTCGTTCGTGCCGAAGGAGAAGAAGTCGGCCTCCTCCGCGATCCGGTGCGCGGTCAGCGCGGCCCGGGGCAGCTCGATCATGCAGCCGATGGGCACGTCGTCGAGCCGGACGCCGGACGCCGCCCCCACCTCGGCGAGCACCCCCAGCGCCTCCTCGCGCACGATCTGCAGCTCCCGCACGGACCCGACGAGCGGCACCATGATCTCCGGCTGCGGGTCCCTGCCCGCGCGCCGCAGCTCGACGGTCGCCTCCGCGATCGCCCGCACCTGGAGCGCGAACAGCCCGGGCAGCTTGAGCCCGAGCCGGACGCCTCGTAGGCCGAGCATGGGGTTCTGCTCGTGCATGTGCCGCACCGCCGCGAGCAGCTGCACGTCGTGGGGGTCCGCGCCGCCCGTCGCCTCCGCCACGGCCACGCGCACCGCGAGGTCGGTCAGGTCGGGCAGGAACTCGTGGAGGGGCGGGTCGAGGAGGCGGATCGTCGTCGGCAGGCCGTCCATGGCCTCGAGCAGCCCGACGAAGTCCGCCCGCTGCAGGGGCAGGAGGTCCGCGAGGGCGGCGGCCCGCTCCTCGTCCCCGTCCGCGAGCACGAGGCGCTCGAGGTAGCGCTTCCGGTCGCCGAGGAACTGGTGCTCCGTGCGGCACAGGCCGATGCCCTCGGCGCCGCGCGCCCGGGCCCGGCGGGCGTCCTCGGCCGTGTCGGCGTTGGCGCGCACGCGCATGCGGCGCACCTCGTCGGCGTGGGTGAGGACGCGGTCGACCGCGACGAGGAGCGAGCGCGTCTCGTCGTCCTCCGCCGCCGCGAGGCCCGCCTCGAGCCCGTCGGCGATGTAGACCATGACGGGCGAGTCGACGACGGGCACGTCCCCGAGGAAGACCTCGCCCGTGCGTCCGTCGAGGGCGATGACGTCCCCCGCCCGCAGGGTGCGACCGGCCACGCGCACCTCGCCGGCGGCGTGGTCGACGAGGAGCTCGTCGGCGCCGACGACCGCGCACTTGCCCATCCCGCGGGCGACGACCGCCGCGTGGCTCGTCTTGCCGCCGCGGGCGGTGAGGACGCCGTCGGCCGCGATCATGCCCTGCAGGTCGTCGGGGTTCGTCTCCCGCCGGACGAGCACCACCCGCGCGCCGGCCGCCGTGCGCTCGAGCGCCTGGGCGTTGTCCAGCACGATCTCCCCCACCGCCGCCCCGGGCGAGGCCGGCATGGCGCGCGTGAGCAGCACCCGCTCGGCGTCGGGGTCGAAGCGCGGGAAGAGCAGCTGCCCCAGCTGGGCGCCCGTGCACCGCGAGATGGCCTCGTCCATGGTGATGAGGTGCTCGTCGGCGAGCTCCGTGGCGATCCGGAAGGCGGCGGCCGCCGTGCGCTTGCCCACGCGGGTCTGCAGCAGCCACAGCTTCCCGCGCTCGACGGTGAACTCGATGTCGCACAGGTCGCGGTAGTGCGTCTCGAGGCGGCGCATCGCCTGCCGCAGCTCGGCGTAGGAGGTGGGGTCGAGCAGCTCGAGCTCGGCGAGCTGCAGGGTGTTGCGGATGCCCGCGACCACGTCCTCGCCCTGGGCGTTCGGCAGGTAGTCGCCGTAGACGCCGGAGTGACCGGTCGACGGGTCGCGGGTGAAGCACACGCCCGTGCCGGAGGTCTCGCCGAGGTTGCCGAAGACCATGCTCACGACGTTCACGGCCGTGCCGAGGTCGTTCGGGATGCGCTCGCGGCGGCGGTACAGGCGCGCGCGGTCGGTGTTCCACGAGCCGAAGACGGCCTCGATCGCCATGTCGAGCTGCTCGCGCGGGTGCTGGGGGAACTCGCGGCCGGACTCGCGCCGCACGATCTCCTTGTACTCCTCGACGAGCTCGCGCAGGTGCTGGGCCAGCAGGTCGACGTCCGTGGCCGCGCCGACCGTCCGCTTCTTCTCGTCGAGGGCGTGCGCGAACAGCTCGCCGTCGATGCCGAGCACCGTCTTGCCGAACATCTGGATCAGCCGGCGGTAGGAGTCGTAGGCGAAGCGCTCGTCGCCGCTGAACTCCGTCAGACCCTTCACGGAGGCGTCGTTGAGCCCGATGTTGAGGACCGTCTCCATCATCCCCGGCATGGAGAACTTCGCGCCGGAGCGCACGGACACCAGCAGCGGCTCGTGGAAGTCGCCGAGCCGGCGGCCGAGGGTGTCCTCGATCTCGCGGACCGCGAGGGTCACCTCCACCCGCAGCTCCGCCGGCAGCCGGCCGTCGCGCATGTAGGCGCGGCAGGCCTCGGTCGTGATGGTGAACCCGGGCGGCACCGGCAGGCCCAGCCGCGTCATCTCGGCGAGGTTCGCCCCCTTGCCGCCCAGCAGGTCCTTCTGGTCCTTGTCCCCGTCGCTGAAGCGGTACACGTACGTCGTCATCGCCGGCTCCGTCGCTGCTCGTCCGATCCACGCTGCTGAGGTGGGCGCCGGGCGGCCGCTGCGGTGCGGGCCCCGGTCGCCGGTGAGGTGCCGATGGCGGTGCCGGTCCTGAGAGGGCCACGGTCCCAGGAGGGCGGCGTGGGGCACAACGGCCCCGGCCCGTGGTCGTGGCCACAGGCACCCCGCCCCCACCGCGGGGCCCGCCGCCCTACGCTCACCGGGTGGGTGCGGCCGGGCTGCTGCTGCTGCCCGGCGCCGGCGCCGGGCGGGACCACCGCACGCTCGTCGCCGTCGAGACGGCCCTCGCGGCCCTGGAGCCGCCCGTGCCCGTGCGTCGCACGGACTTCGCCCGCCGGGCCGCCGGGCTGCGCGGTCCGGAGCGGATCGAGGTCGCGGTGCCGCACGTGCGGGCGTCGGCGGACGCCTGGGCGGCCGAGCTCGGCGTCGACCCGGGCCGGCTCGTGCTCGGCGGGCGGTCCTTCGGCGGGCGGGCGGCGTCGATGGCGGTCGGGCAGGGCCAGCCCTCCGCGGGGCTCGTGCTGCTGTCCTACCCCCTGCACCCACCGGGCCGCCCCGACCGGCTCCGGGTCGCGCACCTGCCGGACGTCCGCGTGCCGGTGCTGGCGGTCTCGGGTGCTGCCGACCCCTTCGGCCGCGCCGACGAGCTGGCCGAGCACCTCGCCGCCCTCGGCGGGCCGCTCACCCACGTCACGCTGCCGGGCGGGCACGACCCGCGCGACGACGCCGCCGTGGCCGCGGCCGTCGCGACCTGGATCGAGACCCTCGCCCGGACCTGACCCCCGCCCCTCCGACGAGATGCCGGTCCCGGCCGCCCGCCGCCGCGCGAGGGCGGTCGGAAGAGGCACCTCGTCGGGGGGAGGGGTCGGCCCCCCTCCCGACGAGATGCCGGTTCGCGCCGCCCTCGCCGCCAGCAGGAGGCCGGGACGGGCACCTCGTCGTGAGGGAAGGGGTCGGCCCTCCTCCCGACGAGACGCCCGTCCCGGCCGCTCGTCGCCGGGTGCAGGCGGCCCGGAACGGCATCTCGTCGGGGTGGCTGCGGGTCATCCGGGTGGGGCGGGACGTGACAGGGCGCTGTGACGGTCACCTGGACGGGTGAACGCAACCCTCCCCGCCGCCAGCCGGAAGGCCTACTGTGGAGCCTGCCCCCGGTCGCTCCGCCCCCTGCGCGGCCGGGGGCTCTCACGTCCCCGGGGCGCCCGGGTATTCCCGGGTCACGCGTGGTGGTGCTCACGGGTCGAGCAGGTGCGTCCCGGCCCTCGGCGGGGTGGGATGAGCGGCATGCAGACCCGCACCATCGGCACCCGCCCCGTCAGCGCCATCGGCCTCGGCGGCATGCCCCTGTCCATCGAGGGCCGCCCCGACCGCGAGCGCGCGGTCGCCACCGTCCACGCCGCGCTCGACGCCGGCGTCACCCTGCTCGACACCGCCGACGCCTACCACCTGCACGCCGACGAGGTCGGCCACAACGAGGAGCTGCTCGCCGAGGCGCTGCGCACCTGGGGCGGGGACACCTCCGGCGTGCTCGTCGCGACGAAGGGCGGCCACCTGCGCCCCGGCGACGGCTCGTGGACCCAGGACGGCCGCCCCGAGCACCTGCGCCGGGCGGTGCAGGACTCCGCGCGCCGGCTCGGCGTCGAGGCCATCGGGCTCTACCAGTTCCACCGGCCCGACCCCGCGGTGCCCTACGCCGACTCCGTCGGGGTCCTGGCGGAGCTGCTCGACGCCGGCACCATCGAGATGGCCGGCATCTCCAACGCCGACCCGCAGCAGATCCTCGAGGCGCAGGAGGTGCTGGGGGGCCGCCTCGTGTCCGTCCAGAACCAGTACTCGCCGGGCTTCACCTCCTCCCAGGAGGAGCTCGCGCTGTGCGCCCAGCACGGCATCGCCTTCCTGCCGTGGAGCCCGCTCGGCGGCATCCGCGGCGCGGGCGAGCTCGGCGGGCGGCACGCCGCCTTCTCCGAGGTGGCGGACGCGCGCGGCGTGAGCCCGCAGGTCGTCGCCCTGGCGTGGGAGCTCGCGCAGGCGCCCGTCGTCGTGCCGATCCCCGGCTCGAGCCGCCCCGAGACGATCCGCGACTCGGTCACGGCCGTCGACCTCGAGCTCACCGCCGACGAGCTCTCGCGCCTCGACGCCGCCGTCCGCTGACAGCAGCCCCGTGGCGCCCCCCGGCCGGGGGGCGCCACGGGTCGCGTGGGAGGATCGAGCCGTGCCCCTGCTCGACGCCCCGGTCCTCGACGTGCCCGCGCTCGCCCTGCCGGCGCCCGTCCGCCTCGTCGTGAGCGACATGGACGGCTCCCTGCTCGACGAGCGCAAGACGCTGCCCGCCGCCACCGCCGCCGTGCTCGCCGCCCTGCGCGCGCGCGGCATCGCCTTCTGCCCGGCGAGCGGCCGCCAGTACGCCAACCTGCGGCGCCTCTTCGGCGCGCTGCCCGGCGACCCCGGGGCCGACCTGGTCTACATCGCCGAGAACGGCGGCGTCGTCGTGCACCGCGACGAGGTCCTGGCGAGCACGCCCCTGCCGCCGGACGTCCTGGGCCCCGCGGTCGAGGCCGTCCGGGCGCTGCGGGCGGCGGGGCGGGAGGTGGGGGCGGTCGTCTGCGGCGCGCGGTCGGCGTGGGTCGAGGGCGACGACGCCGGCTTCCTGCGCCACGTCGAGGCGCACTACTCCGTCGTGACGCAGGTGCGCGACCTCACCGCCGTCGACGACACCGTGCTCAAGGTCGCGGTGTTCGACGGCGAGGACGTGGAGACCGCGACCGCGCCGGCGTTCGCGCCGCTGGCCGACCGGGTGCGCGTGCTCGTCTCGGGCCGCCACTGGGTCGACCTCATGCACCCCGAGGCGGACAAGGGCGTGGCGCTGCGGCACGCGCAGCGGGTGCTCGGCGTCGCGCCGGAGGAGACGCTGGCCTTCGGCGACTACCTCAACGACCTGGGCCTGCTGCGCGCGGCCGGCACGGGCGTCGCGATGGACAACGCGCACCCGGACGTGCGGGCCGCCGCGGCGGCGGTGGCACCGGGGCACACCCGCAACGGGGTCCTGCGCACGCTCGTCGCCGCCCTCGACCTGGACGTGCCGGGCCTCTGAGGGCCGCGGCGGGCCGGGGCCGGACGGCTGCCCCGTCAGGGCTCCCGCGGCGCGTCCTCACCAGCCGCGCAGCTCCGGCGGCGGTCCCGGGTAGGCCTCGAAGACCGAGAGCTCGGCGGGCGTGAACGGCCGCGGCCGCCCCGTGCGCGCCTCCACCTGCACCATGCGCGAGCGCGCCCGCAGGTAGACGGCCGGCAGCCGGCCGGCGCGGCCCGGGTCGCCGTCGCGCCCCTCGTCGGCGGCCGGCGCCCCCGCGTCGAGGACCTCGTAGGCGAAGTCCACCGAGCTGCGACCGGTGCGCGGCACCCAGACGTCGACGGCCAGCGGCTCGGACCGGAACGGCGCGGGCGCCACGTACTCGATCTCGTGCTTCACGACGACGAGCTGCGCCTCCGTCAGCCGGCCGGCGGCGTCGACCCCCATCGCCGGGAACAGCGCGAAGCGGGCGTCGTCGAGGTAGCGCAGGAACGCGGCGTTGTTCACGTGCCCGAACAGGTCGACGTCCGACCAGCGCACGCGCAGCAGCAGGCGCGCCCGACGGCGGCCGTCGGCACCGGTCACCGCGGCGACCCCCTCGTCGCCCCCACCCGCCGTGCCCACCCGCGCACGCTAGCGCCCCCTCAGGCGAGGGGCAGCCGCTCCAGCCCCCGTCGCAGGTCCTCCTCGCGCGCCCCGAGGGAGATCCGCACCCACCCCTCGCCGCCGGGCCCGAACGCCGTGCCGGGCGCGAGCGCGACGCCCCGCTCGGCGACGAGCCGCCGGCACCAGCCGAGGACGTCGCCGCCGGACAGCGCGGACACGTCGGCCCAGACGTACATGCCGCCGTCGGCCGGGAGCACGGGCAGCCCCCGCGCCGCGAGGGCCTCCGTCGCGACGTCCCGCAGGTGCCGGTAGGTGAGCCGGGCGAGCGCGACGCCGTCCTGCGGCCCGGTGAGCGCGGCGAGGGCGGCGTGCTGCGCCGGCGTGTTCACGCAGGACACCACCGCCTCCTGCGCCGACCCGAGCACCGGCAGGAACGCCGCGGGGACCACGAGGGCGCCGACCCGCATCCCCGTCATGCCGTAGGTCTTCGAGAAGGAGTGCAGCGTGAGGACGCGGTCGTCGGTGTCGTACGCGGCCGGCGGCACGTGCGGGACGCCGAAGGTGAGCTCGCCGTAGCACTCGTCGGACAGCAGCCACAGGTCGTGGGCGCGGGCGAGCGCGACGAGGTCGGCCACCCGCCCGGCGGGCACGACCGTCCCCAGCGGGTTCGAGGGCGAGTTCACCAGGAGCACCCGCGTGCGCGGCGTGACGGCCGCCGCCACGGTCGCGGGGTCGGGCAGGAAGCCGTCCGCCGGGTCCAGCCGGTACGGCACGGGACGGCCGCCCAGCAGGTGCACCGCCATGACGAACGGCGGGTAGCCCGGGTCGGGCACGAGCACCTCGTCGCCCGGCGCCAGGGTGAGCGAGAGCGCGAGGTGCAGCGCCTGCGCGCCGCCGGCGGTGACCCACACGCGGTCGGGGTCGACGACACGGCCGTGGGAGGGCGACAGGTGCGCCGCCAGCGCCTCGCGCAGGGGCCGGAGGCCGGCGTTCGGGGTGTAGCCCGTGTCGTCCCGGGCGATCGCCGCCGCGGCGGCGGCCAGGACGTGCGGCGCCGTCGGCAGGGACGGCTCCCCGACGCTGAGCACGACGGTCCCCGGCGTGGACCACGCCAGCTCCGTGACCTGCCGGATCTGCGAGCCGGGCAGGGTGCGGACGTGGTCGGGCAGGACGGGCACGCCCGCAACCTACGGCGTCCGCGCCGGCCGGCGGGTCAGGCGACGGGCCGCGGCAGGCCGAACACCGTCCGCACGCCGGGCGAGACCAGCGCCCGCAGAGGCGGGCCGACGGGTGCCACGCCCGCGTCGGCGACGAGCTCGTCGTCGAGCTCCAGGACCTCCGCCGCGTGCAGCGGCCATGCGGCGTGCTCGTTCGGCACCCACCACGTCCGCCCGCCCCACCGGGTGTGCAGGCCCCACCGCGCCGTGAGCCAGGTCTCGAGGTCCGTCGGCTCGACGACGTCCCCCACCCGCAGCACCACGCGGGACCGCACGGGGCGGCCCGGCCGGCGGCGCACGGTCTCCCAGGTGTGCACGTCGCCCGTGCGGTCGTAGCGCATGCGCGCCCACCGGTACGGCGTGCCGAACACCCCGCGCGCGAAGGGCACGACGGCGAGGCGCTCCGTCTCCAGGGTGCGGAACACCACCCCGTGCCGCCCCGCGTCGTCGACGGAGTACAGCCGCACGTTCGTCTCGAGGAACGTGCCCAGGACGGGAACGGGACGCGCTCGCCCGAAGCCCGCCGAGGCCATCCGGAACGGCACGAGACCCACCCACGTGCGCCCCTCGGCGTCGACGTCCGGCCGGGTGCCCGCCGGCATCATCGCGGCGACGTCCGCCGGGTCGACCGGCCGGTGCAGGAAGGCCAGGTCCGCCCAGACCTGCCCGAGCAGCGCCGGTCCCCGGAGGGCGGGGGCGTCGAGCGGGTAGCCGTCGAGGAGCGTCACGCGTCGATGGTCGCCGCGCGGCGGGCGGTCGGCGCGCCGGGGGCCGCCCGCCGCCGGTCCCCTCTCAGGCGGCGCCGGGCTCCGCCTCGAGCAGGATCGTCACGGGCCCGTCGTTGACGAGCTCCACCGCCATGTCGGCGCCGAAGACGCCGGTGGCGACCGTCAGGCCGCGGGCGCGCAGCGCCGCCACGACGGCCGCGACGAGGGGCTCCGCCACCGGCCCCGGCGCCGCCGCGTTCCACGTCGGGCGCCGGCCCTTGCGGGTGTCCGCGTAGAGCGTGAACTGGCTGACGACGAGCACGGGGGCGCCGACCTCGACCGCCGACCGCTCGTCGCGCAGCACCCGCAGCTCCGCGACCTTGCGCGCGATCCGCTCCACCTGCGCCGGGCCGTCGCCGGGCGTGACGCCGACGAGCACGAGCAGGCCCGGCCCGTCGACCTCCCCGACGACCTCGCCGCCCACCCGGACCGCCGCCCGGGTGACGCGCTGGACGACCGCCCTCACGCGGGCCGCCCTCCCGCGGACGGGGTCACCGACCGGTCACCAGCCGCCGTAGGGGCCGCCGCCGGACGGGCCGCGGCCGCCGCGCCGGCTGTACGGCTCGATCGCCGGCTTCACGTCGGCGAGGTAGACGCCCGCCGCGACGGCGGACAGCAGGGCGAGGAAGGGCAGGCCGCCGGCGCCGAGCGTCGCGAAGGACAGCAGGGTCGCGGCGCCGAGGATGAGGCCCCACTTCGTCTTCGTCAGCTTGCCCGCCGAGACGAACGCGGCCGCCGGCCGGCGCAGCAGGTCGACGAGGCCCCAGACGGCCATGCCGAGCACGACGAGGCCGAGGAGCAGGAAGATGTAGTACTGGATGGTGGCGACCACGGCAGGAGACTACGCGGCGGGGTGACCCGTGCGGCCGCCGTGCGAGCGAGGTCACCCCGTGCCGGGCGCGGTCCTGCGTGCGGACGGCACCCGCGAGGTCGTGCGGGGGCCGGCGCCGGGCGGTCGCCTAGAGCGCCGGGAGGGCCGACCGGGCCCCCTCCTGGTCCTCCCCCGCCATCTCGAGCAGGTCCACGACGAGCGAGCGGGTGAGGAGCACGAGGCTCTGCACCTGCCAGTCGTCGGCGCCGAGCCGGTAGGGGTCGAGGTCGGCCGCCACGCCGCGCAGCCGCTCCCGCACCGCGGCGGGGTCCGAGCCCTCGACGGTCGCGTGGGCCAGGTCGTCGGCCGCCTCCGCCAGCGCGTGGACGGTGCGGGCGACGGGCTCGAGGGGGTGCCGGTCCGCGGCCCCGAGGGTGGCGTGGGACCGGCGCGCCAGGACCCGGGTGTTCCGCATGGCGCGGTCGGCGAGCACGGCCGCGCCGACGTGGCGGCGCAGCTCGTCGCGGTGCCGGCGCCCGCCCGGGGTGAGGCGGACGACGTCGTAGGCGTTGCGGGCGGCGTCGCGCCACTCGTCGAGCAGGGCCTGCGAGGACCGGCCGAGCACGAGGGCGTCCTCGACGTCGTCGGCGTCGCGCCGGGCGAGCCCGTCGCCGAGGCGGCCGAGCACCCGCGCCACCTGCGTCAGCGCGGCCCCGCCCAGGCGTCGGGAGTGCCGGCGGGGGTCGGAGGGCGTCAGCACCGCGACCGCGAGCGCGACGAGGCCGCCCAGCAGCGCGTCCGTCCACCGGCCGAGCGACCCGCCGGTCGTCGCCGTGGCGGGCAGCCCGACGATGACGACGGCCTGGACGCCGGCCTGGTTCGTCAGCATGGGGCCGCGGTCGAGGAACCGGGCGACGAGGGCCGCGACCGCCAGCGTGACGCCGATCTGCCAGACGCCCGTGCCGATGACGTGGACGATGAGGTCGCCCAGGCCGACCCCGACGGCGACGCCCACGGCCAGCTCGGCGACCCGGCGGACCGACCGGTCGCGGCTGAAGCCGAGGCACAGCCACGCGCAGACGGGGGCGAAGAACGGCGCCGGGTGCCCGAGCACCTCCCGCCCGACCGCGTACGCCACGGACCCCGCGGCCGCGGCCTGGAGCACCGGGCCCGCGGCGGCACGCACCCGCACCCAGCCCGTGCGGACCCGCGCCCGCGCCCGCGTGCCCCGGCGGCGCGGGGGACGGCCGGGTCCGGGGCCGGTCACCGTCCGGCGGCCGG
>NZ_RWJX01000052.1 GCF_004123805.1 Cellulomonas endophytica | reverse complement strand
CCCCGGGGCCGTCGCCCCGGACGCCCGGCCCTCACAGGCACCCCCGGACACGACGGAGCCGGTCAGCCCAGGCGCGTCACCGCGAGGTCGTCGAAGGTGAAGCGGTTGGCCGCCGCGGAGCTGGTCAGGTAGACCCGGAGCCCGGTGAAGCCCGCGACCTGCAGGCCCGCCGTGTCGTCCGTCATCTGCGCGGTCCACGCCGCGGGCTCGGCCGTCCCGACCTTCCAGACCTTGGCCCGCACGGTGGTCGGGGACGTGCCCTCGACCTCGACGACCACGTTCAGGCGGTCCCCGGCGCCGTAGACGAGGCCCGGGACCGTCACGCCGTTGACGAGCGTGCCGTTCTCCTTCGTCACGTACAGCTGCACCGCACCGGTCGCGGAGATCTTCACCTGCGCGCCGTAGTAGCTCGTCGAGGACACCGCGCGACCGAGGACGCGGACCTGCGCGCCGCCGCCCGAGGGGACCGTCTCGGAGCCGAGGACGACCTGGACCCGGCTGCTCGTCGCCGAGACGCCCTCCAGGGTGCCCGTGAGGGTGGAGCCCGGCGTGGCGGCGACGACGCCCGCCCCTCCGTCGACGAGGAACTTCGCGGCCGAGTTGACCGTCCACGCCCCGCCGAGGTCGGCGGTGCCCCACCCGGACGTGGTCGTCCGGCCGAAGGCGTCGCGGGCGAGGGTGCCGTCCGCCGGCGGCACCGGCGGCGTCGTCACCGGCGCCGTGACGGTGACCGTGCGCGTCGTGGTCGCCGTCGCGCCGTCGTCGTCGGTCACCGTCAGGCCGACCGTGTACGTGCCGGCGGCGGCGAAGGCGTGGGTCGCGGTGCGGCCCGTGCCCGTGCTGCCGTCCCCGAACGCCCAGGCGTAGGAGGCGACGGTGCCGTCGGCGTCCGCGGAGGCCGAGGCGTCCACGGAGGCCGTGAGGTCCTGCACCGCGGAGGTGAAGGACGCCGTCGGCGCCGCGTTCACCGGCTCGGGCTCGGGCTCCGGCTCCGGCTCGGGCTGCGGCGCCGGCGCACCGGCGGTGACCCGCAGGTCGTCGAAGGTGAACCGCGTGGTCGCCGCGGAGCTCGTCAGGTAGACCCGCAGCCCGACGAACCCGGGCGCCTGCAGGGCCGCCGTGGCGTCCGTCATCTGCGCGGTCCACGCCGCCGGCTCCGTCGTGCCGACCTTCCAGACCTTGGCGCGCACCGTGGTCGGCGAGCTGCCCTGGGTCTCGACGACGACGTTCAGCCGGTCGCCCTTGGCGTAGACGAGGCCGGGGATCGTCACCCCGTTGACGAGCGTGCCGTTCTCCTTCGTCACGTAGAGCTGCACCGCACCCGTCGGGGAGATCTTGACCTGCGCGCCGTAGTAGAGGCTGCCCGACACCGCACGCCCCATCACCCGGACCTGGGCGCCGCCGCCCGACGGCACGACGTCGGACCCGAGGACCACGGACACCCGCGAGTCGGTCGTGGCCACCCGCTCCAAGGTGCCGCTGAGGGTGGACCCCGGCGTGGCCGAGATCGCCGCGACGGAGCCGTCGACGCCGAACTTCGCCGCCGAGTTCACCGTCCAGGGGCCGCCGACGTCGGCGGTGCCCCAGCCGGAGACGACCGTCCGCCCGAAGGCGTCCCGGGCCACGACGCCGTCGGCGGGCAGGACCGGGGCCTCGACCGTGACCGGCCGCGTCGTGGTCGCCGTGGCGCCGGCGTCGTCCGTGACCGTCAGCGTGACCGTGTACGTGCCGGCCGCGGCGTAGGCGTGGGAGGCCGTGCGGCCCGTGCCCGTGGTGCCGTCGCCGAACGACCACGCGTACCCGGCGACCGTCCCGTCGACGTCGGCCGAGGCCGAGGCGTCCACGGTGGCCGTGAGGGCCTGCGCCGTCGCGGTGAACGACGCGCTCGGCGCCGCGTTGACCGCCCGGGCGACGTCGAAGTGGCGCGTCACCTGCTGCGCCGAGAGGGCGCTGGGGTAGATCGCGACCTCGTCGACGGAGCCGTTGAAGTACGCGGCGCCCTCCCAGGTCTTGTCCCCGCCGATGCGCCAGAACCCGTTGTAGGCCTGCGCCACCGTGGAGGAGGGGTTCTGCGCGACGAGCTGCCCGTCGAGGAACAGCTGCTGACCGGTGCCGCCGAGCGTGGCGACCACGTGGTGCCACTGCCCGTCGTTGTAGGCCTTCGCCGAGGTGACGACCGTGCGCACGCCCGGGTAGACCCCGAAGGACACCTTGCCGGTCGGCGCCATGTAGACGTGGCGGTCGACGCTGGCGCTGTCGCCGCTGCTGGACTTGCCGAAACCGACGATCTTGCCGCCGGCGGTCGTCGTGGTGCGGAACCACGCCTCGACGGAGAAGACCTGCGGGCCGGCGACCGCGGTCTGGGTCGCCACCAGGCCGGCCGAGGTGCCGCTGAAGCGCGCGGCGGTGTCCGTGTCGCCCTGGAGCGCCCCGGCCTCGCCGAGGGTCACGCCCGTGCCCGCCTTCGCCGGCAGCGTGCCGGCCCAGTCGCGCACCGTCGTCGTCCCGGGGCTCTCGCCGAGCTTCCAGTAGCTGGTCGCCCCGTCCCGCAGGACCGCGGAGCCGTAGGAGCCGACGAGGCTCGTGCTGCCCACCTCCACCGTGACCCAGCTCGAGCGGGCCACGTTCCCGAAGGGGTCCGTCGCCGTCAGGCGGTACTGCTGCGTGGTCCCGGCCGGTGCCTCGGCGTCGATGACCGTCCGCGCGGAGGAGGTCCAGAAGGTGGACGAGATCGTCTCCGACCAGATCGGCTGCGAGCTCTCCGTCGCGCGGTAGAGGCGGTACGTCAGGGCGCTGTTGTCGCGGTCCCAGTTCGTGCCGAAGGCCAGGCGCACCGTGCCCTTGTCGATCGACGTCGCCTGCAGCGGGAACGCCGTCCCGGACAGGCGCGGGCCCTGGGTGTTCGTCGCCTTCGCGGACGTGCCGAACCGGACCAGGCCCTGCTGGGCCGTGCCGTTCACCGACAGGAACTCGCCGGCGTAGACGACGTAGTCGCTCGTGCCCGTGACGTTCCAGGGCGCCTGGCCCTGGCCCGTCGCCGTGCCCGGGACGAAGTCCGGGAACCAGTTGAGCATCGACGGGGCCGGCCGGCCCAGGTGCCAGGTGCCGTTCGAGCCGGACACGTTCTTGCCCGTGGCGGCCACGGTGAAGGCGTTCGCGTGGTGGTGCGAGCGCGGGTTCGTCTCGGGGAAGCCGCCGACGTTGCTGCAGTCGTGCGCGTGGCTCGCGGTGTAGACGACGTCGCCGACGACGGTCGCCGAGTAGGTGTCGCCGCGGCAGTCCGCGATCCAGGCGAGGTCGCCCGTCGTCGGGTCGGCGCGGAAGGTGCCCTCGAGGTTGCCGACGGTGGAGAAGTACTTGTAGCCCGTGCCGTACACGCCCGTGGCGTCGGCGAAGAGGCTCCAGACCGCGGAGTCCGGCCCGTAGGCCTGGACCTTCGTGTTCACGGGGAAGGGCAGGGGCGCGCCCGTCACCGGGTCGAGCGCGGCGAGGCCGTTGACGGTCGTGCCGTTCACGGTGCTCAGCCGGCCGCCCGCGTAGACCTTGCCCCCGCCGGGCGGGAGCGCCAGGGCGAGGACGCTGGAGTCGACGGTCGGGGCGAAGGGCTTGACCGCACCCGTCGCGGCGTCGAAGGCCGCGAGGTACGCCCGGGGCACGAGGGTGCCGCCCGTGACGGGCGCGACCTGCTGGAACATGCCGCCGACCCAGACCGTGGCCCCGTCGGTGGCGACCGCCAGGCCGCTGTTCGACAGCGTCGGTCGGAACCCGGGCACGAGGGCGCCCGTGGCGGTGTCGAAGGCGGCGATGCGCACCCGGTACTGGCCGTCGACCCGGCTGAAGTCGCCCGTGATGTAGACGCGCGACCCGTCGGGCGAGGCGGTGACGGACCGGACCTGGCCGTCGACGACGTGGTCGAAGGAGGTGATCAGCGCGCCCGTGCGGATGTCGTAGGCCAGCAGGTTGCTCCGCGGGGTCGTGCTCGTCCCCGCCGCCGCGCCCGCGGGGCGCGCCGTGGTGAAGCTGCCGCCCACGTAGACGGTGTTCCCCACGACGGCCTGCGACCAGGCGACGCCGTCGATCTGCACCGTGGGCAGGGCGTCGGCCGTGACGGTCGTCGGCGTGGTCGGGTCGGCCGGGTTCACCGGGGCGCTGTCCGCCTGGGCGGGCGTGGCCAGCCCGACGGCGGTGAGCGCCGCGACGGCGACCGCGGCGACGAGCCCGCGGATCTTCCTCGGGGTCGCGGACATGGGGTGCTCTTCTCTACGAGTGCTCTCGCCGAGGGCGCGGGCCGGCCCCGCCGTGCGGAGGTGGGGTGGGCCGTCGCGGGGTCTCTCGCGATCGGACAACTGCGACAGTAGGTGCCGTCCCCGGCCGAATCGCCCCTCTGCGGTGCAGATCACCCGCGCAGCGCAGAGGATCACCCGCTCGGCACGACGTCCCCCGCCGGGGCCTCCGGGACGCCCGGCCCCGTCGGACGCACCGCAGCCCGCCGGGACGACCCGACGGGCTGCGGTGCTGGTGCGGTGATGGTGCTGTGCCGGTGGCGCGGTGCCGGCCTCAGGGCAGCTGCGTGACCGACAGGTCGTCGAAGGTGAAGCGGTTCGCCACCGCGGTGCTCGTGAGGTAGACCCGCAGCCCCGTGAAGCCCGGTGCCTGGAGACCTGCGCTCGCGTCCGTCATCTGGGCGGTCCACGCCGACGGCTCGCTCGTCCCGACCCTCCACACCTTCGCGCGCACCGTCGTCGGGGACGTGCCCTGCGTCTCCACGACGACGTTCAGCCGGTCGCCCGCCGCGTAGACCAGGCCCGGGACCGTGACCCCGTTGACGAGCGTGCCGTTGTCCTTCGTCACGTAGAGCTGCACGGCGCCCGTGGCGGAGATCTTCACCTGGGCCCCGTAGTAGGCCGACGGGGACACCGCACGGGCGAGCACCCGGACCTGGGCACCTCCGCCCGTGGGGACCGCGTCGGACCCCACGACGACGGACACGCGGCTGCTGGTGGCGGTGGCGCCCTGCAGGGTCGCCTCCAGCGTGGAGCCGGGGGTCGCGGCGATGACGCCGACGGACCCGTCGACGGAGGTCTTCGTCGTGGAGTTCACCGTCCACGGGCCGCCGACCTCCGCCGCGCCCCACCCGCTGCCCACCGAGCGGCCGAAGGCGTCGCGCGCGACGACCCCGTCCGGCGCGGGGGCGGTGGTGGTGACCTGGCGCGTCGTCGAGGCGGTGGCGCCCCGGTCGTCCGTCACGGTCAGGGTGACGGCCCGGGTGCCGGCGGTGGCGTAGGCGTGGCTCGCGGTGCGGCCGGAGGCGGTCGCCCCGTCCCCGAAGTCCCACGCCCAGGCTGTGACGCTGCCGTCCGGGTCCGTCGAGCCGCCGCCGTCCACGGAGGCCGTCAGCCCCGACGTGGAGGCGGTGAACGACGCCAGCGGCGCCGCGTTCCCGGTCCCCGTCGCCGCCTGGACGTGCGCGGCGACCTCGGCCGTCGTGAGGACCCGGTCGTAGACGGCGACCTCGTCGATGGTCCCGGCGAGGTACTGGCTGGTGGGCCGGTTGGTCCACGCGGTGCCGATGGAGTCCCCGCCGATGCGCCAGAAGCCGCGGTAGGACTGGCCGCTCGTCGTGTCCGTCCGGCTGGCGACGACGGCGCCGTCCACCATGAGGCGCATGCCGCCGGCCCCGAGGGAGGCCGCCACGTGGTGCCACCGCCCGTCGCGGTAGCCCCCCGGGCTCACGACCGTGCGGACCGCGCCGGGGTACACCCCGAAGACCACGCGCCCGCTGTTGTCGAGGTACACCTGCCGGTCGGTGGAGGCCGAGCCGCCGGTCGACGAGCTGCCGAAGCCGACGATCTTGCCGCCGGTGGTGCTCGTCGTGCGGAACCAGCCCTCGACGGTGAACGTGTCCGGGGCCTGCTGCGCGAGCTTGGTCGAGACCCAGCCGCTGCTCGTCCCGGAGAACTGGGAGGAGCCGTCCGTGTCGCGGACGGCGTCCGGGCCGCCCCGGGTCACGCCGGCGGCCGCGAGGCCGTCGTCGATGCCGGCCCAGTCGCGGACCGCGGTGCCGCTGTCCTCCCCGAGACGCCAGTAGGAGCGCGGCCGGTCGGCGAGCACGCGGGAGGCGTAGGTCCCGACGGTGCCGGAGGCGACCGTCCCGGAGACCGTCTGGGACGTGGCGGTGTTGCCGAAGGGGTCCGACACCGTCAGCCGGTAGCTCTGCGTGCTGCCCGGCGGCAGGCCTCGGTCGACGGCGCCGCCCGCCTGGGTCCGGTAGAACGGCGCGTCCACCGTCTGCTCGCTGACGAGCGTGGAGCCGCGGTAGAGGCGGTAGGTGAGGCGCTCGTTGTCCCGGTCGTCGTTGCCCGGCCACCGCACGTGCACGGAGCCCGGGACGAAGGACTCCAGCGTCGGGTTGATCGCCGCGCCCTTCAGGGTCGGGCCCACCTTGTTCGGGGCGATCTCGCGCACCGCGAACCGGACGAGGCCCTGCTGACGGGTACCGTTGATGTGCGTGAACTCGCCGCCGTAGAGGACGTACTGGCCGTTGCCCTCGACGGTCCATCCCGCCTGGCTCTGACCCGTGTACGTCCCGGGCGTGAAGGTCGGGAACCACGTCAGCTGCGACGGCGCCGGGCGGCCCTCGAAGCCGGCGTAGCCGCTCTGCGTGTTGCGGCCCACGGTGCCCGTGGCGAAGTTCGTGAAGGCGAAGCCGAAGTAGTTCGTGCGGTCCGCGTTCTGCGGGACGCCGCCGATGGTGTTGCACCGGTACGGGTGACCGGCCTTGTACGTGACCTGCCCCTGCGTGAAGACGTCGTACGAGTCGCCGTGGCAGTCCTCGAGCCAGCGCAGGTTGCCGTCCCAGTCGGCCGCGAAGGTCCCCTCGTACTTGGGCTGGCTCGTGTTGTACCCGTAGCTCACGCCGTAGACGCCCTGCGCGTCGCCGTCCATGCCGTAGATGGCCCGCCCGGGCCCCGCGCTGCGGATGACCGAGTTCACCGGGAACGACTTGTTGGCGCCGCTCGTCGCGTCCAGCCGGGCCAGGCCGAACCCCGGGTCGGCGGAGCCGTTGACGCTCGTGAACCCGCCGCCGATGACGACGGAGGAGCCGTCGGGCGAGAGCACGACCCCGCGCACCTCGCCGTCGGGCACCGTCGCGCGGAAGCCGAGCACCGCCCCGGCGGGGGACACGGCCGCGACCCGGGTGCGGGACTGGCCCGAGACCACGGAGAACGCGCCGCCGAGGTAGACGCCCGAGGCCTTCACGTCGATGGCGTTGACCCGGCCGTTGACCGAGGGGTTGAAGCCGAGCAGCGCGCCCGAGGCCACGTCGAAGGCCGCGACGCGGTTGCGCGTCTGCCCGCCGACGGACGTGAAGTCCCCGCCGATGTAGACGGTGCGTCCGTCCGGCGACCCGTCCACGGTCCGGACCTGCGCGTTGACCGACGGGGCGAAGGACGGCACGAGGACGCCGGTCGCGAGGTCGTACGCGAGGACGTTGGTGCGGGTCACCTCCGAGGTCCCCGCCGCGGCGCCGGCCGGGCGCGCCCGGGTGAACTCCCCCACGGCGTACACGCGGCCGCCGACCACGGCCTGGTCCCAGACCACGCCGTTGATCTGGACCGTCGGCAACGGGTCCACGGACACCGTCGCCGGTTCACCCGGGTCGGTGGGCACCGTGTCCGCGCTCGCGGGAGCCGCGAGCACCAGTCCCGTCGCGGCGGTCGCCAGGGCGGCGAGCCCCGCCACCAGTCGTCGTGCGGTCGTCCGTGACGTCGTCATCGCCATGCCGGTCATCCCCCCAGAGCCCGGGGCCGACGCCCCGTGCGTTACGAGGGTAGGTCCGGTCGGTCCCGGTGTGTCCGGTGTGGACGGGTGAACCGCGCCACTGGCGACGGCCCGGCACGCCCCCGGCGGACGGACCGGCGGCGGCCGTCGCCGCCCGTCCGGCGTCAGGCCTCCGTGCTGCGGGCCGCGTCGAGGGGGGCCGACTCCAGCAGCGCCAGGGCGCGACGCAGGGCGGTGCTCGAGGTGTGCATCGTGTACGGGAAGTAGACGACCTCGACGCCGACCTCGGCGAAGCGGCGCTCCAGGGCGGCGCCCTTGGGCGTCCCCCGCCAGTCGTCGCCCTTGAAGAACCGGTCGAAACGCAGCTCGGCCCAGGTGTCGAGCTTGTCCGGGACCGTCTCGGCGTGGACGCGGTCCACGAAGGAGATGTGGCTGACGATCTCCAGCCGCTCCGCCAGCGGGACCACCGGGCGGCGGCCGCGCGCGAGCTCGAGCATCTCGTCGCTCACCACGCCCGCGATCAGCACGTCGCAGTGCTGCTTCGCGTGCTTGAGGATGTTGAGGTGCCCGACGTGGAAAAGGTCGTAGGCACCGGGGGCGTAACCCACCACGGGTCGGGGCACTGGGGGCTCCTCAGGGACGGGCCTCGCTGGCGCCGTCGGCACGAGGGGTGAACGGTGATCGACACCGAACCTAACGGGAGCGGTCGTCCAGGGGCAGCGGCTGACCGGGTGATCTCCGTCCCGACGCACCTCACACCCGCCCCCGGGCCGCCCGTCGTGGTTGGCTGTCCGCATGCCCTCGGGCCCGCGCTCACGCCGTCGCACCAGCCTGCTGGTGGCCGTGCCCGTCGCCGTCCTCACCGTCGCGGCGGGGACGTGGGTCGCCCTCGACGGCCCCGGGTCGCCGGCCGGCGCAGGGGCCACCCCGACGGCGGGCGTCTCGCCGTCGGCCGGCCCGGTCGGCTCCCCGTCCGCGTCGGCCGTCGACCCGACCGCGAGCCCGTCGGACCCGGCGCCCGCAGCCCCGACGGACGGGGGACCGTCCCCGAGCGCCCCCGCGGCCGTTCCCTCGTCGGCCGCCGACCCTCCTCCCGCCCCGTCGGCCGAGCCCACCGTGCAGGCGGAGCCGGAGGAGCCCGTGCCCGTCGCGGCCGGGGTGGAGCTCACGGTCGTCGGGCTCGAGCGCGTCGCGGGCGAGGCGGCCGGCCCCGGTGAGCGCGCCGGCCCCGCCGTGCGCGTGACCGTGCGCGTCACGAACGGCGGCCCCGCGCCCCTCGACCTCGCCTCGGCGGTGGTGAACGCCTACGTCGGGCCCGAGCTCGTCCCGGCGAGCGGCCTCAGCGGCCCCGGCGCCCAGCCCTTCCCGCCGTCCGCCGCGCCGGGCGGGTCCGCCGACGGCGTCTTCGTCTTCCTGCTCCCGGAGGGCGTCGGCGGGGCGGTGCGCACGGAGGTCTACAGCGTCCCCGGGGCACCGGTGCTCGTCGTCGACGCGCCGCTGCCCGCCGCCTGACCGGCGGCGCTCAGCCGGCCGTGCCGCCGGTGCGCTCGTAGCGCAGGACCTCGTCGAGCGGTCCCGCCCAGGCGTCGGTCGGCACGAGGCCGGCGAGGCGCAGGGTCGCGTCGTCGGCCGCGGACGCCGCGGAGGGGGCGTCGAAGCGCCGCACGACGCACACGGCGCCGAGGTCGCGCAGGGTCGCGCCCGCGTCCCGCAGCAGCCGGGACTCCCCGACGAGGTTGGCCGCCGCTACCGGCGAGCGCAGGGCGGTGACGTCGACGAGGCCCTGGAAGGGCCCGGGGTAGGCGACGGAGACACCCCGGGTCGTCAGGCCCACCGTCGTGCCGGTCGGTGCGGCCCGGGGCGCGAAGTAGACCCCGTCCCCGGGCGCGCAGAGGCGGCCGGCGGCGGCCGCCGTCTGCCGCCAGTCAGCACCGCTCTTCGCGTTCTCCGTGCGCTGCGAGGCCGCCACGGGCAGGGCCAGCGCGACGACGAGGACGACCGCGCCCACGCGGAGCGACCGCCGCGCGAGGAGCAGGACCGCGGCCGCCAGCACGATCGCCAGCGCGGGCGTCGAGGCCGACAGGTACCGCGGGCTGTAGGACCGCGTCACCACCGCCACCGCGACGAGGGCGAGGGTCGGGAGCACGAGCCACGGAAGGGTCCAGGCCGCCGTGGCGGCCACCCGGCGGCGCGCCGCGGGGTCCCGCGCCACCCGCACCAGCGCCACGACGACCAGGCCCAGCGCGAGCAGGGCGAGGAGCACGGCGGCGGGCTGCCACACGCCGTCGAACGGGTCCGCGGGCGTCGCCGTGGCGTCCGTGCGCGTGAAGACCGTCGGCGTCTCCCCGAGGAACCACTGGTTGACGACGACGTTGCGCAGGAGGCCGAGGGGGCCCGTGTCGTTCGCCCCGACCTGGCCGGACTGCCCCAGGACCGCGAGCGCGAAGGGGACCAGCGGCAGGCCCGCCGCCGCGGCCGACACCAGCCACGCGCGCCACCGCGGCCGCAGGCCGGGGTGCACGAGCACCGTCGCGCCCTGGGCGGCGACGAGGAGCACGGAGTACACGTTCAGCAGCACCGCCAGTCCGACGAGCACCCCGTAGAGCACCCACCGGCGCACGGCGCCGTGCTCGAGGGCCCGTGCGAGGGCGACGAAGGACAGGACGACCACCGCGGTCGCCAGCGCGTACGGGCGCGCCTCCACCGCCATCCAGGTCGTCCGGGGCAGCACGACGAGCAGCGCCGCCGCCAGGAGCCCCAGGGCCTGCCCTCCCGTCCGGCGGGCGAGGGCGTACGTGCCGGCGGCCGCCACACCGACGGCGACGGCGCTCGGCAGGCGCAGCGCCCACTCCCCCGTGCCCGCCACCGCCGTCCACAGGTGCATGAGGACGTAGTACGTGGTGTGGACCGCGTCGAGCGTCCCGGCCATGCGCCACAGCTCGGGCAGGGACCGGGTCGCGGCCGAGACCGTGGCCGCCTCGTCCGTCCAGAGCGACGGGCCCCCGAGAGCCGGGAGCTGCAGGACGGTCGCCACGAGCGCGACCACGGCCGCGCTCGGCCCCGGGCGCGCCCCGGCGAGGGCGGCCACGGGACCCGGCCGGGCCTGCGGCGGCGCCGCGGTCACGGGTGCCGCGGCGGGCGCGCGGGCTCGGGTGAGGGCGTCACCGGACCCGCGCCTCGCGGGCGTCGGCGGCCTCGGCCGCGACGTCCTCGCGGCGCCCGTGCCGGCGGCCGGTCGCCTCGGCCGGCTGCACCGCGTTGTACCCGTACACCTGCTCGGAGCCGGCCGAGACCCGGTTGAGCACGGCGCCGACGACGCGACCACCGCCGAGCCGCACGGCGTCGACCGCCTTCCGCAGCTGCGCGCGGCGCACCTGCTGGACGTCCGCGACGAGGATCACCCCGGTCGCGGTGCGCGAGAGGATCACGGCGTCGGCCACGGGCAGCAGCGGCGGCGCGTCGACGACGATGACGTCGAACTCCTGCCGCACCTGGTCGAGGAGCTGCTCCAGCGCGGACGACGAGAGGAGCTCGCTCGGGTTCGGCGGCACCGCTCCCGAGGCCAGCAGGCTGAGGTTCGGCATGACCTCCTGGCGCACGTCCTCGAACTCCGCCCGCCCGATGAGGCAGTCCGTCAGGCCCGCCGAGCCCTCGAAGGAGAGGTAGCTGGCGACGGCGGGCCGGCGCAGGTCCGCGTCGACGAGGAGCGTGCGCGCGCCCGAGGCCGCGAACGACAGGGCCACCCGGATCGCCGAGGTCGACTTGCCCTCCCCCGGCAGGGCCGAGGAGAAGACGAAGACCCGGGGCTCGTTCACCCGCCCGATCATCTGGAGGTTGACCCGCAGGCGCCCGTACTCCTCCGCCTGCCGGTCGGAGGAGAAGGTGCTCAGCACGCTCGTCGCGGCGTTGCGGCGGGCCGCCGGGACCTGGGCCAGGACGGGGACGCCCGCCGAGGAGTCGACGTCCTCGGGCAGCCGGACGCGCGTGTCCAGCAGGTCGCGCAGGTAAGCGGCGACGAGGCCCAGCAGCAGCCCGGCGAGGGCGGCCGCGACCACGTTGCGCCGCACGTTGGGCGACGCGGGCGACGACGCGACGTCGGCGGAGTCGATGACGGTCGCCGCCACGGTCGACTGGCCCGCCTCGTCGGACGGGGAGATGCGCGTCACGACGTCGGCGAGCTCCTCGCTCACGGCGTCGGCGATCTGCGCCGTCTCCTCCGGGTCGCGGCCGGAGACGGTGACGGTGAGCAGGACGGTGTTGGCCGGTGTCGTCGCCGTGACGCGGCCCGCGAGCCGGCTCGCGGTCGTGTCGAGACCGAGGTCCTCGACGACCGGCTCGAGGACGATCGGGAGCGACGCGAGCCGCGCGAACGACTGCATCTGGCTCTGCGTGAAGGACGAGCCCTGGTTGAGGTCGGCGGCGTTCCGCCCGATCGAGAGGGACACGTACATGCTCGCCGACGAGCGGTAGATCTTCGGCGCCTCGAGCGAGAGGAACGTGATCCCCGAGACGACCACGAGGAACGGCACGAGGATCCACAGCCAGCGCTTGCGGAACGAGGTGAGCAGGTCATGCGCGCGCACGGCGCCTCCCGGGGGTGGTCGTGGAGCTGGGGCTGCCGGCCGGGACGGACGCGGCGAGGGTGCGGACGGGGGGTCGGGGCGCGGGGAGGGCGGGCGTCGCCGCCCCCGGGAGCGCGCCGGTGAGCGGCTCGCCGTCGGGGCGCGAACGGTGCCACTCCGTGACGGCGAGACCGACGGTGAACCAGAAGAAGGCGGTGAACTGGGTGATGAACGCGACGCTCGTGAGGGCCGGCAGCGTGGCGACGACCGCGACGAGGGGCGGGTTCGGCCGCCGGACCACGCCGACCACGGCCGCGAGCGCCGCGACGAGCAGGACGACGAGGACGAGCCAGCCGAACTGGAGACCGATGAGGATCATCGCGCTGTCGATGGACTCGAAATCGCCGAACCCGGTGACGCCGGAGGACGTGGTGTACGCGGCGCGCGACTGGCCGATCACCGTCATGGACGGCAGCAGGCTCAGCAGGTCGCCCCGGTACTCCGCGCTGCCCTGGGCCTCGTCCCCGGCCTCGGTGAAGACGCCCTGGACGAAGGGGACCGCCACGACGGCTCCGACGAGGAGGGTGCCGGTGACGAGACGACGGAAGGCCGGGGTCGCGTCCCCGCGCAGCAGGACGAGCGACAGGACGAGCGCCAGCGCCGTCGAGGCGATCCCGATGCGGCTGATGGTCATCACCGAGGCCAGCAGCACCAGGAGGAGCGTCACGTACCTCAGGGCCGGCCGCAGGCGGCTGGACCACACGTAGGGCACGACGAGCGCGAGGGCACCGCCCAGGGCGATGGAGTTGCCGAAGGCGCCCTCCACCCGCAGCCGGCCGCCGCGCTCGCGCAGCTCCGACCACTGCACGTACCGCGAGGTCCCCGTGTTGAAGACCTCGACGAAGAGGTTGCGACCGAGCAGCCACTCCTGCACCGCCAGCACCGCGGTCACGAGCACGACCACGGCGAGGACGGAGCGCAGCCACCCGGGGTCGGTGCGCGACCCGAGCACCCGGGCCGCCGTGTAGGGCACGACCCACCCGAGCAGGACGAGGAAGAGGTTGCCCATCGTCTGCAGCCCTGCCCCGACGCACACGACGACCGCGCCGAGCAGGAGGCCCAGGACGACGTCGAACGCGACGGGACGGAACCCGCTCCCGCGCCCCAGGGCCGCGACGACCCCGAGACCGACGACGGCCAGCGGCGACAGGTACGCGCCGACCGTGAGGCCCAGCCACTCCGGGACGAGCATGACGACCGCGAGGTACCCCACGACCCCGAGGGCCGGGAACCGCTGGACGACGAGGAAGCCGACGGCCGCCATGCTGAGCCCGAGCACGCCGAGGGCGAGCAGGTCGGCCTGGCTGCCTGACACGTCTCCTCCGGTCGTCGTCGCCGCTCGGTGCACCGCACCGTGGCACCCCGCCGCCGGGGACGTCCACCGGGGCCGCCGCAGGAGCGGCACCCGGCGGACGTCGTCAGCCGAGCGACACCTGCTGCAGGTCCTCGTACCGGAACGTGACGGGGCCGTTCGTCGCCGAGGCGGAGACGTAGGCGGTCAGCCCGAGGCCGCCAGCGACCTGGAGGGTGTCCGTCGAGTCTGCCACGGACACGTTCCAGGCCGAGGGCTCCGTCATCCCCTCGCGCCAGATCTTCACCCGGACGGCCGTGGAGCCGGTGCCCTCCACCTCCACCCGCAGGTGCAGCCGGTCCCCCGGCGCGTAGGTGAGGCCGGCGACCGTGCCACCGCCCATGGAGGTGCCGTTCGCCTTCGTCGCGTAGACCTGGACCGCACCGCTGGTGAGGATCTTCACCTGGGCGCCGTAGGCGTTCGTCGAGGTGACGCGGCGCGCCTGGAGCGTGAGGACGTCCGAGCCCGTGCTCGGCAGGCGGTCGACGCCGAGGACCAGGTCGGTCCGCGTGCTCGTCGCCTGGACGGACGACAGCGCGGCCGTGAGCGTCGAGCCGGCCGGGACGGCCTGCAGGGCGGTCGCCCCGTCGACGGAGTACCGGCTCGCCGTCCCCGTCGTGGCCCACGTCCCGCCCACGGCGGCCGTGCCCCAACCACCCGTGACGACGCGGTCGAAGGCGTCCGCCGCGGTGCGCCCGTCGGCCGGTGCCGTGAGCTCGACCGTGCGCGAGGTGGTGCTCGTCGCACCGGCGTCGTCCGTGACCGTCAGGGTCACGGTCGGGCTGCCGGCCGTCGCGTAGGCGTGGGACGCCGTGGCGCCCGTCGCCGTCGCGCCGTCCCCGAAGGACCACGCCCAGCTGCGCACGCTGCCGTCCGGGTCGGTGGAGCCGGACCCGTCGACGACGAGGTTGAGGCCGTCGGCGGTGGCCGTGAACTCCGCCACCGGGGCACGGCTGGCCTCGGTCACGGTGACCGTGCGGGTCGTCGTGGCCGTCGCGCCACGGTCGTCGGTCACGGTGAGCGTCACGGTGTAGGTGCCGGCCGCCGCGTAGGCGTGGGAGGCGGTCGCCCCCGTCGCCGTGGCGCCGTCCCCGAAGCTCCAGTCGTGGGCCACGACGGTGCCGTCGCCGTCCGTGGAGGTCGTGCCGTCGACCGTGACCGTCAGGTCGGTCGTGGCGGTGGTGAAGGCCGCCGTCGGGCCGACGTTCGGCGCGGGCGCGCCCGTGCCGATCCGCCAGTGCTCCGCGACCTGGTCCGCGGTGAGGGCCATCGGGTAGACCGCGAACTCGTCGACCGCGCCGGCGAGCCAGGAGCCGGGGCCCCAGGTGCGGTCCCCGCCGACCCGCCAGGAGCCGGTCCGGACCTGCGCGGTCGTCGCCGTGCCGGCCGCCCGCTGGGCGCCGTCGACGTAGAGGCGCTGGCCGGCCGCGGACTGGGTGGCCACCACGTGGTGCCACTGGCCGTCGTTGTACGCGGAGGGCGTCGTGACGACGACGCGGGTGGTGCCGACGAGGACCCCCAGGCTCAGCGTGCCGTCGGCGTTGAGGTACACCTGTCGGTCGTAGTTCGTCGAGAGCCCGGTCGTCGAGTCGCCGAAGCCGGTGACCCGGCCGCCGCTCTTCGACGTCGAGCGGAACCAGACCTCGCTGGACCAGGTCGTCGGGTTGACCGACGCCGTCTTCGCCACGGCGAAGCCGCCGGTCCCGTTCCCGGTCGCCGTCGCGGTCGTCAGAGCGCCGTTCGTCGTGCCGGCGACGGCACCGGCGGTGCCCTGCGTCCGCGCGCCGACGTACGTGCCCGCCGACTGCCCGGCCGGCGAGAGGTCCGCCGCGGTGGTGCCGGTGGTCTCGTCGAGGCGCCAGTAGCTGTCGGGTCCGCTCGCCCAGACGGCGCGGCCGTAGGCGTCCGCCGGGGCGGTCGTCAGGCTCGACGTGCGGCCTCCGGCGGTCCAGTGGGCGTCGACCTGCGCGGCGGACAGGGCCGTCGGGTAGACCGCGACCTCGTCGATGTCGCCGGCGAGGAAGGACGCGCCCTCCCAGGACTTGTCGCCCCCGATCCGCCAGAAGCCCGTGAGCGCCTGGGCGGAGGTGGTGTCGGTGCGGCCCCCGACCTTGCGGCCGTCGAGGTAGAGCGCCTGGCCGCCCGCGCCCAGCGTGGCGACGACGTGGTGCCACTGGCCGTCGTTGACGGACTGCGCGGAGGTGAGAGTGCGCTTCTCGCCCGGGTTGACCCCGAAGACGAGCTTGCCGGCGGCCGTCAGGTAGACGTGGCGGTCGTAGGCCGTGCTGGTGCCCGTGGCGGCGTTGCCGAAGCCGACGACCTTGCCGCCGGTCGTGCTCGTCGTGCGGAACCACGCCTCGACGGAGAACGTCTGGGGGCCGGCCACGGCCGTGCGGGTGGTGACGAAGGAGTCGGTGCCGCCGGAGAACCTCGAGGCGCGGTTCGCGTCCGGGGTCACGGCGCCGGTGGCGCCGCGGCTCACGCCGGCGCCGGCCGTCGCGGTGGCGGTCCCGGCCCAGTCGCCCACCGTCGAGCCGGACGGCTCGCCCAGGCGCCAGAAGGACGCGGCCCCGTCGGCCAGCACCGTGCGGGCGTAGGCGGAGCGCTCGTAGGAGTCCTCCACCGTCACGGTGATCCAGCTCGACCGCGCGACGTTGCCGAAGGGGTCCGTCGCGGTCACCCGGTACGTCTGGGTGCTGCCGGGGGCGAGGCCCGTGTCCGTGACGACCCGCTGCTGCGGCTTCCAGAAGGGCGTGGTGATCGTCTCGGTCCAGATGGGGGCCAGGCCCTCCCGGGTCCGGTAGACGCGGTAGGTCAGGGTCTCGTTGTCCCGGTCCCAGTTCGTCCCCAGCGTGAGGCGGACCTCCCCGGTGACGTCGGACCGGACCGTCGGGTCGAAGGCGGTGCCGGACAGACGCGGCCCCTGCGTGTTCGCGGCCTTCGCGGAGACGGCGAAGCGGACCAGGCCCTGCTGCGACGCCCCGTTGACCACCGGGAACTCCCCGCCGTAGACGACGTAGTCGGCGTTGCCGGCGACGCTCCACGCGGCCTGGGTCTGCCCGGTGAACCCGCCGGGGGCGAGGTCGGGGTAGAAGTTCAGCAGCGACGGCGCGGGCTCGCCCGGGTGGTCCTTGTAGCCGTAGGGGTCCTTCGTGTTCACGCCGGTGGCGGCCAGGCTGAAGGCGTTGGCCCGGTAGAAGGACCACGGCGTCGTCTGCGGGAAGCCGCCGATGTTGCCGCAGTAGTGCGCGTGGCTCGCCGCGTACACGACCCCGTGCGTGGCGAACGCCGAGTAGGTGTCGCCGTGGCAGTCGGCCACCCACAGGAGCGCACCCGTCGCGGGGTCGGCCCGGAAGGTGCCCTCGAGGTTGCCGGTGCCGCCGGAGTACTTGTAGCCCGTGCCGTAGATGCCGTTCGCGTCGGCGGACAGGCTCGTGATGCCGGCCTGGGAGCCGTAGACGTTGATCTGCTGCGTCACGGGGAAGGCCTGGCGCGCGCCGGTCGTCGGGTCCACCGAGGCGAGCCCGAGGGCCGTCGCCCCGGCGAGGTTCGCGAAGCGCCCGCCGACGACGAGGCGCGAGCGGTCCACGGTGGTGGTGAGCGCCGTGACGGGGGCGTCGGCGTCGGCGGTGAAGGGCTTGAGCGCGCCGTCGGCCGCGCCGAAGGCCGCGAGGTAGGCGCGCGGCTGCAGCGTGGCGCCGGTCACGGGCGCGACCTGCGTGAAGTTGCCGCCGACGTAGACGGTGTCGTCCGTGGCCGTCACCGCGAGCCCCGAGGTCCCCAGCGAGGGCCGGAAGCCGGGGACGAGGGCGCCGGTGGCGGTGTCGAACGCGGCGATGCGCACGCGCCACAGCCCGTCGACCTTCGTGAAGTCGCCCACGGCGTACAGGCGCCGGCCGTCCGGCGACGCGGTCACGGAGCGCACCTGGCCGTCGAGCACGTGGTTGAAGGAGGGGACGAGCTCACCGGTCGTGATGTCGTACGCCAGGAGGTGCGTCCGCGAGACCGTCCCCACCCCCGCGGCGGCGCCGGCCGGCCGGGCGGTGGTGAAGGACCCGCCGGCGTAGACCGTGTTCCCGACGACGGCCTGCGACCAGACGACCCCGTCGATCTGGACCGTCGGCAGGGCGTCCGCCGCCACCGTCGTGGGGGTCGTCGGGGCGGCCGGGTCCGTCGGTGCGGTGTCGGCGCTCGCGGGCAGCCCCCAGCCGGCGACGGCGAGGGTCGTGACGACCGCGGCGGCGAGCAGTCGGCCGCCCCGCTGGAGGGTGGTGAGCACGGGACCTCGTTCTTGGGCGGGCCCCGAGGGGACGCGCACCGGCCGGGGGAGGGTGGGCAGATCGGACGGTAGGGGGCACAGCGGCACGAGCGGGACGGGCCGGGCACGCGATCACCCGCGCAGCGGTCCGATCTCACCCACCCCCCACCCGCACGGGGTGCGGAGGGGTGCGACGCGGGACGCCGGGAGCGGGCCGCCGGAGGCGGGCCGCGTCCCGCGCAGCCCGCCGTCGGCGTGGCGGTCACCCCGCGGGGACCACCCGCAGGTCGTCCCAGCCCAGCACGACCGGGGCGTTGGTCACGGACGCCGGCAGGTAGGCGGCGAGCACGACCCCGCCGGCCCCCTGGAGCGCGGCCGTGGAGTCGCTGCGCTCGAGCGCCCACGTCGTGGGCTCCGCGCCCGCGGCGTTCCACGCCTTCGCCTTCAGCTGGGTCAGGCCGTTGCCCTCCGCGCGCACGCGGATCCGCAGGGCCTCCCCCGGCGCGAGCCGGACCCCCGTGAGCGGCGCCGAGGCGATGAGCGTCTCCGTGCCGGACACCCGCCGCAGCAGCTGCAGCGAGGTGGCCTGGCCCGTCGACGACACGAGCACCTTGGCGAGGTAGCCCGTCTCGAAGCCCTGCGACCGCACCGTGGTCCAGACCTGCAGGGACCCCGTGCTGTGCAGCTTGTCGAGGCTCACCGTGACGGTGTCGTCCACGTCGGCCGCGCTCACCCCCGCCAGCGTGGCGCGGGGGCCGATGCCGGCGCGCGCGAGGGACATCCGCCCGGCGCCGTCGGAGACGGAGAACAGCGTGCTGGCGCCGTAGAAGGTCCAGGCACCTCCCGCGGTCGCGCTGCCCCAGCCCGTGGCCGCGGTGCGCCCGAAGGCGTCCTCCGCCACCGGGCTGCCCGCCGGCGGTGCCGCGACCGTGACGGCCTGCTCCGTCGACGCGGTGGCGCCGTCGTCGTCCGTCACGGTGAGCCGCACCGTGTAGGTGCCGGCGGCGGCGTAGGTGCGCGTCGCCGTGGCGCCGGTGGCCGTGCCGCCGTCCCCGAAGGACCAGGCCCAGGAGGACACCGTGCCGTCGGCGTCGCTGGAGGCGGAGCCGTCGACCGCCACCGTGAGGCCCGAGGCCGTCGGCGTGAAGCGGGCCGTCGGCGCCGCGTTCGGGGCGGGCTGCACCGCGCCCACCGTCCGGGCGACGAGGTCGTCGACTCCGAGCGCCAGCGGGCCGTTCGTCGTCGAGGCCGACACGTAGGCGACGAGGCCCACGGCGCCCGCCGTCTGCAGCTCCGGGGTCGTGTCCGTCACGACGTGGGTCCACGCCGTGGGCTCCGCCGTCCCGACCTTCCACACCTTCGTGCGGACCGTCGTCGGGGACGTGCCCTCGACCTCGACCGCCACGCGCAGCGACTGGCCCGCCGCGACCGTGAGGCCGCTGACCGTCCGGGCGGCGAGCGAGGTGCCCGAGCGCATGGCCCGCAGCTCCACGGCGCCGGAGGCCAGGACCTTCACCTGGGCGCCGTAGTGCTGCGTCGAGGAGGTCCGCCGCCCGAGCGCGGTCAGCTGGGTGCCGCCGCCGTTGGGCACGACGGGCAGCGTGAGCGTGGTCTCCAGGTGGGTGCTCGTCGAGCTCACGCCCGCCAGCGTGGCGGTCATCGTCGAGCCCGCCGGGACCTGCATGCGGCCGGCGCCGCCGGAGACCGTGAACCGGCTCGCGGTGCCCGTGGTCGACCAGGCGCCGCCCGTGTCGGCGGACCCCCAGCCGCCCGTCGTCGACCGGCTGAAGCCGTCCGCCGCGAGGGTGCCGCCGGGGGGCGGCGGCGTGGCCGCCACGGTCACCGAGATCGTGGTGGTCCCCGTCGCCCCGCGGTCGTCCGTCACCGTCAGCGTCACCGGGTAGGTGCCCGCGGCCGCGTAGGTGTGGTCGGCCGTGGGCCCCGTGGCGGTGCCCCCGTCCCCGAAGGACCAGGCGTAGGACGCGACGGTCCCGTCGGTGTCGCCCGACCCCGTGCCCGAGACGCTCACCCGGAGGCCGTCGGCGGTCGACGTCGCGGCGGCCGTGGGCGGCACGTTGGCCGGAGGGGCGGCGACGACGGTGACCGAGGTCGAGGCCGTCGCGGTCGCGCCGCGGTCGTCCGTCACCGTGAGGGTGACGGGGTACGTGCCGGCGGCGGCGTAGGAGTGCGAGGCCGACTCGCCCGAGGCGGTGGTGCCGTCCCCGAACGTCCACGCCCAGCCGACGACCGTGCCGTCCGCGTCCGTCGAGCGAGCGCCCGACACGCGGGCCGTGAGCTCCTCGACGACGGTGTCGATCGCGGCCCGGGGGTCCGCGTTCGGCGGCTCCGTCACCGTGACGGTGCGCGTCGTGGTGCCCGTCGCGCCGTCGTCGTCCGTGACGGTCAGGCGGACCGTGTAGGTGCCGGTGGCGGCGTACGCGTGGGACGTGGTCGGGCCGGTGCCCACCGTCCCGTCGCCGAACTCCCAGGCCCAGCCGGTGACGGTGCCGTCGGGATCCGTCGAGCCCTCGCCGTCGACGGTGGCCGTGAGGCCGGACGTGCCCGTCGAGAAGAGGGCCGTCGGAGCCTCGTTGACCGGTTCCGTCACCGTGACGGTCTGGGTGGCCACGTCGGTCGCCCCGCGGTCGTCCGTGACGGTGAGCGCGACGGTGTACTGCCCCGGCGCCGGGTAGGTGTGCGAGGTCGTCGCCCCCGTGCCCGTGGTCCCGTCGCCGAAGTCCCAGGCGTGGGCCGTGAGCGTGCCGTCGGCGTCCGTCGAGGGCCGGCCGTCGAACGCGACGGCCAGGTCGTCGGCGACGGAGGTCCACCGGGCCGTCGGCGCGACGTTGCCGGGGCGGACGGTCACCTCCTGCTGGGTGGTGCCGGTGACGCCGCCGTCGTCCGTGACCGTCAGCGTGATCGTGTACGTGCCGCCGGCCGCGTAGCGGTGCGTCGTCCGCACGCCGGTGCCGGTCGTGCCGTCGCCGAAGTCCCAGGCGTAGCCGGCGACGGTGCCGTCGGCGTCGCTCGAGCCCGAGGCGTCGAGGGAGACGTCGAGGTCGGTGGCCGCCTGCGCGAACGCCGCCACCGGGACGAGGTTGCGCGAGCCGATCCGGTAGTGCTGGGCGACCTGCTCCGGCGAGAGCACGCCGGGGTACACGGCGGCCTCGTCGAGGGTGCCGTCGAGCCAGGTCCCGGGACCCCAGTTGTTGTCCCCGCCGACCCTCCAGTAGCCCGAGCTGCCCTCGCCGGACGTCTGGGGGTGGGTGCCCTGCAGCGCGCCGTCGACGTACAGGCGCATGCCCGAGCCGGACAGCGTCGCCACGACGTGGTGCCACGCGCCGTCGTTGTAGGCCTGGGACGTCTGCGCCAGGTTCATCGCACCCGTCCAGACCCCGAAGGACAGGCGCCCGTCGCCCTCGAGGTAGACGTGGCGGTCGAAGTTGCCGGACGTCCCGGTGTTGGAGCTCGAGAAGCCCATGATGCGGCCGCCGGTCGTGGAGGTGGTCCGGAACCAGACCTCCTCGCTGAAGACGTCCGGCGCGGGCACCGCGACGCGGGAGGCGACGAAGCCGCCGTTGCCCCCGCCCTGCGGCCGCCGCACCGCCAGGGCCGTCCCCGGGGTGCCGCGCAGGGCGCCGGGGGCGCCGAGCGTGTACGCGCCGACGTACGTGCCCTCCGTGCCGAGCGGGCCGGCGTCGCCGGCGACCGTGCCCGACGTCTCGTCGAGACGCCAGTACAGCTCCGGCTCGAGCTCGTGGACGGCCCGGCCGTACTCGTCGGTCGGGACGGGCGGCGTCGTGGAGACGCGGCCGGCGGCCGACCAGTGCCGGTCCACCTGGGCGGCGGTCAGCGACCTCGGGTAGACCGCCACCTCGTCGACCGCCCCGTCGAAGTAGTTGTCACCGCCGCTCCACGAGGTGTCCCCGCCGATGCGCCAGTAGCCGGTGTACGCCTGGGCCGACGTCGTGTCGCTGCGCTGGGCGACCCGCTTCCCGTCGATGTACAGGCGCTGGCCCTCGGGGCCGAGCGTCGCCACCACGTGGTGCCACTCGCCGTCGTTGAGGGCGGCGCTGGAGGTGACGCGACGCTCCTGGCCCGGGTAGACGCCGAAGGACACCTGGCCCGTGCGGAGCATGTAGACGTGGCGGTCGAACGCGCTGCTGTTCCCGCTGTTCGTGTTGCCGAAGCCGACGATCTTCCCGCCCGTGGTGCTCGTGGTCCGGAACCACGCCTCGAGGGAGAAGGTCTGCGGGCCCGGGACCGCGGTGCGCGTGGCGACGAGCCCGTTCCCCTCGCCGCTGAAGAGGGCGCCCGTGTTCGTGTCCCCCGCGATGGCTCCCGGTGCACCGCGCGTCACACCCGCGCCGGCGCTGGCGGTCTCCGTCCCGGCCCAGTCCTCGACGTTCGGTCCCGTGGGCTCGCCGAGCCGCCAGAAGGAGGTCGGGGAGTCGCCGAGGACGGCCGAGGCGTAGGGGCTCAGCTCGTCGGTCGCGTTGACGGTGACGGTGATCCAGTTGGACCGGGCGACGTTGCCGTAGGGGTCCGTGGCCGTCACGCGGTAGGTCTGGCTGCTCCCGGCCGCGAGGCCCGTGTCCGTGAACGACCGGCTCTGCACCTTCCAGAAGGGCGTGGTGATCGTGTCGGTGAAGACCGGGGCGCGGTTCTCGCTCGTGCGGTAGATCCGGTAGGTCAGCGTCTCGTTGTCGCGGTCCCAGTTCGAGCGGAAGGAGATGCGCACCTGGCCCTTGACGTTCGAGGACACGACCGGGTCGAAGGCGTTGCCGGACAGGCGGGGGCCCTGCTTGTTCGGGGCCTTGTCCTTCGTCGTGAAGCGGGTCAGGCCCTGCTGGGAGACGCCGTTGACCGTGAGGAACTCGCCCGCGTAGACGACGTACTCGTCGTTGCCGGACACGCTCCAGCCCGCCTGCGTCTGGCCCGTGGCGGCGCCCGGGGTGAGCGCCGGGTACCACGTCAGGGCGGAGGGGGCCGGTTGGCCGGGGTGGTCCGGGTAGCCGTAGATGTCGCGGGTGTTCGTGCCCGTCGCCGCCATGCTGAAGGCGGTGGCGTAGTAGAAGCTCCAGGGCTCCGTCTGCGGGAAGCCGCCCATGTTGCCGCAGTAGTGGTTGTGGCTGGCGACGTAGACCGCGTTCGAGGCCGCCCACACGCCGTACGTGTCGCCGTGGCAGTCGGCGATCCACGAGACCGCTCCGGTCCCGGGGTCGAGCCGGAACGTGCCCTCGAGGTTGCCGCTGCCGAAGTAGTCGTAGCCCGTGCCGTAGATGCCGTTCGCGTCCGCGTGCAGGGCGGTGATCGAGGAGCCGTCGCCGTAGTTGCGGATCTGCGCGTTGCCGGGCAGGGGCGCGGGCGCGCCGCTGGCGGGGTCGACCCAGCCGAGGCCGTAGCTCGTGGCGCCGGCGAGGTTCGTGAACCGACCGCCGACGACGACGCGGCCGTTCGTCGGGCTCACCGCCAGGGCGGTGACGACGGCGTCGGCGTCGGCGCGGAAGGGCAGCAGCGCGCCGGTGGCGGCGTCGAAGGCCGCCAGGTAGCGGCGCTCGACGAGCGTCCCGCCGGTGACGGGCGCGACCGTCGTGAAGTTGCCGCCCACGTAGACGGCGGTGTTCGTGGCGGTGACCGCCAGGCCCGTCGTGCCCAGCGTCGGCCGGAACCCGGCGACGAGCGCCCCGGTCGCGGTGTCGAAGGCGGCGACGCGGACGCGGAACTGCCCGTCGACCTTCGTGAACTCGCCCGTGACGTAGACGCGCGACCCGTCGGGCGAGCGCGTGACGGAGCGGACCTGCCCGTCGAGGGTGTGGTTGAAGGGCAGGAGCTCGCCCGTGCGGATGTCGTAGGCGAGCAGGTGGGTGCGGGTCACCGTGCCGGCACCGCCCTTGGCCACGCCGGGCGGCCGCGCCGTCGTGAACTTGCCCCCGACGTACACGGTGTTCCCGACGACGGTCTGGGACCAGGCGACGCCGTCGATCTGCGCCGTCGGCAGGGCGTCGGCGGCCACCGTGACCGGCGTGCGCGGGTCGGCCGGGTCGAGCGGCACCGTGTCGGCCGTCGCCGGGACGGCGAGGCCGACGCCGACGAGCGCACCGGCGACCAGGACGGCCAGCGAGCGGAGGGCTCCGCGACGGAGGAGGGGCACAGCACGCTCGCTTCTCTGCGGGGCGTCGCCGCGGCGGGAGAGACCCACGGATCGCCCGGATCCGGACCTTCGGGACGATAGCCGCGTGCCGGGCGCGCGCCGAGGCGCAGCATGTGCTATTCACCCGCTGACGTCGAGGCGTTCACCCGTCCCAGCGGTGGCCCTTGCGTGGCGTCACGACCGCCGGACGCGCGTGGGCGGCAGGCACGGGCCGGGCCCTGAGGGGCGCCGGGGGCGCGGCGAGCGACCCGGCCGTCCCGGCGGGCGCGCCGAGTGCTCCCCCGGGGGTACCAGGCGTGGAGCGCCCGCCGTCAGCCGAGCGGCGGCGCGTCGAAGACGAGCGGGGCGGACGCGGCGTCCACCTGGACCACGACGGCGATGCGGGCGGCGGCGGCCGCGGGGGCGACGAAGACGTACACGCCCTCCGCGGCCTCCTCGGCCGCGACGGTCGCGGGCAGGGGGACGTTCGCCGGGTCGGAGGCGACCGTGCTCGCCGGGACGCCCTCCTCGCCGGAGTACGCCGTCACGGACAGCCCGGACAGGTCGGCCGGCGCGGAGCC
>NZ_RWJX01000051.1 GCF_004123805.1 Cellulomonas endophytica | reverse complement strand
AGCTCCTTGACCTCGTTCGCGACGACGGCGAAGCCCCGGCCCACCTCGCCGGCGCGCGCCGCCTCGATGGTGGCGTTGAGGGCCAGGAGGTTCGTCTGCTGGGCGATGGCGGTGATGACCTTGATGACGTCGCCGATGGCGGTCGAGGCCTCGCTGAGGGCCGCCACCTCCTCGCGCATGGCGCCCGACTGCCCGACCGCCTCCTCGGCGACCCGGCCGGCGTCGCCCGCGGCGGCCCGCAGCTGCGACACCGTGTCGAGCAGCAGCTGCGCGTTGCGGGTGTCCTCCGCGGAGCGCCGGATGACCGACAGGCGCTGCGAGACGAGCTGGGCCACGTTCCGCAGCGCGGCGGCCCGGGACGGGGACAGCTCGATGGTCTCCGTGACGAAGAAGTCCATCGTGCCGATGACGTGCCCCTCGTCGACGACGGGGAAGCACACGCCCGACCGCACGCCGGCCCGCTGCGCGGCGGGAGCGCGGACGCAGTCGGTCACCTCCGCGAGGTCGCGGACGAACACGAGGTCGCGCGCCCGCCAGGCGCGGCCCGACAGGCCGACGCCCTCGGCGAAGGACGCGGCCAGCGTCACGCGGCGGAACTCGTCGCCGGCGGAGCCGCTCTCCTGGGCGAAGCGCAGGACGCCGGCCTCCTCGTCCCGCGCCCAGAAGGAGCCGTAGGCCCAGCCGAAGGCGGTGCGGACCGTCTCCAGCGCCACGCGGAGCGCGGTCGCCTCGTCCTTCGCCTCGCCCACCCGCGTCACGACGGTGGTGACGGCCTCGCGGTCGTCGAGCGTTTCCTGCAGGGCCGTGGCGGTGAGGGCCTGGCGGCGGGCGAGGGTGGCGATGCGGGAGATGGCCCGCCACTTCTCGTCGCCGAAGCGCGGCAGGTCGTGGTCGCTGTAGAACTCCATGACGCCGACGAGGTCGCCCTCGTCCATCATCGGCACGGCGGCCCCGGCGACCATCCCGGCCTGGGTGGCGGCCTGCCAGCGCAGGCAGCCCGAGCGGGCGGCGCTCGCGTCCCCCGCGACGAGGACGGGCTCGCGGCGGCGCGCGGCCTGGCCCACGAGCCCGGCGTCGGGCTGCAGCCGCGTGGCCCCGCCGACGGCGCCGCGCAGCCGGTCGCCCAGCCGCCCGGTCTCGTAGGCGAGCTCGAGCTGCCCGTCGGCCGCCGGCACCCAGCGGGCCCCGTAGGTGAGGCCGAGCGTCTCGACGAGGGCGTCGGTGAGCTTGACGCGCGCGTCCTGGGCGTCCGCGACCCCGCCCTCGAAGGCGAGGAGCACCTGCTCGAGCGCCTCCACGTCGCGGGGGGCGCCGGCCGCCCCGTGCGGTGCTGCCTGTGCCGTGCCGCGTCGGAACCGCATCCGTGTGCCCCTCGTCGTGTCGGCGCCCCCGGTGAGGCGGTCCGGCGTGCCCATCGGCAGCACCGGACCGCCCGTGAGGGGTCGGGCGACCCCGGCGTCGCGCCGGGTCAGAGCCGGAAGCCCCCGACGACGCCGCGCAGCTCCGCGGCCATCCGGGCCAGCTCGGCGACGGCGGCCTGGCTGTCGCCCGCGCCGCGGGTGGTGAGGTCGGCGGCGCCCGCCACGCCCGCGATGTTCGTCGCGATCTGGGTCGAGCCCGTGGCGGCCTCGGCGACGTTGCGGCTCATCTCCGTGGTGGTGGCGGTCTGCTCCTCCACGGCGGAGGCGATGGTGAGCTGGAAGTCGTTGATCGCGGCGATGATGCCGCTGATCTCGTCGATGGCCGCGACCGCCCCGCCCGTCTCCGCCTGGATGGCCTCGACGCGGCGGGCGATGTCCTCCGTGGCCTTGGCGGTCTCGGAGGCGAGCTCCTTGACCTCGCCGGCGACGACGGCGAAGCCCTTGCCGGCCTCGCCCGCGCGGGCGGCCTCGATGGTCGCGTTCAGCGCCAGCAGGTTCGTCTGCTCCGCGATGGAGGTGATCATCTTGACGACGTTGCCGATCTCGCGGCTGGACTCCCCGAGCCGGGCCATGGTCTCGCCCGTGGTCGCGGCGGCGGTCACGGCACGGCGGCCGACCTCCGAGGCGCGGCCGGCGTTGCCGGCGATCTCCTCGATGGACGCGCCCATCTGCTCCGAGCCCGCCGCCACCGTCTGCACGTTGCGCGAGACCTGCTCCGCGGCGGCCGAGACGACCCCGGCCTGCGCCGCCGTCTCCTCCGCGGCCGACGCGATCTGCGTGCTCGTCGCGGCGAGCTGCTCCGAGGCGGAGGCCAGCGCGCCCGACGAGGTGCCGATCGTCGTCACCACCGCGCGCAGCGCCGCGACGGCGCCGTCGAGGGAGGCGCCCATCCGCCCGATCTCGTCGTGCGACGCGAGCCCCACGGTCCGGGTGAGGTCACCGGCGGCGAGCCCGTCGGCGACGTGGCGCACCCGTCCGACGCCGGCGGTGATGCCGCGGGCGACGAGGAGCCCGACGACCGCGGCGACGAGCACGCCCGCCACCAGCACCCCGACGACCGCCGTGCGCACCTGCGCCACCGCGTCGTGCGCCCGTGCCGCCGCGGCGGCGCCGTCGCGCTGCTCCTCCTCGACGAGGGCGGCGAGCAGGTCGCCCATCGTGTCGATCACCTCCTGGCCCTGCGTGTCCCGGACCTCGATGAAGCCGGCGGCGTCGCGGGCCCGGGCCAGCGGCAGGAGGCTCTCCTCGCGGAGCGCCGCGTACCCGTCGAGCGCCTCCTCGAGGCCGTCGAGCATGTCCAGCGTCGCGGCGTCCTCCGCGGCGACGACCCGGTACTCCGCCAGCGCGTCGCGCGCGGTGGCCTCGGCCTCGTCGAGCCGGCGCTCGTAGCCCGCCGCCGCGTCCTCGTCCTGCGCGACGAGGAGGTTCATGAGGTGGAACCGCATCTCGACGACGGAGCGGCGCATGACCGCGGCCTGCTGCAGCCCCAGGAAGTTCTGCTCGTACAGCCCCTGTGCGGCGGCCCCGGTGCTGCCCAGCGCGACGACCCCGGCCGCGCCGACGGCCAGCGCGGTCAGCACGGCGACGGCGACCGCCGCGAGGATCCGGGTGGCGACGCCCGTGTCGCGCACGCGGGCGAGGGGGCCGCGGGGGCCGTCGGGTCCGGCGAGGGCGGCGGGGGCGGCGGGGCGTGCCGCGGGGGCGGGGTGGTGCGCTGCGGGGGTCATGGCGGGTCCAGTCCGAGGGCGAGCGCGCCGGGACCGGCACGCCCCCGTCGGATCGGCCGCCGCGACGGGCCCCGACCAGGACCTCCGTCCCGGTCCGACCCGCGCCCCCGTCCCGTGCCCGTCCTCCGCCCGTCCTCCGCCCGTCCTCCGCCCTAGAGGTACTGGCCGGGCCCCGGGCGCTCGTCGCCCGCCTCGCCGGCCGGCGGGCTGCCGACGGGGAGCACCGTGCCGCGCTGCGGGCCCTGCGGGCCGACGCCCGGGGGCAGCGCGCGGCGCATCTGCGCGAGCTGCTGCTGCGCGGCGACCTGCTGGGCGACGATCGCCGTCTGCAGCCCGTGGAACAGGCCCTCGAGCCAGCCGACGAGCTGCGCCTGCGCGATCCGCAGCTCCGCGTCCGAGGGCGCGTCGTCCCCCACGAAGGGCAGGGTGATGCGCTGGAGCTCCTCGACGAGCTCGTCCGACAGCCCGTCGCGCAGCTCGTCGAGCGAGCGCTCGTGGATCTCGGCGAGGCGGGCGCGGGCGGCGGCGTCGAGGGGGGCGGCGCGCACCTCGTCGAGCAGCTGCTTGACCATGGTGCCGATCCGCATGACCTTCGCGGGCTGCTCGACCATGCTGCCGACGTCCTCGCGCCGCGCGGCGGGCCCGCCGTCGGCACCGGTGTCCCCGGCGGGGGGCAGCCCGGGGGCGGTGGCGTGCGGGAGGACCACGACGCGGGGTCCGTCGGCCGGGGGGGTGCTCGTCTCGTCGGTCACGGTCCCAGTCTGCGCACGCGCCGGGGGTGGCGCACGGTGGTCCTCCGGCACGAGCGCCAGGGAGCCGAACACCTGTCCCGAGGCGAGCAGCCGGTGGGCGTCCGCGGCGGCGTCGAGGGGCAGCGCGGCGTGCAGGCAGGGGTGCAGGGACGCGCGGCCGTCGTCGCCGCCCCTCCCGGCGGCCGGGGTGAGGAGCGGCCAGACCTGCGCCCGCAGCTCCGCGAGGATCGCGGCGCGCTGGGACAGCGGGCGCGAGCGCAGCGTGGTGCCGTGGACGGACAGCCGTCGGGCGAGCAGGGTGCCGAGGTCGAGCTCGGCCCGCGCACCGCCCTGCAGCCCGAGGACGACGAGCCGGCCGTCGGGGGCGAGCACGGCGAGGTTGTCGGCGAGCGCGGCCGCGCCGACGACGTCGAGCACCACGTCGACCCCGCGCCCGTCCGTCGCCGCGAGCACCGCCCCGACGAGCCCCGGCGCCCGGTGGTCCACGACCGCGTGCGCGCCCAGGGCCGCCACCCGGGCGCACCGCTCCGGCCCGCCGGCGGTGGCGACGACCCGCATCCCGAGAGCCACGGCGAGCTGGACCGCGAGCGTGCCGACGCCCCCGGAGCCCCCGCGCACGAGCACCGTCTCGCCCGGCGTGGCCCGCGCCGCACGCAGGTTGGACCAGGCGGTGGCGAGCGCCTCCGGCAGGACCGCCGCCTCGGGCGCGGTGAGGTGCTCCGGCCACGGCAGCAGGAGGGCGGCCGGCACCGCGACGCGCTCGGCGTACCCGCCGCCGCCCAGCAGCGCGGTCACGCGGGTGCCGACGACCGCGAGGCCGTCGGAGGCGGCCGGGTCGACGTCGGGGCCGAGCGCGCGCACGGTCCCGGCGACCTCGAGCCCCAGCGTCGCCGGTGCCCCGGGCGGCGGCGCGTACCGGCCCTGCCGCTGCAGCACGTCGGCGTTGTTGATGCCGGCCGCCGCGACCTCCAGGAGCACCTCGCCGGGCCCCGGCACGGGGTCGGGGACCTCCCCCACGACGAGGGTCTCGGGACCACCGGGCTCGGGGACGACGACGGCACGCACCCGACGACGGTAGACGCCGGCACCCCGGTGCCGCCCGCACCGACGCCGCCCTCGCGCGCTCGGGGTGCCGCTCCGGGCCACCGGGTGACGGCGTCGGCCCCCGGCACACCTCCGCCTCCCGCCGACGCCGGCGTCGTGCGGCTGCCCTCACCCTCCGGACCGCCGGATCACGGCGTCGGTGGGGTGGGGGTGCCGGCCGCGGCGGCGATCCGGGATGCTGGCGGGGGCGGGGGGTCTCCGGGAGGTGCGCGCGCGTGGGGTTCGACGTGGGGGCCGACGCCTACGGGCGGTTCATGGGGCGCTTCTCGGCGCCGCTCGCGCCGCTGCTGGCCGACGCGGCGGGCGTCGTCGCCGGGATGACGGCCCTCGACGTCGGGTGCGGGCCGGGGGCCCTGACGGCCGAGCTCGTCGCCCGCCTCGGCGCGTCGTCGGTGCACGCGGTCGACCCGTCGCCGTCGTTCGTCGCCGCGGCACGGTCCGCCCTGCCCGGTGTGGACGTGCGGCAGGCCATGGCGGAGGTCCTGCCGTTCGCCGACGCCGCGGTCGACGCGGCGCTGGCGCAGCTCGTCGTGCCGTTCCTGCGCGACCCCGTGGCGGGGCTGGGCGAGATGCGGCGGGCCGTGCGGCCCGGCGGGGTCGTCGCGGCCTGCGCGTGGGACCACGCCGGGGGCCGCAGCCCCCTGGCGCCCTTCTGGGACGCCGTCCGCGCGGTGGGCCTGGACGCCGTCGACGAGTCGGGCGCACCGGGGGTCCGGGCGGGGGACCTGGAGCGGCTGGCGCGGGCGGCCGGGCTGCGGGACCCGACCCCGGGGGAGCTCACCGTGCGCGTGGCGTACGCGTCTGCGGCGGAGTGGTGGGAGCCGTTCGGGCTGGGGGTCGGGCCGGCGGGCGACCTCGTCGCACGGCTGGACGCGGCCACGCGCGACCGGGTGCGCGCCGCGGCCGTCGAGCGGCTGCCCCGGGGGGCCTTCGTGCTCACGGCCACCGCGTGGTCCGTCGTCGCGCGCGCGTGAGCTCCCCGGCCGCCGCCGCTAGGGTGGCGGCTCCCGGGAGGGCTGTCTGAGCGGCCGAAAGAGACGGTCTTGAAAACCGTTGGGGCGTCGAAAGGCGTCCTCGTGGGTTCGAATCCCACGCCCTCCGCTGGAAGAGCTCGAGCCTCCCGCACGCGCTGTGCACCGAGCGAGGTGACCAGCACCCGGGCGTCGACATCGACCGGACGGCTGCGCCACCCTCCGGCCGTGCCCCGCTCGGTGGCCGAGGCCCCGACGGGTGCGTCAGCCGCTCGCGCGCATGGTCGCGGTGAAGTCCCCCGTGCGCGCGACGAGCGGTCCGACGTCGCCGAGGCGGCCGAGGGGCACGATGCCGCCATAGGTGCCGACGTCGTCGTAGTAGAGGACCAGCGACTGCGAAGGGGTGTGGTAGCCGATCGTCATCGCCGGGGCGTCGCTGCGGGCCGGCGCCCCGTCCAGGGACAGCGGGGCGGGCAGGGCCGCGATCTTCTCCTGCCCTGCGAAGTCGCTGAAGGCGAGCGTCAGCGGCAGCTGCTGCAGCAGCGACCGTGCCGTGGCGGAGTCGTCCAGCTCGCCGGTGACCGCTGCGCCGTCGCCGAGGTCGACGACGACGCGCAGGGCGTCCGTGGTCGACGTGGTGGTGGTGGGTGCTGCCGGGCTCGGGTGCGCCGACGGTGCGGCGGGAGCCGGTGCCCGGGAGGAGGTCCCCGTGGGGGCCGGCCCGTGGACGGAGGTCTCGACCGGCCCGACCAGCCCGTCGGCTCCGGTCTCCAGCACGGGCCGCAGGAACTCCGGGGCCGGGCTGTACTGGAGCACCTCCACCGGACCGAGGTCGTCGGCCGCGTCCTGCCGCGCCTCGCCGAGAGCCGCCCGGTCGCGGACGTCCACGGCACGGGCGCGGGCCTCGGTGCCGCCGGCGCGCAGCGACCCGACCAGGTCGTCGAGCCGCGAAGGGGTGCGGGCCAGCAGGGCGATGGCGAACCCCTCGGCGGCGAAGCGGCGGGCCACGGCTGCCCCGCGGCCGGGCCCGGCCCCGACGAGGGCGGACGTCGTCCCCGTCGGGGGGACGGGCGGGGTGGTCTGGGTGCTCATGCGGACCGCCTCCGGTCGGGCACCCCTGCGGTGCCGGAGCCCAGTCGACCTCACGCGCGCGGGGGCGGACAGACCCTGCGCAGGGGTGTACCAGCAGGGAGTGTCCGAGCGACGGCGACCGACCTAGCGTCGTGCCTGCCCGGCCCGACGAGCAGCGTCCCCGGCCCGGGCACCGCGCCACCGCGGGCCGCCGACCGGCCTCCGAGCCGCCCCGTCGCGCCCGTGCGTGCCGTCCCACCGCCGTCCCACCGCCGTCCCACCGCTGTCCCGCAGCACCTGTTCTCCGTGCCGCTCGTCGTGCCGCCCCGAGAGGATCTCCGTGACCACCAGCACGCTCCCGCCCGCAGGGCCGTCCGCGCCCCGCACCGTCGCCCCGAGCGACGCCGACCGGCTCCCGCTCCTGCCCCTGCTGCTGCTCGCGGCCATGGGCTTCGTCCTCGTCGCGGCGGAGACCATGCCCGCGGGCCTGCTGCCGGTCATCGCCGAGGGGCTCGGGACCAGCGAGGGCACCGTCGGGCAGCTGGTCAGCGCCTACGCGCTCGGCACGGTCGTGGTCACGGTGCCCGCCATCGCCCTCACCCGCCGGCTGCGGCGCAAGCCGCTCCTCCTCGTGACGATCGCGGGGCTCGTCGTCTCGAACACCGTCACCGCGCTGTCCGACGACGTCGTCCTCTCGCTCGTCTCCCGCTTCTTCGCCGGCGCCTTCTCCGGCGTCATCTGGGGGATGCTCGCCGCCTACGGCCGTCGCATCAGCCCCGCCCGGCACGCCGGCCTGTCGCTGGCGGTCGTGTCCACCGGCGCCCCCGTCGGGTTCGCCTTCGGCACCCCGCTCGGCTCGTGGCTCGGCACCACCGTCGACTGGCGCTGGTCCTTCGGGGGTCTGAGCGTGGCGGCGCTCGTCGTCCTCGTCCTCGTGGCGCGGCTCGTGCCGGACGCCGAGGCCCCGGAGGGGGCCGGGCGGCTGCCGCTGCGCCACGTGCTCCGGATCCCGGGGATCGTGGTGGTCCTGGCGGTCATCGTCGCCTGGATGCTGGCCCACAGCACCGCCTACACCTACGTGGCGCCGTACCTGCGCGCCGGCGGGACAGGCCTGTCCGTCGACCTCGTGCTCCTGGTCACCGGGGTCGCGTCCATCGCCGGGATCGTCGTGACCGCGCTCCTGCTCGACCGTCACCCCCGGCCGCTCCTGCACGGCAGCGTCGGTGTGTTCGTGGTCGCGGCCGTGGTGCTGCTCGTCGCGCACCGCTCGCCCGCCGCCGTGCTGGTCGCGGTCGCCCTGTGGGGGCTCGCCTTCGGCGGGGCCTCCGCGCAGCTGCAGGCGGCACTGACGACGGCCGGCGGCGCCGACGCGGACCTCGCGAACGCGTTCCTGCCGGTCGCGTTCAACCTCGCCATCTTCGGCGCCGGCGTCGTGGGGGCGGTGGTCCTGGGAACGGCCGGGGGACTGGCCCTCCCGGTCGTCATGGCCGCGCTGGGCCTGGTCGCGCTGGCGCTGACGGTCCACGGCCGCCGCACCGCGTTCCCCGCCCGGCTCTGAGCTCCCCCACCGCGCCCTCGGACCCTTCCGTGGCCGACCGCAGCACCGACCGCAGCACGGACCGCAGCACGGACCGCAGCACGGACCGCAGCACGGACCGCAGCACGGACCGCGTTCGTCACCGAGGGCATCGTCCTGGTGCAGCGCCGCGGCGCGCCCGCCCAGGTCGTCCGCCCCGGCGACCGGGTCTGGGTCGAGCCCTCCGAGGAGCACTGGCACGGGGCCGTCGCCGGTCGCCTCGTGGTCCACCTCGCGCTCGACGAGGTCGACGACGAGCACCCCGCCGCTCACCGGGGCGAGCACGTCACCGACGCCTAGCACGCCGCCGCCCACCCCGAGAAGGAGCAGACCGGATGAGAGCCACCCTCATGCACGCCGCCGGCGACGTCCGCGTCGTCGACGTCCCCGACCCCGTCCTGCAGGAACCGACGGACGCCCTGGTCCGGGTGACCTACGCCCGCCGGGTGTTCGACCGCGAGCTGCCCCTGTCCGAGATCGCCGAGGCCTACCGGCTCATGCACCTCCGTGAGGCCCTCAAGGTGCTCCTGCGCCCCTGAGCCCCGCAGGCACACCAGCCCCCGGCCCGACGGCCGTGACGGCCGCCGGAGGTGACCGCCCGGCACCGGGCCCGGCGACGAGGGCCTCGTCGCCGGGCCGGCCGGAATGGGTGGCAGCCGCCCGTGGGGCAGGGGGGCGAACCCGCGGGCGGCGCCGGGGAGGACAGTACGACAGACGCTGCTCCATGCAAAGGCATGGAAACGTTGCCGTCCGTCGGATTCACCCGGGCGTGGCCGGGCCGGTCCGGGCGCCCTGTCGGCGTCCTCGTGGCCCCGGGTCGCAGCGCCCCGAGGTGCGCCGACCGGGTGACGTCGCGTGCTCGCCGCGCGCCGCGGTGCCGCCAGCACGATGATCGGGACGGGTGCGCCGCTCGGGCGGCACCCGCAGGGGGAGAAGGAGGGCAGGACGATGGGCGTCGGTACCGGGATCTTCCTCATCGCCGTGGGGGCCATCCTCGCGTTCGGCATCGAGCCGGACGTGTGGTCCGTCATGAACATCAACGTCATCGGCTACATCCTCATGGGTGCGGGCGTGCTGTCCCTCGTGCTCGCGCTGGCCCTGAACAAGCAGCGCGCGAACACCAGCCACCACGAGGTCGTGGAGCGCTACGACAACCGGACACCGCGCCCGCCGCAGCCCTGACACGGGCAGGCCGGCACCGGGCCGGGGGCGGACACGCCCTCCGGTCCGTCGCCCGGTCCGGCGGCGCTCGTCCTCGGGTCGTCGTGCGGCACGGGCGTCGTCCCGGATCTCGCGGCAGCCCGACGCGTCGGGACGGAGCGGATGACCCCTCCGTCCGGAGCCGGTGACGTGCTCGTCCGGAGCGGATGACCCGTCCGCGTGGAGCGGATGACCCGTCCGATCGGACGGGTCGTCCTCCTATGCTGCAGGCGTGAGCGCGCCCGGTGTGCCGTCCTCGCGCGGCCTGGTCGCGACCGGTCCCGGTGCGTCGGCCCCGTTGCGCGCCGACGCCGCGCGCAACCGTGAGCGCGTGCTCGCGGTCGCGCGGGACGCCGTGGCGTCCGGCGACCTCACGCTCCCCCTCAACACCCTGGCGAGGCGCGCGGGCGTGGGCACCGGCACGGTGTACCGCCACTTCCCGACGCGCGCGCACCTCGCCGCGGCGCTCGCCGAGCCCGGGCTCGCGGGGCTCCGCGACGCCGCCCGCCGGGCCGCCGCCGGCGACCCGGCCGACGCGCTGGCGCGCTTCCTCCGGGACGGGCTGGCCGCCCTCGCCCGGGACCGCGTCCTCGCCGAGGTGCTCGGCGCCGGCGGCCCGTCGCAGGGCCCCGCGGCCGACGAGCTGCTCACCGCGCTGCGCCGGCTGCTCGTGGGGGCGCGCGGCGCGGGGACGGTCCGTCGCGACGTGACGGTGGACGACGTGCTCCGCCTCCTGCGCGGCGTCGACCACGCCGCCCGGACCGGAGCCCCGGACCCCGGGCGCGGCGAGCGGTACCTCGGCCTCCTGCTCGTCGGCCTGCGCCCCGACCGCGGCTGACCACCCCCGCTCCCGGCCGCGCCGGACCTCCCGCCCGCGACGCGGCCGCCGCTGCAGGGTGCCCCTAGCCGGGCCGTCCGGCGCCGTCGCCCTTCCCGTCGTCCTTCCCGACGCCGGCCAGCGCCAGCACGGTGCGCAGCCCCGCCGGGGAGCCGGGCCAGTGCCGCTCGACGGACCCCGGGCCCGCGTGCCGCACCACGTGCCGCAGCACGAGCGCCACCGCGACGGCGTCGTCGGCGTACCCCAGCACGGGCACGACGTCCGGCACGAGGTCGATCGGCATGACGAGGTACACGAGCAGGGCGCCGAGCCACAGCCGCGAGGAGCGGGGCGTCGTCGGGTCGGCCAGCAGGCGCCGGACGAGGCGCACGACGTCGGGCACGAGCCTCGCCGCCTCGCGCCAGGTGAGCGCGTCGGGGTCGCGGCGGCTCTCCCGCCAGAGCAGCGCGAGGAGCACCAGCCACAGCAGCAGCAGGCCGCCGAGCACCGCGAGGACGACCTGCAGCCAGTCGGGCACGCGCCGAACCTACGCCGGGGCGGACGGCCGCAGGGGCGGGTGCGGGTGCGGGTGCCGGAACACGTCGGCGGTGCGCCGGGTTGCCGCAGGGGTGACCGCGCTCTCCGTGCTCGACCTCGTGCCCGTCCGCTCCGACCAGACCACCGGCGACGCCCTCGCCGCGAGCCTGGCGCTCGCCCGCACGGCGGACGCCCTCGGGCTGACGCGCTTCTGGGTCGCCGAGCACCACAACATGCCCGCCGTCGCGGCGACGAACCCACCCGTCCTCATGGCGATGGTCGCGTCCGCGACGGACCGCATCCGGGTGGGGTCGGGCGGCGTGATGCTGCCGAACCACGCGCCGCTGGTCGTCGCGGAGCAGCTCGCGCTCCTCGAGGCGGCCTTCCCCGGCCGCGTCGACCTGGGCCTGGGGCGCGCGCCCGGCTCGGACCCCGTGACGAGCCACGTGCTGCGGCGGGGCGCCCGCGAGGAGGGCGTCGACACCTTCCCCGACGACGTCGCGACGCTCGCGACCCTGCTCGGCCCGGAGGGCGTCGGCGTCCGGCTGGGGGACCGCACGTACGAGCTGCGGGCCACGCCACGCGCGACGAGCGTGCCGCAGGTCTGGCTGCTCGGCTCGTCCCTGTACTCGGCGCGGCTGGCGGCCGAGCTCGGGCTGCCCTACGTGTTCGCGCACCACTTCGCCGGCCGCGGGGTGAACGAGGCGACGGCGCTGTACCGGCGCGAGTTCCGCCCGTCGGAGGCCCTGGACGCCCCCCGGACGATCCTCGTGGCCAACGCCGCGGTCGCGCCGACCCCGGCCGAGGCGCGCCGCCTCGTCCTCCCGCAGGCGCGCAGCATGTGGCGCCTGCGCGGCGGGCAGACGCTCGAGCCGCAGGAGCTCGTCGAGGACGCGGAGGCCGCGCCGCTGCCCGTCACGGCCACCGGCCTGCTCGACGAGGTGACGGCCTCCTGGGTGGTCGGCACGCCCGAGCAGGCGGCCGCCGAGCTGGCGTCGCTCGCCGCGGGGATCGGCGCCGACGAGGTGATGGTGCAGCCCGTCTCCGGGGCGTTCCGCGGCACGGACCCCCGGCGCTCGCCGGAGCGCGAGAGCACCCTGCGCCTCCTGGCCGAGGCGCTCGGCGTCACGCCGGCCACCCCCGCCGGCGCGGCCACCCCGGCGCTCGCCGACGCCTGACCCGCTCAACACCCCGCGCCGGCCTGCGTCGTGAACGGACGATGCACCGGTGGGTGCGGCACGCCGCCTGGGACCGCCCGTGCGCGGTGTGTCGCCGCGCCGCTGCAGCATCCGTTCGCCAGGGCGCAGGCGCGTGCGGGTGGCTCGTCGTCGGGGAGCGCTGGACGTCCTCGTGAAGGGATGCTGCACCGGTGGGTGCGACACGCCGCCCGGGCCTGCCCGGGCACGGTGTGTCGCCGCGCCGCTGCAGCATCTGGTCAGCAGGGCGCAGGGGCGCGCGGGCGGCTCGTCGGCAGGGCCTGCTGGTCGGTGTCGTGGAGGAACGCTGCAGTGGCGGGGCGCCACGCCGGTCGCCACCCCCCCTTCCGCGGCGTGTCGCCGTGCCGCTGCAGCGCCTGTTCCGCGGACCGGTGCCGGGTGCCGCCGGCGGTGGCGGGAGGGGCGGGGTGACCCGGGGGACGGGCTCTGGCGGGTCCACAGGGCGACGCGGCAGCATGGGGGTCCGGGCGGAGGGTGCCGCCCGGGGGACGGGGGAGCGGTGGACGAGCTGCTGACGGTGGCCGCGGTTGTCACGGCGGTGGCCGCCGGCCCGCCCGCCGCGGCCCTGGCCGCGCTCGGCGTCCGCCGGCGGGGCGGGCCGCGCGGACTGCTGCCCGGCGCCGCCGGCCGGCACCGGCGCGAGCAGGCCCTGCTGCGCGCCCGCACGGAGCGGGCGCTCGACGCCCTGCGCCGGGACGGCCGTCGCGCCGGTCCCCGGGAGCTGCTCCTGCTCCGGCGGCTGCGCAAGGACGTGCGCGCCTACGTGCGCCAGGTGCCGCTGGACGAGCAGGACCTCGCCCGCCTCACCGCCCGCCTGGAGCTCCTCGCCGACGGGCTGCCCGTGCACGTCCGGGCCCGCCGCGCACCGCACCGCGTGCCCGGGGGCGCCGAGGTGCGCGAGGCCTGGACGACGCTGCTCGACGCCTGCGGCGACGAGGCGGCCGCCCTGCACGTCGAGCGCTCCCGCGGCGCCGTCGCCGGCCTGCTCGGTGCGGCGGAGGCCCTCGCGCTCGAGCCCCGGCGGCGCCCGGGCGGTGCCTCGTCCCACGCGAGCGCCTGAGCGCAAGGCCTCGTCGCACGCGAGCGCCTGAGCGCAAGGCCTCGTCGCACGCGAGCGCCGGGGCACGGCGCCTCGTCCCCGGCGAGAGCCGAGGGGTCGGCGCGGGCGGCCGCGGCAGCCCAGGGCCGCACGACGCCGCCCGCCGGGCCGGGTCGGACCGGCCGACCTAGGCTCGTCGCGATGAGCGACACGGCTGCCCCCCTCGCGACCGACGACCACCCCGACGCCCACCCGGCCGCCTCCACCGCAGGCCGCACCGGCGACGGCGCGGCGCCCCGCGACGGGCTGCGGGAGGACCCGGCCCGCGCGGACGGGGTGCCCGACGCCGCGCCCCCGCCCCCGGTCCGCGTCGAGCTGCGGATCCACCTCGTGCGGCACGGGCGCACGCGCTTCAACGACGAGCTGCGCCTGCAGGGCTGGACCGACTCCGAGCTCACCGCGCACGGGCTCCACGGCATCCGCGCCGCCGCGGCCGCCCTGGCCGACGTGCCCTTCGTCGGCGCGCGCTCCAGCGACTCCCCGCGCGCGGTGACGACCGCCCGGATGCTCCTCGAGCCGCACCCCGGCGTCGGGCTGCGGGAGGACCCCCGCCTGCGTGAGCTGAACTTCGGGGACCTCGAGGCGGAGCCCGAGACGGTGCTCGCCACCCAGGTGGACGGCCGCGAGCTGTTCCGCGGCGTCTTCGAGGGGACGCACCCGGGCCTGCCGAACGGCGAGTCCGGCCGGCGCTTCCTCGCCCGCGTCGCGCAGGGTTACCGGGCGGTGGAGCGCGACTTCGCCGACGGCGGCGACGTGCTCGTCGTCTCGCACGGCCTCACGCTCCTGGCGCTGCTCACGATGCTGTCGGACGTCCCCGCACGCCCCCTGCCGAACGTCGGCATCAGCACGGTGCGCGTCACGCCGGACGGGCGGCGCGAGCTCGAGCGCGTGGGCTGGAGCGCCCTGGGCGAGACCGGTGCGGCGCCGGACGGCGAGATGCGGCTGGCGCGGGTGGCGCTCGCGGACGCGGAGGGCTGGGGCGAGGACGCCTGACGCCCTCGGGCACGGGTCGTCCCAGGAGCGGCGGGTAGCCTGCCGCGGTGAGTCCCGCCCCCGTCGCCCCCGCCCGTCGCACCCCCGGACGGCCGGCGCCCGAGCGTGCGCCGCGCACCGGCCCCGCGCCGGCCGTGGTGGTCGCGGCGGTCGCGGCCCTCGTCGCCCTTCTGGGCCTGGGCGGGCTGGCCACGGCCGTCCCGGCGGCCGCGCACGACGCCCTCGTCGGCAGCTCCCCGGCTCCCGACGAGACCGTGCCCGCCTCCCCGGAGCGGCTCACCCTGCAGTTCGGCGACGTGCCGCTGGACCTGTCGAACCAGCTCGTCCTCACGGGCCCGGACGGCGCCGCCGGCCCCGCGCTGACGCCCGTGGTCGAGGGCACGACCGTCGTCGCGGACCTCCCGGAGCCGCTCGCCGCCGGGGCGTGGACCCTGGCATGGAGGGTCGTCTCCGCGGACGGGCACCCCGTCGAGGGCACGATCGCCTTCACGGTCGCGCCTGCCGCACCCGCCGCCACCCCGGAGGCCGCGCCCGTCGACCCCGCACCCGTCGACCCCGCACCCTCGGCAGCGGCCCCCAGCCCCGAGCCCTCGGCGGACGGGGCCGCGGGGACGACGGCCGGGCCCGAGCCCACCCCCTCGTCGTCGGCGTCCACCACGGCCGCCGACGAGCGCGACGACGACGGCGGCAGCGCCCGCACCGCGCTGTGGATCGGCTCCGGCATCGCGGTCCTCGCCGGCGTCGTCGCCGCCGTGTGGGTGCTGCTGAGCAGCCGGCGCCAGGGCCCCGGCGCGGGCACCGGACGCCCCTGACCAGCACCCCGGCCCGCCCGGGGGGTGCAAATGGTTTGCAGACCCTGCAAACACATGACGAACCGCCCCCGGCCCGGTTACCGTGACCCGCGTGACCCAGATCGCCGACGACCAGATCGCCACGCCCGAGCACACCGTGGACGGCTTCGTGCAGGACTTCCTGCGCGAGCTGACCTTCGGCCAGGGCGTGACCCTCGAGCGCTCGTCCAGCAACGACCAGTACCTCGCGCTCGCCCGTACGGTGCGCGGGCACCTCATGTCGCGCTGGCTGCGGACGCTGCAGCACCAGCGCGAGGTGCAGGCCAAGTCCGTGGCCTACCTCTCCGCGGAGTTCCTCCTCGGCCGCCAGCTCAACAACGCGCTGCTGGCCACCGACCTCGAGGAGGTCGTCGAGGAGGGCCTCGGCCGGCTCGGCATCGAGCTCACCTCGCTGCGCTCGCTGGAGAAGGAGCCGGGCCTGGGCAACGGCGGCCTCGGCCGGCTCGCGGCGTGCTTCATCGACTCCCTCGCGACGATGAACATCCCCACCATCGGCTACGGCATCCGCTACGAGTACGGCATCTTCCGCCAGACGTTCGTCGACGGTTGGCAGGTGGAGAAGCCCGACAGCTGGCTCGAGCTCGGGTCCCCCTGGGAGTTCCCGCACCCGGAGCACGCCGTGACGATCGGCTTCGGCGGCCACACGGAGACGGCCACGGTCGACGGCCGCCTCACGACGACGTGGGTCCCGGCCTGGCAGGTCCGCGCGGTGCCCTACAACTACATGGTCCCCGGCTACCGCAACGGCCGCGTGAACACGCTGCGGCTGTGGTCGGCCTCGGCCACGGAGTCCTTCGACCTGCAGATCTTCAACTCGGGCGACTACACGGCGTCCGTGCGCGCGCAGACGGCCGCGGAGAACATCTCCAAGGTGCTCTACCCGGAGGACTCCACGCCCCAGGGCAAGGAGCTGCGCCTGCAGCAGCAGTACTTCTTCGCGGCCGCGTCGCTGAAGGACTTCATCGACACGGTCCTCCCGGCGGACTTCGACCTGCACGGGCTCGACGAGCGGATCATCTTCCAGCTCAACGACACGCACCCGGTCATCGCCATCCCCGAGCTCATGCGCATCCTGCTCGACGAGAAGGGCTGGGACTGGGACGAGGCGTGGGCGCTCACGCAGAAGTGCTTCGCCTACACCTGCCACACGCTGCTCCCCGAGGCCCTCGAGGTCTGGTCCGTGGAGCTGCTCGGGCGGCTGCTGCCGCGGCACCTGGAGATCATCTACCGCATCAACGAGGAGTTCCTCGACGAGGTGCGCCTCGCGTTCCCCGACGACGAGCTGCGCGTGCGCCGCATGTCGATCATCGCCGAGCACCCCGAGCGCGCGGTCCGCATGGCGCACCTGGCCACGGTCGCCGGCCAGAAGGTCAACGGCGTCGCGGAGCTGCACTCCCAGCTGCTGCGGGACAAGGTCCTGTCGGACTTCTCGGAGTTCTACCCGGACAAGTTCACGAACGTCACCAACGGCGTGACGCCCCGCCGCTTCGTGCGGCTGGCGAACCCGCGCCTGTCGGGCCTCATCACGGAGGCCATCGGCGACGGCTGGGTCACGGACCTCGACCGGCTGCGCGAGCTCGAGCCGCTCGCCGAGGACCCGGAGTTCCGCCGCCGCTTCCGCGAGGTGAAGGCCGCGAACAAGACGCGCCTCGTCGACCTGCTGAAGGTGCGCGACGGCATCGAGATCGCCCCCGAGGCGATGCTCGACGTCATGGTCAAGCGCCTGCACGAGTACAAGCGCCAGACGCTGAAGCTGCTCCACGTCGTCGCGCTCTACGACGGGGTCCGCCGCGGCGAGATCCGCGCCGAGGACCTCACGCCCCGCACGGTCGCCTTCGGCGCGAAGGCCGCCCCCGGCTACAAGATGGCCAAGCAGACGATCGGCCTCATCAACGCCGTCGGGCGCACGATCAACGCCGACCCCGCCCTGCAGGGCCGGCTGCGGATCGCCTTCCCGGCGAACTACAACGTCACGCTCGCCGAGCGCCTGATCCCCGCCGCCGACCTCTCCGAGCAGATCTCGCTCGCGGGCAAGGAGGCCTCCGGCACGGGCAACATGAAGTTCGCCCTCAACGGGGCGCTGACGATCGGCACGGACGACGGCGCGAACGTCGAGATCCGCCAGCTCGTCGGCGACGACCACTTCTTCCTGTTCGGCCTCACGGAGCCGGAGGTGTCGGACCTCGTCGAGCACGGCTACCGGCCGACGGCCTTCTACGAGTCGAACGCCCAGCTGCGGCACGCGCTGGACCTCATCGCCTCGGGGGCGTTCTCCGGCGGCGATCGGCGCACCTTCGAGCCCATCGTGTCGAACCTGCTCTACGAGGACCGCTTCCTCGTGCTGGCGGACTTCGCCGCGTACCTCGAGGCGCAGACGCGGGTCGAGGCGGCCTACGCCGACGCCGACGCGTGGTCCCGCTCCGCGGTCCTCAACGTGGCGCGCAGCGGCTTCTTCTCCTCCGACCGCTCCATGCGCGACTACCTCGACCACATCTGGCACGCGCAGCCGGTGCCGGTGGCCTGACCCGGCGCACGCCCGGGCACGACGAGGACCGCACCGACCGGCTCAGGCCGGCTCGGTGCGGTCCTCGCGCTCGTCCGCGAGGGCCCGGACGGCCAGGGCGCGCAGGTAGCCCGCGTAGCCGCCGGTCGTGCGCCCGACGCGGCGGCCGGAGGTGAGCACGTCGACGGCGTCGCTCGCGACCGCGCGCACGTCCGGGAGGGCCCGCAGCCGGGCGACGAGGTCCACGTCCTCGTCGCCCTCGACCGCGGCGAAGCCCCCGACCGCGGCGTAGGCGTCCGCGCGCACGCCGAGGTTGGCGCCGTGCACGTGGCCGTTCGGACGTCCGGGGACCCGGGTCGAGCGCCAGAGGCGGACGACGCGCTCGGGCAGGTCGTCGGGGTCGGGGCGGACCGTCCCGAGCACGAGGTCCGCGCCGGCGTCCGCCAGCGCGACGTGCTCGAGCGCCCAGTCCGGCGGCACCCACGTGTCCGCGTCGGTGCACAGCAGCCACGTCCGCCCCGCGGGCGCGGGCGAGCCCGCCAGCCCCGTGGCGGCGCCGAGCGCCCGCGCCGCGCCGACCCCGGCGGCGGGGGTCTCGAGCACCCGCACGGCGTGCGCCCGGGCCCGCTCGGCCGTGGCGTCCGTGCAGCCGTCGGCGACGAGGAGCACCTCCGCGCCGACGCCGGTCGCGGCCGCGAGGCGGGCGCAGGCGGCGGTGACGGAGGCCAGGCAGCGGTCGACGAGCGCCTCCTCGTCGCGGGCGGGCACCACGACGACGACGTGCGCGACCGGCCGGGCCGGTGCGGTGCGGGGGGACCCGTGCCGGGCGCTCACCGCAGGCCGGTCCGGCGGGCCACGGACCGGGCGTCCGTCGACCACACGTCCAGCAGGAAGTCCTCCTCGACGTGCGTCGAGAGGCGGGTCCACCCCTCGTCGCGCGCGGCCAGCGTGTCCGCGAGCAGGTGGTGCACGGTGTCCCCGGGCAGCGGGTAGTCCGCGACGGGGTGCCGCCAGTGGCAGGTCAGCAGCGTGCCGCCGGGCGTCGTCGCGGCGGCGAGCCGGTCGACGAGCGCCGTCAGCGCCGCGGCGTCGAGGTAGTAGCCGACCTCCGAGAGCAGCACGAGGTCCCACGGGCCGGCGGGCACCCCGTCGCGCACGTCGGCGCGCTCGACGCGGACACCTGGCAGGCCGGCGGTGCGGGCCCGGGCCCGCCGGACGGCGACCTCGGCGACGTCGACCGCGAGCAGGCGGTCGCACCGCGGCGCGAGCGCCTCCGTGAGCACGCCGATGCTGCAGCCGAGCTCGAGCGCGGCGCCGACCCGGGCGTCCGGGAGCGCGGCGAGCGTGAGGGCGCGCTTGCGGGCCTCGTAGGGCCGGTGGACGAAGCCCCAGGGGTCCTCGTGGCGGCCGTAGAGCGCGTCGAAGTAGCCGGGCCGCTCGGCGGCGGCGGGTCCCTGCTCGCCCCGCGTCGCGGGGCCCGCGCCCGGCGCCGGCGTCACGACGAAGGGCTCGGCGTCCCGGTCGAAGGCGCGCAGGAAGCGCGGGTGCAGCGCCGGGGTGTCGGCGGGGTGCGCGGAGAGCGGGAGCACCTGGGTGGCGTGCGCGTCGACGGCGCGGCGCTTGGCGAGGGCCCACCGCGGCGTCAGCGGCAGCCCCGCGAGGGCGGGCGCCTGCGCCGGGTCGCCCCAGTGCCAGAACCAGAGCGGGTACTCCCACAGCTCGGCGCCGAGGGTCTCGGCGACCTCGGCGACCACCTCGCCGGCGACCCGGTGGTCGCGGTGCCCGTCGCCCCGCCAGGGCGCGACGAGGCGCAGGGGCGCCGCCGGTCCGGGCCCGTCGGGGTCGCCCTCCGCGAGGGCGGCCAGCAGCGCGCGGGCGAAGGCGTCCCGGTGCTCGCGCAGCCCGCCGTCGGGCAGCCCGAGCAGGTGCACCGCCGAGCGCGGGGACAGCAGGGCGACGGCGGCGCGCACCTCGTCGGCCCGGAGCGCTGCCAGGGCCTCGGGTGCCAGCGTCGGCGAGCCCGGGTGGGAGGCGGCGCCGTCCGTGGCGACCACGACGTCGGCGGGCCGGCCGGCGGCGGCGAGGGCGGCGAGCAGGCCGCCGGCACCGAGCGTCTCGTCGTCGGGGTGCGCGGCGACGACGACGGTGCGGCCCGACGGCACGGCCAGCGGCGGCAGGGCGGCCAGGCGCGCGTCCCAGTCGCCGGGCGGGCGGCCGGGGGCGCGGCCGTCGAAGGTCACCACGGCGCGGGGCCGGCGGCCAGGGAGCGGCCCAGGGCCACCGCGTCGCGCTCGGCGTGCTCCTGGCGGACGTACACCTCGAGGTCGGCGACCCGCTGGGCGTGCTCGGCCTCCTGCGTGAGCGGCGCCGGGCCCAGCCCGTGCGCGACGGCGGACAGCACGCCCTCGGCGCCGCGCGCCACCGTCGCCCGCACGCGCCTGGCCAGCCGCGACCCCTCGTCGCGGCCCACCGACCCGGGGTCGGCACCGGAGGCGTCGACGAGCACGGCGGCCTCGGCGAGCGCCCGGCGCCCGTCCTGCACGAGACGGTCCACGGTGCCCAGCGCGAGGTGGGTCAGCGGGTCGTCACCGCGCCCGGCGGCGTGCGCGTGCAGGCGCCGCGCCAGCCCGACCGTGCCGCCGAACCAGCACGCGGCGACGCCGAGGCCGCCCCACCAGAACCCGGGCCGCTCCAGGTACCACCCGGGGGGACCGACGGGCGCGGCCGGGACGGCGCCGAGCACCAGCGGCGTGCTGGGGATGCCGACGAGCCCGCGCGCGGCCCAGGTCGTCCCGTCGGTGCGCACGCCGGGGTGGCGCAGGGCGACCGCGAACAGGCCCCGGCCGCCGTCGGGCAGGTGCGCCGTGACGAGGGCGGCGTCGAGCCGGTCGCCGAGGGAGCACCAGGGCTTCGTGCCGGTGAGGGTCCAGCCGCCCGTGCCGGGGACGGCGTCGAGCCGGACCCCCGGGCCCTCGGCGGCGAACACGCCCCACGTCGTCCCGGGGCCGCGCAGCACGGCCGGCAGGTCGACGGGGTGCCCGGCGGTCTCCGCCTGGTGCAGCACCGCCCGGGCGTCGAGGTGCGGCTCGACCGCACGGGCGACCTCCAGGTCGGCGGCGCCCAGCGTGGCGAGCGCCTCCCAGAGCCGCACGGTCGCGCCCCCGCCCGGGTGCGGGAGGTCGGACCAGTCGGCGGCGGCGGCGAGCGCCTCGTCGACGGAGCCCGGCACCTCGTGCGGCGGCGGGTCCGCGGCAGGCCGGGGCGGCGACCCCTCCCGGGGGGCGGGGACGGGGGTCGGCTGCGGCAGGGGGTCCAGCCGCACGGCCGTGGCTCGGCGCACGATCGCCCATCCTCGGGTGGGAGGCCCGGCGCGGCGACCCGAGGGCATCAGCACCGTCCCAGGTGCCCGCCGCCGCCGGTGCCGGACGGGCGGCGCGCGCGCTGCTTTTGGTCCGTGCCGCGTGCGCGGGTACCCTGCCCGTGGTCCGGGAGACGTCGCATAGTCCGGTCTAGTGCGCGGCCCTGCTAAGGCCGTGAAGGGGGCAACCTCTTCCGTGGGTTCAAATCCCACCGTCTCCGCCCTGGCGCCCGCCCTCGGTCGCCGATCGGCCGGGTCCGCCCCTCGCGGACCCGGCCGTCGTCGTCCCGGCCCCGCCCGCGCCGTGCCGCGCGGCCGGGGCCCGCTCGTGCCCCTCGGTCAGGGCGCCGGCGGGGCGGCGTTCGGGTTGCAGGCCATGCTCGGGTTGAACTGCTGGGGGGCGATGTAGCCGCCCTTGACGAGCTGCCCGTAGCTCTGGGTGCGGCCGCCCTCGGGGCCGGGGGCGCCGGGCTCGTCGTTCAGTCCGGAGTAGGCGCACTCGGACCTCCCGTTCACCGGGAGGGGCTTGCCGTTCCCGGTGATCTCGCCGGCGGAGGCGGCCCCGGCCCCCGCGACGACCAGCCCGAGCGTGCACGCGACGACCGCGACGGTTCTGCGCATGATGCCTCCCTGTCCCCGGGTTGCCGCCGTTGGCACCCGCGCACCGCCGTTCTAGCGATCCGGGACGAATGCCGTCAACGGGACGGATCGGACATCGCCCGTCCGTGTCGTCCGTGTCGTCGCCGGGCCGGCCCCTCGGGCCGTCGCGGCCTCGGCGGCGGCCGGTTTGGGCGAGGGCCGCGGGACCTGTATCCTCGTCGACGGCCCGCCGAGGGCCACGCGCCCGTAGCTCAATGGATAGAGCATCTGACTACGGATCAGAAGGTTGGGGGTTCGAGTCCCTTCGGGCGCACCGACGACGAGCCCCCCATCCGCGGAGACGCGGGTGGGGGGCTCGTCCGTCCTCCGGGCGGAGACCGGCCGTCGCGGCCGGGTGCTCAGCCCGGCGGCGGGGCGGTCGACGCGCGCACGACGAGGGCGGTGGCGAGCTCGGTCCTCGGGGTGGGCGGCTGGCCGCCGCGGGACAGCTCGACGACCATGCGCGTCGCCTCGCGCGCCATCTCCGCCAGCGGCTGGCGCACGGTCGTCAGCTGCGGGGAGACCCACTGGCACAGGTCGACGTCGTCGAACCCGACGACGGACAGCTGCCCCGGCACGTCGACGCCGAGGGCGCGCGCGGCGCCGTAGACGCCGTAGGCCTGCTCGTCGGAGCCGCTGATGACGGCGGTCGGTGGCTCGGGCAGGCGCAGGAGCTCCTCGCCGAACCGGAGGCCGCCCCCGACGAGCGAGTCGCCGTGGCGCACGAGGGCGGGGTCGGGCGGGATCCCCGCGCGCAGCAGCGCCGCGCGGTAGCCGTCGAGCCGGTCGCGGTGGCACTCCTGCTCCGGCGGCCCCGTGATGAAGCCGATCCGGCGGTGCCCCAGCGCCAGCAGGTGCTCCGTCGCGTCGCGTCCGCCGGCCCAGTCCGTGGCCGCGACCGTGGGCAGGGGCGACGAACGGGTGCCGACCGGGTCGACGAGCACGACCGGCATGCGCAGGCGTGCGAGCTCCTTGCGCCCCGCGTCGAGCAGCTCCGAGACGACGAGGACGACGCCGTCGGAGCCGCGCTCGAGGAGGTGCTCGGTCCAGTCCCGGGTGCCGACGGGCTTGCCGTGGGTTGTGGTGACGACGAGGTCCGTCCCGAGCCGCGAGGCCTCGGCCTGGGCGCCCCGCAGCAGCGCCGTCGCCCACTGGGTGCCCAGGTCGCTGATGACGAAGTCGACGAGCCCGACCTGGGTGCCGGCCCCGCGTCCCCGCCGCTCGTACCCGTGCTCCTGCAGGAGCTGCTCCACCTGCGCCCGGGTCGCGTCCGAGACGCCCCGGCGGCCGTTGAGGACCTTGGACACCGTCGGCACCGAGACGCCCGCCGCCGCCGCGACCTCGGCGATCGTCACCGTCCGCCCGGCGGTCCGCCCGGCCGTGCGACCCGCCATGCCCGCCCCCTCCGACCGTGCGTTGACGCCGCCGCGGCGCCGACCTACTGTACCCACGAAGAAAGTTGCAGCGAAACTTTCTTACTCACACGAGGCCCAACGGTGGGCAGGACTGGGGTGCAGTGATGCGGACGTCGACGAGGACGAGGCACGGGCGCCGGGCGGCGGCGGGCGCGGCGGCGGTGGCCGTCCTGGCGCTGACCGCCTGCGGCGGGGGCGGCGGGGGCGGCGGTGCGGCCGCGGCCCCGACCGGCGGGGCGACGAGCGGGGACATCACCTGGTGGGGGTGGACGCCCGACGCGACGAACGCGGAGAAGCTCATCGCCGCGTTCCAGGAGGACCACCCGGACATCGACGTGACCTTCGTGTCGAAGCCCATCGACTCCTACGACTCCGTGCTCGGCCCGGCCATCACCTCGAGCGAGGGGCCCGACGTCTTCAACGTCGCGCCCGGCTCCGCGAACGGCGGCGTCGAGACGTTCGGCGCCGGTGCGCTCGACCTCACGGCCGCGGTCGAGGGCGCGCTCGGGGCCGACTGGGAGGAGAAGCTGGCGCCGGCGGGGGTCGAGGGGCTGTCCGTCGACGGCACGCTCGTCGGGCTGTCGGCCGGCGCCGTCTACTCGGGCGGCCTCTGGGTGAACCAGGACGTCTTCGACGAGTACGGCCTGACCGCCCCGACCACGCTCGAGGAGTGGAAGCAGGTCTGCGCCACGCTCGAGAGCAACGGCGTCGGGTGCTTCGTCCAGGGCGCCGGCCAGTGGGCGTTCGACATGGACACCTTCGAGGCCATCGTCGAGAACGTCGAGCCCGGGCTGTACGTGCAGGCCACGCAGGGCGAGGTCCCGTGGACCGACGAGCGCTTCGTCGGGGCGATGGAGTCCTGGAAGGCGCTGTTCGACGAGGGGATCATGCAGGAGGGCGCCATCGGCCTGCAGCAGTACCCCGACGCGAACAACGCCTTCATGTCGGGGAAGTACGCGATGGTCATGATGGGCACCTGGTACACGCAGTACGCGGTGCGGGACAGCATGGTCGCGGCCATGGAGGCGGCGGGGGTGGCGGACCCGGAGCCGATCACCATCGTGCCGGTGCCGTTCCCCGACCTGGCCGGCACGGGCGAGACCGGCACGATGTTCGGCGACGCGGACTACGGGCTCGCGGTGAGCGCGAAGTCCGACCAGGCGGACGCCGCGACGACCTTCGCCCTCTGGCTGACGACGAGCGAGGCCGGCCAGCAGGCGGTCGCGAACACGCTCAACGACATCCCGGCCCTCAAGGGCATCACGCCGCAGTGGGACCAGATCGACCTCGTCGACCCGGACCGCCAGCTCGAGGCGCTGCAGGCCTACACGGAGGGCGCCGGCCAGGCGACCTCGCCGCGCTTCGCGACCGTCAGCGCCGACCTCAACACGGCCTTCAAGGACGCGCTCATCGGCGTCGCGTCCGGCGACCGGACCCCCGAGGAGGCCCTGGCGGGCCTCCAGGCGGTCCAGGACGCGGGCTGAGCATGTCCGTCCAGAGGCCTCCGGCGGCGGTCCCCGCGACCGCCGCCGGCCGCGCCGGCGCCACGCCGGCGCGCACCCCCGGTGCGCCCGGCGCCGCCGGGCGCACC